>DATGZK010000072.1:0-264542 GCA_035489755.1 Myxococcota bacterium
TAGCGGCGTCACGCCAAGGCGTGTGTCACCCGTCGTTGCGTTCTCTCCGGCTTGTCGTTTGAGGTGCTGCCACGACCACCACGGCTCTGATTCTGGAAGAAGCGATGCAATCGCCGCCTTCCACTCTGCGGCGCTGATGCCCGGGGCTAGAAAGACGACCGCCCCGCAGCGCAAGAGCGTTGGCTCTGTGAATCCGTCGGACCGCAAAGCGCTGAAATCTATGTAGACCGGGGTGCGAAAGGAATCGCTTTCCTGGCTACCTCGTGCTGCGATTTCATCGGGGGATACGCGCTTTTTTAGCGGAACGATCTGGACCTCTCCAGGTCGAAGCAGCAATGGCGCTCCGAGGTCGCCTGGTCGGTCGTAAAGCACGCGGGGTTCAGGCCCGGTCAATTCCCCCTGCCGGGGGCCGGGAGTGAACGAGCCGTACGCGAAACCGGCTCCTCGGACCGCTTCCCAGCGATTCCCGTCATTGATAAACGCGACGTCAGCAGCGAGGACGCCGCCCTCATAGCGGAGATTCAGGACCGACGCCGTTAGCGAATGGTCGACACGGATGAGCTGATACCAAGCTACAAAAAGCGACACGAGGAGGGCGAGATATGGGAGGAAGCCACGTCCGAAACGAGCAAGGCGCCGTAATGTCCTGGCGTGGGGCGCCGTGCCCCTCATCTCGCCCCATCCGTTCCGTCGAGTCGCGACGCTCTAGCGTGTAAGCGCGCGCCACACCTCCCCTCGACCCCCGTCGAGAACTCGCGGCCTCGGGCATCCTTGAGCGTCACCCGCGGGTAGCTCACGCCCAAGACGCCCCGGCGAGCAAGATCACGCCAATCAGCCGCATGCCGCATCCTTGGGCTCATCGCCGGCGAGTAGCAAGTCGATTTCCACGTCGGTCAGCACGCGCGTGCATTCACGCCCGCCGTCGGCCGCCAGGATGTGGTCGGCGCGCTCGAGGAGGATGTCAACGAGGACGCCGTCCTGAGACACGCCCCGGAGGTGGCGCACGAGGTCATCGAGGCGCACAGCTTTGCCCGTCACGCCGAGTCCCCCACGATCGGCTGGCCTCGCGTCGCGCCCTTCACTGGAGGCGCCCTATTTCGAGCGCCTTCTTGGCTGCTCTCCGGTCCCTTGATCGGCGCCGGCAAAACTCTTGCTCCAGGTTGTAAATCTCGCGGTCGCGTATTCTGATCATCTCGCGCAGCGGCTCGATTTCGGCTTTCAGCTCGGCGATCCGACTCTTGAGCGCGTCGATTTCCAGGTCGGAGCCATCGGGCACGTCCCAGAAGCGAAAGCGCGCCATCACGCGCCCTCATGTGCGGCCAGGGCGACGGCGATGCGCTGAGCCTCTTCCGGGTGTCGCGCGTACCAGCCGAGTATGGCTCTCCGCGCGCATTCGCCTGGTACATGGCGGCGGCGTTTCTGATTCGTCGCCATCACGCCACCTCCGCCGGCGCAGCGCCGTCCGCGCACACGATCGGGTCGCCTGCGAGAAAAGCTTCCGGCGCTAGCTTGGCGCCGAGCCGGAGGGCGCGTCGGTAGCACTCCAGGTACTGATCGTTCACGCCTGAGGTGCGAAGCCCCGCTCCGAAGAGCTCGTGGAGCAGACGCCTCCGGTGGTGAATGGTTGTGAGCTGCCCGCGACGCGGTCCGCGCGCAACACGGGGCCCACCCTTTAGGAAGATCTCCTCGAGCGCATTGACTCGTTTGCCAAGGTCGATCATCTCGCCATCTAATACCTGACGGATGGACTCGAGCTCCTCGAGCGTTCCAGCCACAGCGATGCGGCGTGCGACGTCGTGGAGATCGCCGGCGTTGCATTCCAGATGATCTTTCATTGTCTCCCCCTCCTCTTTGGAGCGGGCGTCACGGCCGGCGGCGGGCCACGTAGCGGAGCAGTACGTCTCGCGCGAAGTCAGAGAGGGACTTTCCCTCGGCCGTCTTCGTCACTTCCGCGTGCTCCGCATCCGTGAGGTTGATCACCACACGATTCCGCCGAAGCTGCGCGGGCGGCTTCGGCTTCGGACCCGTCCCAGGGCGTGCTCCGCCCCTCCCTCGCTTCATTTTCGCAGCCATCCTCACCCCCTTTTGAACTCTTGTCAATCACGTTCAAACGAAGTAGGGTCCGGGTTGAGGAGGTCCCTCCACCATGCCCCACCGAGTCGTATTCTACGCCCGCGTTTCAACCCTTGAGCAGCACATTGATCCCCAGCTCCACGCGCTGCGGCAGTACGCCACGGCGCGCGAGCTCGAGGTGGTCGGCGAGTACGTGGACCACGGCGTCAGCGGCGCGAAGGACCGCAGGCCCGCGCTCGACAAGCTCCTGGCCGACGCCCGGCGTCGCCGCTTCGACGTTCTCGCGATCACGAAACTCGACAGACTCGCGCGGTCGGTGCGCCACTTGACCACGCTGGCCGCGGAGCTTGAGGCGCTCGGCGTGGACCTGGTGGTACTCGACCAAGCGATCGACACCTCGACGCCGTCCGGTCGGTTCCTCTTCAACACGCTGGGCGCCGTGGCCGAGCTCGAGCGCGACCTGATCCGCGAGCGCGTGCTGGCAGGGCTCGCAGCGGCGAAGCGTCGAGGGGCAAAGCTTGGGCGACCCCGTGTCGACCTAGACGGCGAGCGCGTCGCGCGGCTTTGCCGGGCTGGCAAGTCGATCCGGGCCATCGCGGGAATGCTCGGGGTATCGAAGGATGCGGTGGCGCGCGAGATTGCCCGCCAGGGGCCTGGACGCGATCGCACGTCGAAGCCTGCCACCTGTGCCCCGTCAGCGAGGCCGGGATAGCTGACCGCGCGATCCTCCGTGCCGTCGCAAAATGTACTCTCTTTGCGACGCGCTCCGTGGTGGGTCAGTGCCGTTCGATCCCGATAGGTTGCAGTGCGGGACAAGACCCTCCAGGGGAGAGCTTTTCGCGACACACGCCTCGGCGTACCCACGAACCCTCGATCGCTTGCGGCTTTCGTCCTTCTCGGGCCGACCAACACGCGCGTAGGATGGCCACGGGAGGGAAGGTCTCATGGTTCGTCGTCTTCTCTTGGCCGCATCGCTTCTGGCGATCGGCCTCCCGAGTACACTTCGCGCCTCCGATTTCGGGGCGTGCCGAGCGACGCTTGGCAGTCTCGAATGGGATGCCGGCGACGCCAAGCGCGCCGCGGACGACGCTGACTACGAGTGCGGAGAATTCCATTGGTGTCAGATTCGCAAGGAGGAAGACTGCTCTGCGCCCAAGCGGGAGTGTGCATCCGCCAGAAGCGAGCTCACAGCGAAGCTGGCCATCTTGGCGGATAGTCTCGCCTCGGTGAAGAAGGGGTGCTTCGATTGAGGCGAGCCGCGATGCTCCTCTCCCTTGCGGTCGCCGTCCTCGCGCACGGCCCCGGATGCGCCCATGGCCCACGGCGCGAGGCCTGGGATCAGTGGACAAAGCCCGAGGCCACCGAGCAGGAACGCGCGCGGGACTTCGCGGACTGTCGGACGCACGGGCAGTCAGGCTGGATCGGTGGCGGCCCGGTAGGGATTGCCGTCGCCGCTTCGATGACGGAGGGCCATAACAACGACGTCTACCGCGCCTGCATGATCGCGCGCGGATGTGGAACGAGCGGCCCGTCGCGCTGCCCCCTTCGCCGGCGCAATGACACCCCACGGCGCGCCCCGGGAGCGGGCCAAAGGCGCCTGTGCGACGGCCCTCCGTGCGTCTCCAAGGCGTGGCATCTCAGTCGTGGCGTTTCCATCACATTCTCGCCGGTAAGCCGTCGTTCCGAGCCCGGTCGTCTGGGGGTTCGCGCATCGCGTGGCCTCGATTGCCTTCTCCCAGTTCCGGGCCCATGCGGCTTCGCCCACTGCGAATGAACGGCGCTTTTTCGCGTGTTGGAGGGATGCGGGGGGAAGGTGCGCCACGGCTGGGTGTCGGTACCGCCCCAACTCGCTCGCCGTTCCACTACCGTGGTGCGTCTGGTATGGGTAGCTAGGTGAACGACGTCCCCATCTTGACCTTTCAGGAAGCTATCCGAGTCACGCATGGCGCTCGCTCTCGCCTCGTCGAGCGGGCGCACGTAGAGGAGCGCTTCGAGGGCGAGCCGGCCTGGCAGGGCGAGGTCCTGGTTTTTGAGCTTCTGGACCACCCAAGCACGTCCAGGTGCTACGCCTGGGAGGTGGATGGCGTGGTGACGGCGATGCTTGGCGGGGGCACCGTGGACTCGCCGATAGCGGCCGTGCGTGCGTCGATTCTCGCCACTGATTTCGCAGCTCGGAAGGGGAAGCAGCGGTAGCCCCTCCCAGCACCATGGGGGTTGTTTTGCCCCGTCCGTGCTCGATCTGCAGCCGGTCCGATCGCGAGCTCGTGGACGCAGCCCTCGTCAATGGCGGCAGCTTCCGAGAGATCGGAAGGCGCTTCGGCGTCGCCTTGGCGACGGCCCATCGTCATGCGAAGCACGCGCGGCGTGCGGCTGTGCGGACGCTCGAAGAGGCGCCTGAGAGCGTCCTCGCCCAGCGGGGCGAAGCGGAACGGGCCGCCAATCGCGGACCCGCCTGGAGCCCACGCCCCGACGACTTCTCCCCCGCTGCCCACTCGCAGCGCAGGCTGCTCGAGGCAAGACGCAGGGCAGGAATCCCCTAAGCGCGTGACCGGAGCAGGGGAGGGAGTTGGCGTATGTGTGGACTCATCGAGATTTTTGCGCGAATCAACTACTCGACGCTGCGAACGCTCGCCAGCGGCAACCCAGCGGCAAGATTTCGCCCCTTCGCTGGGTCATAAGTCATTGATTTTACAGGGTATCTGTGCGCAGGCGTTGACCCGGACCGGCTGAACGCCATCTCGTCCGGCATGCTCGAAGCGCTCTCCCGCGCCCTTGTCGAATGTGACCGCGATCCTGGCGTGCGCGTCGTCGTCCTGACCGGCGCGGGCAACGGTTTCTGCGCAGGCCTCGATCTAAAGGATTTGGCGGCCGGGCAGGGCATCGGCAGCGGCGGTGAGGTCGCGGGTCTTGGCAAGTTCGATCTGCGCGACGCCCCTCCGATCGTGCTCCACAATCTCGACAAGCCCACAATCTGCGCACTGAATGGTGCCGCGGCGGGCTATGGCATGGACCTCGCACTCGGTTGCGACATCCGGATCGCCGCCGTCAGCGCGAAACTGGCGCCGGCCTTCGCCAAGCGTGGCGTTTTGCCCGAGAGCGGCGGCACCTGGCTGTTGCCGCGGCTCGTGGGCTGGTCGCGCGCCTGCGAGATCGCCTTCACCGGACGCACGCTCCCGGCCGAGGAGTGCGTGTCCCTCGGCCTTGTCTCCCGCGTGGTGCCCGACGAGTTGCTCACGAAGGAAGTCCAAGCCCTCGCGGCGGAGATCGCCGCCAACGCGCCACTTGCCGTTCAAGCGACCAAGCGCATGATGCGTCTTGGCCAGGACGAAACATTCGAGGCCAACGTGCATCACGTTTTCCTGCAGCTTCTGCCGCTGTTCAGGAGCCGGGATTTCAAGGAGGGCGTGGCGGCTTTCAGCGAGCGGCGCACCCCGAGGTTCGAGGGGCACTAAAGGCGAGCCCTGGACGAAGGCGCGTCGGCTGCCTTCTTCTCAGAGAAGCGCACCGGACAGGAGCCCCGGCGTCGGGCGAGCGGACGCGGCGGGTTATGCTGCGCGCCGGCTCGAAAGAGGGGGGTTCGATGCAGGCGTTCACTCGACGTCGCCTCGTCCGCGGCGCAGCGCTCGCCGCAGCCGCCGCGACACTTTCTTGTGGGAGAGGGGGGACCGGTGCACCGGCGGCGGCGCCGGCCGCGAGCGCCCCAGCCACCGCGCCGGCTCCGCGTCCCACGGCCCCGCAGGCTCCCGGGGAGGCGGCGCCCAGCGGGGCCCTGCCCAAAGACCTTCCGGCCGACGTCCCGAGCTATCCCGGGGCGAGCGTGGTCGCGAGCTCCAGTGCGCCCGCGCAAGGCCTCTTGATCGCCTTCCAATCCAAGGACACTCCAGAGAAAGTCTTTCAGTTCTACCGGCAAAAGCTCGCCGAGCAGGGCTGGAACGTGGAGGGCGAGATGAGCTCTGCGGACCAGTGGATGCTAATCGCCGGAAAGGGAGACCGGAAGGCGAGCGTGCTCGTGTCGCCGGGTGAGGCTGGCGAAACGCAGATCACGCTCACGCTCACCCACGAACAGGGCTAGAGCAAGACCCCGGCAACGCACGCCGTCATGAAAGTTGCGAGCGAGCCCGCCAGGATCGAGCGGAGACCGAGTCGCGCGACATCACCGCGACGCGTCGGTGCCATCCCGCCAAGTCCGCCCAGCAAGATCGCGAGCGAGCCGAAGTTCGCGAAGCCGCAAAGCGCGTACGAGGCGATCACTGCGGAGCGGTGAGAGAGCGCGCCAGCCTTGATCAGCTCGCCCAGCTGCTGGTAGGCCAAGAACTCGTTCAAGACGGTCTTCACCCCGAGCAGACCGCCCACGCGGGTCGCCTCCGCCCAGGGAATCCCCATGAGCCACGCGATCGGTGCCATCACCCAGCCGAGCATTCGCTGAAGTGTCAGCCCTTCGATCCCTCCCATGCCGCCCAGCGCCGCAAGACCATCGTTCAGCATCGCGATCGCGGCGACGAACGCCAGTAGCGTCGCGCCGACGTAGGCGGCGACGCGTAGACCATCGGCCGCACCGGTGGCTGCGGCATCGATCAAATTGAGAGAGGTAGGCTGGACGAGGGTGTGTCCCGCGGCTCCCGTCTCAGGTACACCGCTCTCCGGCACCATGACCTTGGCGATCAGAATGCCCGCCGGGGCGGTGAGGATGCTCGAAATCACAAGATGCCCTGCGAAATCGCCGCCACCCAGCATCTGGACGTACGCCACGAGGACCGAGCCCGCGATCCCCGCCATTCCCGTCGTCATCACGCAGAAGAGCTCGGACTCCGTCATCGCTGCGAGATAGGGACGAATGAGCAGCGGTGCCTCGACCATCCCCAGAAAGATGTTTGCCACGGCGGAAAGGCTCTCTGCGCCGGAGATTCCGAGGCTGCGCGCTAGGGCTCGGGCCAGCAGCGCGACCACCGGCTGGATGAGGCCGATGTGATAGAGCACCGCGAACAGGCTGCCCATAAAGACGATGATGGGGAGCACGTTGATCACAAATGAGAAGCCGGTGTCTACAAGCGCACCGAACACGAACCGCACGCCCGTGTCGGTGTATCCGATGAAGCCATTGACGGCATCGTTTGCAGCCACGAAAAATCGCCGCCCGGGCTCGGTGCGCAGCATCAAGAGAGCGAGGCCAAACTGGATCGCCGTTCCGTAGAGGATGATGCGCCAGGGGACCCGTTTGCGGTCGCTCGAGGCCGTCCACGCAATGGCGACCATCGTCACCATGCCGGTTGCAGAGATGGCGCGGGCCGCGAGGTCGCTCATGCCACTGCTTCCTCGATCGCGCGGACGAGTGCGCACGCTGCGGCCGCGCTGTCCTCGGCACCGGCCACGGCTGAGATCACCGCCACCCCGGCGGCTCCGGCACGCACGACGGAGGTGGCACGGGCGAGGTCGATCCCCCCGATCGCGATCACGGGGTGAGGTGCCACAGTGCGGACCGCCTGGGAGAGCAGGGCGAGACCGAGCGGATCGTAGGGCGAATCCTTGGAACGGGTGTCAAACACAGGACCGAACGCGACATAGTCCACGGGCTCCGCGCGCGCCGTCCTTGCCTGCGCAAGGGTGTGGGTGGAACGCCCGACGAGCAGGCGCCTGCGCGCCTCGGGGGGTAGGGACGCCGGCGCCAGGTCGTCTTGCCCAAGGTGCACCCCGTCGGCATCGGCCAAGAGCGCCAAATCGAAACGATCGTTCAGGAAGAACAGGACGCCCCTCGCGCGTGTGATGCTGCGAATGTCGGCCGCCATCGCCAGCACGGTGCGATCCGTCGCACGCTTCGCGCGGAGCTGGACGACGGCCGCCCCGCCCTCGCATGCCGCGCGGGCCTGTTCCACTGGGCCCTGCCTCCAGCACGGGTTGTCGTCGGCCACGACGAAGAGCCCGCGCAAGCGCTGGGCGAGCGGGCGTGACGTCACTCCCGTCCCGGCAGCTCGATGGCGAGCTCCACGATCTTCTTGCGCAGGGTGTTGCGGTTGATTCCGAGCAGCGCTGCGGCCCGGATCTGGTTCCAGCCCGTGTGTTCGAGCACAGCGACGAGCAGCGGACGCTCCGCACGTTCCATAAGGCGCGGGTACAGGTCCCGCACAGCGGTGTCTGAGAGAGCGCTGCGCGCTTCCTCCGCCACGAGCTGCTCGAGTGTGGCACGTGTACGGCTCTCCCCGAGAGGGGCTTCGAGAAAGGCGAAGTCCTCGGGGGTCAGCACCTCGCTCGGAGCCAAAACGAGGGCGCGCTTGATCGCGTTCTCGAGCTCCCGAACGTTCCCCGGCCACGCATATGCCGACAGATGTCGAAGGGTGGCTTCCGCGAGGAAGCGCGGCCCGGTGCCAATCTCCTCGGAGTAGCGTGCCGCGAAGTGCTCGGCGAGGGTTGGGATGTCCTCGGGTCTCTCGCGCAGCGGTGGAAGGTGAATGGGTACCACCCGCAGCCGATAGAGCAGGTCCTCTCGGAATCTGCCGGCCTTGACCTCGGCGTCGAGATCCCGGTGTGTCGCAGCGATGATGCGTACGTCCACGTGCTCTGGACGGCGTCCCCCGACCGACGTCACCTCGCTGCTCTGCAGGACGCGCAAGAGCTTGGCCTGCAGCTCGAACGGCATATCGCCGATTTCGTCGAGGAAGAGCGTGCCGCCGGAGGCCTCGCGGAAGCGCCCCGCGCGCGCCTCGATCGCCCCGGTAAAAGCGCCCCGCTCGTGACCGAACAGCTCGCTCTCGAGCAGCTCCCGGGGGATCGCGGCCGCGTTCACGGCCACGAACGCTCCGGAGCCCCGCGGGCTGGCGACATGGATCGCACGGGCCACGAGTTCTTTGCCCGTTCCGCTCTCACCGGTGATCAGGACGGAGATGTCGCTGCGCGCCACGCGGCCGATCGTCTTGAAAATCTCGAGCAGGGCATCGCTCCGTCCGACCAGACGGTCCCCGGGCGCGATGCGTTCGCCGGCCTCACGACGCAGCTGCCGGACCTCGCGCTCGAGGTCGCGCGTGCGGAGCGCGCGCTCGACCAGAGCGCTCACCTCGGCAAGGCGGAAGGGCTTCACGAGATAGTCCAGCGCTCCGCTTTTCATGGCTTCGACGGCGTTCTCGAAGGTGTTTTGAGCCGTAATCACGACCACGGCCGTCTCCGCACCAAGTGCCCGCATGCGGTCCACAAGCTCGATGCCCGAAGGGCCGGGCATGCGGATATCGAGGAAGGCGATGTCGAAGGGGCCCTGGCTGGAGATGGCTTCGATCGCGGCATCGCCCGAGTCGACGTCGACGACCTCGTGACCACTCGCGCCGAGCGCCTCGCGCAGCACGTAACGGATCGATGCCTCGTCGTCCGCGACGAGGATTCGAGCGCGGCGTGTGGCCGTGCTCTCGTTCATTCTGTCCTCCGCAGCGGAAGGGAGACGCGCACCGTCGTACCGTCTCCGGGGACACTTTCGACGCGCAACACGCCGCCGTGGCGCGCGACCCAGTGCTTGGAGAGGGCGAGGCCGAGGCCGGTACCACCCTTGCGGGTGGTGAAGAACGGAGTCGAAACTTTCTCGAGCACGTCGGCTGGAATCCCACGCCCTGTATCCTTGAACTCGATCAGAACCTCGGGCACGCGCACTCCGTCTTCGATCAGGAGTCGATGGTCAAGGCTCACCCGAGTGCAGATGATGAGCGTTCCGCCCTTCCCCTCGAGGGCCTGCAGCGCGTTGCGCGCGAGGTTCAGGAAGACCTGGACCAGTCGATCCGGGTCGGCAAGGATCTCGGGCAGGGACGGGTCGAAGTGGCGTTCGACCGTTGCGTTCGCGGAGATCGGATCGTGGGCCAGGAGGTCGAGAACGTCGTCGAGGAGCCGGTGCAGATTCACCGGGGCGAGCTGAACCTCCTCCCCGCGTGCAAAGACCATGAGGTCGTCGACGAGCGTCGCGATGCGATCCACTTCCCGCACGATCAGCCGCGCCGACTCGCGCGTGTGTGTGTCTCCCGCTCGCAGCTCGAGGAGCTCCGCCGCGCCGCGGATTCCTCCGAGAGGGTTCTTGACCTCATGGGCGATCCCGGCAGCGATCCGTCCGAACGCCGCGAGCCTCTCCCGCTCGGTCACGAGTTGCTGGAGGGAGTGCTGGATCGTGCGGTCTCGAAGCGCAAGCACCACTCCATCGGGCGTACCCCGTTCGTCGAAGGTCGCAGAGGCGGCGACATCCACGACGAGCTTGACGTCGTGGCGGCGCTCGACGGGCTGGTCGCTCGCGAGGGCGGTGCGGCCGCTCGCAAGCGCGGCCCGCGCCAGCTTTGCCATGGCATGGTCCCGGCCCAAGACGTGCTCGATGGGCTCGCCGCCGATGGCCTCTGAGGAGGTCTCAAGGATGCGACAGGCCTCGGCATTGACCTGCTCGATGCGGCCCTCGCGGTCCACCACGATGATCCCGTCAAGGACTGCATCAAGCACCCGCTGAAGATCGACCAGCAACGAAATTCTCCCCACGGGGAAAGTGTGCCTAAAGCTTAGGCACCTTAGCAGCACCTCCCTGTGCGTCGAGGCGCTCCGATGCCAGGGAAGGTAAGGTGGACGGTGTGAATCGCCTGAGGACTGGGCTTACTGTGGCGGAAGCGCAGCGCGTCGTCCTCGCGCTTGCGCCGCAGCTGGCGTCTGAGACCGTGGGCTGCGCCGAGGCGCTCGGTCGGGTGCTCGCGGAGCCCGTGCTCTCAACGCGCACGCTTCCTCCTGCCGACAACTCGGCAATGGACGGGTATGCCGTTCGCTGCGCAGACCTCGCCGGTGCGACACGCGCCGCGCCCGTCGCGCTGCGGGTCGCTTTTGAGGTCGCCGCCGGCGGCAGCCCCGAGCGCGCACTCGCCCCGGGAGAGGCGGCCCGGATTTTCACTGGCGCACCCATCCCGCCCGGCGCCGACACTGTCGTGAAGCAAGAGGAGACTGAAAGCGACGGGGCGCTCGTGCGGGTGCAGGTCGCCCCGCGCCTCGGCGAGAACGTGCGCGCTGCGGGTGAGGACGTCCGCGCGGGCGAGCTCGTGCTCGATGTGGGGGCGGAGCTAGGCCCGGCAGCGCTCGGGCTCTTGGCTTCGCTCGGCCGCACGGTGGTCGCGGTACACCAGCGGCCGGGTGTCGCGATCGTCTCGGGAGGCGACGAGCTGATCGAGCCGGACACCGCCGCGACCGACGGAAAGATTGTGTCCTCCAACTCCTACACGCTTTCCGCCCAGTGCCGGCTGGCGGGTGCCGAACCGATCTATCTCGGCATCGCACGCGACAGCCCCGATGCACTCGAGGAGCGGCTCCGCGCCGGGAGCCGAGCGGATGTCATCGTTTCCTCGGGTGGGGTCTCGGTCGGGGACCGCGACTATGTGCGACCGGTTCTCGAGAAGCTCGGCTGCACACTCGTGTTCTGGGGAGTGCAGATGAAGCCGGGCTACCCGATCGTCTTCGGACGCTTCGGGGAAACCGGTCCCCTCGTGTTCGGCCTACCCGGAAACCCCGTCTCCGCGATGGTGACGTTCGAGCAGTTCGTCCGCCCCGTGCTCCGAAAGATGGCCGGCCACAGGGCCTTCTTCCGCCCGGTGATTCGCGCCACACTTGCCGAGGACTTTGAAAAGGCCGCGGGTCGCATGCACTTTGTGCGGGTCTCCCTCGAAGCGAAGTCGGACGCGCCGGGCGAGTTCGTCGCGCGGAGCACGGGCAGCCAGAGCTCGGGCGTCTTGCGCTCGATGGCCCTCGCCCATGGCCTGCTCATCCTCCCCGCGGCGCAGACGCGGCTGCGCGCTGGTGAGCGCGGCGTGGTGCAGGTGCTCGACGAAGGCTTCTTCGCGGCGCGCGAGCCAGGATTCTAGGTGGGCCACAATGGCGGGCGCCTGCGCGACGTCGCCGGCGCCGTCCTGCTCGGCGGTAGCTCGACCCGCATGGGGTGCGACAAGGCGTCGCTGACAGTTGGTGGTGTCGCCACGGCGACCCGCGTCGCACGCGTCCTGACGGAGCTCTTTGAGGACGTATTGCTGGTGGGCGGAGATCCGCCTGCGGACGCTCCGGGCCGGAGGGTCCCCGACCCGCCCGGTCCGCCGTGTCCGCTGCGTGGGATCGTGGCAGCCCTCGGAGCGGCGGAAGCGGAGCGGGTGCTCATCGTTGCAACCGATCTTCCGCTCGTGACCCCCGGCTTGCTGCTCGGGATCCTGGCTTGGCCGCGAGCCGAGGTCGTGGTGCCGCGACCGGGTGGGGTGGCCCAGCCGCTCTGTGCGCTTTACCGGCGAGAAGTTGCGAAGCGCGCAGCCTCTGCCCGGTTGCAGACCGACCGCCTCGCGGCAAAGGGCTTGCTCGCGGAGCTTCAAGCCTCCTATCTCGAGGATGCGGATCTTGCCGAGCTCGATCCGGATGGCGTGGCGCTTGCAAATCTGAACAGGCCCGAGGATCTGGCCCACGCCGAGACGCTGATCGCGCGAGCAAGGTAAGGCCCTTTCGAGCGCACGCCTTAGGCGACGATCTGCACCCAGCCCACCCAGATCAACACGCCCATCACGATGCACAGCGCGATCCGGTACCAGCCAAAGGGAGCGAGGCCGTGGCGGTTGAGGAAGGAGACGAGCCAGCGCACTGCCAGGACGGCCGAGAGCGTCGCTACGACAACGCCCAAGATGCAGGCCGTAACGCCGAGCTCCTGGAATAGGTTTGGCGTCCCATGCTTCGAGGCCTCGTGGAGGTTCTTCGCGAGCTCGTAGAGGCAGGCCCCGCTGAGGGTGGGGAGCCCGAGCAGAAACGAGAACTCCGCCGCTTCGGTCGCGCGCATCCCGATGAGGAGCCCTGCGCTGATCGTCATCATGGAACGGGAGGTTCCGGGCCAGAGCGACGCGCACTGCATGAGACCGATCCAGAGCGCGTCGCGCGGCGAGAGGTCATTCACGCTTCTCCCCTCTTTTTCTTTGCGCCGATGCCGATCGAGCCAGATCATCCAGACGCCGCCCACGAAGAGTGCAGTGAACACCGCAGGAGGATTGAAAAGGTACGTCTTAATCGCTTCGTGTATGGCGAGGCCGAGCACGGCCGCGGGGAGAAACGCGAGGAGCAGATTCACGGCGAGCTTGAGACCCGCCGGATCTCTCCCCGCGAGCCCGAGAAGCAGGCTACGAACCCGCGGCGCGTAGAGCCCGAGAACCGCAAGGATGGCGCCGCCCTGTACCACGACCTCAAACGCGTCGAGCGCGGACTTCGAAGCCTCGTCTCGCCCTAGGCCGAGCAGGGACGAAGCCAAGATGAGGTGACCGGTGGAGCTCACCGGCAGGTACTCGGTGATGCCTTCGACGAGGCCCAGCACGATCGACTGCCACCACTCCACGCAGCTCCCCCCCTTTGGACTCGAGGCTTGATACTGGATCGGCAGGCGACTGACAAAGACAAGCGCGTCGTCCCGGCGAGAGCGAACCACTGGAACTGCCAGTTATTCGAGAGGGTGTACTGCCCGGGCGAGGAGGATCCGAGCCGCCGTCCTTGGGTCCTCGGCTTGGGCGGGACTAGAGCGCAGCCCGCAGGCGAGCAAGCACGGCGGGATGGGCGCGGATGCGCAGTCGGGTGCCGCGTTCGTCATAGGTCTCGGCGAGCACCCTGCACGAGGAGTGGATGTCCCCCACCACGCGCTGCCGGGAGTACGGGACGGTGACCTCGTCCTCCACCATCTCGCGCTCGAAGAACGCAACAATGCGATCCCGCAGCAGCGCAGCGTCTTCGGGCCGCTTCGCCGAGAGCCGGAGCGCCGCAGGGTGGAGCGCGGCCAGTTCCGCCTGCCTTGCGGCATCTACCCGGTCGATCTTGTTCAGCACGACGAGCCAGGGCTGCGCATCGGCTCCGATTTCGCGCAACACCTCGCGCGTGACCTCCATCTGGTTCGGGTGCGCGGGATCCGAAGCGTCGACGACCTGCACGAGCATCGAAGCGTCACGGACCTCGTCCAGGGTGGAACGGAACGAGGCGACGAGATCATGCGGCAGCTTCTTGATGAAGCCTACGGTGTCGGAGACCAGGATCCGCGGATGAGTTGGCGGCTGGAGGGCACGCACCGTCGTATCGAGCGTGGCGAACAGCTGGTCTGCCACAAGGACGCCGCTCCCGGTGAGCGCTCGCATGAGCGACGACTTACCTGCGTTCGTGTAGCCCACCAGAGCGACGGTGCTGGCCTCCGTTCTCCTGCGTCGCCGGGTCTCCGCATCGCGTTCGATCGCACTGAGCTCCTGGCACGGCTCCGAAATCCGGTCGCGGAGTTTTCGCCGGTCGAGTTCGATCCCCGACTCGCCCGCACCCTTGCTGCCGATGCCGCCCCCCTGGCGATCGCGTCCAACGCTGGATTCGCGCAGCCGCGGTGCAAGGTAGGAAAGACGCGCAATCTCCACTTGAAGGCGCGCCTCGCGGCTGCGGGCATGGCGCTGAAAAATCGCAAGGATGACTGCTGTGCGGTCCAGGACCTCGGCACTCGTCGCCTTCTCGAGGTTGCGAGCCTGGGAGGGGGTAATCTCATGGTCGACGAGGATCGTGCCAGCGGAGAGCTCGTTCACCCGGGCCGCGAGCTCTTCGAGCTTGCCCTCGCCGAGCACCGCCCCGGGAGCAAGCGCGCTGCGCCTTTGGCTGATGCGCTCGACCACCTCTAGGCCGAGCGTCTTGCCGAGCCGCCTCAGCTCATCGAGAGAGGCGACATGCTCGGCGTCATCGACGCCGGGCAGCTGGACGCCGATCGCCACGGCGCGGGACCGTTCAGGAGCCATGGCCTGCGAGGATGGGTGGCGCCGCGAAGCGGCGCAACCGGGGCGGGCTGCGCTTGCCAAAGACGGGGTGTCCCACCAAGGGTTTGTCTCCGGGCGAACCGGAGGTCGGCAACCCACCGCCCTCACTCGACGCCGGCGCATACACCGGGTGCAAAGTCCCGAGGAGGCCGCCCCCCCGAGCCTCGCCCGCCCGGGGCGGACGTGTCAGCGTATCGCGCGGCGGGAGGCGGTGTGGGCTTTCAGAGTTGGCAGGCGTTCTATGAGAGCGACGCGCAGTCCCTCTACGCCGTCGTCGTTCTTCCCGTCGCATTCCTCGCCTATCTCGCGCTTCGGGGCAGGTCGAGCGGGCCCGGCCTTTCCCCCGCCCACGCGAAATTCGTTCGCCGCTACTGCATCGCCTTTGCGCTTCTCACGATCGCGGATCCGCTTGCGACCGGTCCCCTCGTTCGCGAGCTCGGCGGACCAGGAACGAGGGCGGATCTTTTCCTCTCCTGCTTCTTCGTCCTGTCGGGTGACTTCCGGGTCTTCTGGCTCCTCTTTCGCCTTTGCGGTCCTCGGATCGGGGGAGCGGCCGCGCTCGAGGCTGCGGGTTGGACACTCATCGTTCCCGCGGCCGCGCTGACGCTTCGGGCGGCGCTCAATGCGGCGCTCCCGAAGCTGCCGGAAAACACGATCTGGCTGGTGTACGAGCTGTGCTTCACGGTGCTGGCCCTTGTGCTGCGCGCCCATCTTCTGCCTGCCCGCTTGGCCAGTGCTTCCCCTCCGCTGCGCAGATTTGTGCGAGCCGTGGCAGGCTACAGCGCGCTCTACTACGGGCTCTGGGCGATCTCCGACACGCTGATCCTCGTCTTTAGGCTCGATGCGGGCTGGGCGCTGCGGGCGGTGCCCAATCAGCTCTACTACGCGTGGTACGTCCCCTTGGTATGGCTCTTCTTCTTCCCTGCGTGGCAGGGCATGCGCTCATCGGCAAAGGTCCGCAGCCCATCCTCGCCGTGACGGGCTGCGCTACGCGGGCGCCAGGCCCGATGCGCACACCGCGACGCGGTCACGGGGCTCTGTGGGGGTCATGCTTGCGGGTGCTCATCGCCTCAAAGTAGGCGATGAGCTCGTCGAGCTGGGCGGGCGAGAGCTCGAGGTGAGCAGGCATGCTCGTGTAGCGAAACGCGCTCGGATCGTGCACGTACGCCTTGATCTGGGCGCTGGGCCGATACTCGACGATGCTTCGCGGGACATTCAGATCCGGCCCAATCTTTCCTCCTTCCGTGTTGATGCTGTGGCAGGCAATACAGTCGTTCTTAAAGGTCGCGAAGCCGCGCCATGCGGGCGCGTCGCGCGCAAGGCCCGCGGGCGCCGTATGGGGATACTCGCGCTCGAACGGCGCGGCCTCGATCTGCACGAGCTGGTAGGGCCACGGGTAGCGGTCGGGGTCTCGCTGCTCGGGCTTGGTCCAGACCAGATAGAAGGGACCCGGATCCACCTGGCGCCGATCGATCGGCGCAAAGCGCGGCTCGAGTGGACCCGACGCACCCGCGTCCTGGCTCGGGGTCAGCTCCGCATCGGCGAAGGCGAGAAAGCCTCCGTCCTCCGAGAGACGGGCGCCGCTCGCGGGTCTTGCGTAGCCGTCTTGCGCACGCAGGAAGAAGGACTCCCCCGGATCGCGTGAGACTGGCGCACCGAACCCCTCGGCGAGGACCGCGCCGAGCGGGCACGCCAGGTAGGCGGTGCGCCTTCCGTAGTAGGGATCCTCGAGCTCGATGCGGCGCGCACCGCAGCTGCGCCGCATCGTGTCGAGATCGAGCGTACGCACAACCTTTCCGTCCCGCAGAAAGGTGAGGGTCGCGGGCTGGCTCTCACCACGGGCGGGCAAGGCGACGACGGCAAAGGTCAAAATCGAAGCTGCCCAATGGCGTGCGCGGCGACCCCGCAAGACCCGATCGTGCATTTGCGAACGAGCGTAGCGCCCGCGCCGGACTAGCGGGCGCACCCTCGCGCGGAGGCCGGCGTCGCGCTCCCGGTCGCCGTAGGCGCGGGCTCCTTCTCGATCTCTCGCGCGATGCGGCTCCGATAGTCGGCCACGAGGTCCGGCCAGCGCGAGAGATCGGAACGGCCCTGTGCGCTCAGGGCATACACGCCATAGCCCACCCGTTCGAACCAGCCATACACGTTCGAACGTAAGATCGACAAGGTCTTTGGACCCGTGCCAAGCGCGCGCAGCGCGCGCGGTGCAAGGGGTCCGTTCCGTTCGAGGCCGCAGGCGATATAGATGGCATTCTCACGGTACGCCGTAACGAGCGGGCTTCGGACGCTCCCGCCTTGGTTGTGATCTCCGGAGCGCCCCGCCATCTCCTCGAGGATCGCGCGCCGACCCCTGGCACTGCGGCGCCGATCAAAGGGAAGCGGGTGGAGAACGGCCTGCACCCGGGCGCGCCGGCCCGAGAAGGAAACGATGAGCAGGCCGAGCTCGAGGCGCCGCAAGAGGTGGAGAAGCCCCTGCCAGCGACTGCCATGGCCGGCCCGCGGGCGCGGGACGGCAACGTACACGGAGTTCGTCGTGCGCTGCCGGCGGGTCGCCTGCACCAGCAGATCCGTGGTGAGCGCCCGCTTGAGCTCGACCATGACGAGATCGTCGCCCCGCCTGCCCGCTACGTCGCAGCCGAGCACCTCGCTGCGTACGGTGTAACCCTGCCGCTCGAGAAAGGCGCGCACCGGACCGTAGAGGTCGGTCTCCCGCTCGAGAGTGCGGGAGACAAGAGTCTTCGCCGAGCTTACCCCCATCGCCTGCCTTGTAGCGCGGTCTGAGAGTCGGCGCGCGGGGACCTCGTAGGGGGCGTCCGACCTCTGGCTCGCGGCGAAAAACGTGCCGAGCCTCCGGTGGCCCTTGCGCAGGCGGCCTCCGTCCCTACAGCGCTCCCTCTCGGTGGAGGACGTCTCGCAGTGCGGGCGAGAGGGCGGCGCCCTCCTCGACCAGGTACAAAAGCGGCTGATCAAAGCGCCACTTGGAAGCGAATCCTTCCTGCCACGGGAAGCGTTGCCCTTCATCCGGCCAATAGAGCTGAACCATCGAGAACGCCTTGCCACGGTACTGCCACTGCGCATCTCCGAAGAAGATCGAGTGCCAGCGGGGTTCGATGTCGCGAACCGCGCACTCGTAGCCTTCCACGAGCCCGGCGTAGGTGCCCCCCGGCTCGAGGCGCCAGCCCTTTCGGATCGCGACGCCGGTACGATTGAGGAGCTGGTGCGTGGCGCGCAGGTCCATCCCGAAAACGGCGATCTCGGGGTGTCCGAATCTCTCGGTGAGGCCGATCGTGAAGCCCCAACCGATGGAATCCGGGTCCTCGGGCCTCTCCGGCGGCACGAGGGCGACGTGCCAGCCGTAGCGCTCGATGTCCGAGCGAACTCGAAGGTCTCCTTCGTCGAGCTTCTCCCCCTCGCTCATTGCGGCGCCGATGGCCTCATCCCTTGGTCTTGAGCTGTGCGTCGTTCTCCCGGATGAAGACCCGGATGTCCTCGGCGAGATCGAGCAGCTTGGTCCATTGCTCTTTGTACAGCGTCACCGGGAAGCGACCCAGACCGTAGACCGAGACGCCCCCCTTCTCGCTCACCTTCAGCGTGACGCCGCGACGGCTGCGCGCCTTCAAAGCCTCATTCTCCGCGCGCAGACGATCGAGCTCCTCACGGATCTGTTTGTCGCTTTGTTCGTCCGACACCGATTTACCTCGTTCTGGGGCACGGGGCCCCGGGGTTGGGGGCGAGCAACATACCCTGAGAAGGGCGGTCCTGCTGCTGAATCGGACTGGGGACGGGGAGGGGGTCCGAGAGGTGCCTCCCCACGGCACGCGTCGCTGCGCAGAGACCGAGGCGCTGTGGTGCTTAGGAGCTCGCGCCGGTCTGGCCGCGCTGCTCATTTTCGCGGCGCAGCCTGCTCTCGCGCAGTGCCCCCCGCGTCGACCAGATCGCAGCCAGCGCCAAGATCGCGGCACCGATCCGATTGAACAGGATGGACTTGATGTTTGGGTTGAGCCAGCCATCGTACGAGAACCAGAGCGCAAACCCGATCAACAGGATTGGCAGAAGCCAAGGATTGTCGAAGGGGGTCGGCGCAGGCTTCCCGTCGCTCGCGGTCTTGCGGGTGGGTTCGGGGTCAAAATTGGAGGACGGTTCGGGGGTGGGCATGGCGAAGGAGTATAGGCGGCGAGCTTGGGGGCTCGCTACGGTCCCCCACGGTGGCGCTCCGGGCCGTCCTCTTCGATCTGTTCGACACCCTCGTCGATCTGCATATGGACCGACTTCCTGAGGTTCAGCTGCGCGGGCGCCGCATGCATTCGACCTATCCTTTTCTCTACGAAGCCCTGCGCGACCACCACGATTCTACGCTCTCGTTTGAGGCGTTCGCTGAGGCGCTGGCGACCGTGGACGCGGAGGTGCAGGCTGTGGTGCACACCGAGAGGCGCGAGGTCCCGACACGTCAACGCTTTCGACTGCTCGTCGAGCGCCTCGGCCTCGGCGCACCGGAGCTGCCGGAGCTGTTGACGGAGGTTCACATGGATCAGGTGGTTCGCTGTGTGAGCGTGCTCGATCATCATGCTCCGCTCCTCGCGGGCCTCCACACCGGGCTAAGACTCGGCGTGTGCTCGAACTTCACACACACTCCTGCAGCGGTGCGCGTCATCGAGCAGGCGGGCCTCGCTCCTCATCTTGACGCAATCGTGGTGTCGGAAGAGGTCGGCGTCCGAAAGCCTCGCAAGGAAATTTTCGACGAGGCGCTGCGACGGCTCGGAGTCAGCGCCGGCGAAGCCGTGCATGTCGGCGACAACCTCGCGGCCGACGTGGCCGGCGCAGCCGCGCTGGGGATGAGAACGATCTGGCTCACGCGTTGCGTGCGCGATACCCACGCCGCGCTGCGTGGCTACACGGGACCCTGGCCTGCGGGCCGCATGCACGACCTGGCGGAGCTCCCCCGGGTGCTCGCGGCCCTCTAGCGCCGGGCCCGCGTCAAGGTTGGGGGATTCGCTCCATGCACCGTCTTCGCGATCCGACGCCGCCAGTTTGGCGAGCTCGCGGCCCGCGTGGAATCGGGGCCGGCATCGATGCGATGCGCAGACCTTCCGCAGACCGAGTTTGGGAAGGGTGACAAAGATCACGGATGAAAGGTGTTGCGTATGGCGAAATAGCGCAGTGCCCCCCGGCCACCGTGTGACGGCGCAGCCCAGCCGCTGTCGGAGGGGAAGGCATGACAGCACAAGATGCGGGAGGGGCTGGAACGATCGCGCACCGCCCGCGCTCCTCGCGCGTGAGACGAGAAAGATTCCGCGATCGGCGTCAGCGTGCGCAGGTCTGCCGCGCACTCCTTGCGCGCATCGGTCTCGCCGATGTTTGGACGAACGACGGTCCCGCGATCCAGTCGCCGGCCGATTTGCGTCGCGCCCTCGACCGCGTCCAACCCGGCGCACTGAGCCTGCTGCTGCTCTGCTGGGCGGTGTGGGATGAGACAGGGATCCTGGCGTTTTCCGACGTGTTCCGGCTCGACGAGGAGGAGTTGGGTTTGGTCGGCGACCTGCTCAGTTCCGTCTCGCAGGGACCCGAGGAAATCGATCGCTGGATCGCGCGCTGCGTGGCGCAGCCAAGCTAGGACGGTGGCTCAGAGATTTTCAAAGAAGTCGTTGCCTTTATCGTCAACCACGATGAAGGCCGGAAAATCTTCAACTTCGATTCTGAAGATCGCCTCCATGCCGAGCTCCGGGTACTCGATCACCTCGACCTTTCGGATGTTGTTCTGAGCGAGGATGGCCGCGGGGCCACCGATCGAGCCCAAGTAAAAGCCTCCATACTTTTTGCATGACGCAGTCACAGCCTTCGAGCGGTTGCCCTTCGCGAGCGTGATGAGACTCGCGCCTTGGCTCTGGAGCAGGTCGATGTAGGAATCCATTCGTCCTGCGGTCGTTGGACCGAAGGAACCCGAGGCATAGCCCGCCGGCGTCTTTGCGGGGCCGGCGTAGTAGATGGGATGGTCCTTGGTGTAGGGGGGCAACCCGAGGCCCTGATCGAGCCGCTCCTTCAGCTTCGCGTGTGCAATGTCGCGCGCGACGATCATCGGACCTGTGAGCGACAAGCGCGTCTTGATCGGATAGCGCGACAGGGTCGCCCGAATCTCGCTCATGGGACGCCAAAGATCGATCTTTACGACCTCACCGTCACGCTCGGCGCGGCCGAGCTCGGGAAGATACTGGGCGGGGTTCGTTTCCAGTTGTTCGAGGTAGACCCCCTCGCGCGTGATCTTCGCTTTGGCCTGGCGATCGGCGGAGCAAGAAACACCGATGCCGACCGGACAACTCGCGCCGTGTCGCGGGAGGCGGATCACGCGGACGTCATGGCAGAAGTATTTGCCACCGAACTGGGCACCGATTCCCGTCTTCCCTGCGAGCGCAAAGACCTTTTCTTCGAGTTCAGGATCGCGGATCGCATGGCCGAGCTTGTTGCCGCGCGTCGGGAGGTCGTCAAGGTAGCGACAGCTCGCGAGCTTCACGGTCTTGAGAGTCAGCTCCGCAGAGGTGCCACCGATCACGATCGCCAGGTGATAGGGTGGACACGCCGCGGTACCGAGAGTGCGGAGCTTTTGATCGATAAATTTGAGCAGGGACTCTGGATTCAGCAGTGCCTTCGTCTCTTGGTACAGAAAGGTCTTGTTTGCGGATCCCCCACCCTTGGTGATGAAGAGGAAGTGGTACTCGTCCCCGCCCACGGCGTAGAGTTCGATCTGCGCCGGCAGGTTCGAACCCGTATTCGTCTCGTCGTACATGGAGAGCGGCGCGAGCTGGGAATAGCGCAGATTCGTCTCGGTGTAGGTCTTGAAGACGCCGCGTGCCAGCGCCTCCTCGTCGTCCCCGCTGGTCAGGACTTGCTGACCCTTTTTCCCGATGACAATCGCGGTGCCTGTGTCTTGACAGGACGGCAAGACCATGCCGGCAGAGATGTTGGCGTTCTTCAGCATCTGCAGCGCAACGAAGCGGTCGTTGTCCGAGGCCTCAGGGTCGTCGAGGATCTTGCGCAGCTGGGCCAGATGACTCGGTCGGAAGAGGTGGGAGACGTCGCGCACCGCCTCTGCCGCGAGGCGCGAAAGGACGGCCGCCTCCACCTTTAGCAAGGGCCGGCCCTCGAACGTGGCCGTGGAAAGGCCTTCCGCGCCGAGCGAGCGGTACGTCGTGGCATCCGCGCTGTGCGGAAACATCTCCTGAAACTGGAACTCCGCCACTTTCGCCAGACCTCCTGGAAGCGTGTCAAGGGTAGCGTGCGCTGCAAGACATGGTCGCTGCTTCTTCCCCACGCGAGCGGGCGCCGGGGTCCGGCTCAATTCAGAGGAGGCTGGATGGTCCTCAGAGCCGCGGGCGTACGGGTAGGGCTCTGGCGTCCCGGTACGGGGCGCTAGTGGCGGCGTGCCAGCGTATCTGCGGCTGCGCGCAGACGCTCCGCATCCGGGCCCTCGCCGCTTTGCGCAAAGCGCGAACGCTCGTCGGCCAGCAGAATCTCAGCGGCTGCGGCGAGCCTGGGATCGCCTTGGGCTCGCTCCGCCAGCTCGTCTGCGGAGAGCGCGCCGGCTGTGGGACGAACACTTTCGCTCTCGGCTTTGGCAAGCACCCGCCGTTCCAAACCCGCGCGGACGGCGCGTACCAGGGCGCGGCGCTCTGCATCCGGTTGGCCCGCGCGGCGCGCCCGATCCGCGTCTTGAAGCGCTGCCCTCATGGTGTTTGGGGCGCCCTTTGGTCCGCGGAGCCGTCTCCAGACAACCGCCGCGCTACTGGCCAGGACGAAGGCCAGTGCGGCGAGCGGACCCGGCGAAGCGGCGCCTCCCGTGGTCTCCACCGAGACGGGAGCGCGCGAAGAAGTTGTGTCGGGATGGATTCGATCGGGGCCCAAGGAGTGGGGACCCTGCTCGCCAGCCTGCGACGCGACGGCGATCTCGACGCGCTCGGTCTTTGCAACTGAAAATCGCTCCGCCCTCGGATCGAAATAGGACAACTCGTACGGGGGGATCACGAGCCGACCCGGTCGCCTTGGAACCAGTTCGAAGGCAAAGACCCGACGCAGGTGCAAGTGCTCGCCGGGGTCCAAGCTGAGTTCGGGCGTGCGCGCGAAGACTTCGGCGATGGCTCCGTCGGTGTTCTCGAAAGGGGCCTGACTGAACGGCGCCGCAGCTGCCCAAAGATTCCCGTCGCCCGCCAGGGTCACCGTGACGCGCACGGTCTCGCCGAGGGCGACGGCCGGCGGCTCTGCCTCAAGCTTGATGTCGACGGGGCCCACGAGTCCATTCCAGGAGCGGGGCCGGCCCGCGTCGGGCGCCTCGTCCACCTCGACCCCGGCCGCCGGGACCTCGACCGCGACACTGCGGTGCGCGCCACCCGCGGGCGCGTAGAGTGCGCAGCTGAGGCTCGCCATCGGAATCGCGAGCCGTCCAGACCGCATGGGGAAAAGTGCCCTCCGCTCCTCGTAGACAAGATAGGGAGTCCCCTCTTGGACGAGACGCGTGTGACCGGTGAGCCCCGGTAGCCACTCTGCGCGGAAGCTCGGGAAGCTAAGCCCTTGCACCCAGCTCACGGTGCCGACGTCGGGCCGGCGCAGCACGCGCGCGGTGTAGGCAACCTGCTGACCGACCACCGCGCGCCCGGGAGAGACCGCGACGCTGGCCAGGCAGGGCGGGCCTTCGGCGTGCGCGGCCGCAGTAAGCGCAAGCGACACCATGCTGTGAAGCCACGGCCCTCGACGTCGTCGGCGCCTGCTCCGCGAGGGTTTCACCACGTGGGGCCGCCCGCGGCCGGGCCGGGAGCCGGGCTCGCAGTGCGCGTCGCGCGTCGCGCAGCCTGGCGCAGTGCATGCCCAGGCTCCTCCGTGACGCTGGCGAGAAAGAGCCGCACTTGCTCTGGGCTCAACACAGGAGCGTGTCCAGCAGCCCTTGGAGTTCCCGAGGTCCCCGCGTCGCCTGGAGGCGACCCGCCCCAAGGCGCATCGGCTCCGGCTTCGCTTCCCGGCCGCTCGGCCCTGTGGCCTTGGAGTGAAGGGGGGTTTTGCGGCGCGGTCTCCCGAGTCGGCTTCTCGCCTCCTTTGGCCGCAGGAACCTCGCTTGTCTTCTCGCGTGGGCTTCCCCCATCGCCGGGCCGCTGTCCGGGCTTCTTTGTGTCCGGTGAGGGCGGCGGGTGCTCGGCGAGGGCGCGCAGCGTCCACTCGAGGTTGAACTGGGTGCGAGGATCGTGCGGTTCGAGCGCGAGCGCGTCGAAGAATGCGTCCCGCGCAGCGGAGAGATCTCCTTGGGCAAGCGCAGCGACGCCGAGGTCGTACCAGGCGAGGGCTGCGACTGCGGGATCGTGCGCGTGAAGGCCGGCCGCGAGATACGCCCGTGCGGCATCCTCCTGCAGACCCTCGCGCGAGCGGGCCAAGCCGAGGCGAAGGAGCACGAGCGGATCCGCGGGCCGCGCCCGCGCCAGCGCCTCGAGCTCGTCGAGTCGCATGCTCTCCACCGGGAGCTCGGCGCCGGCGTCCGGGTGCGGCGCAGCGTCGGAGAAGTCAGGCGCAGTAGGCTCGGCGGCGGGTACGGGCCAGAGCAGCAAGAAGCCCGAGAGGGCCGCGATCCCGGGACTTAGCCTGCGGGGCCGGAGCCGATGGAGGCCAAGCCCTGGCGCCGCTTCGCCGAGCAAAAGTGCAAACGCGAACGCCGCGATGGGCCACACCCAAAGCCTTGGGACGCGGCGCTCGACGGGGACACCGGGTGCACTCGGGGCATCGCGGCGCAGCGTCGCCAGCAGGTGCGCGGTATTCGCCGCTCCGAAGGCATCGGTCGGTTCGAGTTCACCGCCCGTTGCTGCCGTGAGGGTCGCGAGACGCCGCAGGTCTCGGCGCGAAATCACGACCCGTCCCGACGCATCCAGCAGTGGAACGCCGTGGTCGGGAACGGTCGCCCCCACCTCGGTTCCGAGCCCGACTGCGACCACCCGTACGCCCGCGCGCACCGCTTCGGGCGCCCCGAGGTCACCAGCATCCTGGCCCAAAGGAGCCTCCCCGTCCGAGAGGAGAAGCAGCACGCGCGGCCGAGTACTTCCCTCCTCAAAGGCGGTCAGCGCCTCGCGGACGCCGGCGCCGAGCTCCGAGCCGCGGCTCTGCATGAGCTCACCATCAAACCCGGAGAGCATCTCTCGCAGCGCGCCGGCATCCGGGGTGAGCGGAGTGAGCAGCACCCCCCTCCCGGCAAACGCGGCGAGCGCGGCGCGGTCGCCGGACCCGAGGCCCGCGAGCACGTCTGCGGCCACTCGGACAGCCCGCTCGAGGCGGCTCGGCGGTGCATCGCGCGCGTCCATGCTGCGGGAGACGTCGAGCAGCACAACCAGATCGACGCCTGAGACCTCCACGCGTTCTGCGCGGTACCCCGCCCGAGGTCCGAGCAGCGCGAGGCCCACCGCGGCCAGCGCCACGGCCAGGATCGCGTCCCCGAGCAGCCCGGTGCCGGGCGCGGCGTCGCCGAGCAGGGCGCGAAGGCGAGCCCGCGCGCGCAGCCCTCCCGCCAGTGCTAGGGCGCTCCCGGTGCCCACGAGGGCCACGACGGCGGGGAGCCATTCCGGATGAGAGAGGGCGTGCGTGATCACGGCAGGCACCTGCCGAAGAGGCGAGCAAGGACCATCTCGAGCACGATCGCCGCGCCCGCGGTCGCGAGGGCGAGCTCAGGGGAGGGCGTGCGCTCCTCGCGGGCGGGTTCGCTGCGCGCGACGCGCTCCAGCGAGTCGATCTCGGCGTAGACGGCCTCCAGCTCGCGCGGGGTTCTTGCGCGAAAGAAACGTCCCCCCGTTGTGGCCGCGATCTGCTGCAGCGTCTCGACGTCGAGGTCGTGGCGCTCGAAATGCAACATCGCCCCCGAGCCATCGTCCGCGGCCATGGGGACTGCGCCCTCGGAGCCGATTCCCACGGCGTGCACCCGCACCCCCGCAGCGCGGGCGAGTGCCGCGGCGACGTCGGTCGGCAGCGAGCCTGCGTTTTGACGCCCGTCGGTGAGGAGCACAACCACGCGGCCTGCACCCGGCCTTTGGGAGGGATCGGTGGGTTTCGCAGCGTCGTCGGGCGGCATGGCGCGTTTGACCGCGAGCGCGAGCGCATCGCCAAGTGCGGTGGCCTCTCCCGCCATTCCCGCCTTCACCTGCTGTGCAGCTGCCTCGAGCAGGTGCCCGTCGCTCGTAAGCGGACACTGTGTGAAGGCCGTCTCGCCGAACACGACGAGCGCCACGCGATCCCCGTCAGCGACGCGCGTGCGTGCGAAGCGAGCCACCACCTCGCGCGCAAGATCGAGTCGCGTGCGGGTATCGCCATCAATCGCAGCATCGAGGGCTCGCATGCTTCCGGAGGTGTCCACGACGAGCACGAGGTCGAGGCCTCGTCCCGCCTCCATGGGCGAGCGACGCAAGAAGACGGGTCCCGCGAGGGCAAGCGCAAGGGCCACGAGCGCGGCCGTGCGCAGCGCCAGCGCGACGGCTCGGATCGGATCGCTCCCTCGCGCACCCGCCTCGGCGGCTTCGCCCAGGGCGGGCCACGCAAGTGCGGGAGGTCGCAAGCGCAGCCTCCCAAGAACAGCCGCGATTGCAAGGAGCACGAGCGCTGCCCCGAGCCAAGGGCGCTCGAGCGCCTCGATGCCGAGGAATGCAAGCCACGGCGTCTGCCAGACGGTGGCACTCATCGCGGAGGCGTCGTCGGGACGCTGTCGCGCACGAAGGCGGTGGCAGCCTGCACGTGGGTGCGCACAGAGGACTCGCGCATCGCGGCATCGGGTCGGAAGCGCGCCTCGTCGAGTGCTTCGAGCAGTCCCAGGAAGGCGGGCCAGCGCGCCTGCATCAGATAGGGCGCCGCGGCCGCATGCAGCTCGGGCATCGTCGCGGAGTGGGTCGGCGCCCGAAAGTGGCGCGCGGCGTAACGGCGCAGGGCCAGTGCCGCGGCGTCGGCGGCGCGTCGCACGTCGGGCTCAGCTGCCGCGGCGGCGAGCGCGCTCAGCGCCTCTTCGAAGACCGAAGGTTCCTCGGGCTCCGACACGGCGTTGTCGGCGCTCCGGCGCAGGCGCCGCTCGCGCCGCACCAGGGCGATGAGTCCGACGCAAAATAGGGTCAGCAGTCCACCACCGATGGCTGCGGAAGCGAGCGAGCTGCGGTCGGAAAGGAACGTGGGAGGTGCGCGCAGCCCGTAGGGCGTGCTGCGTTGTGCGTGCTCGGGCAGCACGGAGGCGACTTCAAGGGTATGGGCGGGCACCTCGAGCAAAGCGTGTGCGCCGTCGGGGCCGTCGATCTCGACCTTCTGGGCCGGCCAGAGGAACACCCCGAGCTCACGGGCCCGGATGTGGAGCCGCGTGCGGTGGATCCAGCGCGTCTGCGCGCGCTCGACCGGGAGTGGCTCGACGCCGAGGAGCCAAAAGCCCAGCACCGCAGCCGGAGGCTCGATGGGCCGCACGTGGTGGTTAGGTGGCGTCACCACGACAAGCTCGAGCGCCGCGAGATCGCCAATTCGCACCCGGGGCGGCTCGAGCACGAAGCTCGCCCGCAAAAAGGGCGGCGCAAGGTCCGGCGCGATGGGGGCCATGGGCGTGGCTCCCTTGGTCGCCGTCCCATCCGGCGCTTCGGGCTGCGCCGCCCGGGCAGCGTCGACGGTGAGGCTTGCAGCGAGGCAGAGGACAACCGCGCGGGAAAGCCGCCTCACGGCCGCACCTTCACCGCCCCGGCATGGGCTGCGAAGAAACGAACGAGAACGCGCAGAGGATCTCGATCCGTGCGGAGCCACAGCACGTCGGCGCCCGCCCCGCGCAGGCGCAGTTCGATCGCGCGGTGCCTTCGTGCGGCTGCGGCGCGGTACTCGGCGCGCACCCGGGATCTGCCCGTGCGCAGCACGAGAGGATGGCCCGCCCGCTCCGGGTCCGTCACGCGAAGCGTTCCGACGTCGGGCAGCTCGTCCTCCAGCGGGTGGTGGAGAACGGCGGCGATGACGTCGTGGCGGCGCGCGAGCGCTGAGAGCTCGGTCAGCGCCGCCCCCGAGGTGTTCACGCCTTCGTCGCGCAGGTCCGAGAGCAGAAACAGAACGCTGCGGCGGCTGCCACAGGATCGCGTCCTTGCGCGGGCGAGGGCGGCAGCGAGACGGGTCTCACCCGCGCTTTGGCCTGCGCATTCGACGAGTGTGCGGATTACACGCCAGGTATGCGCCGGGCCGCGCGCTGGGGAGATTTCTGCGCGTACGACTTCATCAAAGGCCAGCAGACCCACGGCGTCGCGTGCGCGGCTTGCGGTGGCGGCCAGGATCGCTGCGGTGTGGGCGGCCACGGCCGCCTTGCTGGGTCCACGAGCCGCGAAGCGCATCGACGCCGAAACGTCGAGCAGCAGCAGGAGGGTCTGCTCTCGTTCTTCGCGGAAGCGCTTGACGAAGGGCTCGCCGGTGCGTGCCGTTGCGTTCCAGTCCACGATTCGCAGATCGTCACCCGGTGCGTACGGTCGTGACTCCTCGAACTCGATTCCCCCGCCGCGGAACGCGCTCGTGTAGGCTCCTGGCAGGAGCCCTCCGGCTTCACGCCGAGTGCGGATGGCGAGAACCCGCGCGGCGCGCAGGAGTTCGGCGGGATTCACGGCGAGGCCGGTCTCCCGCATGAGGCTCACGGTGTTTCCACCGACCCCAGGACGGCCTCGACGACGTTTTCGGGGCCGATGCCGTCGGCCTCCGCCTCGTAGCTCATGAGCACGCGGTGGCGCAGCACATCGGGTGCCACACGCTTGACGTCGTGGGGTGTCGCGAAGGTGCGGCCGTCGAGCAGCGCATGGGCTCGCGCGGCACGCACCAGGAAGATGGAGGCACGCGGCGAAGCACCGAGAGCTACGGGATGAGGCGGGCTGGTCCCGTCCGGGCCGACGACGCGCACCCCTGCGGCGGCGGGGTCTCGGGTGGCGCGGACAAGACGCACCGCGTAATCAGTCACAGCAGGGGCCACGTACACGGCGGCGACCGAGCGCTTGAGCTCCTCGACGGCTGCCGCGTCCGCTACGGCGCGCACTGCCACATCCGCCCGAGCGTCCCGGGTCACGATCTCCGCTTCTTCGCAAGCGTCGGGATAGGTCACCACGAGCTTCAGCAAGAAACGGTCGATTTGTGCCTCGGGAAGCGGATAGGTGCCTTCGAGCTCAACGGGGTTTTGCGTCGCCATCACGAAGAAGGGTCGGGGCAGCGCGAAGGTCTCGTCGCCGATCGTTACTTGGTGCTCTTCCATCGCCTCAAGAAGCGCGGACTGCACCTTTGCCGGCGCGCGGTTGATCTCGTCCCCGAGCAGCACAGGTGTGAAGATCGGCCCCCGGCGCACCTCGAAGCGCTCTCGGCCGGGAACGTAGATCGGGGTGCCCAGCAGGTCCGCGGGCAGCAGATCGGGGGTGAACTGGATGCGGCGAAAGCCAAGGCCGAGGGCGTGCGCGAGGGTCCGGACCGCTGTCGTCTTTGCGACCCCCGGCACACCCTCGACGAGCACGTGGCCGCCGCACAGGAGCGCCACGAGCAGCCCATCCACGAGCGCACGCTGACCGACCACGACGCGCCCGACTTCCTCCCGAAGCCGCTTTACCTGCTCAAGCGCCAGATCCGTCATCCCCCGCGCTCCCTGCCGGCCCGCGCCTTCCCGGAGGTTCGACGCCCGGGAGCCGAAGGGCGTTTCCGTGCACGCGCGATGATGCGTGTGGTGCGCACGCCTGGAACCTCCCGCAAACGGACGACCCGTCCTCCCCAGCCCTCCACCTCGCGTCGACCCACGATGGTGTCGAGTGACCAGTCTCCGCCCTTGGCGAGAACGTCAGGCCGGAGCGCACGGATCGTGGTGAGCGGTGTGTTTTCGGGGAAGACGACGACCCAGTCGACACAAGCGAGGCCGGCGAGAACCTCGGCCCGCTGGCGAGCGGGAACGAGCGGTCGGCCGTGGCCTTTGATACGACGCACGCTCGCATCGCTGTTCACCGCAACCAGGAGCCGATCGCCGTAGGAGCGCGCCTGTTCGAGGCTTCGCACGTGGCCGACATGCAGGAGATCGAAGCAGCCGTTCGTGAAAACGATTCGCTCGCCGCGAGCGTGTGCGGCACGTACCGCTCGTGCCGCTGCGTCGCGCGTCAGAAGTTTTCGACGGGCGCGAGTCACATCCCGTCCGGCGTGGGCGCCGCGGGCTTGCTCGACTCCCCGGTGGGGTCGGCCGGCGCTGCCCGCCGCCCGAGGACGGACTGGATCGCGTCGATTCCACTTCGCACGAAGGAGGGTAGGCCCTCGAGCAGAAGCTGCGCGGGGCCGGAATCCGTGAGCGACTTGCTGGGGACGAGCTTCACCCGCGGCTCGGTGAACGGCCCGCTCACTTCGAAATAGGCACCCATGAGACTGTTCTCCTTCCCGAGCAGGATCGTGTTGATGACTGGGACCATTCCGACCAAGCTTGAAACCTTCCCGAAGAGCAAGAGCGCGACGACGGCCTTGACCTCGTGGGGCGGCAGGAGGCCGACTGCACCCGAGGCGACAAGGCGCAGATCGGGGCTATCGATCATGAGCGCGTCTGTCGAGACCTGACCGTCCTGGAACTTTAGTTCCGCGTCGATCTGTCGGTAGCGGATCCGGTCGCGAGAGGCGAAGGGGTTGAGGGTCTCGCTCACGCTCGCAATCGAAACGAACAAAGGCATGTGCTGCCTCAGCTCTCCATCGCTCGCTCGCGCCGTGGCATAGCCGTGCGCATTGGCGAACAGCGGGACGTACGGCGCGAGCACGCTCTCCAGCACGCCGTGCGCCGTTACCTTTCCCGTGGCGTGCTCGCCGTTCTGGCCGAGCATCACGGCGAGGTCTTGCACCGTGGCTTGCTCGAGCGAGAGCTGGGCCTTGAAGGGAATTGCGTCGGGCCGCGAGAAGTCGAAGGTGCTCTCGCCCGCAAGGACGCCGCCTGGACGCAAGTGCATCTCGCCTTGGAAGACGCGCACGTTCTCGTCCTGAATCCGGAACCAACCGGACACGGAGGCGATCGGGCTGGGCCGCGGGTCCGCCGCGAAAACCGGGGCAGCCTGGTAGACGAAGCGTCCACGCGCCCAGTTTTCACCGGCGGCCGCAGGTGGAGGGCCCGCGCGGACGGGCTGGGCGCTGAGCCGCAGCGTGAGGCGCTCGGGCTTATTCAGCCAGTTGCCCTCGAAGCTCACCGGAACGCCGCCCCAGCGTCCCTGGTCCGCCCGAAAATGAACACCGTCTTGAGTCGGGCTAAGCACGACCCGAGCGCCTTCAAGCGGCCAGCCAAGGGCGGGGTGGTCGACCATGTCCGCCTCGATCACGAGCTCGTTCCAGCGCGGCGGAATATTCTGTTCGTCCGGCTCTGGACTCAGCATCGCGAAAAGGGGAATCCGGCCTGCCAGAGGCCCGACGGCCTGCGGATTGGCTGCGGGAGCATTCCTTGCGTCTTGAAGGTTCGAGAGGCCCGCGATCGTGAGATCGAGCTGGGGAAGCGCAGAACCATGGAGCTGCGCCTGCACACCCCGCAAGTCGAGCTCGTCCGCGCGCCAGATCATCACTCCCGAGACCGCCTCGAGGCGATCACCGGAGTCGAGGCGAATCGCGAAATCCCGCACGTAACCCGTGAGCGTGGCGTCGGAGGGGAGAGCCGCGAGCTCGCCACGAGCGAGCTCCTGCCAGCGCGAGAGGGGAGCCGAGGCCGTTGCCTCAAGCGAGTCGACCCCACCCCCCTCGACGGGCTGCATTGCGCGTTGAAAGCCCGCCCTGGTTTGCGGCGGCAGCACGTCCACGAGCCGCCGGGCGTCGGCGAGGCTTAACTGCTCCGCGCGCACCGTGAGCTCAGCCGCCGCATCCGGCGTGACTGGCCGGGTGACAGCTCCCCGCACGCTGAACTCCTTTCCCGAGACTCCGATCCGCCCCGCGGAAAGGACAATCCGCTGCGGTTCTGCGCGGATGGTGGCTCGCAGGTTCGCTTGGTCGGCATGCAGTCTCGAGGCGCTTGCGCGCACCCCCGGCCGGGGGGAGAGCGTCAGAACAAGATCCGAAACCCTTCCGTCCAGTTCGAGCTCGGCTCGCCGCTCGCCGGCCGTGCTCGGCAAAAGCGTGACGTCGAGTGCAGCGGTGAGGCGCCCGGCCAGAAGGCCGGGACCTAGGGCATCGAGCTGTGAGGAGAGCGTGCCGAGGTCGAGCTCTGTCGCCGTCAGGACGCCACGGAGTGCGGCGGCATGATCCCGGCGAAGCTCGGCGGCGAGGACGCCGTGCGGGCCCTTGGCATCGGCCAAGCGACCCTCCGCGTGGAGCTCGAGGTCGCGCCGGAAGCCGCCCACGAGAAGCCCGGCGTTGAGTCCCTCAAGCCGCGCTCCCCCGCCCGGGGATCGAGGATCGGAGAGGGAGATGGACGCGCTGCGAAGCTCGAGGTCGAGCTCGGGGAGAACGAGGGCGCGCAGCCGATGCACGGCCTCACGCAGGGGCTCGAGGATCTCGTGCCGCGGACCTGGAGAAGGGGACACAGCAGGGCGCAGAGCCGACTGGCCCCGCGATAGCCACTCTGCAAGCGCGCGCGGCTCGAAGCCACCGTCTTGGCTGCGCTGGATCCGGAGCGAGAGCCCCTCGAGCTCAATCCGTTGGAGCTGGATCCGGCCGAACAAGAGGTCGAGCCAGCGAATCGTCACGGTGGTCCGGTCGACGCGCAGGGCAGGGCCCCACGCGCTCGGCCACGCCGAGAGGTCTCTGGCCTCAACGGCGATCGAGGGTCCGTAGAGCAGGCGCACCGCACCGAGCTCGACCTCGCTCCCGAGGGCGCTCGTGAGGGCACCTCCGGCCGCGAGCCGAACTGCGTCGGGGATCCAGCGGGAGGCCGCCCGGAACCCCGCCAAGGTCGAGGCCGCGAGGAGGGCAAGCGCGCCGAGCCAGAGCGCTACGCGCCGCAAATCAGTCCAGCCCACGCGTCAAGTTGCACGCCACTGATGCCAACCTTTCCGTCCCTGAAGGTCCCTGGGAGGGCGACTCCGCGGCTATCCCCAAAGGCCTCCCCGGCTTTCTCCAGGGCTTGGACTTGAGCCCTCGGAAATCCCCTCATCACGATCCAAACCCCGATGATCGCTAAAGAAATCCGCCGCGCATCCGAAACTTGAAGAGCGAAACCAAGGCTACGGCACCCGGCCCAGCGAGGAGCTCCCTGAATGGAAAAGCAAGATCCCCAGTCGATGCTCGCGACCAGTACCCGCAACCGCGTGCGCGAGATCCGAGAGAACCGCCTCATGACCCAGGCGCAGCTCGCGCGCAAGGCCAAGGTCGCGCTGCGCACGATCCACAGCGTCGAGAAGGGCATGAATTGCCGGATGGACACGAAGCGCAAGATCCTCCTCGCCCTCGGGCTGCGATTCGAGGACAAGGACTATGTATTTCCGCCGAACCACGGTGCTCCCCGCGAAAACGGCGGATTCGACCCGGCGGCGACCCACTGACCCCCGTGGCCGAGGCCTGCTGGCCTTGGTCCGACCGTCTCCCAGCTTCCTCCGGTAACATGCCCTGCGCGCGGTAGCCGTGCGTAGGGGGCAACCATCCCGAGCCGCGTCACATTGCTCGCCGACGTCGCCGACGTCGTCGCACGCTCTCACGACCTGCAGCAGACACTTGGCAACGTGGTCGAGCTGGTCGTCAAGAAGCTCGGCGCCGACGTGTGCTCGATCTACCTGACCGATCCAAGCCTCGAGCACCTGACGCTCTGGGCCACCCGGGGTCTTGCCCCCGAAGCCGTGGGGCGGGTCAGGCTCGCATTCGGGGAGGGCCTGGTCGGGCTGGCGGCACGCGAGCGCAAACCGATCGCGGTCGAGCGCGCCCAGGACGATCCGCGGTTTCGCTTCTTTCCTGGGACCGGCGAGGAGCGATTCCAATCGCTGCTGGCCACACCCCTTTTGGTTCGCGGCATGCCGATCGGTGTCCTCGTCGTGCAGACCGAGCGGCCCCGGCAGTTTGACGCCCAGGACATCGACCTTCTCCAAACCTGCGCGCAGCTGATCGCGCCGGTCGTGATGAATGCCCGGCTGCTGGACCTCGTGGCACGCACCGAAGAGGAACGCAGCAAGGTGGTGGCGAAGCTCGCGCACTCGGGGCTAGGCCTGCGCCTGGCGGAGCAGGCGGCGCCGCCGAGCGTCGAGCTGCACGGCTCGCCCACCTCGCCCGGCATCGCGATTGGACCGCTCTACCGGCTCGAGGATCCCGTAGATCTTGCGCGGGTCGATTACTCGCCAAACCCCGACGAAGTGCAGGAGAAGCGGGACCTTCAGCGCGCCATCTCGGAAGCTCGCAGTGAACTCGACGACGTGTGCGACGAAGTCGCCGAACGTTTCGGGCCGGAGTTTGCCGCGGTCTTCAATACGCATATTCAAATCCTCGAGGACAAGGGCTTTACGGGTCGGATCGAGCGTGCGGTGGAAGACACAGGAAACGCTCTGCAGGCGCTGCGCGACGTGCTCGACGACTACAGGCAGACCTTCGAGGCGATCGAGGATCCGTATTTTCGGGAGCGCGGGAGCGACATCGAAGACGTAGGGCGCCGCGTGATGGCACGACTGCTCGGTGTACGCCATCACAACGTGCCGCTTCAGGCCGGTTCGATCGTGGTGGCCAAAGAGATCCTCCCCGCGCATTTTGCGCTGCTCGAGACCGAGAAGATCGCGGCGCTCGTGGCTGAGCACGGCGGCGCCACGTCGCACGGGGCGATCTTTGCCCGCTCGCTCGAGATCCCGGCAGTGACCGGAGTGACCGGCATCCTCGAAGCGACCCGACCGGGCGAGCTTGCCATCGTGGACGGCGCCTCCGGACGCGTGTACCTGCGGCCCGATGCCGCGTTGCGGGCGGAATATGAGCGCGCGCAGCAGCGCTACGAGGTTGCGGTCGAGCACCTCGACACGCTGAAGGACCGACCCGCCGAGACGCGCGACGGCCGGCGCATCCAGCTCACGGCAAATGTGGGATTGCTAAACGACCTGCGTCTGATCGAGCAGCACGGCGCGGAAGGCGTGGGCTTGTTCCGCACGGAGCTCCTCGCGATTGCCCATCGCGGATTTCCCGAGGAGGAGGAGCAGGAGCGGCTCTACGAGCGCGTGGCCAAGGCCATCGCGCCGCGGCCTGTGACGATCCGCACGCTCGATCTTGGCGGCGACAAGGCCGTTCCCCTTGCAGGCGTGACCGAGGAAGAGAACCCGCAGCTCGGCTGGCGTTCGACGCGGCTTATGCTCTCTCACGAAGGGCCCTTCCGCGCGCAGCTGCGGGCGATCCTTCGCGCGACCACGCGCCGCAACGTGCGGGTGCTGCTCCCGCTGATCGGCTCCGTCGAAGAGCTACGGCTTGCCCGAGCGCTTCTCGAATCGGCGAAGGAGGAGCTGTGCAATCGGGGCGTGCCGTTCGACCGCGATGTCGCGCTGGGGATCATGATCGAGGTGCCGTCGGCCGCGCTCATCGCCGATGCGCTGGCGCGCGAATGCGACTTCTTCAGTATCGGCACCAACGATCTCACCCAGTACACGCTTGCCGTGGACCGTGGCAACGAGCGGGTCGCCCACCTGTATGACCCGCTGCACCCGGCGGTCCTCGCGCTGATTGACCGCAGCGTTCGCGCTGCCGCGCGCGCCGGCATCCCCGTCTCGCTCTGCGGAGAGATGGCCAGCAATCCCCTTGCGGTTCCTCTGCTCGTGGGTCTTGGCATTGGCGAGCTCTCGGGGACGCCAAGCTCCGTGCCCGTCGTAAAGGAGATCGTGCGCGCTCTCGACGCCGGGGCGGCCGCCGAGGCGGCGCGCAGCGCGCTGGACGCCGCGACCGTGGAGGACTCACACGCCATCGCCGCCGCGTGCTTGCGGGAGGCCGGTCTGCTCGACCACCCCGACGTCGGGAACTGGCTGCGGGGTGTGCTGGGCGAATAGCCGCCGGATGCAAAGGGGCGCCGTGCCGACGCCATGCGGGGAGTGACCTAGAGCCCGAGCTCTGCATCTGCCTCCCGGGTCGCGCGCTCGATCTCCTGTTCGATCTTGAGGCGCGCGTGCTCTACCTGCTCGGCCGTCATTTCCGCTTGGATGGGGATCGGCCTACCGAACACCGCGACGACCCGGGCGAACGGCAAGGGCAGAAGCGTCGTGTCCCAGCTGCCGAAGCGCAGGCAGGGTCGCGCGGAAAGTCCAACAGGCTGGACGGCAACCCCCGCGGCGCGTGCGAGCGCGACGACACCCGCTTTCGCGACCCGCGCCGGACCCCGCGGTCCGTCGCACAGCAGAGCCGCGGAATGGCCGGCCCGCACAAGTTCAACCTGTCGCCGCAGGGCGCTGGCGCCCCCGCGCGAGCTCGACCCACGCGGCGACCCCGCGAAGCCGAGGCCCGAAAGGACGGCCTCGATCCAGTCGCCGTCCCGACTCCGGCTCACCATCACCACGATTCGCGCGTCCCGGAAAAAATGAGCGGCGATGAAAAGGCCTCGGTGCCAAAGTGCACCGGCGACCGGGGTTTTGCCTGGGCCAATCGGATTCTCGCCCAACACCTCGAGGCGCCACGTGGCACCGAGGACGCGCACGAGGGCCGCGGCGATGCCGCCGAGCAAGCCCCGCAAGGCGCGCGCGAGGCGCGGCGGTGCCGCTGCTGTGGGAGATGACTGCGGCGGCGCCGCGGCAGGAGTCATGGCCCGAGCACCCTAGCAACCGTGTGCGAGAGACTCTTGTGAGACGAATGGCCGCACCCGAAATCCGCGTCAGACCGACCGAAAAAGTGGTCGACCAAGCGAAAGCCTTGTGTTAACCCTCTGCCCGGCTTCCGGCCCACAGGAACGAGCTTGAGAGAAAGGACCGACGGCATGCACCGCCGTGCTTCCACCCGTACTGCCTCGATCTTGCTCGGGATCGCGGTCGCCTCCCTGTGCTTCGGGTGTTCCTGGGTGATCGGGGACACTCCCATGTCCACCGTGCACCCGACCACTCCCGAGGGTCGGGTGATCCAGTCTATCTACGGCGAAATTACCTGGATCGTCTTGGCCATCTTCATCGTGGTCGAAGGACTGCTCCTCTACGCGATTCTCCGCTTCCGCCAGAAGCCCGGCGATGCGGGCGTCCCTGACCAGGTGCATGGCAACACGGTCCTCGAGATCGGCTGGACCATCATTCCCGTCTTGATCGTCATGGCGATCGCAGTGCCGACGCTGCGCGGCACGTGCGCGCTTCAGCAGCCCCCGGTGGCCAACGCCCTCACCGTGAATGTGAACGGGAAGCAGTGGTGGTGGGAGTTCGAGTACCCCGACTACGGCATCGTGACGGCGAACGAGCTCCATCTCCCCACCGGGCGGATGGCGAATCTCATGCTGCGTTCCGACAACGTGATCCACAGCTTCTGGGTCCCGCGCCTTATGGGCAAGCGCGACCTTGTGCCGAGCCGCGGCCAGCGCCTGTGGTTCACGCCCGAGCAGCCCGGCTGGTACGTGGGCCAGTGCGCCGAACTGTGCGGAGCGTCGCACGCTTACATGGGCTTGCGGGTGAAGGTCGATACGCCGGAGGAGTTCGAGGCGTGGGTCGCGAGCCAAAAGGCCCCCGCCAAGACCGCAATGAGCGACCCGGGCTTCCTGGCCTTCATGCAGGCCGGCTGCATCGCGTGTCATGCGATCAACTTTGACGGCTCTCCAGCGCGTCAACGCGTAGGCCCGAATCTCACGCACGTCGGGTCACGCACCACAATCGCCGCCGCCCGGTTCGAAAACACACCCGAGAACCTTGCGCGCTGGCTGCGAAATCCACCGTTGGAGAAGCCGGGCTCTCTGATGCCTGCCCTCAATTTGAAAGATGAGCAGGTCGCTATGCTCGTCTCGTACTTGCAGAACCTCAAGTAGGCCCTCCAAGCCGAGCGATCTGGGAGGAGATCCATGGCCACAGCGGCGCCGCTTCCTCAAGTCGAGCCGGCGTATTCCGGCTCCGGCGTTTGGAGCTGGCTTACGACCGTCGATCACAAGAGGATCGGCATTCTCTACGGCGTGACTGCGTTCAGCTTCTTCTTGGTCGGGGGCCTGGAAGCGCTCGCGATTCGCGCCCAGCTGATGCGACCGGAGCAGCAGCTTGTGACCGGCGCCACCTACAACGGCCTATTCACGATGCACGCGACGACGATGATCTTCCTCGCGATCATGCCGCTCGGCGCAGCCTTCTTTAACTACATGATTCCGCTCATGATCGGAGCGCGGGACGTCGCGTTTCCGCGCTTGAACGCGTTTAGCTACTGGGTCTTTCTCGCTGGCGCGCTGCTCATGAACTCGTTCTTCGTGGTCGGTGCCTTTGACGCGGTGCCCGGCTGGCTCTCGCAGATCCCGAATACGGGTTGGTTCGGCTACGCACCGCTTACGGAACGGCAGTTCTCGCCCAATCTTGCCGTCGACTACTGGATGATCGGCCTCCAGATTCTCGGCGTCTCGTCCCTTGCGGCGGGGTTCAACTTCATCGTGACCATTCTCAACATGCGCGCACCGGGCATGACGATGATGCGGCTCCCGGTCTTCGTCTGGATGACCCTGGTCGTGCAGTTCTTGGTCGTCTTCGCGTTCCCGATGATCACCGTGGGCTTGATCCTCCTGACCTTCGACCGCTTCTTCGGCACGAACTTCTATATCACCTCGAACGGCGGAGATCCGCTGCTGTGGCAGCACCTGTTCTGGCTCTTTGGTCACCCTGAGGTGTATATCCTGATCTTGCCGGCCATGGGCATCGTGTCCGAGGTCCTGCCCACCTTCGCGCGCAAGCCGCTCTTCGGCGCGCCTTTCGTGATCTTCTCGGGCATCGTGATTGGCCTGCTCGGCTTCGGCGTGTGGAGTCACCACATGTTCACGACGGGCCTCGGTCCCGTCGCAGACTCCGCGTTCGCCGTCACCACGATGCTGATCGCGATCCCCACCGCCGTGAAGATCTTCAACTGGATCGCCACGCTCTGGGGGGGGCACATCGTCCTTAAGTCCCCGATGTACTTCGCGCTTGGCTTCGTCGCGCTCTTCATCATCGGCGGCCTCTCGGGCGTGATGCACGCTTCGCCGCCGGTCGACCTCCACCACCAGGACTCGTACTTCGTGGTGGCGCACATCCACTATGTCCTGTTCGGGGGCTCGATCTTCGGACTGTTCGCAGGCATCTACTACTGGTTCCCGAAGATGAGCGGACGCATGCTGGATGATGGCCTCGGGAAGCTGCATTTCTGGCTGATGTTCCTCGCGATGAACATCACGTTCTTCCCCATGCACTTTCTCGGCGTGGACGGAATGCCGCGGCGGATCTTCACCTACTACAGCAGTGATGGCTGGGATACCTGGAACCTCGTGGCCTCACTCGGGGCATTCGCGCTCGGCGCCTCCGCCCTCGTCTTCCTGTTCAATTTCTTCCGCAGCCTGCGCTCGGGTGCGCTGGCGGGCAATGATCCGTGGGACGCCGCGACGCTGGAGTGGGCGACCACCTCTCCGCCGCCCTTGCATGATTTCGACAAGATCCCGCTGGTGACCAGCGCGCGGCCCTTCTGGGACGCGAAGTACGGTGGCCACGGCGCCCCGAAGCCGAAGCAAGAAGCAGTCGGCGGTCATGCGGGGGCCGAGCACGTGGTGCTCCCGAACCCGACGATCTGGCCGCTCGTGACGGCCCTCGGGATCCTCACCTTCTGGACGAGCTTCATGCTCCCGGACGGGCCTGTATTCGTAGTCACGGGCCTCGGCGTGCTCGTCCTTCTCTTCGGTCTTTTCAGCTGGCTCTTCGAGCCCCTCGAGTAGGCGGAGGAAACGGTGGCAGCGCACGCAACGACGGGACCGGTGACCCACGAAGCCGCGCCGGCTCATCCGCCGACGAGCATGGGCCTGCCGCATATCAAGCTCGGGTTCTGGACCTTCCTCGGCTCGGATTGCCTCTTTTTCGGGTCGCTCATCGCGACCTACATGGCGTACCGAGGCCACAGCCTCACGGGTCCCTTCTCGCACACGTCTTGGACGGCGCCCGATGGTCACGTCGTGCCGCACATCCTGAATGTCCCGGTCACGTCGATCAGCGCGTTCGTCCTGCTCGTGAGCTCGTTTGCCATGGTGATGGCGCTCAACGGCTTCCAGACCAACAATCGCGGCCGGGCGCGTCTTTGGATTTTTCTCACGGCGATCTTTGGTCTTACGTTCCTCGGATTTCAGTCCTATGAGTTCACCGAGTTCTATCTGAAAGGGCTCTCTCTCCAGCAGAACCTATTCGGATCTTGCTTCTTCGTGCTGACTGGTTTCCACGGTACACACGTCGCATTCGGCGTGCTCTGGCTCCTGACTCTGTTCGTTGCCGACTTGCGCAAGCCGATTCCACCCTCCAAGGCCATCAACGTCGAAACCTGCGGCCTCTACTGGCACTTCGTCGACATCGTCTGGATCGTGATCTTCGCCTTCGTCTACCTGATTCCGGTAACGGAGAAGGGAGGCTTCTAGCCATGGAAGCGCACGCCCACGAGCAGGCCCATTCGACGGTTCGCAATTACATCCTTGTGCTCTGCATTCTTGCTGTCCTGACCTTCCTTGAGGTCATGACGTATTTCATCCCGTGGTTCCAGGAGCACCGCCGGGTGCTCTTCCTCGCAATCTCGATCATGGGAACCGTGAAGTTCGCCCTCGTCGTCGGGTTCTACATGCACCTGCGCCACGACGCGACCTTCTATAAGGAAGTGTTCATCATTCCTCTCGTACTGGCCGTGATCCTCACAGTCATCGTGACCATGCTGACGTCGATCCGACTCATTCCCTACCAGCATCTTTAGGCCTGACGCCGTTGCGACTCCCCACCAAGACTCTCGGCGCGGCACTCGCACTGCTCGTGCTGTGCGTGGCGTGGCCCGAGTTCGCGCGCTCTCACGAAGGCACGGCGGGTGAAGCGATCGTGCTCCCGGGGAGCGAGGCGAGAACGCCCGAAGAGCAGAGCCTTGCTGCGCAGCAAGCGGCCGTCATCCTGAGCGCCCGGCCTGCGGAGCACCAGAGGGCCATCGCCAAGGCGTGGGCAAACCCGCAATTCGCGTTTTCCGACCTCGACCTGCACCCGAGCGTCGTGGTCGGTACCGCGCTCTTCGCACTCGTCTATGCGCTCGGGATCGGCCCTTTGCGGCGGCGTTATGCCCTAGGTCCCCCGGCGACGAACGCTCAGATCGCCTGGTTTGGCGCCAGCTGCATCCTGCTCCTGGTCGCGCTGAACGGTCCTCTGCACCATCTCTCGGACTACTATCTCCTGTCCGCGCACATGTTCCAGCACATCCTGCTGGCCCTGATCTATGCCCCGATGCTGCTTGCGGGCATCCCCGGCTGGCTGCTTTCGCCGATCCTGCGCGTTCCCCTTCTGCTGCGCCTTGGGCGCTTCCTCACCACCCCGCTCGTGGCGTACCTGCTTTTCACGGCCCTCTTGATCGGCTGGCACCTCCCTCCCGCCTATGAGCTGGCGCTCAGAAACCACAACTGGCACATCGCTCAACACCTGATGTTCCTGGTGTCGGCGGTGATCCTCTGGTGGCCGATCGTCGGTCCGGCGAGCGAGCTGCCGCGGCTCTCCTACCTCTGGCAGATCGGGTACCTGTTCGTGTTGCAAATCCCGATGTTCTCGCTCGGCGCGTTCATCGCTCTCGCCGAGCATCCGCTCTATCCGTTCTACAGCGTGGCGCCACGCGTGGTGTCGGGGCTCAGCTGGCTCACGGATCAAGAGTACGCGGGGCTGCTCATGTGGCTGCCCGGGCATCTCATCCTGTGGCTCCCGATGGGCATCCTCTTTTTCCGGTGGTTCGCCTCCGAGCGGGACGACGCGACGGGTCTCGAGCCTGCGGAGAGGGGAGCGCGGTGAGCGGACACTCCCTCAACCGCGTTCGGGGCTACGTTGCGCTCACGAAGCCGCGCATCCTATTGCTCGTGATCTTCACGGGGCTTCCGGTGATGGGGATGGCGACCGGAACCTGGCCGGCGCCTCTTGTGGTCACGGCGACCCTGCTGGGAACCGCTCTCGCCGCCGCCGCAGCCAATACGCTCAACTGCTACATCGAGCGCGATCTCGATGCGGTGATGGCGCGAACGCGGATGCGCCCGCTTCCCGCGCGGGTGCTTGAGCCGCGCGAGGCGCTGAGCTTCGGGCTTGCGCTGACGGTTCTCGCGATCGGGATCTTGCTCGCTACAGGCGGCCCGCTTGCTGCCGCACTGGGTATCGCCAGCATCCTCTTCTACGTCTTTGTGTATACGGTATGGCTAAAGCCGCGCTCTCCACTCAATGCGGTGATCGGGGGTGCTGCGGGCGCGGTCGCACCCGTGATCGCCGATGCCGCGGTCCACGGGCACGTCTCCGCGGGGGGCTGGATCCTGTTCGCGATCATCCTTCTCTGGCAGCCGCCCCACGTGTGGGCGATCGCGCTCTTCCGCAAGGACGATTATGCGAGGGCGGGCATCCCGATGATGCCGAACGTGGTCGGCGATCAGCCGACACGCTGGCGGATGCTCTGGTACACGCTCGCGCTCGTGCCGGTGACGCTCGCGCCGCTGCCCCTCGGCTTGCTCGGCGGGACCTACGGCGTGTGCGCTGCGGGGCTCGACGCCTGGTTCGTGTGGCATTGCGTGCGCGTGCTGCGCGAACGCACGGACAGCGCCGCGCGCCGCATGTTCCACGTCAGCTTGGTCTATCTCTTTGCACTTTTCCTGGCGATGCTCGTCGACCTCGCGCTGCGCTAAGACGCCCGGCGCTCGCCTAATCGTCCCAGATCTTGCTGAGGCCGCGTCCTGCACCGGGATGGGTGCGCCAGAAATACGCAGACATCGCGACTGCCGCGAGCAGGTTCGCCGCAGCGACGGACGAAGCGCCAAGGGCTCCGATGATACCCGGGGCGAGCGCCATGGTGAAGGCAAAGAACGCGGCTTCGAAACAGACGAACAAGAGAATCAGCAGGACCGCGAGCGGAGGATTCGACTCGAACTGCGCCACCATGAAGGAAAAGCCCATGCCTGCAGCGACGAACATCGCCATATGCACTCCGGTGTAGGCGAAGACCATGGGAATGTTCACCTCCGTGATCTTCTCCACGCCGGAACCCAGAAAGAGGGCGCTTCCGAGAAGGGAAGGCGTCCACAGGGGCCTGCCCTCGATCGTATCGATCAAGAGGTAGAAGAGGGCGACGCTCAGGCCGCCAATCACTCCGGAGAAGACGCCGTCGATGGCGATCGAGCTCGATCGCGCGCTGAGCTCGGCGGGTGCGGGAGCGTGGGAGCTGGCGCCCATGGCGTCCTCCGTCATGAGGGGGTTCGGAGCTAGTCCCCACCTTCCTCCCCGGCGGATCTCTCGTCAACTGCTGTTTTGCTGGGCTCCGCGCTCCATCACGGTCGGACTCGGCTAGACTCGCGCTCTTTCCTGCGCTTGCGAGGCGTCTGTGCCGCGCTTTCGCCCCGGCCTTGTCCCGTCCCTCGCCACCGCCTTCGCGGTGGGGGTGCTTTGCACCCTCGGAGCATGGCAGGTTCGACGCCTGCACTGGCGCCAAGCGGATCTCGCGGCAAAAAACGCGCAAATCGAGCGGGAACCCCTTGCCCTGGCCGACGCTCTCGCCGATCCGGCCGCACACGCGTATCGCCGCGTCATCGCCCGTGGGAGCTACGATCGCGCCCAGTCCATTGTGGTGAGTCCGGTGAGCCGCGGTCTTGAAGAAGGCGCGCGTGTTTTGACTCCGCTCCTAATCCCGGGTCCTAGTCGCGCGGGTGTTGCAGTGATCGTAGATCGGGGCTGGGTCCCGTCGTCTCAGCTCGATGCTTTCCTCGCCGCGGACCTCGCGAAAGGACCCCTTCCCGCAGAGGTCACCGGCCTGGCCTTCCTCCTCGATGTCGGCGACGCTGTTCCGGGGATGCGCGACCTCGCCTCACGCCGCGTGCGCTGGGCTCACTTCGACCCCTCGCGGCAGGCCCAGGTCCAAGCTCTCCAGGCCCAGGTGCCCTACCGCCTCGCTCCCCTGCTCCTCCAGGCGCAGGCCGAGGGCACGACCGAAATCCCCCTCGGCGGCTTCGAGCGGCCGACGAGTCCGGTGGACCATCGCAGCTACGCGATTACGTGGTTCGGTATGGCCGCCGTTGCCCTCGCCACCTGGGTGGGACTCGGGTTCAAACAGGGCCGGGAGCGCGGAGCCGAGGAGCTGCGCGGAGTGCACCCACCCGGCAAAGTCGCGTAGCTCGCGACTGCTCTTCCCCGCGCCCTAGGTCCGAGCCGTGCAGGGTCACGTCAAACGGGCAGGCCCTCTGCGGCCGCGCGAGATTGCCGAGCGCCACGCGGCGCGTTCCGAAGCGTCCAACCACACCCTTGCCGGGGTGCGCCTCGAGCTCGGCGGTCTCTCGAGGGCGAGCCCGCGCTCCTCCGCGCCGCTTAGGATGGCACCTGCCAGCGGAGGCTCGCTCCCGCGTTCGAGGCTCGCGGCGGCTAGGAGGGCAGCTTCGCGATGAGGAGGAGGATTTCGTCATCCTCCGGGAACCGTCCCATCTCATCCTTGGAGAAGATTCGGTTTCCATCGACCCACACGTCGAAGATGCCGCTTTGGCCCCGCACCAGGGTAGAGTCGACACCAAACCGTTGTCGGATTGCAGCCGCCAGACTGGTGGCCCGGGGTAGGTAGTTTCAGGGTACGCAGTAGGTGATGGAGATCTTCATCGTTCAAACTCCTGATGACGCAACCGGAATGAGCCTGGTCGGCGCAAGAGCAAGACCGAAGGGAGCTCACACCTCGCAGCCCGGCAGAACGATCATACGCCGGATTGAAGAAGGCGCGAGGGCGCGGCCCTTTTTCGCCCGTGCAGTCCTAGACCTCGAGCTCGACGAGCTCAGCGTCCACGCCGGCCGCGCTCACGCGAACCCGTGCGAGCGTCACCGGGAGCTTAAAGCGTCGGGGTCCGGCGCTCCCAGGGTTGAGGAAGAGCACGCCTCCCCGGGTCTCCAGTTTGGGCTGGTGGGAGTGTCCGGCGATCACGGCGCGGAGGCCCGCAGCCTTGGGATCGAGATCGAGCTCAGCCAAGTCGTGTAAGACGTAGAGGGAGATCCCAGCGACCTCGACCAGTTCCGTCGCCGAAAGCCTCTCGGCCCAAGCTCCACGGTCGTTGTTTCCGCGCACCGCCACGACGGGGGCGAGGGTACGCAGCGCCTCGAGCACAGCCGGGTGGCCGACGTCACCGGCGTGCACAATCAAGTCGGAGCCGCGGAGCGCCTCCACGGCCTGCGGGCGGACGAGACCGTGGGTATCGGAGATGACGCCAATCGAGGTTTGGGTCCTCACTGCAATGCCACCCTCTGCCGTGCGCTGCTCCCGTCGCGCTGAGCGATACGCCGGATGTGAGGGGGCGCCGCCAAGGTCACGGGCAGGAAGGCGAAGACGATCCAGTTCAAAACTCTAACGACGCCGGCCAGTGTCAGCATGGGAATTGACCAGACCGCTTGGATTGGACCTCCGACCGCCAAACCCGCAGCGAGAATCAAAGCCGCGAGCAGGCGAACGCCAGAACTCTCGGGCGCAGACGTCTTCGCATCCCCCACCCTCGTCGGCGGATCCTGACCGTTTCTCCCGTCGGGCAGATGGGTTCGGCTAGGCGCGAACCACAGTCAGCCAAAACGAGGCGACAACCCCCCATACCGCGTTGAAAAATAGCACCGCGAGGGGAGTGAGAAGTCCAAGGGCGAGCCCGAGCACACCGGCCTTGGTCTTGAGGGGGAATACCAGAAACAGCTGTACCAAGCTCGGGCCGAGGCTCAGGAGCAGTCCCTTGCGGAACCAGCCCCAACTCACTGGGAGCAGGAAGAGCGCGCCCCAAAGGCCCCCCCACACGATGCGTGGATAGAGCCAGCCCGGCGTAAGTGCCGGAGCGCCCACGACGTGGGCCAGGCCGAGGTGGCCCACCGCCCACACGACGACGCTGTTGGCGAGGCCTCCGAGGGCGCCCGCAGAGAAGTAGAGGCTCAGCGAACGGGCGACAGGCATTCCTTCTCCCTGGGTTTTTGCGACGACGTCGATTTCACGTGTGGCGGTCCCCGCCGGCGCAGGGAGGGCTCCCATCGCAGGCGAGCGACAAGACCCATGTGGCCGCGCCCGGCGTTCGCGCGACCAGTCCACCAAGGATGATGAAAAGCATAACGGCCCACGCGGTTTCGGTGGCAAGACATTCGCATACCCGTGAGCGCGCAGACCACCGGGACTGCGCGGCCGAAACCGAGAGTGCTCTGGTGTCGGTCGCCCGCAGTGGGCCCTTGTGGGAAACTCTCCACTGCGCCATGGAGTGTGTGGTGTGGCTCGAAATCATGCTCTTTGGCGCCGCATTCCTCGCCGGCATCGTGAACTCCATGGCGGGTGGGGGCACGCTTCTCACCTTTCCCGCCCTCCTGTCCGCGGGTCTGCCCGCGGTGACGGCAAATGCAACGAGCACGGTTGCCCTGGTTCCCGGCTCGCTCAGTGCCTTCTGGGGCTATCGCGCCGAGGTGCGGGGCGAGGGGCGTCTTCTCGCCGCCATGGCGGTTCCGAGCCTTGTGGGGGGAACGCTCGGAGCCTTGGCCGCCGACCGCGTCGGTGACGCAGTCTTCGCCAAGCTTGCGCCACTCCTCGTCCTCAGTGCGACCGTCCTGTTTATGGCCCAAGAGCCGCTGCGCCGCTGGTCGGGCTCCGTATCTGGGCTCGGGGCAGCGGGAGGTCGCAAGCTGAGAGAGCTCGGAGCGATCGCCGGATTTCAGCTTTTGGTGGCCCTTTACGGTGGGTTCTTCGGGGCGGGGATTGGCATCCTCATGCTGGCAGCCCTGGGACTGCTCGGTCTGCGAGACATCCACCGAATGAACGGTCTCAAGAACATCGCAGCGGTCTGCATCAACGGGCTGGCGGCTTTGACCTTTGCCGCATGCGGCCGGGTGAACTGGCCGATCGCCAGCTTCATGGTGGTGGGCGGAATCGCAGGCGGCTACACGGGAGCGGGTCTCGCGCAGCGGCTCGGCCAGCAGATGGTGCGCCGATTCATCGTGCTGATTGGCCTTCTGATTAGTTTCTACCTTTTCCTGCGATTGGCCTTCCGCCCCTGATCGTTTGGCAATGCCCCGACCTCGAGGTCGCGTCGCCTCGGCGAGGGGATTCGCTCGGACTACCGAGTTCGGAACGCCGGGCTCATCGAGTCCTTCGGAATTTCCTGACGCGGCAGGGGCCTTGCCACCTCTTCGGGCGTCGGACCGCACTTCGCCGCCACCGGTGCGAGCTTGGCGAGGTCGAACCCATACAGCCGCGCCGCGTTCTCCCCAAGCATCGCACGGATCTCGGCGGGATTGAGGTTCCAGAACGTGTGACGCAGAGCCTCCCGCGTGTAGGGGAAGGTTCCCTCGTAGTGGGGATAATCGTTCCCCCAAAGAATCCGATCGATACCGATCGCCTCGCGGCCATCGAGCTCCATCGGACTCGGGAAGCTCGTTCCGTAGTAGCAGTTGCGACGGGCGTAGAAGCTGGGCTTCTCCGGCAGGACTGCGTCCTTGGCGAAGGCGATTTCACCGACCGCGCCCGACTTGATGCGCCCATGCAGGGTGTCGAGCTGCGCGAGCACGTCCGGAACCCAGGCGCAGCCGGACTCCGTCAAGATGTAACGCAGCTTTGGGAAGCGCTCGAAGACACCAGCCAGGATCAGCTGCGTAAAGCCGCGCTTCGAGAAGAATGGAACTTCTGCGATCCACATCGCGCCGGCGGTCGGATAGGGGCCGTAGTCCGGTAGCCCTGTCCCTCCATGCTGATTCAGCACGACATCGAGGTCTTGGCATACGGCCCACAGCCGGTCGTAGCTCGGCGAGTAGAGAGGTTCGATGTGCTTGTCGTCCGGGGGAGGATTGGGCAGAAGGATTCCGCCGCGCAGCCCATGCTCCGCAATCCACTGAACATCACGGATCGCCTCGTCGATGTCGTTGAGATAGATGAGGCCGATCCCGGCGCGGCGCTCCGGATGCTCGGCGCACCAGTCGGCAAGCCAGCGATTGTGCGCCCGGATGCCAACCAGGCGGTGTTCGAACTCCGCAGGCTTCGGCAGCGGCGACACGAGGACGCCATTCTTGAAGAAGGGCGGCACAGTGTTCGGGAAGATGATCTCGCCTACGACGCCTTCGGCTTCGAGATCCCGAAAGCGCTCGGTATTGTCCCAGTTCTTGGTCTTCTTCCTGCCGAGGTGCTCCTTCGAGGGATTCTTGTAATGCCCTCGCCACGCATCGAACTCGTCCCGATACCGGGGTTCCAGGTATTCGCGGTAGGTGGCGATGCTTGCTCCGGCGTGGGTGTCGGCGGAGATCAGAGTGTAGGGGGCGGAGTTCGTCATCCCTGTGGCGTGCCTCCTTGGTCTCATGATAGCGCCTCCCCCCGCGAGGTGGGTGGGAGCGTCCGTACCTCGGGGCGCAGTGCACCGTCGAGCGGGGCCCGCGCATCTGCCGACGCTCGAGATTCGCGACGCGCTAGGCAAAGCGGCTCGCACCTCTTGTGAAGAGCCCGTGACCCTCGCTCCAGAGTCGAAGCCATTTGGGAACCCAGAGCTGCCACGGTTCGCGGGCGGATGCGCTGACCCCGGCGAGCATGCGGTTCCAATCAAGAGCACATCCGAGATGGGCAACCCAAAGTGCCGCGCCGAACAGCGGCCGCAAAGAGCGTGCGGGTGCGAGCTTGCTCCACGGCTCGAGGTAGGCATCCCGAAGGCGTGCGAAGCGACGAATCCCGTCGCTGCTCGCAAAGTCATCAATCAACCTCCGGCAGGTCACAAGGAGCGAACAGAAGGGATGGGCGACGCTGGCATCGCCCCCAGTCGCACAGCCAGTACGCACGGTCCCGGACGAGGATGTTCCCATCGTGGAGGTCGCCGTGTTCCAGGGCGGCCGGGAAGGGCAGCGAAGCGAGTTCACAGCAGCATGACTCGAGGTCCGGGAGCAGCCCGAAGAGCGAGTCGCGCTCTCCCGGGAGGAGCCCGCCCGGGCGTCCGAGGCACAGCGCCTGGTCGTCGCGTGCCAGCTCCCGCAGGAGGTCGGGCAGTCGCTCGAGCCTGCGGTCTGGGACCCCGAGCGTGAGAAGATGCGCAGTCTCGAAGCTTGAAGCGAGCTGGATCTCCGCATACCGGGGGAGAAGGAAGAGCCAGATATCCATCCCGTCGGATCCGTCCAATTGCTGACGCAGCGTTCGTCCAAGATCCGGGAGCACGAGCCAGCCGCGCATGGTGTCGACAGCGAGTGGTGCCGGGACCCGGTCCCTCCAACGCTCCGCGAGTTCTCGGAGCAAACCGGGCTCGTGCCGCCCCCCCGCGCCAGCAGCTTTGAAGTACGCAGCACCTTGCCTTGAAGTCGCTCGCAGAATGATGGACCAAGGCCGATCGTGTACACAGGCGATTTCGTAGGGCGGCTTGTCGCCGAGCCAAGCGGACACTTCGTCGAGCCATGTGCTCCGGGTCGCACCGAGCCACGGCGTGGAATCCTCACCCCTCATGAACCGCAAGCCTTGCTGACACCCCTGCGTTGCGCCCGTGAGAAGCGTGATCGGTCTTCTGCGCAGACAATCTTGCAATCTTCCGCGGCCGTGCAGCGACTCCTGCCCCCGGCTGGGGGGATGCGTGTGCTCGCAGCCGGCGATCGACGAAGCAGCAGGAGGAGGGGTGCGAATCCCTTGCCCCGCACCCCGGAAAATGCGGAGGGTCCGGCACGCTAGCCCACGATATTGACGAGCCTCCCGGGCACGACAATCACTTTCTTGGGCGTTCGTCCGTTAAGGTGCTTTCTCACGTTTTCCGCCGCCAGCGCTGCTTGCTTGATCGCGTCCTCGTCCGCGTCGACGGGAACGTCAATCTCATCACGCCGCTTGCCGTTCACCTGAACCGCCAACCGCACGGTGTCGCTCACGAGATAAGCCGGGTCGGCGACGGGCCAAGGGCTGTAGGCAAGCGACGTCGTGTGACCGAGGCGTTGCCAGATCTCCTCGGCGAGGTGCGGCGCGAAGGGTGCGAGCAGCAGCACGAAGGCTTCCCCGGCTTCTCGAGGGAGCGACGCGTCCTTCGCGATGTCGCGCGTGAAGATCATAAGTTTCGAGATCGCGGTGTTGAAGCCGAGCTCTTCGAGGTCCTTCGTGACGCCCGCAACGGTTCGTGCGAGGAGGCGCTGCTGATCTCGCGAGCCGCGACCCGCGCTGATGCTGCGCAGCGGCTCGCCAGGCGAGTCTTCGTCGATGAACAGCCGCCACACCCGCTGCAAGAAGCGGTAGACGCCCTGAATTCCCTCCGTGCTCCAGGGCGCGGCTTTTTCGAGAGGACCGATAAACATTTCGTACAGGCGCATGGCATCGGCGCCGTGCTCGTCGATCACCTGGTCGGGGTTGATGACGTTGCCGCGGCTCTTCGACATCTTTTCGACCACTTCCTCGAGCACGAGATCGTCGATCGTCGGATGGAGGGGCTTCTTGTCGGCGCTCCAGCGCACCTTTTCCAACGCTACCCAGCGCTCCTTCACCTCCCTGTCGCTCGGCGCGGCGATTGCCCGCTCACCCGCCGTGCGAACGGCCGAGGACGGGAAACAGCGGGTTGCCGCGGCCGGGTCGTCAGCCATGTTGTCGTCGTAGTAGCGGTAGCTAAAGCCGAGGATCATTCCTTGGTTTACCAGCTTGTGAAAGGGCTCCTTGGTGTGTACGTAGCCAAGGTCGTAGAGAACCTTGTGCCAGAACCGCGCGTACAGCAGGTGCAGCACGGCGTGCTCGGCACCACCGATGTAGAGATCCACGGGCATCCAATAACGCTCGGCTTCGCGCGAGAAGGCAGCATTGGCATTGTGCGGGTCGAGGAAGCGCAGATAGTACCAGCAGCTCCCGGCCCACTGCGGCATGACGTTCGGATCGCGTCGTGCAGGCGCTCCCGTCTCTGGGTCCCGCGTCATGATCCAATCGCGTGCGCGCTCAAGCGGGGTACCCCCGACGGTTGCGGGGCGGAAGTCGTCGAGTTCGGGAAGAAGCAGGGGCAGCTCGCTCTCGGGGAGGAGTTTCGTCGTTCCGTCCTCCAGGTGGAGCAGGGGAAACGGCTCACCCCAGTAACGCTGACGGCTGAACAGCCAGTCGCGCAACTTGTAGCTGATCGTACCCTCGCCCAGGGCTTCTTTCGTCAGCCACTCAATCATGCGTCGCTTTGCCTCCGGGGTGGGGAGGCCGTCCAGGAACCCGGAGTTCACGCTGACACCGTCCTCCATGAAGGGCAGCGCCGGTGAGGGTTTTCCCGGGGCGCCATCCACCACCCGGACAATGGGAAGGCCGAAGGCAGACGCAAATTCAAAGTCGCGTTCGTCATGGCCTGGCACCGCCATGATGGCGCCGGTGCCGTAGCTCGCGAGCACGTAGTCTGCGACCCAGATCGGAATTTCACGTTGCGTGCACGGATTGAGCGCCCGGGCGCCCGTGTCGACGCCCGTCTTCTCCTTCGCCTCGGCCATGCGGGCGCGCTCACTCTTGCGCGTCGCGGCCGTGACGTAGGCTTCCACGGCGGCGCGCCGCTCGGGCGTCACGATCTCCGCGACGAGGGGATGCTCGGGAGCGAGCACCAGGTAGGTCGCCCCGAACAGCGTGTCGGGCCGGGTCGTGAAAACCTCGATCGTCTGGCCCTGCGCGCTCTTCACCGCGAAGCGGACCCGCGCCCCCTCGCTCTTTCCGATCCAGTCGCGCTGCTGCTTCTTGATCGGCTCGGGCCAATCCAGCTCCTCGAGATCTTCGAGCAGCCGTTCGGCATAGGCGGTGATCTTGAGCATCCACTGGCGCATGGGCCGCCGCTCGACGGGATGACCGCCGATTTCGCTCTTTCCGTCGATCACCTCCTCGTTGGCGAGCACCGTCCCGAGCGCGGGGCACCAGTTCACGGGCACCTCGGCCTGGTAGGCGAGACCTCTCTTGTAGAGCTGCTGGAAGATCCATTGGGTCCACTTCACGTAGCCGGGGTCGGTCGTGTCGATCTCTCGCGACCAGTCATAGCTAAAGCCAAGGCTCTGAATCTGCCGGCGGAAGTTCTCGACGTTGCGACGCGTCGTGTCTCGCGGGTGTGTCCCGGTCTTGATGGCGTACTGCTCCGCAGGCAGGCCGAAGGCGTCCCAGCCCATGGGATGGAGCACGTTGAATCCGCGCATCCGCTTGTAGCGGGCCAGGATATCGGTCGCCGTATACCCCTCGGGATGGCCGACATGGAGCCCGTCGCCGGAGGGGTAGGGGAACATGTCGAGCACGTAGAACTTGGGCTTGGCCGGGTCGATCTCGGCGCGGAAGGTCTCGTGGTTCCGCCAGTAGGCCTGCCACTTGGGCTCGATGCGCTTGGGGTCGTACGGCATGGCCGGGAGACTGCCGCTAGAGTCGAGGTGTGTCCACCGCGGTCGACACCAAGTTTGCCGAGGTGTTCGTCGTTTCCGACGGGACCGGCGAGACGGCAACCGGCGCCGTCCGCGCCGCCATGTCGCAGTTCCAGACCGCCTGGAGGCTGCGCACGTTCGGCGACGTGCGTCATGAATCGCAAGTGCGTCGGGTGGTCCAGCTCGCGCAGCGGTCGGGCGCGCTCGTGGTCTTCACCGTGGTGGACAAACGGGTGGCCGAGAAGATCCGCAACCTCAGCACCGAGCTTGGGGTCCCGGTGGTCGACGTCCTCGGCCCCCTCATCTCGAACGTGGCGCAGCACCTGCACGTTGAGCCCAAGCTCAAGCCCGGGCTCTTGCACGGCTTCTCGGACCACTACTTCCGGCGCATCGAAGCGGTCGAGTTCGCCGTGCGCCACGACGATGGGATGAACATGCATACGCTGTTCGAGGCGGACCTCGTGCTCACGGGGCCCTCGCGGACCTCGAAGACGCCGCTCTCGATGTATCTCGCGCAGCGTGGCTACAAGACCGGGAATGTGCCGCTGATCCCCACGATTGAACCGCCCCGGGAGCTGTGCGAGATGGACCCGCGCAAGGTTCTGGGGCTCGTTCTCGATCCCACGTCGCTTTTGACGGTGCGGCAGGCCCGCATGCGCACCATGGGTGCCGCGCCGTACTCGGCCTACGTCGACCGCGAGGGAGTAGCGCTGGAAATTGAGCGCGCGCGCCGCGTCTTTCGATCGCACGGCTGGCGCACCGTCGACACGACAGGCAGAGCCGTTGAGGAGACAGCGTCCCGGGTGCTCGAGCTCCTCGGCGTGGACTCGGTCTCGACGCGCTAGGTCCGTCCGCCTGGGCTAGGCGAGCCCCTTCTTGGCTTCGAGCTCCTTCTGGTAGCGCATGGCCTCGCGCTGCTCGTCGGTCAGCAGAGCCGTCGCCACCCTGGGTCGCAGGATCGAATAAAAGGTCGGCACGATGGTGATCGCGCCCAGCATGTTCACGATCATGAGGATCACCAGCAGATACGCCATTTCGGCCTGGAACCGCAGGTTTGAAAAGGTCCACAAGAAAATGCCGCCGACGACCGTCGTGGCGGTAAAGCTCACCGCCATGCCTGTGGTGCGGACGGCACGGCGGATCGCTTCGTCGATATCCGAGGTCTCCGCCACCTCCTGTCGAATGCGGTCCACGATGTAGATTGCATAGTCGACGCCGATGCCCACGCCCACAGACTGCACGGGCAAGGTATTGATGTTGAGTCCGACGCCCGCGATCGCCATGTACGCCAGGGACACCAGGGTGGCTGTTGAGATCTGCAGGAAGATGATCCCACCACTCGCCGGGGATTGATAGGTGATGGAGTGCAGGATGAAGATCACGAGGAAGATGAGGGAGATGTTGGCGACGTGGCTGCGCTCGACCTCCTCGTTGATCGCGGCCAGGATGCCCATCACGCCTCCCGCCATTACGAACTGGGCACCGCGGGTCCACGATTGCGTCGGTTGGTACTCAGGCGTGTGGTCCACGGATTTCAAGTCCTGCACGATCAGCTGATTGGTATTCACCGCGACCGCGCGCACGCCGTATTCCTCGTTCTCCCACCACTGCGACACATTGCCGTTGTCCCAGTCGGCGAGTCCGGCAGGCCACGTGAAGACCTGGCCCTCGGCGATCGCGTTCTTCGCGTTCTCATAGCTCTCGTGCGAGCCCTTCTTGAACTCGTCAATCCACGTCGGGAGCCCGTCCGCCTTTGCGTTCTTGACCTCGAAGGGTTTGTAGACCTCGTCGGGCTGGCGCACGCGCACGTTCAGCGTGTGATGCCGCGCGGGAAGGAGCGGATCCAGCATGTAGTAGAAGATGTCCGTCAGCCTCGCCGGAGACCAGATTGGCGCGTCGTGGGGGGCTTTGTCTTTGTCGAGGCGGACGATGACCTCGCCCACGGGATGGCGTTCGATGAACTCCTCGGAGGTGAGGACGGCACGCATGATCGTGTCGCCCTTGTGATTGGGATAGAAGAACGAGATATTCGCGTCGCGCCCGTCGTCAGTCATGTACGGCCGCAAAAAGCCCGGCGGGCCGTTCGTTTGGAGCTGGAAGATCATGGCCCGCAGCGTGCCCGGGTGCTCGGGAATGAAGTGCCACTTCGGATCGCCATAGTGGTTCTGTTGCCAGGAGCCGCGCAGGAAGGGGACGAGCGACACCGACGCTCCAAGATCGGTGTACTCCTTCATGAAGCGTTCGAACTCTTCCATCCGGCGCACGGGGGACGAGTCCGCCGACGCGTTCGGCCGGTCGCCGCTCACGTAAACGACCATCGAATCCACCCCGCCAAAGCGGCGGGCAATCTCAGCGGTCGCCACGTTGAACTCGTGCTTGGGCCAAAGCAGCGTGGAGCCGGGCGACGCCTCACCGATCTTCGAGTACTTGAGCGTGATGAAAAGGGAGGTTCCGAACAGCAGGACCGTCCCAGCGCCGATCACGTACTTCCAGAACGGGTGCGTCACCGCGTTTCCGACGGCGCGCATGGCGCGGATCATCGTCTTCGGGAGAAAGTGCTCAGATTCCCTCGGGGCCGGCAGGTAGCAGATCATCACGGGGTGCAGGATTTCCACGGTCGCGAGGATCGATGCCACCCAGAAGGCACCGAACTTGGCAAGGTCGCGCATCTGCGGGATCGACGTCACGAGAATGACGAGAAGGCCGCCCACATCGACCAGGATCCCGAGCGTGCCGGGGACGAAGACCTCCCCCATGGCCACGGTCGCCGCCTCGACCTTCGCCTCCTGGGGATCGCCGTAGCGCGGGAGGAGGAGTTCATAGTCCTCGAAGAAGCGTTCCGCCATCTGCACGGTATGGGATACCGCGCGGGCCGTGATGATCATCGGGATCACAAGCACCAAGGGGTCGAACGTGATGTGGGTCCAGCCGGTAAAGCCAAGGCCCCAGATCACGGTCGCGATCGCAGCGATCATCGGAATGAGGACGCCGTGGAGCCGCCGGAAGTAGCCGAGTAGCAACGCGAATACCGTGACCACGGTGCCGATCGTGTAAAAGCCGATCTCCTTCGCGTGCTTCAGGATCCAGCCGACGTGGATCGGCTCGCCGGAGACGAAGATCTGGACATTGTCCGTCTGCTCCCTGGCCTTGATGGCCTGCACGTGATTGAAAACCGCCTGGTAAACCTCGCGGCTGTTCAGGCGGTCGGTCACGAATCCCGCGGTGATCAGTGCACCCTTCTCGTCCTTCGAGACCAGCCGCCCGAAGATGAAGGGCGGGTTTTGCCGCACGAGCTCCCGGATGTGGTCGGCGTCGTCCTGGGTCTGCGGCGGTTTTTTCATCAGGATGTCGGAGTTGATGCTGCCGTCGGGACCGATCTCGACGACGCGGGTACTGCGCGCGGCGACCGATTGGATCTGGTCGTGGTTCACGGGGTAGGGCGGAAACTGGTGGTCGAGCTCCTTCAGGATCTCCTCGCTCGAGAGCCTGCCCTGCTCTTCGAGCTTCGATCGCAACTCTTCCCGCGCCTGGGTCTTCGCGTCAAAGCCCTCGCCGTCGACTGACTTGGTGATGCGCGAGATCTTCTGCAGGGTTTCCGGGGTGAAGATCGTTCCGTCCTTCACCACCACCGCGATCGCGACGAGGGACGACGTGCCGAATACCCCCGAAAACTTGTCCTGGGCGTTGATGAAGGGGTGCCGCGGATAGAGGGCGCGAGCCGACGTATCGACGCGGACAATCGGCCCGGGCAGCCGGTGGCCCGCGGCCGAGAGGGCCGCATTCACGATCGGATAGAGGAAAAAAAGCGTCTGTGCGATCAGCCAGATCGCGATCGGGAAGCGGTTCCGCGTGACGAAGCGCGCGAAGCGCAGGGTCGCGGTCTCGCGGACATGGTGCTGCGGTACGTCGGCCATGAAGCCCTCTTGCTCGGTGGATCAGCCCAATTAAGGACGCCCGGACCGGGACGTCCGTTTCACACGACGGCGGTTTGGAGGCGCGAACGGCGAGTTGCTCGCGCCGAACGGCCACCCGGCCGCACCTTATTTCGGGAGGGCCCCTCGGGTCAAGCGAAGAGACGCTCCCAGCGAGCGGCGTCGAGACGTTCGATCCAACATGGGCTTTTGGCCCCCCGCGTGGAGCGCCATCTCGGGTGCGGTGCTAGCACCAAGGGATGCCGTCTCGACTCCGGGTCTTGGTGTGCCGGCCACTGCCCGAAGGCGCCCTTTCGAAGATCGCTGAGACTGTCGAGATCGTGACGATGGCCCGCTCGGCGGAGCCGGGCGATGGGGAGCTACGCCGGGTCCTGGCCTCGGTCCACGGAGTCCTGTGCCTCCTTGGTGATCCGATTGGCGCCGCGGCGCTCGCCGCCGCCCCGCGACTGCGGGTGGTTTCCAGCGTCTCGGTGGGTGTGGATCACATCGACGTGGAGTCGGCGACCGCTCTCGGCATCCCCGTCGGCCATACACCCACGGTTCTGGCCGAAACCACGGCCGATTTGGCTTTTGCGCTCCTTCTCACGGCCGCGCGGCGCGTGGCCGAAGGGGATCGCTTCGTGCGGTCGGGAGCGTGGAGTCGTGACGAGGCAGCGTCGCCAGGGGAACCCGGAGGCCAGCCCGCGCCTTGGGGTCTCGACTTCATGCAGGGTCGCGACGTGTACGGCGCGACCCTGGGGATCGTCGGGCTCGGTGAAATCGGCCGCGCGGTCGCTCGGCGCGCCCAGGGTTTTGGGATGCGGGTCCTTGGCTGGTCGCGCACCCCGCGCGCTCTCGCCGGAGTCGAGCCCATGGCGCTGCCGGATCTGCTGCGCGCTGCGGACTTCGTGAGCGTGCACGTCGCGCGCACGCCTGAGACCGAGGGCCTCCTGGGCCGGGAGGCCCTCGCCCTTTTGCACCCGCATGCCGTTGTGGTCAACACCGCCCGCGGCGGGATCGTCGACGAAGACGCCCTGGCCGAGATGCTCCGCAAGGGGCGGCTTGCCGCGGCAGGCCTCGACGTTTTCGCGAAGGAGCCGCTGCCGAAGACGAGCCCGCTGCTCCGGCTTGAGAACGTCGTGCTGACTCCCCATATTGGGAGCGCCAGCCTCGCGACGCGCACGCGCATGCTCGATCTTGCGCTCGCGAATCTGCAGACGGGCCTCGCCTTTGAGCCTCTGCCGCGCTGTGCGAACCCGCAGGTCTATGCGACGCTGGCATATCGCAACCGCTCGCAGGCAGGGCTCTAACCACCCACGTCGCCGGAGTGGCCTTTTGCCGGGAGGGTGCCGGCGCTTCGATTGCAGCGCGCGAGAAAAGTGAGGGGCGAAACCACGCTCGCGCCGCCGTGGCGTGCGCGGCCCTGGACCTGGCGATCTGCTGTCACGACCGCGATGCGCTCGGGCTCTTGCGAAGTCCGCACGTGTCTCACCAGCCAATCGTCCGCGGAAGGCGCGTACACGAGTCGCACACGCGAAGGCGGCGGAGGCTCGGCAGCCCGCGGAGCCTCAGGCTTCGCCGCGTCGAAGACGACGATGATCTGTGCCGCCGGGTCTTCGAACGTATCGGCGATCGCGAGGAGCTGCGATTGCACCGAAGCCGTCCACCAGCCGCGCCGATCGCGCCCGCGCAGAACGCCGGCGTGGAGCACGTTGTAGCCGTCGATGAGCCAAAGGCGCGGCGCGGGTGCGTCGGCTCCTGCCTCGGGTCCGGCCCCCTCAAAATCTTGGGATGGCGTCACGCGATTCTCCTGGGAGCCCAGCACCGCCGCCCACGCGAGCCCGAATGCCAGGAAGCCCGCAATCACCACGAGGGGCTCGAGGACGGCCTTGAGCCACGGCCCTCGCGCACAAGATCGGAGACCCGACGCCCCCATTGCCACCCCCTTGATCGACGGCCTGACCTTGCGCCCGAGACGTGACGGGGGAGGTCACGTCCGCTTCCGGAGATTTGAGCCTTGCGGCTCGCTTTCGCGTGGCGTAACCCACCGCCATGCCCGCCCACGAAGCTCGGTCGCCCGTCACGCTGGGGCTCGTCCAGATGCGCTGCTCCGCCAACCCGGAGGAGAATCTCGCGAGGGCGCTCGAACGGGTGGAGGAGGCGGCCCGGCGCGGCGCCAAGATCGTGTGCCTTCCCGAACTCTTCCGCTCCCGCTATTTCTGCCAGTCCGAAGAGACGGAACGCTTCCGGCTGGCCGAGCCCGTCCCTGGACCCAGTACGGAGGTGCTGTCCAAGCTCGCGGCCGCCCGGGGGGTCGTGGTGGTGGCGTCGCTGTTCGAGCGGCGTGCCGAGGGCCTCTATCACAACACGGCGGTAACGCTCGATGCCGATGGCCGGATCGCAGGGATGTACCGCAAGATGCATATCCCAGACGATCCTCTCTACTATGAGAAGTTCTATTTCACGCCGGGCGACCTCGGCTTCTCTTCCGTCGATACGCGGCACGCGCGGATCGGCACCCTCGTGTGCTGGGACCAGTGGTTCCCCGAGGCTGCACGGCTCACGGCGCTCAGTGGCGCGCAAGTGATCCTCTTCCCGACGGCGATCGGCTGGCAGTTTGACCAGGGCATCGCGGTCGACGCGTCGCAGCACGACGCCTGGGAGACGATCCAGCGCGGGCACGCCATTGCGAACGGCGTGTTCGTGGCGGTCGCCAATCGTGTGGGCCCCGAAGAGGGCATCCGCTTCTGGGGCCAGTCGTTCGTGGCGGATCCCTTCGGCCGCGTGCTGGCGCGTGCCTCCTCTTCTGACGAGGAGGTCCTCCTTGTGGAGTGCGATCTTGGCCTTGTCGAGCAGACGCGCCGGAACTGGCCTTTCCTGCGCGATAGACGCATCGATGCGTATGGCGATCTGCTAAAACGTTATCGCGACGGATGACCGAGCCCCGAACGCCCGCCGCCCTCGGCTATCGCTGGCCTGCGGAGTGGGAGCGCCACGCTGCGACGTGGCTTTCCTGGCCCCACAATCTCGACACCTGGCCCGGGCACTTCGCTCCGGTGCCCGCGGTTTTCGGAACGATCGTACGAGCGCTTCACGAGCACGAACTCGTGCGCATCAACGTCGGAAGCTCCGAGCTCGAGGACAGCGCCCGGCAACTCCTCTCGGCGGCGGGTGTGAATGTCGACCGCGGTGTGCGGTTCCAGCGCATCGCGACCAACGACGCCTGGGTCCGCGACCACGGCGGCATCTTGGTGGTGCGCGAGCACGCGGGCCAGCGCGAGCGGGCAGTGGTTGATTTCGAGTTCGACTCGTGGGGCAAGAAATACGGCCCCTGGGACCTCGATCGCGCGGTACCCGGGCAGATGGCCCGGGCTCTCGGTGTTCCGCAGTTTCGCGCGGGGGTCGTGCTCGAGGGCGGTTCGATCGACGGCAACGGAGAAGGCACCGTGCTCACCACCGAGTCGTGCCTTCTCAACCCGAATCGGGGTCCGGCGCGAACCCGGGAAGGCATGGAGCGCGTCCTCGCGGATCAGCTCGGCACTCGTCACGTGTTGTGGCTGGGGGAGGGAATCGCAGGCGACGATACGGACGGCCACGTCGACGACCTCGCTCGGTTTGTTGACGCAGGAACCGTGGTCACTGCCTTGGAAGACGACTCGGCCGACGAGAACTTCGCGCCCCTTAAGGCAAACCTGGCCCGGCTGCGCGCGATGCGGGACCCCAAGGGCAAGCCGTTTGCAATCGCCACGCTGCCGATGCCCCCCCCGCTCTTTGTCGACGGCCAACGATGCCCCGCGAGCTATGCCAACTTCTATCTCGCGAACGGCGTTGCGCTCGTCCCGACCTATGGCGCGCCTTCTGACAGCCGGGCGCTGGCCGTGCTGCGTGAGCTCTTGCCGGGCCGCGAGATTGTCGGAATCCCGTGCGGCGACCTCGTCTACGGTCTTGGCGCCATTCATTGCGTGACCCAGCAGGAGCCGGCTTGAGTGGCGCGGCGGGCGTAGCTGGGTGGCGTTGTTTGACGACGAGCGGAGACTGTGGACCGCGGGTGCGAGGTCCTCTACAAGGCAGAGTGTCTGCGAGCCTTTCGATCATCGCGCTTCCCGGGACCGGCACGGACTGCCACGGGTCTTCGCGTTCGAGCGGCCCGCCCCGATCTCCCGACGCTCGTCCTGCGTTGGATCCGACTCTAAGCTTCGGCTTCGAGGAGCTGAGCCCGAAGGCCCAGATCCGCAAGCGCTAGAGCGTTGCTCCGCCGTCGACCACCAGCACCTCGCCGTTGGCATAGCTCCCGGCGTCGCTGGCGAGCAGCAGCGCGGCGCCCGCGATTTCCTCGGGCTGGCCGTGGCGGCGGAGCGGATTGCGCTTTACGTAGGCCTCATATCCGGCTGGGTTGTCGAGGAGCGCGCGCGCCATGTGCGTCTCGATCAGCCCGGGCGCGATCGCGTTGACCCGAACGCCGCGTGGCCCGAGCTCCATGGCCATGGTCTTCGTGAGATGGATCACCGCGGCCTTCGACGCGCCGTAGGCAGCGAGAGCCGGCGTCGCGTGGATGCCGCCGTTCGACGCGATGTTCACGATCGAACCCGCCCCGCGCGATACCATGCCGCGGGCGATGGCCTGGGAGAGCAGGAATAGCCCCGTCACGTTCGTCTCGAAGACCTTGCGCCAGGCGCCCACGCCGAGATCCAAGACCCCGGCCATCACGGGGTTTGTGGCCGCATTGTTTACGAGCACGTCGATTACGAGCGCTGCCCGCTCCAGCTCGGAGACGAGCGCCGCGATCGATTCCTCGTTGCTCATGTTGACCGTCGCGACGTGCGCCCGTCTGCCGAGGGCCTCGACTTCCTTGGCCACGCTTTCGAGGGCTTCGCGCTTTCGTGAGGACAGCACAAGATCCGCGCCATGCTCGGCGAAGCCGAGAGCGATGGCGCGGCCAATCCCGCGCGAAGCGCCGGTCACAAGCGCAGTCTTTCCGGCGAGGGAGAAGCGTTCGCGAATCAGCGCAGACTCCTCCTCTTGGTCCTCAGCAGTGGCGGGACCGAGCTCGCGGCCTGTCTTACCAGCCTGCGCTCCTCTGGTCGAGGGCCGGCGCGACATTTCCCTGCCAGGACCCCCAAGGTGCGCTAAACCCGGACGGGGGAGAGGTGGGAGGACCAGCGTGGTTGAGGTAGTTCGGCACGACCTCGTGATCGTGGGGGGAGGTGCGGCCGGGATCCGCGCCGCCATCGCGGCCGTAGAGGCGGACCCCAAGGTCACCGTGGCGCTCGTCTCCAAGGTCTATCCGATGCGCAGTCACACGGTCTCGGCGGAGGGGGGAGCCGCCGCGGTGGTCCCGGGCTCGGACGACAGCCTCGACAAGCACGCCTACGACACCGTCAAGGGCTCCGACTTTCTCGCGGACCAAGATGTGGTCGACTACTTCGTCGAACAGGCCCCCCTTGAGCTCACACGACTCGAGCACTGGGGATGCCCCTGGACCCGCAACGAGGACGGCAGCGTCGCCACGAGGCCCTTCGGCGGCATGCAAATCCCCCGCACCTGGTACGCCGCCGACAAGGTCGGCTTCCACATGCTCCATACGCTCTTCCAGCATTGCATGCGTTTCGACCGGATCGTTCGCTACGACGAGTACTTCGTCACGAAGCTCCTCGTCGACGGCGGGGCCGTGAAGGGCGTCGCCGCCCTGGATATGCGCGAGGGCGAGACGCGCGTCGTCCTCGGGCGCGCCGTGATCCTCGCGACGGGCGGTGCCGGCAAGTGCTTCCCGTTCACGACCAATGGCACCATCAAGACCGGAGACGGGATGTCGCTCGCATACCGCGCCGGGGTCGGTCTCAAGGACATGGAGTTTGTTCAGTATCACCCGACGGGGCTGCCGGGCACGGGCATCCTGATTACGGAGGCTTCCCGCGGCGAGGGCGGCTACGTGATCAACTCCGAGGGCGAGCGCTTTCTCGTGACCCGCGACTACGGAGTGGGCCAGAAAGCCGAGCTTGGACCTCGCGACATGATCTCGCGGGCCATCATGCAGGAGATCAGCGCCGGGCGCGGGATCAAAGGCCCGTACGGCGAGTACGTCCAGCTTGACCTGCGCCATCTCGGCGAGGCCAAAATTATGAAGCGGCTCCCCTTCGTACGAGAGCTGTCCAAGACCTACGCGGGTGTCGACCCCGTGTACCAGCCGATCCCCATTCGCCCTGTCGTCCACTACATGATGGGCGGCGTGGACACCGATGTGACAGGCGCCACCGACCTGCCCGGCCTCTACGCTGCGGGGGAGTGTGCGAGCGTGTCGCTCAATGGCGCCAATCGTCTCGGGTCAAACTCCCTGACCGAGTGCCTCGTGTTCGGTGCTCGCGCAGCGATCGAAGCCTTGAGGTACGTCCGTGGGACGAGCGATGGCAACGAGGGAGCGCTCCGCCATCAAGGCGAGGAGGAGATGGCGCGCATCGATGCCCTGCGCGGCCGGAAGAAGGGCGGCGAGAAAATTGCCCAGGTCCGCCGGGAGATGAACCTCGCCATGGAGCGCGGTTGCGGCGTGTACCGCGAGCAGGCGTCTATGCACCAGACCGTCGCCGAACTCGCACAGCTGAAGGGCCGTTATGCCGATCTCGCACTTGAAGACGCGAGCAAGGTCTTCAATACCGAGATTCTCACAGCCCTTGAGCTCGGCAGCATGCTCGATGTCGCAGAGGCCATCGCGGTAGCCGCTGCAGCTCGCCAGGAGTCACGCGGCGCGCATGCCTGCAGCGACTGTCCGAAGCGCAACGACGCGAGATTTCTGCACCACTCGCTCGTGTTCTTCACGCCCGCCGGTCCGCGCCTGGACAAGAAGCCGGTCACCATCACGCGGTTCCAGCCCGAGGAGCGGAAGTACTGATGAGCGAGCTGCAGAAGAAGACCTTCGTGATCACGCGCTTCGATCCCGACAAGGACGAGGTGCCGAAGACGCAGGCCTACCAGATTCCCGTCCGCCCCGACTGGAAGGTCCTGGACGCGTTGAATTTCATCAAGGATGAAGTGGACGGCACGCTCTCGCATCGCTGGTCCTGCCGCATGGCGGTCTGCGGAAGCTGTGGCATGACGGTCAACGGCGAGCCGAAGCTCACGTGCAAGACAGCGCTCTCCGACTACGGCGACACCGTAGAGGTGGGACCGCTCTCGAACTTTCCGGTGATCCGCGATCTCGTCGTCGAGCTCGAGGGATTCATGGAGAAGTTCAAGGCCGTGAAGCCGTGGATCATCCGGGCCAAGGAGAAGGCGCCGGAGCAGGGCGTCTACCGCCAGTCGCCAGAGGAGCTCGAGGCGTTCAAGCAGTTCAGCATGTGCATCAATTGCATGCTGTGCTACGCGGCGTGTCCCGTCGTCGGTAACGAGCCGGACTACCTCGGGCCTGCCGCGCTCGCGCTCGGCCACCGTTACAACCTCGACTCGCGCGATGAAGGCGACGCGGAGCGCAATCAGGTGTTCCGGGAGGAGGGTGGCGTGTACTCTTGCTCCTACGCGAACGAGTGCAGCGAGGTCTGCCCGAAAAACGTCGATCCTGCGGCGGCCATCAACCAGGCAAAGTTCCTTGCGGTGGTGGACTGGGCAAAAAGCTTCGTCTCTCCGCGGCCGAGGAGGAAGTAGCCATGGCGCGCCTCGCAGACCCGCTCGCCATGAGCCCGTCTCGGCCAGGCCGCACGCGGACTGCCCCTCCCCTCATGCCGGCAATGTTTCCGGCCCAGGGACGCTACCGATCCTACATGCTCTTCGGCGCGTGCTGCGTGTTCTTCCTCTTGTCGAGCTTGCTGTTTCTCCGTGTCGTGAACGCCCTCGCCACAGGACCCGAAGCCTGGGCCGAGCTGCTGCGCGAGTTCCGTCATCCGCTGTATCTCGTGTACAACGTCGCTGCGCTGGCAGGATTCATCTTCACTGCGCGCAGATTCTTGTTTCAGCTGTTCGCCAAGAGTCAGCCTCCGCGGATCGGACCGCTTCCGCGCCCGCCCCTGGCTGTCTTCCCACCGGTTCTTGGCGCGGCATGGCTCGCCGCAACGGCGCTCGTTTTCTGCATTCTCTGGGGGGCTTTTCCATGAAACATCTGATTGCCCGCTTGGAGCCCGTCATCTGGGCGCTCTTCGGCGGCGGGTTTTTCGTCGGGTGCCTGCTGATGCCGGCATTCATCTTCACGATCTGCATCGCAGCCCCGCTGGGCTGGCTCCCCGACGGTGCGCTCTCGTACGAGCGGGCCCATGCACTGGCCTCAAGCCCGATCGGCAGGCTCGTCTTGCTCGCGCTGATCGTGCTCCCCTTCTGGAACGGTGCGAACCATCTGCGCCACTTCGTGATCGACCTGCGAGGGATCCGGAGCGACGGCATCGTGGCTCCGGCGTGCTATGGGGCGGCGCTCGTCGTGACGGGGATCGCAGTTGTGGCCGTAGGGAAGCTGTAGTCCGGTGACGACTCCCCTCTCGTGTCTCTTTGGATTCATCCTGTGGACGCTGCTGCTCCTGCTCGCGATTGCGGTGGTCCGTGTCGGTCAGATCCTGGCAGGAAAGGCTAAAGCGAGCGACTTCACGGCCGGTATTCCCCATGGCGGGGATCGCTACTGGCGCCTCAATCGCGCCCACATGAACTGCCTCGAAAATCTCCCGCTGTTTTCGGCCGTGGTGCTGACCGGGGCGGTGATCGGTGCGGACGCCCCGTGGCTTGATCGCTTTGCGGAGCTGTATCTCGCGGCTCGCATCGGCCAATCGGTCACGCACATCAGCTCCGGCAGCGATCGCGCCATTCAGATTCGATTCGGGTTCTTCGGCATCCAGCTGCTCTGTCTGCTCGGGATGATCCTCATCACGGGATGGGTTCGGGCGACCTAGCCGGGACTTCGACCAGCGCTTTCCCGCCAGGCATCCGGCCCTTAGCTCATGCGTGGCTTGCTTCCTTCCTTTTGGACGTTCCCTGGACCGTACTCAGCTCGAGGGCAGGGTCTTGGATTCGTCGTTGTCTGCCTGCCTTGCACCCGTAATTAAATTACGAACGCGGTCTGCTCATGCGCGACTTTCCTCTTCGACGGGACTACGGCAGCGCGAAAGCAACCAGGCTGTCGGCGCGCTTGTCGCCGGCCTTAGCGTGGCCGCCAGCTGCAATGACAACGTATTGCTTCCCGTTGGGGCGCACGCGATAGGTCATTGGCGTGGCGTTACCCGGGGCGGGGAGCCTCGCCGACCAGAGGGTCTTGCCGCTCTCGAGATCGAAGGCTCGGAGATGCGGATCGAGGAGGGCGCCCGCGATGAAGACCAGGCCGCCGGCGGTGACCGTTGCGCCGCCAAGGCTCGGGAATCCCCAGCCGGTCCTGGGGAGCGGGATCGGCAGCGCTTCGCTCAGGTCGCCAAGCGGCACCGACCAGCGAATCTGGCCGGTTGCAAGATCGACCGCGACCAGCGAACCCCAGGGCGGAGGATTGCAGGGCAGACCGAGCGGCGAACGGATGAAGACACGGCTCATTGCGTAGGGCGTTCCGGTCTGCGGCGCGATCTCGAGGTCAAGTCCACGCGAGCGAGCGGTCTCGATTTGTGCCTGCAATTCGGCGCGCGGAATCAGATGCACCTCAGCTGGGAGGTTGTTGACATTGGTGACGAGCAGCTGGCGCACAGGATCGAAGGCTGCGCCGCTCCAGTTCATCCCTCCAGTATTGCCAGGAATCACAAGGGAGCCGCCGATCGAGGGTGGAGTATAGATTCCTTCGTTGCGCAGCCCGGCCATCCGCTTGCGGCATCGGCCGCGGTCCCAGAACGTGATGCCCCATGCCTCGTCCGCGCCGAGACTCTGCGGGATGAGCGGCGGCGGCAGGACGGGGAATGGCTGGGTCGGCGAAGTCTGTTCGCCGGCTACGTCGGTTTGAGGAACCGCGCGCTCGTCGACGCCGAAAATTGGCTCGCCGCTCTCGCGGTTCAGAACGAAGAGGCTCCCTCGCTTGGTCCCCTGCACGACCGCGGGCACCTCTGCGCCGTCGCGGCGCAACGCGCACAGAAGCGGCATCGCGGGATTGTCATAGTCCCACAAGTCGTGATGCGTGGTCTGGAAGTACCATGCGAGCTTGCCGTCCTTGGCGTGGAGCGCAACGACAGCGTCTGAGTAGAGATCCGAACCCAATCGCTTGCCGCCGTAGTAGTCAGGGCTAGCGCTTGAGACCGGCAGAAACACGAGCTCGCGCGCTGGATCGACGGAGATGGGTGCCCAGGTATTGGCGGCACCGGTCTTCGGTATCTCGTGGGACCAAGTCTTGTACGCGGGTTCGGCCGGGTCGTCTGGGATCGGATTCCAGGACCATCGGACGGTCCCCGTGCGCGCGTCGAAGGCACGAACGACGCCGCTCGGCATATCGACACGCGCATTGTCGCCGATTCCGGAGCCGACGATGACGAGATCGTCGATGATGGCAGGAGGCGAAGTCTCCTCGTAAATCCTGACCGGCGTTTTGCCACCGTAGTTGTCTAGGGTCTCGCCCACGCCCTGCTTCAAGTCCACCTGGCCGTCGGCGCCGAAGTCAGTGCACAGTTTTCCGTTGGCAGCATCGAGCGCGATCAGGCGCGCATCGATCGTGCCGATGAAGATGCGGCGGTGGCAGGGCTCGCCCGGCTTGCGATCCGGATCGAGCCATGACGAAACGCCACGATTGATCAGGCCCTCGGAATAGATCGTGTGAGTATCGACCCTCGGGTCGTAACTCCACTTCTCGGCGCCAGTCTCGGGATCCAGCGCTACCACGCGGCAGAAGGGCGTCGAGATGTACATCGTGCCGTCGACGACAATCGGCGTGTTTTCGAATCCGCTCTTGCTCCCGCCGTGCTCTCCGTTGGAGACGTCGCCGGTGTGATAGATCCATGCGACCTTGAGTTGCGAGACGTTGTCGCGGTTAATCTCATCCAGCGGCGAATAGCGCATCCCGCCTGGGTCGTTTGCGTAGCTGGGCCATTCTGCCACCGGTCCGCCGGCTTGGATCGGAGCGCTCTCTGCACCGCACGCGATCCAGAGCGAGCTCGCCGCGAGGAGCGCGAGCAAAGTGTGGGTAGGGTTCACACCGACACATTCTTCCCCACGAGTCCGATAGTCAAGAATCGCGGCGGGTCCGAGGACGGGCGGGACAGGACCGTCGACTTCCCCTTCGTAGACAAACGCTGCTCCAGCGCACGCCACGCTGGACGCAGGACCGCCGAGAGGGGGTCCGTGGCTTGACGCTCTGCCTGGTGGCTCGGGCCGCCGCGAGCCGGGATCGCGGGTAGCGCTGGGGGCCGGTGACGGCGGGGCACATCTTGGCCATTCACGCTCTGTGTACCTCGAGAACACGCCCGCCAGCGCGGCGCTCTCGCGCTGACGCTAGATCGCTCCGTTTACTCGCTTGCTCGCGCCGCCTTCGTGTTGTCGGACCGTCGGGAGTCTGGCGCGGGCCAACGCGCACCAGGCACCCCGCCCGGAGTTGGTGCGCGGTAGATCCCGGTGCGAACCGGGAGTCCGAGCGCGTCGCCGACCGCGCGCACGGTATCCGGGCAGAAGCCGTAGGCGCGGATGCGCGCGATTCGCCCGTCCTCCTCGTCGAAGCGAAAGACCACCTCGAGCGCCTCCGTACCGTGCCGCGTGTTGATCGCGAGCACGACCGGCTCACCCTCGAAGTCGATGCGCTCGAGCCGCCGCGCGTCGGGCGTGAATGCGGCCGGCCACTCGGGGTGTCCGTGGACCACCGCGTGAAGGAACGCCGGGACGCCCTTCTCGGGGTCGAGGCCCACGTGAACCGAGTTGCCCACGTTCACCGCCGAGCCGCCCTCGAGCATGAGGGCGATGAGCCCCTTCAGGTCTCTGGCGTTCCAGCGTTCGATGAAACGGTCCACGAGCTCCGGCGAGGGCGCCCGCCGCGCCCCTCTCGGGCTCGCGCAAGCGGTCGCGCCCGCGGTGCAGGGCCCCCTTCACGGCGCCGGTCTTAGTGGCTAGCAGGTCGGCGATGTCCTCGAGCGTCATGTCGAAGGCCTCCTTCAGCACGACGGCGGCGCGCTCCTGCGGCGAGAGCTGCCGCAGGAGCCGCGTGCCCGCAGCTCGCACGTCGCTCGATGCTCGAATCGATGCACATCGAAGAAGCAGGGTCGGCGGCTGGAGTCCCCAGTACTTCACGATCTCAGCGAGCAGCTCGCGGTCGTCATCATCCTACATTGAAAAGAGTCAGCCATGGGCCTCGTCGCCATCATGCATCCGCCGTAGACCCATCGCTTGGAAGCCTTCTCTGCAGAAATCTGCGTGTACAACACGAACTCGTCGGGCCCTGATCGCAGTCTCATGCTCGGTCCGGTCCGACCAAAGAGTTGGTAGCAGCTCGCGCCGCCGAGCGATCGCGCCACCGCTGAGCGAGCACTATCAGCGGCGGCTGAAGAACACGCGTGAGGCCTGCCAGGACGAACGAGCCGCCAATCACGACGACCGCGAGCGGCTTCTGCGTCTGCGCACCGATCCCACGTGAGATAGCCGCTGGAAAGAGACCCAACATCGCGACGAGGGTCGTCATCAGAACCGGTCGGAACCGCTGCTCAGCGGCAATCTTTGCACCCTCCTCGATCGACCGTCCCTCCAGCCACTGGGTCTGTGCATAGTTCACCATCAAGATCGCGCTCTGGATCGCGACGCCGAATATGGCCAAGAAGCCCATCGCCGCTGAGACCGAGAAGTTGATTCCCGTCATGAGAAGGGCGAGAAGGCCGCCCGCACAGGCAACGGGAATATTGAGGAGCACGACGCCCGTGAAGAGCCAATCGTTGACTGCGCTGTATACGAGGAATGTGATCAGGCCGAGCGTGATCGGGATGATGACGAGGAGGCGCCCTTCTGCCTCGTGGAGCTCGTTGATTTCCCCCGCCCAGTCGAGGCGAGTGCCATAGGGGATTTTCACTTGCGACGCGATGGCGGCCGAAGCCTCTCCGATCGCGCCCGGCAGGTCGCGCCCCCGCACAGAGAACTTCACGGGTGCGTAGCGCTGCCCGTCTTCCCGGTAAATTACCGAGGGACCGTCCACGACCTCGATCTTCGCGATTTGACCGAGTGGAATCTGTGTACCATCAGGAGTCGCCACTGTGATCCGCCGGATGGCATCGACGGTGCGCCGGTAGGGGGCGAGCCAACGGACTACTACGTCGAACCGCTTCTCGCCCTCGAAGACTTGCGTGACCGTTTGACCGCCGATCGCGGCCTGAATGACGGCCTCGACGTCGCCTGTATTGAGGCCGTAGCGGGCAGCCTGCGGGCGGTCCACGGCAATCGTGATGCTCGGCTGCCCGAGCGAGGAGAAGAGCCCGACGTCCTTGATGCCTCGTACGTTAGAGAGTATGTCGGCCACGGAGTCTCCGAGCTCTTGGTTTGTATGGAGGTCCGGCCCCACGATCTTCACACTGTTCTCGCCCTTTACGCCGGAGACGGCTTCTTCCACATTGTCCAAGATCATCTGCGAGAATCCGAACACAACACCCGGAAACGCGCGGCCGAGCTCCTGCGACAGCTGCTCAGTGAGCTTCTCCTTAGTGAGGCCCGCTGGCCAAGTGTTGAAAGGCTTTAAGGGCGCGAAGATCTCGATGTTGTAGAAGCCCGACACGTCCGTGCCGTCATCGGGCCGGCCTAGCTGTGACACGACGGTCTCGGTCTCGGGGTGCTTGCGAATGATCTCGCGCATCCGGCCCACGTACTGCGACGACTGCTCCATCGAGACCGACGTGGGGAGGGTCGCGCGGATCCAGAAGTTCCCTTCCTCGAGTTTAGGCATGAACTCCCGACCCAGCAGCGAGAAGAAGGCCACACACAGCAGAAGGGGGCCGACGGTGAAGAAGACGGCACCCCTGGGGTGCCGCAGCGCTAGGCCCAACAGCGGGTCGTAGATCTGGTGGAGCCGACGCATGAGCGCATTTTCCGTCTCCTGGGCGTTGACGGGTACAAACCTAGTGACAAGAACGGGCGTCAACATGAGCGAGAGGACAGCCGCTCCGGCAATGGCGAAAACGTACGTGTGAGCCATCGGGGAGAAGATGACGCCGGAGACACCGGTCATAGTGAATAGCGGAAGGAACGTCACAAAGATGATGAGCCGCGAGAAGGCCAGCGGCCTCCCGACCTCGCCCACGGCTGCGAGCACGCGCTCTTTCATGGAGCCGGTGCCATGGGAGCCTAGGTGGCGAAAAATGTTCTCGACTACGATGACGGTCGAGTCGACGATGATCCCGAAGTCCAAAGCGCCGAGGGAGATCAGGTTCGCCGGTGTCCCGGTCGCGACCAAGCCGCAGAAGGCAACAAGGAGGGATAGCGGGATGTTGACTGCGGCAATCAGTGCGCCTCGCGTGTTGCCGAGGAAGAGCACGAGCACAATTGACACGAGCACCATGCCAAGGAGGAGGTTCTCCATCACAGTACGCGTCGTGAGACGTACGAGCTCACCGCGATCGTAGTAGGGTTCGATCTCCATGCCCGGGGGCAGCAAGTGATTGTCTCGGATGTAGTTGACGCGTCGATGGATCCCCTCGAGCGTCGGGCCGGTCTCGCCGCCATAGCGCATGAGCACAATGCCTTCGACGACATCCGCTTCGTCATCGTGGCCGACGATGCCAAGCCTCGGCCGCGCGCCTTCGGCGACGTTTGCCACGTCGCGGATCCGAACGGGAACTCCCTTCAGCGTCTGGACCACGGTCTGCTCGATGTCGTGGATCGATCGGAAAAGGCCAAGGCCGCGCACGTCGTAAGACTGCTCCCCGAGCGTGAGCCGTTGGCCGCCGACGTTCTGGTTCGCATTTGGCAGGGCTGTCGTGATCTGGCCGAGAGTTACGCCTTGTCCCCGGAGCCGGTAGGGGTCGACATCGACGTGATACTCCTTGGTCTCGCCCCCGAAGCTCGTGACGTCGATAACCCCGGGGACTCGGCGGAACTGGCGCTCGAGGATCCAGTCCTGGGCGGTCTTGAGGTCCCGGACCGTGTAGCCCTTGCCGCGGACGATGTAACGGAAGACCTCGCCGATGGCGTTCCAGGGCGAGATCTGCGCCTGTAGTCCGTTGGGGAGCGTCACGAACTGGAGGTGGTTGATGACCTCTTGGCGCGCGTCCTTGTAGTCGGTTCCCCACCCGAAGTAGCACTTCACGTCCGACAGCCCGAACAGGGACTGTGACCGGATGTGTTCGAGCCCAGGCATCCCGGCGAGGGCGACCTCAAGGGGGATCGTGACCTGCCGCTCCACCTCTTCTGCACTCCAGCCCTCGGGCTGGGTGATGAGCTCCACTAGCGGCGGCACCGGATTCGGATAGGCCTCGATGTCGAGCTGATCGTAGGAAATGAGACCTGCAATGATCAGCGCGAGCACGGCGAGGATCACCGCACCCGGCGAGTTGAGGGCGATCGAGACGAGGCGGCGGATCATGGGTCAGAGCATCCCGAGGACGAAGATGGCGCCCGAGGTCACGACCTCGTCGTCTTGCATCTGCAGGATCATGAGCGCGCCGGCAAGCCCTTCGTCGTCGACCTGGAACGGACGCTGCTCGAGCTTGAGCGGTTCATTGGGCGTCGTACCGGTAGGGACAAGAAGGACGGCAGCCCGCCTTTGGGCAAGACCGCCGCGCGCGGCACAGCGAGCGCCTTGTGGCTGGGGCGCCGCGACGGCAACGGACGCGTACATTTCGGCTCTGAGCGGCCGGTCTTTGTTCCGGATCGCCACATTTGCCTTCGCGATGCGCGATACCGGGTCGATCGCCCCGAAATCCAGTCCACCTTACCCGTGAAGTTGCGGTCCGGAAAGCTGGTCGAAAAATCCGCGGCCACCAGGAGAACGAGGCACAGCGCCTTTGAAGAAGAGGGGATGTTTCGCTTCTGGATTCCTTGATGATGTTGAGCATGGTTCTCGTTCGTCTCCTATCGGCAGCAGCCAACCAGCGGCCCGCCCGGTTGATGGGCCCCAGCCTCGCACACCCTCCCTCCCCAACACCACCACGACTTCGCGCGCACGTCGCCTACGAATAAGGCCGCGCATGACGACCCCGTACCGGCCCGAGCCGCCTCGCTCGGAGAGCGCGCCTCGGCGTAGCGTTACGTGGTGCGCCCGCTCACGATGGAACGAGGCCGCATCGATATTGGCAAACAGCAGCGTCGCACCTGCTGATGGCCGGGAGGCCGGTGCACGACTGCCGCCGCCGCCAGATGCACACGGTGTCAGGCAACACGCCGAGCTGCCGCGCCATCGGCCGCGGCCCTTCACCCTCCGCACTGCCAAGGACGATCTTCGCCCGCAGCACCCACTGCTGAGGCATCGTGCGCGCTCGCACCCAGGACGCCAGAGTCGCTCGATCCTCTTCGCTCACCACGAACGTCCTTGCCACCTACGCCATGCTACTGCGACGGCGAACGTTACTAATTATTCAGAGATGGAACACTAGCGTGCGAGAAACGACAAGAGCGCGTGGTTGAACAGCGCTGGAGCCTGAAGTGGTGCGCGATGCTGCGCACCGGCGATGGTCACGAGCTGCGACTCGGCCACGCACCGATGCGTGCCTTCGGCGATGACTCGAAAGAACGGCCGTGTCAGTTCTCCCTTCGTGATCACCACCGAAACCCTGAGGTGCGCCAGTTGCGCGCACGTGATCGGAGCGGGCGGTGGAGGGTCGAGCTGCCGCGGCATGGTGCGCGCATTGTCGAGGTGCATGGCCTTCAACTCTTCGGGGAGAGCATCGAAGGCGCCGGCTTGCCCGTTGACCCAGTCGACGAACAGCCTTGTCGCTTCGGCGGTGTCCCCTGCCTTCGCGGCCGTGCTCGCCGCCGCGAGTCCCTTGCTTTCCTCGCTGGCGAGCTTCTGATCGTTTGGATCGGTCAAGACCGACGGCAGCGGCGGTTCGTTGATGAAGAGACCTCGCACAAGCTCGGGATGCTGGACAGCGAGACCAAGAGCGATCACAGCACCGTAGGAATGGCCGACAACGTCGACGGGCCCGACGTTCAGTGATCGAACGAACGCTGCCAGGTCGGCAATGTGAGTCGCCTGCGAGAACAGCGAGCCGTCGTCCGACCAAGGAGCTGCGCCGAAGTACCGTTGGTCAATCGCAATGAAGCGGTAGCGCTTGGCAACCGTCTCTCGCTGCGCCTCCCAGGCGCGGTGATCCGAAACTCCTCCATGGACGAAGACAACAGGTGCTCCTCGTCCTTGCTCGATGTACCGGATCTGCGTCCCATTCACCGGCACCTCCTTCACCGTTGGGGAAGGTTCGGCGTGGCCCTGTAGCGGCTGGAACCCCAACAGCACCGCAGCACAGGCAAGCGAAGTAGACGCGGCTCTCATCGTGTCTAGCAAGCCTCGATCTCCGGCCGCCCTCTATGAGGACACTGCTGTCAAGCCCGGCAGCACACCACGTAACTGGGACGAGCTCCTTCGCCGGCTTCCTCACACCGCGCCCTCCGGCCCCGTGCGGGCGCATCCGAGATCAATCCGCTTCGCCCAAAACGCTCCCGGGTCGCTCCCCGTCTCGAGTGTCTCACCAGCTCGGCCTGGTACGCTGCGAAGTACTCCGGCCCGAGGATGTCAAAGAACTCAGCCACGCCGCCCTGATCGCTGTCGATGTTATCGATCGTGGAGGTCAGCTCGGCCATTAGCTCGCGGAAGCGCATCGCTCCCACCTTTGCGCGAAACCGAATCATCGCCTTCCAGGTGCGGTCGAACTTCGCGGTGAGGAACAGCCGCCACTCGCGCTCGGCGGCTTCTTTCGCCAAGCGGCGGGCTGCTTGTGCGGAGGTGCGCCGCAGCTCGGTCCGTCTGCTGGTGGTGGGGCGCCGCTTGCGGGATTTCCCTGTCACTCCGTCTACGCCTCCATGATGGCAGCGGATAAGCGCGCCCCCTCAAGCTGGGAAACGGGCTCCGGAGGGAAGCAAACTGCCAAGATAGGACAGAGGGTCGGCATTGCGACACATTTTGCATATCAGAAAGCCGCCGCGGACCCGCCAGCGTGCCCCTCCTGGCTGATCGGGCGGTCTGGCACGGGGGCTGCAAGGGGACCGATGACACTTTCAGCTCCAAGGCAGTCTCGAGCTAAGGAGAACCGAGATATATGGACCGCGTGAAGATCGCACCTCCCTATGACTCTTGGGTATTTGAGGAGGTGACGGCTGACTTGAAAGAGTACTTGTGGCATTTGGCCACGGTCTGGGACAACGCCCACTCCAAGGTAGTTGCGGCATGCCACAGCGAAACCGCAGATCTGCTGACCGATATCGACGAGATCGCGTCTTTGGAGCTCTCTTGGGCACTCTCCCTCCACGATGAACTACGCGTACTCGAAGGGGACGTCGATGGGATGACACCTAAGGCGCTAGAGAACGCGAGCGAGTGCATCGCGGAAAGGGTCGAGGCCATGAAACAACGGGACCGCGAGTTCGATGAACTGCCAGTTGTGGTCGTACTCTGATGCCTCCTGCCGAGGGATCGCCGTGCTGCCGGCGGCAATCGCCGCAAGGGGAACTACCGGAACGGCACCCACGAGATCTGCAACCGTGACCTCCGTGTGTGGTTGTGCGACACGGGCTCCCCGGGGAAGGTCCCCGGGGAGCAACACGGAAGCAAGATGAGGGCAACATGGCCCAGAAGGATCTGCGCCTCCGTCGTACGGAGCTCGCACGGTCCCTACGCGAGCCGTATCACGAGGTGACGACTGCACCGTCGCGGCAGAGCAGATCGAAGTGCGACACTAGCTGCGGCGCGTCATCCGCCGATTTCGACGCGGGCGACAGACGGGCGGTGCGCGGAATTCCTCACCTCGAGAAAGACAGCTTCTAGGCTGCTAACCTCGTGCCCCCATGCCCGGCCGCGTCCTCGACGGCATCCGAGTGCTCGATCTCACGCGCATCGTTGCGGGCCCCTTCGCCACAGCCATCCTTTCTGACCTCGGGGCGGACGTCATCAAGGTGGAGCGACCGCGCACCGGCGACGACTACCGTTACGGCCCCTCCCGCCCGGGCGAGACCTCGCTCTCGTTCCAGAATACCAATCGTGGCAAGCGCTCGATCACCCTCGACGTCAGTCAGGCCTTGGGACGCGACCTTTTCTTGCGTCTTGTCGAGCGCACGGACGCCGTGACGGAGAATTTCCGCGCGGGCTGGCTCGCATCGCAGGCACTCGGTGCCGACGTGCTTCTCGCGCGCAACCCACGCCTCGTCGTCGCTGCACTCTCGGGCTTTGGACAGACCGGGCCGCGCGCCGGGGAAGCGTCGTACGACATCGTCGCGCAAGCCGCCGGGGGGCTGCTCGCCATGACGGGCCCTGAGGGCGGTCCGCCGGTTCGAGCCGGGGGCGCTCTGGCGGATTTTGTGGGAGGACTCTATCTCGCGCTCGGCGTCGTCGCCGCGCTGATCGAGCGCGAGCGAACCGGACGAGGACGGGCGCTCGATCTCTCAAACCAGGACGCCATCTTCGCGATCACAGACTCTGCAGCGACGATCGCATCGGCTCTCGGCGTGCGTGCGGAGCGCGTTGGCAACCAGCATCCCTTTACCGCGCCCTATGACGCCTTCGAGGCCAAGGACGGCCATGTCGCGATCGGCACTGCCAGCAACAAGCTGTTTCGCGGCCTCTGCGCAGCCATCGGGCGCCCGGAGCTCGCAACCGACGAGCGCTACAAGAGCCATCGCGGGCGCTCCGCGCGTCGCCGCGAGCTCAATGCGGAGGTCGCGGCGTGGGTACGGGAGAGGACCTGCGACGAAGTCCTGGGGGTGCTGGGTCCAGAAGGTGCCCGCCTGCCGTGCGCCCGCGTGATGCGCCCCGACGAGTTGCTCGAGGACCCGCAGCTAAAGGCGCGTGGAATGATCGAGCGGCATCCTCATCCCGTGCTCGGCGAAATCGTGTTCCACGGAAACCCGCTGCGTTTTGCAGGAGCACAGCCGCGGGCGCGTGCCCTTGCGCCTACCCTTGGCGAGGACAATGCCGCCGTCTACGGCGAGCTCGGTCTCGGGCCCGAGGACCTCGCCCGGCTGGCCGAGCGCGGCGTGATCTAGGACACTCGACGAGCGGGGGCATAGGAGAGAGGGGGAACTTCCGTATGGACGAATATCGCACGCTGCTCGCGAAAACCGACCCTGCCGTGTTCGAGGCCATCGCCGGTGAAGAGGCACGGCAGAAGCGAGGCGTCGAGATGATCCCGTCTGAGAACTACACCTATCCCGAAGTTCTCGTCGCCCTGGGTTCGGTCTTTACCAACAAGTATGCCGAGGGCTACCCCGGTCGCCGCTACTACGGTGGCCAGGAGTACACCGACGCCATCGAGAACCTGGCCCGCGAGCGTGCGAAGGAGCTCTTCCGGTGCGAGCATGCGAACGTCCAGCCGCTTTCCGGCTCCCCGATGAACCAAGCGGTGTATCTGGCTTTCATGAAGCCGGGAGACACGATCCTCGGGATGGACCTTTCCCATGGAGGACACCTCACGCACGGCGCGCCGGTGTCACACATGGGGCAGATTTTCCACTTCGTGCGTTACAAGACCGATCCGGAACACGAAGGTCGAATCGACTTCGACGCCCTGCGCAAGGTCGCGCGCGAGACCCGGCCCAAGATCGTGCTGTGTGGCTACACCTCCTACCCCCGGGACTACGACTATGCGGCGTTCCGGCGGGTCGCCGACGAGGTCGGCGCGCTCACCATGGCGGACGTCTCGCACATCGGTGGGCTGATCGCCGCCGGTGTCATGCGTAATCCCTTCGATGCCGGATTTGACCTCGTGACCACGACGACACACAAGAGCTTACGCGGGCCGCGCGGCGGCATGGTGTTGTGCACCAAGAAATACGCTGCGACGATCGACAAGTCCGTTTTTCCGGGCCTTCAGGGGGGTCCACACATGAATACGATCGCCGGCATCGCCATCACCCTGGGACGAGCGCTCAAGCCCGAGTTTAAGGAGTACGGGGCGCAGGTTCTGCGCAACGCCAAGACGCTCGCTGCGGCGCTTTTGGCGGGTGGAGGTACGCTCGTGACCGGCGGCACCGACAACCACATGATGGTGCTCGATACGATGAAGAGCTTCGGCATTGACGGCCGCGTCGCCGAGGAGACGCTGGACAAGATCGCAATCACCACGAACAAGCAGATCATCCCCGACGATCCGAATCCGCCGCTTCGTCCGAGCGGGATTCGCATCGGAACGCCCGCGGCGACCGCGCGGGGCATGAAGGAGGATGCGATGCGTCGGCTCGGCGAATGGATCGTGAGGGCGCTGCGCGCCCACGACGATGCGGCACTGCTCGGCGCCTTGCGCGGCGAGGTCGAGGACTTCTGTGTCCGATATCCCGTGCCGGGCATTGACGGCGCGGTCTGACCCCATGGCAAGCGGCCCGGGCAAGCGAATCGCGCTCGTGACGGGCGCAAACCGCGGCCTCGGCTTCGAAACCTCGCGACAGCTCGCGCGTTTGGGACTCAAGGTGGTCATGACAGGGCGCGATGAGGCGAAGGGACGGGAGGCCGCGCACACCCTCGCGAACGAAGGGTTGGATGTTCTGTACCACCCTTTGGACGTTCTGTCCGCGCAGAGTGTCGCGGCGGCGGCTCGGTTCGCGCAGATCGAGTTGGGGAGAATCGACGTCCTCGTAAACAACGCCGGCGTGATGCTCGATGGGAAGTCGCCTCGTCCGGCCCCGGCAGTACTCCCCACGGACCCTGAGACCTTCGAGCGCACCTACGCCGCGAATCTGTTCGGGCCTGTTCGGCTATGCCAGGCCATCGTGCCCGGCATGCGCGAACGCGGATGGGGGCGTGTCGTCAACGTGTCGAGCGGACTCGGGCAGCTTGCCGACATGCGCGCGGGTTGGCCGGCCTACCGGAGCTCGAAGGCGGCGCTGAATGCGCTCACCCGGGTGCTCGCGGCGGAGCTCGCGGGGACCAATGTGCTCGTGAACTCCGTGGACCCTGGCTGGGTGCGCACCGATATGGGGGGCGCACAGGCGGATCGCAGTCCGCTCGAGGGCAGTGACACCATCGTGTGGGCGGCCACCCTTCCGGACGGCGGGCCCTCGGGCGGCTTTTTCCGAGATCGGCAGCCGATCCCGTGGTGAGGGTCTCCGGGCCACATGCCGTTCCTGTCGATCGACCCGTTTCGCGGCAAGCTTCGTGAGTCGTTCCCTGAGTTTGATGCGCGCGGCCTAGAGGCCGCGCTCGCGCGCGCAAGCCGCGCAGCCGGACTTTGGGCGGAGACCCCGCTCGCTGAGCGAAGCGCGGCCCTCCGCCGACTGGCGGCAGGGCTGCGCGCCGAGGCGCCGCGGCTCGCGCTCGTCGCGGCGCTCGAGATGGGCAAACCCGTGCGCCAAGGGCGCGCGGAGGTCGAGAAGTGTGCCTGGGCGTGCGAGCACTACGCCGGGCACGCCGCGGCCATGCTTGCGCCGGAGCCGATCGAGAGCGACGCGGCGCGGAGCTACGTGCGATGGGATCCCCTCGGCGTGGTCCTCGCGATCATGCCGTGGAACTTCCCTTTCTGGCAGGTATTCCGCTTCGCCGCTCCGGCGCTCGCCGCGGGAAACGTCGCGCTCTTGAAGCACGCCCCGAACGTTCCCCGCTGTGCCCTCGAGATCGAGCGGCTGGTGTCCTTGGCGGGGGTCGGGGAGGGCACTCTTCAAGCGCTCTTTGTTTCCACGCAGGTCACCGGTGAGTTGATCGCGGATCCCGTGGTGAAGGCTGTCACGTTCACGGGAAGTACGCGAGCCGGTGCCGATATCGCCGCCAAGGCAGGTCGCGCGCTCAAGAAGAGCGTGCTCGAGCTCGGCGGAAGCGACCCGTTCTTGGTTCGTGCCGATGCGGACGTCGCCGCAACCGCCCGCGCCGCGACACAGGCGCGTACCCAAAACGCCGGGCAGAGCTGCATCGCTGCAAAGCGCTTTGTCGTCGTCCACGAGCTCGCCGATGCCTTCGTGGAGGCGTTTCGCGGAGAGCTCGAAGGCTTGCGCGTCGGTGACCCCCAGCGCGAGGACACGGACCTTGGGCCGCTCGCACGCGAAGACCTGCTGCTCGCCCTCGACGCGCAGGTTCGCCGATCGATTGAGGCCGGTGCGAAACTCGTGACCGGTGGGCACCGGCTCCCCGGGCCCGGCTTTTTTTACGCCCCGACGCTCTTGGACAGGGTCACACCGGGGATGCCCGTGGCGGACGAGGAGACGTTCGGGCCAGTGGCCGCGGTGATTCGCGTGAAGGACGACGCGGAGGCCCTGGGCGTCGCGAACACGAGCGAATATGGGCTTGGTGCGAGTGTGTGGAGCCGCGACACCGAGGCGGCGGAAGCCTTCGCCGCGCGAATCGAGAGCGGCAGCGTATTCGTGAACGGCGTGGTCAAGAGCGACCCGCGGCTCCCCTTCGGCGGGATCAAACACTCCGGATACGGCCGGGAGCTTTCCGTTCACGGCCTGCGCGAGTTCGTGAACATGAAAACCGTGTGGGTGGGTCGCGCCGACGCCTGAGGGCTGTGCCCGCGCGCTAGCCTTCCTGAGCCATCCGCCATGCCGCATCCGCCATAAAACGCGCCTGGGCGCCGACCTGTTGGGCGCTCTCGGAGCTCGCGTTGCCTTGCAGCGCTCGCCCGAGGATTCCCTGGGCGATCGCCGCCAGTCGGAAGAGCGAGAAGGCGAGGTAGAAGTTCCAGGACTCGATCTTTGCCCGTCCGGTGCGGCGACAGTAGTCCGCCAGATAGTCCGCCTCGCTGGGGATTCCCGTCGCCGCAAAATCGACGTCCACAAGACCCCCCGTGGTGGCGCCCGAGGTGTGGTAGAGGATGCAGTTGTAGGCAAGGTCGGCGAGCGGATCGCCGAGAGTCGAGAGTTCCCAATCGAGCACCGCGAGGATCCGCGGTTCGCTGGGATGGAAGATCATATTTTCCAGCCGGTAGTCGCCGTGCACCAGACGCGTTTCCTCGCCCGGGGGAATGTGTGCGGGAAGCCACGCCAAGAGCTTGGTCATGGAGGGGATGTCATCGGTGCGCGACATTTCGTACTGCTTCGTCCAGCGGGCGATCTGCCGCGCGAAATAGTTGCCGGGCTTGCCGAAGTCTTGGAGACCCACGGCGGCGGGATCGATTCGGTGAAGACGGGCGAGAACGTCGTTCATGACTTCGTAGATCGCGCTGCGCTCCGCCGGCGCCATCCCTGGCAGGGTCGGGTCTCGCAGAATACGACCCTCCACGTACGCCATGACATAGAAGGGAGTCCCGATGACCGACGGGTCTTCGCACAACGCGAACGTGCGCGCGACAGGCACACCGGTTTTCGTGAGAGCGGTGATCACCCGATACTCCCGGTCCACGGCGTGCGCGGAAGGCAGCAGCGTGCCAGGAGGCTTTTTCCGCAGGACGTAGCGCCGCATGGGGGTGTCGAGCACGAAGGTGGGGTTCGACTGGCCGCCCGCAAACTGGAAGACGTGAAGGGGGCCGGCGAATCCATCGACCTTCGCCCGCAGGTAAGACTCGAGGGCTGCCTCATCGAAGCGGTGCGCCTGCCGAACGGCGATGGTTCCGGGGATCTCCTCGGCTCGAGGGGGGTTCATCCGCACTCCCGTGTGGGCCATCAGTCTGTCGTCGTCTGTGGAGTCTACCGCGGGACGGAGCGGAGGACTCAAGTGGCGTCGTGGAAGATGATGCCGAGCGCCATGCGCTGGCCGCTTCGAAGGCGGGAAACCCCATGGCGAATTCGCACGCGCGCGAAGCCCCGCTTCGAAGGCACAGGCCGCTCGCGCACAGGAAAGACCACGCACGCCCCCTGCCCGAGCGTAACGACATGGCCGCGCGACTGGGCGCGTGGTCTTTGCTCGACCAGGAGGAACTCGCCCCCCTGGAAGTCCTGGCCGGGCTCCGAGAGCAGGCAAGTCACCTGCAGTGGGAAGTGCACTGGACCGTAGAGATCCTGGTGCAAGCAGTTGTAGCCCTCGGTCTCGTAGCGCAGCAGAAGTGGCGTCGGCCGGGCCTGTCCGTGGCTGCGGCAGAGCGCGAGGAACTCATCGAGGCGATCGGGATAGTGCGCGTCCTGTTGCAGGACCTTGGACCAGCGGTTCGCGATCACCGCAAGCGGTTCGTAGAGCAAACGGCGCAGACTCGCGACAAGGTCCGGAAGAGGCTCGGCGAAGTATTGGTACTCGCCTTCGCCAAAGCGGTAGCGTGCCATTTCGATACGAGACCGGAAGAGACTCGGATCGGTGTAGGCATCACGCAGCGCCCGGCACTCGGAGGGCGAGAGAAGAGCCGGCGTCGTGGCGTATCCCAGACGGTCGAGGTCCTGTGCGATGGCTTGCCAGTCGAGACGCCCGACGCGCGCCTCGACAGTCTCTGCATCGCCTAGCGCCCGAAGACCCAGTGGAGTCCCAGATTCACGACCATCCGCCATGCAGCCACGGTACGCGGCGGGCGGGCGTCGTACACGTCGTCCTCGGATGCTGCGTTATCACCCTACTCCGCATGGTTCCCTCTGCTACGGCACCGGATGGCCTTCGGGTTCACGCGCTCGCGCCGAGCAGCCCGGCGGCGAGATGCCGTCGGTGGTGGGCGCCGTCGCCGAGCATGGCCCGGCTCCACAGCGCGCGCTTGAAGTAGAAATGAGCATCACAGTCCCAGGTAAAGCCGTAACCGCCGTGGAGCTGCACCGCCTTGCGCACCGCCACAGGATACACCTCGCTCGCAATCGCCTTGGCCATTCGCGCCGGTATTTCCGCCGAGTCGGGCTCGTGATCCAGCGCGGCGGCGGCAGCGAGCGCATGGGTGCGCGCCAACTCGACGCCGATCATCACATCGACGATCGGGTGCTTCACGGCTTGGAAGGCTCCGATCTGCCGGTCGAACTGTTTGCGTGCGATCGCGTAGTCACGCGTCATGAGGAGCGTTGACTCTGCACCTCCCACCATCTCGGCAGCCAATGCGGCGAAGCCCCGCACGTGTACGCGATGGAGCGTCGCGGCGCCGGCCGTCTCAAGACGGGTCGAGGCCGAGACCAACACGTCTTCGAACACGAGGCGCGCGCTGCGGCGCGTCGGATCGACGCCGATCTCGGTTTCGACGCTGACGCCACGCGTCGGGAGATCAACGGCAAAAAGCGCCAGCTCGCCGCTGCGTTCGCGAAAGGGCGCGATCACGAGTCCGGCTTCAGCGCCGGCGATGACGAAGGGCTTCACGCCTCGCAACACGAAACCACCTTCCCGGGCGTTTGCGGTGGCCTCGATCTCTTCCACCTCCCATCCGCCGCCGGTGTCGCACAAGGCGAACGTCGCGACGAGATCGCCGGACGCGAGCGCGGGTTCGAGCTGAGCGCGCTGGGCCGCACTGCCTGCGGCCTCGAGTGCGAAGCCGGCAAGCATCGCTGCGAAGACTGGGGCGGGCAGAAGCCGGCGCCCCGTCTCCTCCAGCAGCAGCGCAAGATGCAGGTGGCCAAGGCCCGCACCGCCATGCGCTTCTGGCAGCACAAGCCCGAGCCAGCCGAGGCGAGCGATCTCCTTCCAAAGCACCGGATCAAGCCCGAGGGGAGACTCGGCAAGCCGGCGCACCTCTGCGATCGGGCAGCGCTCTTCGAGGAAGCGTCGCGCAGATTGGCGCAGGATCTCGTGCTCCTCTGTGAATCCAAAGTCTGCGGGAATCTGGGGATAAGACATCGGTTTCTACTTGCTCTTCGGAAGACCGAGCACACGCTCGCCGAGGATATTGCGTTGGATCTCGCTCGTGCCGCCGCCAATCGTCATGCCGAAGGAGTTCATGTACGCACGTGGCCACTCCGCCCGGTCCACGGCATGGAGATCCCCAAGCCAGAGCGTGCTCGCTGGACCCAGCATCTCGCATGCGAGCTCCGAGAGACGCTGATTGAACTCGCTGTACACGAGCTTGTTCATAAGCCGCAGCGCCTGGGGCCGGTCGAGGTTGAGCCCCGGGATCCGTGCGCGCAGCGACGCCAGGCGGAGGGCCTCCTCCTCGATCCAAAGCTGCACCGCCCGGTCGCGCAGCACTGGATCCTCGGCCGCGCTGCCGCCTGCACGGCGGGCGCGCTTTGCGAGAGAAGCGAGGCGCTGCACCGATTCCGCGGACGAAGTCGCTTGCCCACCTCCCGAGCCTTCGGCTGCGCCCCGCTCGAACAGGAGTGTCGTCATCGCAACCTGCCAGCCCTGTCCCTCCTGCCCGAGCAGCGCGGCGCGTCCCATGGGCGCGTTGTCGAAGATCACCTGGTTAAAGCCGCCTTCGCCCGTCATCTTGACCAGGGGCTGTACGGTCACGCCCGTCGCGTCCATCGGGAAGAGGAAGTAGGACAGGCCTTCGTACTTGCCCGCGCGGGGATCCGTTCTGGCCAGCAAGATCATCCACTTCGACTTGTGCGCGAGCGTTGTCCAGACCTTGTGACCGGTAACGCACCAGCCCTCCGCCGTGCGTTCCGCGCGCGTCGTCGCGCTGGCGAGGTCGGAGCCGGCACCGGGCTCGCTAAAGCCCTGGCACCAGATCTCCTCCGCGGAGAGGATCGACTTCAAGTAGCGCTTCTTCTGGGCGTCCGTGCCGTAGTGGAGGATGGTGGGGCCTGCCCACTGAAGGCCGATCACGTTCACGAGGAAAGGTGCGCGTGCGCGGGAGAGTTCTTGGCTCACGATGCGCTGACGCTTTAGTGGGTCTCCTTTGCCGCCGAATTCGGCCGGCCAGTCGAGGCCCAGGTACCCTGCGTCGAAGACCTTGCGTTGCCAATCCCGCAGGAACTCGAATTGCCGATCCGACTCCACTTCGAGAAAGCTCTGGGGGAGCTTGAAACCCGGATCGGCGGGCTTGTTCGCCTCCATCCAGGCTCGGACCTCGCGACGAAACTCCGCGATCTCGTTGGGCTCGACTTCCTGCGCCAGCTCGCTCATCGGACACTCCGATCCCTACAGGGCTCAAAAGGCGCGTTCGCCTGGGACCGGGCCGGCCGGGCCCGGCCGACCCACAAATCGCTCTGCAGTATAGGGAAAGAGGCGGTGCCGCAGGCGCTCGCGGGCGACCCCTTCGCCGCTCCCGAGGGTGGTGCCGCCGAACCATCTCTCCTCCCGCCATGAGAGGCCGCGAGGGGGCGCGGGGAACAGGCCTCGTCGGGTCCGAGGGTGGAACGCGACCGCACAAGGCGGCCGGGTCGCCCTGGGTGAGCGAACCCGGTTGCGCCAGCCTCTCGACGGAGCGGGCGGGGCGCCGGTCAAGGCCCCGGCGAATTCGACCGAATTGCGTCCCCATGGAAGCCTTCGCCCTCCTGACGGCGGTCCTCTACATCGTCACCTCCGTGATCCTTGGCGCCGGGCTCTTGCGCCTCTCGCGCACACGAGGCGGGACGCCGGCAGCTTGTCTCGCGACGGCGCTGCTCTCGGCTTCCGTTCTCCAATCCCTTTCGGTGGGGGCGGCTGCTGCCAATGCTGGCAACGAACCGCCCGAAGGAGTCTGGCGGATCGTCTTCGTTGCGATGTACGCCGCAGTCGGTATCGCGGCGTCCTGCATGATGCGCTTCACGCAGATCGTCTACCGTCCGAAGCAGCGTGCGCTGACAGCGGTTCCTGTCGGGGTCGCGCTCTACTTCGCATACGTGTCGCTCAGCGTGCCATTCCGAAGCGAGGCGCCATTGCACTCGCTCGTCGCGCTTTCAATCTATCCCGTGCTTCTTGCCGGATATCTGTGGACGGCAGCGGAATCGTTCCGGTGCTGGCGCAATTATCGCGGCGCTCCTGGCCTGGATCCCGTCGTCGTGGAGCGCTTCCGCCTCTGGGGAACCAGTGCGATGGCTGTCGTGCTGTGGGTGGCAGTGGCCTTCGTCGGTCAGAACGCAGCCTGGGCACGGGGCGCCGGATCCGGCTTTGGGATCGTGTCCTCGGTGGCCCTTTGGTTCGCATTCCAGCCGCCAGAGTTCTACCAGCGCTGGCTACGGAGCCGTATGGCCCCGGCGCGGTAGGCCTGCGTCCCAGTCGCCGCTTCGGGCAAACGGGAAAGCCACCCCCACTCTCGAAGAGACCCGCTCCGAGTTCCCCGCGCCCGATTGACCCTCCTCCGCGACACCGGCCCTCGTGCTCACGCCCCCGCCTTCCTTTACAGCGCCCGCCCTGGCCGGCAAGCTCGGAGCCGGGGCGCAAACAAGCTGTGTTGCGTCCCTTCGACCCGGAGCTTTTTTGGGAGCGCGCCTGAACTTCGGATTCGATGCCGAGCAAGAGCGCTGGCAGCACTTTGCTCTGGCCTGGCCGGGGGTCGTGATCGGAGGGGGCACCCCCAACGTGCAGAAAAATATATGCGGAGAGGACCCTCGACCTTCCCCATGACTGACCGCGCAGACCGCAGAGCAAGAATCGAAGCCAAACTGCGCGAGCGGCTCGCAGCGGCGCACGTGGAGGTGGTGGACGAGAGCCATCTGCATGCCGGGCATGCGGGCGCGCGGGGAGGGGGAGGGCACTTCCGCGCGCTGATTGTGTCGTCGCGCTTCGAGGGGCTCGCCTCTCTGGCCGCTCAACGCCTCGTGTACGACGCGCTCTCCGACGAGATGGGTGCGGAGATTCACGCCCTCTCGATCCGAACGCTCACACCCGAGAGGTGGCGAGAAGAGGCGTAAGGCTCCGGATCCGGCCGAACCTTTCGCTGCGCTCGGCGTCTCGTTCCTCGACTTTTGCGGGTACCTTTTGAATCAAACGAAATCGGCGAGCCATTTTGCGAGAGAGACGCTAAAGCCCGCCGCATTTCGATGGCCGCCGCCGCCGTACTCCTTTGCAATCCGTGATACGTCAAGCCCGCCAATCGAGTAGAGCGAGACATCGACCCGGCGGCTATGCAACCGGTAGACAAGCCCCCAGGGCTCGCCGAAAGCGGCTCGCTTGGCGAGCTCGTGACCCACGATGCTGCGCAGCACCGCGGAGTTCACGGCTTCGACGCGTCGCGAGCCGAGTACGACGTGATGAGCGCTGCGCAGCAGGCGCTCCACTTCGCAGCGATTCGCCTGCACGATGGGCGCGCCTTGTCGTGCGAGCTCCTCCGCTGGCATCTCAGCCAGTTCGTCCCACACGTCAAAACGTCGGGGATAGGATGAAATCGCCGCGTTGACCTCCTCCGATGCCGGGAGCTTCCAACGCCAAAGGTCCTGGTCCTCCACGTAGGCGAGCAGGCTCGGGGTGGGCATGTCGGGGTGAAAGTGATGCCAGGCAAGGGTCGCCCCCGAACGTTCAAGGTCGAAGCGCACGAGGTGGCCATGGGCTCGCAGCGCGTTTTCGAGGCCTCGATCGGATTCGAAATGATCGCGCGCCGAGACATGATGATCGAGCACGAGTACGTGGGCCGCTACCTCGCCGAGGGCGCGAAGCGCCCTGTTCTCGAGGGAAATGTCGACGAAGACAACGATGCTTCCCCCCCACTCGGACGGACGAAACGGGTCCTCGTGACCACGGGCCAGGTAGTCCGCATCGTTGCCCCAGGCACGCCGGACAGCCCACGCCGCCCCAAAGCCGTCGGGGCAGCCCGCATGGAAGAAGCAGGTGCGTTTCACGAACCGAGGGTACCCCGGTCCGTCAGGGCATCAAAGACGCGGGTCGTCGCAGGAACTCGTCGATCGAGTCGGCCAGGCGATCCGGTACCTCGGCCGCGAGCGAGTGTCGTGCGCCGCGGAAAATGCGGAACTCGTTGTGGGGCAGCAGCTGGTGCAGCCGCGCGACGCCTTCCCCCATATTCGCCCCGTTGTCTCGGTCGCCCCACATGAGCAGTGTGGGCTGTTGGATCTCGGGCGCGATCGGAAAGAGGCTCTGCCCAACCTGATCCGCCGCCATTCCCCAGTACATGCGGACGAAACCAGGAGAAAGGACTTCACGATAGTAGGCGAACGTGTCCTCGAGGGCGCCGTTCCGTCCCGGCCAATCCTTGCTGTACCAGAAGCGTGACTGAATCCAGACCGTTGGCCAGAAGAGGGTGTAGCCCGCGATGGCGCGCGAAAGCGCCGCCAGGCGGGGTTTCGCCTCCCACGCGCTTCCTGGAGCCCACGCCACAAGCCGCGGAAAGCGATCGGGGAAGCGGTGGCCGAGGCGCAGGACGAGGTTGCCGCCGAGGCTTCCTCCGGCGAGCACGCACTGCCCGATCCCGAGCTGATCGAGAAAGGCCACCAGCACGTCCTCATAGAACTCGAGCGTGTACTCGCGGTCTGGCTTCTCGGCGTATCCACTCCCGGGAAAGTCGAACACCAAAACCCGATGAACCCGCGAGAGTGTAGGCACGAGGCCGTCGTATTCCTCGATCCGCGAGGTGTGGCCGGGAATGAGGACGACGACGCGGTCGCGGCGCGCCGGCATCGTGGGCCCGTCATCGATGTAGCGAAGGCGCAGTCCGAGCACGGTGATGTCGCGCTGCGTGTAGGGCGTGGTGCGCACCGCCTGAGGTCGCGTGTGCCCAGGGTCGGCTGGGGCTGAACACCCGAGGGCACACCCTGCGAGGCCGAGCGTGAGGGCGCCGCGCGTGGCGCTGAGCCAGCGCGTCTCAGCCCACCTCACGGCTTTGCTCCTCTTCCGCCGAAGCTCATCTGGGCCCTCGCCTCGCGCAAATCCAAAGTCGCAGCCGGTTCTCGCAGTGTCGAGCGTGTCCACAGGCCGCTAGAGAAACGCCTCACCCGCCGCCCGCGCTCGGTCGAGGCGGCTCGCGACGTCGTCTCGTACCCGCCGCAAGGCGAGCACCGCGCACAGAAGGGCGAGGGCATTGGCACACAGTGCACAAAGGATCGCAGCGCGCAGATTGCCGAGTGCGAGACTCATCCGGCCTACGGTGTAGGGTCCCATCGCGAGGCCCACAAAAGTAATCACCAGCAAGTAGGCGGCCGACGCACTGGCTCGCATGCGGGGCAAGACGAGGTCCTGCACCGTGGAGGCGCCGGGCCCGAGCCACATCGAACCCAAGACCGCAAGCGGGAAGTTCAGGGCGTAGGCCAGCGCGCGGTCCTGCGTCGTAAACATCGCGACGGCGATCGGAACGGGAAGAATCGCGGTCAGCACAGCCACGCGGAGGGGCCCCGTTGCGCCGCGGCGGCGCCAACGATCTGCCAACACGCCTCCAAGCGTTACGCCCAGAAAACCCGCGACCGCGGCGGTAAGTCCCAGCACGAGCCCAGCCTCACCCTCCCGCACGCCGAGCACGCGCACAAAGTAGGGGGCTGTCCAAAAGCCGAGGGCGTAGCCGGTAAACGCGAGGAAAGAGAATGATAGGGAAGCCCAGCGCAGCGACGGTGTGCGAAAAATGAGAGCGAAACTCGGCGGATCACGCAGACGCAAGGATTGCGCCCAGGACACGGCAGCGTAGAGGCCGATTCCGAGTGCGCTCCACTGGATGGCATTGCCGAGCAGGGTCGTCGTGTAGGCCGCACACAGGGTGATCACCGCCGCGGCCGCAAGGTTGGAGGCGAGATCGCGCGGGCCGCCGCCGTGGCGCCAAAGGCTCCAGAACGTGAACGGCGGGAAGATCGAGGCGAGCTCACGGCCAAACTTGCGAAAGGGGGTGGGTTCGGGGGGAGCAAAAATCCCGTCGATCTGCCCGCGCAGGGGCTCGCGCAGGGAGCGCACCCACAGCGCGAGGAGCAAGCCCGGAATGCCGACGACGAAGAATGCAACCTGCCAGCCTCGCAAGCCGAACGGCGGGGCTGTGTGTGCCCACAGGATGTCCCAGCGATCGACGATGGCGCCACCCAGAAAGATGCCCACGCCTCCGCCGATGTAGATCCCGCTTGCATAAATGGCGAGGACAGTCGCGCGCACCCGCTGCGGGAAGTAATCGGAGAGCATCGAGAACGCTGCGGGACTCGCGCTTGCCTCGCCCACGCCCACGCCGACGCGCGCCGCTCCCAGTTGTAGGAAGCTTTGTGCGAGACCCGACATGGCGGTCATCACGCTCCAAAAACCGATGCCGAGCGAGATCAATCGCCGACGGTCCCAGGTGTCCGCGAGCCGCCCCAGCGGGATGCCGAAGAGCGCGTAGAAGACGGCGAACGCGGTGCCATACAGGAACCCCAGGTTCGCATCCGTGAGACCGAGGTCGGCCTTGATGCGCTCGGCGAGGATGGAAAGGATCTGCCGGTCGAGGAAGTTGAATACATATACGAGGACGAGGACCCCGAGGACGTAGCGTGCATACGCAGTCGTGGGCGGGGCTCCCGCGCCTGCGGGTCGAGGGCGCGCGGCCGGGGTGTCGGGCACAGGGGCAGCCATTCGCGGACGATTCTAACGGCCGGGGACGGGGACGTGCGGAAAAAGCGCTTGCGACGCGCGGCTCGCGATCGAGAGCCCGTTCTTGGAAGATGCTGCGGGTGGCACAGCCCCTCCCACGGATGGATCCGATGGGTACCCTTCGCCGCGGGCTCCACGAGTCATGAAACGCTCTCTTGCGGCCTTCTCGACTTGCAACATCGACACGCGCTAGAGGAAGCGCTTTCGCAGCCAGCGCGTCATCACGAGGTTCAGCTCTTCCGGCTTCTCCTGCTGCGTCCAGTGCCCACATTTCTCGATCATCACGGTCTCGAGATCGGGCACAAATCGCTCCATCCCTGCGGCCATCTGGGGCCGCAGAACGGGGTCCCACTCCGCGGTCACCATGAGAGCGGGTACGGTCACTTTTGCGGCCGTGGTCTCGGCCGTGGTTTCCCAGTTGCGGTCCATATTGCGGTACCAGTGGATCCCGCCGTCGAACCCTGTGCGCTCGAATGTGCGGACGTAGTAGTCGAGCTCTTCGGGCGTGAGGATCGGGTCACCGATTTGGGGCAGCTCCTCGAGGCGGCGGAAAGGGTTCATGTCTCCACCGGCTGCGGCGTTGCGCGTCGCGAACTGCTCGAGCGGAATGGCGCTGCGCATCAGCCGTTCAAACACGAGACGAACCCGTTGGTTCATCACCGCTTCGGCCACTCCGGGCTGCTGAAACCACAGGATGTACATCTTCTCGTCCTGGCCGCCGACGAGGGCCCGCATGAGCTGGGTTGGCGCGACGGGGCCCCGGGGCAGGAAGGGCGTGTTGATGCCCACCACGCCTGCGGTGCGGTCGGGGTGGAGAAGCGGCATCTGCCACACGACAAGCCCACCCCAGTCGTGGCCGGCGAAGACGGCCTTCTCGATCTCGAGGGCGTCGAGCAACGCCACGAGGTCGCCGGTCAGGTGGTGGATGTCGTACGCGGAAACCTGCGCCGGCCGGTCGCTCGCGCCGTAGCCCCGCTGGTCGGGGGCAATCGCGCAAAACCCCGCCGCAGCCAGCGCCGGCAGTTGGTGGCGCCAGGAGAAGGCGAGCTCGGGGAAGCCGTGGCAGAGCACGACCGCGGGGCCCTTTCCGACTTGATGGACGGACAGGCCGATGCCGCCTCCGGCCTGGCCAGGGCCGGTCCGGGGCGCAAGCGCGATCCGGCGGGCGGCGGGAAGCGGGGGTGCGGGCGGCGGAAGCGCCATCGGGTCATCCTCTTGTTTGCCGGGCCGCTACTCTAGCCACCCCGGAGGTACTTATGCCCGACCCGAAGCGTTCCCCCGCCCGCCCGCGGTCCCGCGACGTCACCGAAGGTGCGGCCCGTGCACCGGCGCGGGCCATGCTGCGCGCCACCGGGTTCTCGGAAGAGGACTTCAGCAAGTCGCAGATCGGTGTCGCCGCGGCCGCCAACGAGGTCACCCCCTGCAATATGAATCTCGGGGTCCAGGCCGATCTGGCCAAGCATGCGATCCGCGCTGCAGGCGCCGTCGGGATCCGGTTCGACACCATCGCGGTCTCCGACGGGATCTCGATGGGCCACGCCGGGATGCATGCCTCGTTGCCCTCGCGCGAGGTGATCGCCGATTCGATCGAGCTCGTGATGCACGCGGAGCGTTTTGACGGTCTAGTGGCGCTCGCAGGCTGCGACAAGAGCCTGCCGGGCATGATGATGGCCATGGCGCGGATCGACTTGCCGTCGGTCTTCCTCTACGGCGGAACGATTCTGCCGGGCTGCTTCCAAGGGCACGATGTCAGCATTCAGGACGTATTCGAAGCGGTCGGAGCGCATGCGTCGGGGAAGATGAGCGACGCGGAGCTGCTCGATCTCGAACGCAAGGCGTGCCCGTCCACCGGATCGTGCGCGGGAATGTTCACGGCGAACACGATGGCGGCTGCCAGCGAGGCGCTCGGGCTCGCCCTTCCCGGCTCGGCCTCGCTTCCAAATCCGGATCCACGACGAAAGGAGCTCGCGCAGGCAACGGGTCGGGCGTGCGTGCTTGCCCTCGAGCAGGATCTACGCCCGAGCCGGATTCTGACCAAGCCCGCCTTCGAGAACGCCATCGCCACGGTGATGGCGCTCGGTGGTTCTACCAACGCAGTGCTGCACCTGCTGGCGATCGCACACGAGGCGCGAGTGGACGTAAGCCTCGATGATTTTGACCGGATCTCCCGGAGCACACCCCAGCTCTGCGATCTGCGCCCCTTCGGGAAGTATCTAATGACTGACCTCGATCGCATTGGCGGCGTACCGGTCATCTTGCGCGAGCTTCTCGACCGGGGCCTGCTTCACGGCGACGCGCGGACCATCACGGGCAAGACCGTGGCAGAGAATCTGGCCCAAGTTCGGTTTCCGAGTGGCCAGGACGTGGTGTACCGGGCGGACAGTCCTTTGATGAAGGAGGGTGGCATCGTCATCCTGCGTGGGTCGCTTTCGCCCGACGGCGCAGTGATGAAGACGGCCGGTGGGAACCTGCGACGCTTTGAGGGTAGGGCGCGCGTATTCGACGGAGAGGAGCCGGCCTTCCAAGCCCTGACCCAAGGCCGGATCGAAAAAGGCTCCGTAATCGTCATCCGCTATGAGGGTCCGAAGGGAGGCCCCGGCATGCGTGAGATGCTGGCGGTGACCGCCGCGGTGAAAGGCGCCGGCCTTGGCGCCGAAGTCGCACTTGTGACGGATGGTCGTTTTTCGGGCGCGAGCCATGGCTATTGTGTCGCGCACGTGGCGCCCGAGGCTGTGGAGGCGGGGCCGATTGCCTTCGTGCGTGATGGTGATCGGATCGTGATCGACCCGAACACGCGTACGCTTGCTCTGGAAGTTGCTCCCGGCGAGCTCGACAAGAGGCGTGCGACCTTTGCGCCTCCGCCGCCCCGCTACACGCGCGGGGCCCTCGGACGCTATGCACGCCTTGTGGGGAGCGCATCGCGCGGCGCGGTATGTGACTAGCGACCCGCGTGGTACACGCACGCGCTCGCACACGGCCCTCGCGGTGCGAGAGCTTGCGCCCCTCCCTGGCGGTCTGTTTCCGTACTTCGGAGGGCTTCGCGCCGAGCCCTATCCTTGGTTGCTCGAGAGCGCTCGCGTAGACGGGCGACTCGGCCGCTTCTCCTTCGCGGGTGCCGATCCCTACCTCGTGCTGCGTGCGTTCGGCCGCGAGTGTGTTCTCGAGCTGCGCCGCGACGTCCGTCCCGACCTTCGGGGGGTGCCGACGCTGTTTCGTGGCGATCCTCTCGAGCTCGTGCGCGAACTCATGCCGCCCCGCCCCATGCCACAGGAGCTCCCCGACCCCTCTCCCTTCGCGGGTGGCGCCGTTGGCTTCTTCGGCCACGAGCTCGCTTCGCAGATCGAGAATCTCGCATTCCACGGCCGGGACGAGCTCGGCCTGCCCGACCTCTGCCTGCTGTTCGTCGATCGCCTCCTCGGATTCGACCATACCTGTGGAAGATGCTTTGCGTTGGGACTTGGTTTTGGGCCGGACAAAGACCAGGCGCAGCAGCAAGCCGAGGAGGCGGCCTGTGCGATTGCAAAGACGAGTGTGCCTCTAGTCGCCCTCGCCGAAAGCGATTCCGAGAACGCTTGCGCCGCCGCGGCGCGCCTCGTTGTGACAGGGATATTCGAGGAATCCACGTACGGAAAGCATGTCGCGACCGTCAAGGAGCAGATCGGAGCGGGCGACGTGTATCAGGTCTGTCTCACGCACCGACTCGAGGTTCCCTTCTCGGGCGATCCCTTCGAGATCTACACCCAGCTCCGTCGTTGGAACCCTTCCCCATTCGCCGCGTACCTCGAGCTCCCCGAGGTGGCGATCGTCGGGAGTTCGCCCGAGCGTTTTGTGCGTCTGACAATCGATCGCTATGTCGAGAGCCGACCGATCAAGGGCACGCGGCCGCGCGGCGCGAGCACGGCGCAGGATGCGGGACTGCGCGCGGAACTGCTCGGCTCGGAGAAGGACCGCGCCGAGAATGTGATGATCGTGGACTTGGTGCGCAACGATCTCGGGCGTGTCTGTGAGACCGGGAGCGTTCAGGTGAGCGAGCTCTGCGCGGTGGAGGACCATGCCTCGGTCTTCCAACTGGTGTCGACGGTGACCGGTCGCCTTCGCGAGGATCGGGATCTCGTCGACCTCCTGCGCTGCAGCTTTCCGCCCGGCTCGATGACGGGAGCTCCGAAACTTGCCGCGCTGGGAATCCTGGACCAGTTGGAGCCGGTGCGCCGCGGACCCTACGGCGGAGCTCTCGGCTATCTCGATCTCCGGGGCGGCGCAGATCTTTGTGTGGTCATCCGCACGCTCCTCGTGCAGGGCGAACGCGCATTCGTCCACACCGGCGGCGGTATCGTCGCCGACTCCGATCCCGCGGCGGAATGGCGCGAAGCGCAGGACAAGGCACGCGCGCTTCTCGCAGCGGTCGCTCGGGCCTCCGCTAGGGTTCGCCGCCCAGCGAGGGCTTGAGTGCGCCTGCGGGCGCATCCCGGGACTCCCCGGGCGCGTCGGGCTCTCCCACGGGCGAGGTCTTTGCGGGAGCAAGAGCTGGGGGTTTCGGCAGGTACGCGTTCGCCGCGCCGTGTTTGTAGACCAGCTCCCCTCCACTCTTTGCGGTAAGGACGACAGCGCCCAAGACCACGAGCGAGGCGACGACCGTCGCGATGCGCGCCATGCGGCCCGGGCGACCACCGAGGAACCCGCCCGTCGCGAGGAGCGCTGTCACTACCGCGAGCTCGACAAAATGCTCCGCGCGCTCCGCGTGCTGCTCGACCAGATCCTTGGCGACGACCTTTTCGACGCGTTTCTCCTGGTCTTCGCCCGTCTCCTCAGCCATCCATCCCGCGCCTGCGACCAGGGCCGCGGCGAGGACCACACCGGCCCAGGCGCGTCGAGGGAGCCAGCCGCGGCTCGTGGCGAGGGGGACGCCGAGCGCAATCCAGGGAAGCAATACCGCGAAGACAATGGGGAAGTGAACGACCACCGGGTGCAAGGGATCGGGCAGGGGCGGCATGGATCCTCCGAGCTGGGACCCGCGAGCGCAGCGTGGGCCTCCGCGAAAGGATAAGGTAGGACGTGGATGCGATTCATGGCACCTTCACCCGCCTTCGGGACCTTGCCGGCATGAAGATCCTGTACGTCGAGGATGACCCGGTTGCGCGCGAATATATCCATAAGGGTTTGCGAGAGCACGGCTTTGTCGTCGACGTCGCCTCCGATGGAAAGACGGGTTTCGAGCGGGCCGTGGGCGGCGCCTACGACCTTCTGCTGCTTGACGTGATGCTGCCGGAGCGGGACGGATTCGATCTTCTGCGCGAGCTGCGCAAGGCAGGCATCGAGACCCCCGCGCTCTTTCTCTCGGCCCGGGGTGAGGTGACGGATCGGGTGAAGGGACTGAACCTCGGGGCGGACGACTACCTGCCGAAGCCGTTCGCGTTTGCGGAGCTCTTGGCGCGCATTCGGGCGATCGCGCGGCGCCGCCTGAACGAGCCCGGAAGCGGCCGGCTTACCCTTGCGGACCTCGAGCTCGACGTGCAGCGCCACACCGTGCACCGAGCGGGCAAAGCCATCGAACTCACTCCCAAGGAGTTCACGCTCCTCGAGTACCTGCTTCGCAATGCGGGCCATGTCGTTTCGCGGACGATGATCACGGAGAAGGTCTGGGGCTACGGTTTTGAGACCTACTCGAATCTAATTGACGTGCACATGAACCATCTGCGTCGGAAGATCGACCGTGATTTTGAGCCCAAGCTGCTGCATACGGTGAAGGGCGTGGGTTACGTGCTCGATCAGCGCAATTCAACCCGCGAAGAGCGCGAAGGTATCGGGAGATCGGCCTAGGTGGCGTTTGCGCGGGCGCCTCTTTCGATCCAGACGAAATGGGCCGTCCGCTACACCGCGGCGCTCCTTGTCAGCATCTCCATCTTCGCCTTTTACGTGTATGAGCGCATCGCCCGGAACCTCGAGCAGGACGCCCGCCTCGTACTGGAACTCCAGGCGCAGGAACTTGTTCAAGAGCTTGCCGACAGCACGGGCTCGAACGAGGGCCTTATCGAATATGTGGAGCGCCACATCGCCTCCGCCGAACCTGGCGTCATGCTGGGCATTGCGGTCTACGACCCGGCGGGGAACCTCCTGATTGCGCGGGGCTCCCTCCAAGGACACCCCCCCGAGCTTCCCCACGAGCTCATCCGGGGCGGTCGGACGACACCCGCGGTCTACAAGGCAGACCTTGGGGATCGCTCGCCCTATCTGGTGCTCGCGACGCGCGCACCGAACGGCATCGTCCAAGTCGCGGTTTCGCAGCATCGCTTTGAAGAGCGCGCCCGACACTTGGCATGGGTTATGGTGCTTGCGCTGCCCCTCCTGCTGCTCCTGACACTTGGCACGGGCTGGCTTCTCGCTCGGGGCAGCCTGCGCCCGATTGCTCAGATCACGGCGACGGCGCGGCGCATTACCGGCGCGAACCTCGACGAGCAGCTTCCGACCACGGGTTCCGGGGATGAGCTGGACCAACTGGCCGCGACGCTGAACGACATGATCGCTCGGTTGCGGGAGAGCATGGAGCGCATGCGGCAGTTCTCCGCCGATGCGGCCCATGAGCTGCGCACGCCGCTCGCTGCGCTGCGCAGCCAGATCGAGGTCACGCTCGAAAAGGAGCGCACCCCATCCGAGTACCGCGCTGTGCTCTCCGGGCTTTTGGAAGAGGTGGAGACGCTTGGCGATGCCGTGCACGCGATGCTGCGGCTTGCAAGCTCGGAGGCAGGAATTGATCCGACGCGGCGCGCCTCGGTCGCTCTAGTCCCGCTGCTTGACGAGGTGATGGACTTCTTTGAGCCCGTGGCGGACGAGCACGAGGTCGAGCTTCGCCGCACCAGCTGTCCCGAGGTCTCGATCTCCGGCGACCCGACGTGGCTGCACCAGCTGTTCGCGAACCTCTTGCACAATGCGATTAAGTACACGCCCGCAGGCGGTCGGGTGACGCTTGAGGCGGCGCTGCACGGCGGGCGCATCGCGGTACGGGTGCGCGATACCGGCGTCGGCATCCCGAAAAACGAACAAGAGCGCGTTTTCGCGCGTTTCCATCGCACGGGCGCGAGGCAAGAGGTGCCCGGCGCGGGCCTGGGCCTCCCCATCGCCCGCGAGATCGCACGCGCCCACGGCGGCTCGATCGAGCTCGAGAGCACGCCTGGCGCGGGTTCGACCTTCACTGTCTGGCTACCGCTCGGCGATCTCGGCCCACCGGCCACGTGATACCTCCGCCGACCGCGTGTCCGGACGGAGCGCGGGCCCGCTAGAGTGCCTCGGATGCGCCGCCCGACGTTGCGGTTCGACTACGCACAGCGGTTCCTGCTCTCTGTGGTCCTCGCCGCAGCTGTGCTCGCGTGCCAGCGCGGAGCGGGCCCGTCTCCGCCGGCTCTTCCCGGCCACGCCCGGTTTTCGTTCCTCGCGGTGGGCGATACGGGGATCCCGCCCCAGTTCGGCTCCAGACTGCTCTCGACGCAGATCGCTGTCGCTCGCGGAATGGAGGCGGAGGACCGGCGCGCTCCGGTCGATGCATTCGTCCTGCTAGGGGACAACTTCTACTACAAGGGACTCGAAGAATCCGAACTGGTGCTCCGGGTACGGGAGAACGTGGTGCGCCCGTACTGTCGCTTCCTTTCCCTTACGGCTCCGCGCTCGAACGAGGTCGCGAGTGCATGCGAGACGCCTCCCCAAGAGCGCCGTCCGGTACCCTTCCACGTCGTCCTAGGAAATCACGACTACGAGCTTTCCGACAGTCCAGCCCTTGAGGCGCAAGCCGTACCCCGCTTCGTCGCCAACTGGCGGCTCGCCGTACGACCCGTCGAGGTGATCGGCTTGGCCCCCGGCGTCGACCTCGTGCTGTTCGACTCCGAGTCCCTCGTCGAGGGAGCGGATCCCCTTCCGCTGCGTACGGCACTTGCTGCGACGCGGGGGCCTTGGCGCATCCTCGCCGCGCACCACCCCATCGCGCGCGGCGACGGGGACGAGGAGGGGGCCGCGAGCCAGGAGAAGCTTTACCGCGACGAGATCCAGAAGGTCGTGGCCGACGCCGGACTCCCCGTGCAGCTCTTCCTGGCGGGCCACGTGCACAATCTTCAAGTGCTGGAAGAAGCGCCGCCCGCTCCGGCGCTCAACGTGATTGCCGGTGCGGGCAGTCGGCCGCGTCCCGTCCGCGGGGAGTCGCCGCATCGACGCTTCGCGCTCGCTGAACCCGGCTTTGCTCGCGTCGACCTTGTAACGGTCGCGGGTGAGGAGAGGCTTGTAGCGTCGCTTTACACCACCCGATCCCTTCCGCTGCTCGCGTGCCGAGCGCCTGCCCTCGTCGCCCGCTTCTCGGTCGACCTCGCGGGCCGGGTCCGCGACGAGCTGGCGGCGAGATGACCTCGGCAGCTGGGGCACCCGGCGCTACCGGGGGCCGCGGCGGAAAGATGGCCGAGGCTCTGCGCATCCTCGCCGTGCTCTTGCTCTCTTCTTGGCCGGCGGTCGTCGGGATGGTGAGCCCCCATGACCTCGAGGCGAATGATCAGGGCCGGGCGGCAATGTACGTCCTTGCAGCCTTGAACGGGGATTGGCTCGTGCCCAACGATCGCGGCGAAGCGCCTTCCAAACCGCCACTTCAGACCTGGCTGGCCGCGCTCGGCGCGAAGAGGCTGGGTCTGGACGAGTACACGGTGAGGCTCCCTTCGGTGGTCGCGACCATTCTGCTTGGGCTTGTCACCTACGCGATTGGGCGTCGATTGCTGAATCCGCAGGCCGCGCTCATCGGCGTCGCGCTCTTCGCGACGCTCCAGCACACGGCAAAGCTCAGCTTCTTCGTTCGCTTCGACATGCTGCTTTCGCTCTGGATCGCCCTCGCGCTCTACGCCTATGCGCTCGGCCGCCCACTCGCATTCTGGATTTGCGTAGGTCTTGCAACGCTCACCAAGGGGCCGGCAGGGCTCGCACCTCCGATTGCTGCCGTGGCGGTGGACCTCGTTGCACGCCGCGACCTTCAGGGCCTGCGCGCGCTGCGGCCGCTGCTCGGCATCGGCATCGTTGTGGGCTTGGTTGCGGTCTGGATGGTGCCCGCCTATGTCCTCCACCCCGATCAAGTCTCCGAGATGGTGCAGTTCCACCTGATCGATCAGCTCACGAACACGGGCACGCACGCGACGGCTGGCGATCGGCCGTTCTGGTTCCTCGCCGCCTTCTATTTCCTCAGGCTCTTGCCTTGGTCCCTTCTTTTGCCCGAGGCATTCCGGCGCCACGGGCGGCCCTCCGATCCCGCGTTTCTTTTGGTGGCATGGATCGCGGGAGGACTCTTCGTCTACCTCTTCCCCCCGAGCAAGCGCCCGGATCACGTCTTCGCGATGTACGCCCCGGGAGCGCTTCTCGCGGGCTCGGTGCTTGCAGGCTGGCTGCAAGGCAGCGCGCGACCGGTCGCGGCGCGTCTGCTCGACGTCGGCCTCCGCCTGTGGGCGCTTGCCGCGGGCGGATTCGCACTCTTCTTGGTGCCCCTCGCGTGGATGCACCTCCTGCAAAGCTTCGGCTTCCCGACCTTGAGCTCACCCCCGCTCTGGGCGTTCGCCGTGCTTCTCGTCGCCGCAGTTCCGCTGTGGCATGCCTTCCAGCGCGACGTCACGCCCCGCGCGCGGCTGGTCGCCAGCCTCGGGGCGCAGGCGCTCGCTTGCCTCGCGTACGCACAGGTTCTCGCGCCGCCTGCCGTGGCGGCACGCGGCCCGGCAGCGCGCCTTTTCGCTGCAGACGCTGCCCGGCGCGCCGAAGGCCCGGATCGCGTGGTGTTGTGTCAGGTGCGCAGCTGGGAGGTGCCTTTTCTCCTGCACCGCAACGACCGGTGGGTCGACGTCGACGAGCTCGAGCGCCGATCGGCGGCCCTGACACCCAGCTGGGTCGTACTGCCGCATGGGCTTTATGCTCGGCTTGCCGCACAGCCCGACGCGTTTGCCGGGCGAGGCGCCCCGCCGATCGTTGCCCAGAGCGTGGGCGACATTCGACCGCTCGAGGACGACGATCTCGTCCTTGTGGAGGTCGGCGGGCCGGCACCCGAGTCACAGGCGCCTCCCGCCAAGGAGGGTCCCGGTGAGGCGGAGCCCATGCCCACTCCGCCCGCGGAGCCTCCGACGGGAAGTCCGTCCGCACCTGAGCCCAGCGCGGATCCGAGCGGCGTGTCGGTGTGAGGGCCCGGGTCCGCCGATGCGCCGGGAAGGTGAGTGAACTGCGCGCCCCCCGCGCTTCGCGGGCGAATCTAGAGATTGAAGCGCTTTCGTTTGCGCCAGAGCGTCGAGTCGTCAATGCCGAGGATCCGCGCAGCCTCCTCGAGCGTTGCGGTGCGCGCGAGCACGCGGCGGATGTGCTCCCGCTCGATGTCGTCGAGGGAGCTTTCGCCGCCAAGGCATGGCCCCGGCGAGCTCGCGGCTTCTGTCAGCGCGGGAATCGCTTGCGGCTCGATCACGTCCGCCGGCCAAAGAATGCTGCAGCGCTCCATCGCGTTTCGCAGCTCACGTACGTTTCCCGGCCAAGGGTGGGCCACCAATGCGCGTTCGCAGGCCGCTGAGAGGACCTGCTCGCGCCTGCGGGCCGCACGGCAGAAGAAGGACACAAAGCGTCGCGCCAAGCGAAGAATGTCCTCGGGGCGCTCGCGCAGCGGAGGCACATGCACCTCGACCACCGCCAAGCGGTAGAAGAGATCCTCGCGGAACCGGCCTGCCGCGACTTCCGCCGCGAGATCGCGGTTCGTGGCCGCAACGATGCGCACATCGGCTCGGCGCGTACGGCTTTCGCCGACCCGTTCGAACTCCTTTTCCTGGATGAAACGCAGAAGCTGCGCCTGAACCGGCGGCGGGATTTCCGCGATCTCGTCGAGAAACAGGGTTCCGCCTTCGGCCGCCTCCACCCGTCCCGGCCGGTCGCGTACGGCGCCGGTGAAGGCACCCCGGGTATGGCCGAACAGCTCGCTCGCGAGGAGTTCAGCGCTCAGTGTCGGGCAGCTCACGACCACGAACGGCCCTCCGCGGCGCGGGCTCTGCATGTGGAGGACACGCGCAAGGACGCCCTTGCCAGTTCCGCTCTCGCCGCGCAGCAAGACGGGGGCGTCCGAGGGCGCGGCCCGGGCGATCATCTCAAGAACGCTGCGCATGGCAGGCGACACGGTGTCGACGTCGATTTCCGGAACGCCCTCGCGCAGCTCTTGCTCGAGCTCGAGCAGGCGCCGCCGGGTATCGCGCACCGTTGCGACTTTCTCGACCACGTGCCGGATCTGTTCCGGAGTGAAGGGTTTGGGCAGGTAGTCGGCGGCGCCGCGCTTCACGGCTTGGACTGCCGTATCCACGGTGGCGTACGCAGTGACGACGACAATCATGAGCCCCGGGCTCTCGGCCAAAAGCAGCGGCAGCAGATCTAGCCCGCTCGCCGAGCCCAGCCGCAGGTCGAGGAACGCGAGATCGAAAGATGCCCCGGCCAGAGCGGCGAGCGCCGCCTCTCCCGTGGCCACGGTACGCACCTCGCAGCCCATCCCCTCGAGACACACGCCAAGCGTCACGCGAATGTTCTTGTCGTCATCAATCACGAGGACGCGCAAGGCGGGGGATGCGCGTGCCTGCTCGCTGGGTTCGGGCTGCACGTCGAGAGAGCCTACCGAAGACCTCCTTGATAAGCTTTGCCCAGGAGGTGAGGGTGCGTGCAAGGCGATATTCCCCGGCGCTTCGCTCGTCTGCGTGATCTGCTGGACCAGCAGCTTGTGGAGCGCCGTCACCTTGGCGTTGCCGTCTGCATCTACCAGGACGGGGAGCCCGTGGTGGATGCATGGGGCGGCGAGGCGGAAGCGGGCCGCCCGTGGGAGCGCGACACGCGCGCCACGGTGTTCTCCACGACCAAGGGGGTCACTGCCACGTGTCTGCACCTGCTCGCCGAGCGGGGCAAGGTTGCGCTCGACGATCCGGTCGTTCGCCATTGGCCCACTTTTGCGCGCAAACGCGACGGGACGTCGAAGGAGCGCGTGACGGTGCGCCATGTCCTCTCTCATCAGGGCGGCATCCCCGTGTGCCCCGAGGGTGTCACGTGCTTCGAGCAGACCTTGGACTGGGATTTCATGGTGCGCGAGATGGAAGGCTTGCTTCCCGCATGGGAGCCCGGTACCGCGAACGGCTATCACGCCATCAACTACGGCTGGCTCGTGGGCGAGCTGATCCGCCGGGTTTCCGGCCAGCGCGTGGGTGCCTTCCTGAGGGATGAGGTCGCCGAGCCGCTCCGTTTGGAAGCCGTCGACATCGGCCTTCCCGATGCCCTGCACTCCAAAGTCGCGCCGCTCGAGCCGCCGCCGCCCGGGCACCGCCCGACAGAGGGTCCGAATGAAGACCTGCGCGATCCCACGAGCATCGCGTCCCGAACGATCCTGCGCCCGGAGGGCGACCTCGTCGCCTTCATGAACACGCCCGCCGCCCGTTCGGCGGAGTACCCTGCGTCTGGGGGGATCGCGACGGCGCGAGGGCTGGCGCGCTTGTATGCCTGCCTGGCTGCAGGGGGAACGCTCGACGGTGTACGGCTGCTCTCTCCCTCCACGCTCGCACAGGCAACCACCCTGCAGGTCCCCGAAGGCCGCCGGGATCTTGTCCTCGGTGTGCCGCTGCGCTGGGCGCTCGGCTTCCACAAGGGTGGTGAGTTCTCCGCCACGGGTCCAAATCCGAACTCCTTCGGCCACGCCGGCTATGGCGGATCGTTGGCCTTCGCGGACCCGGACGCGAGGCTCAGCTTCGCGATCGTGCTGAACCGAATGCAAAACGAGCTCCAGGGCGGGTTCCGGGTCCTCCTGGCCGTGAAGGCGGTCTACGACTCGTTGGCCGACGCGGGCGGGTGATCTTCAGGGCCGCTTCGACGAGGCCGCAGGAGCCGCGTGCCCGTCGAAGGCGAGGCGAGATTCTCGGGCGTTCTGAAGAGCGGGTGGGGTAGATCTGCAGGAAGGGGCCGAGGACGTGGAGCGCGACACCGGACGCCGAAATCCACGTGTAGATACGAAAAGCGTCTCCTTCGAAGGCAGCCCCCTGGGGCGGCAGCTGCCAACCGATCCATAGGCTCACCGCTGCGAAGACGACAACCAGGAGCCTCGCGCCGTTGCAGCCACTCCGGGCCAGGTGGAGCACGAGCGCGCTCACGACGACGAAGAACGCGAACGCCACGACGGCGGCGGCGTGGTGCGGACGGCCAGTCGGTGCGAAGGAGCCAGAGAGCGAATGCCTGAAGGGCTCCAATCGCTGTCATCCGCGTCAGCTCGCGCAGCCTCAAGCGAGGCCTCGCCGCGCGCTGCCCAGCAACCCTTCTCCCCTTGCCGCGCCTATGTGGCACCCTCGCGGGGTAGGTTTACAAGCTGGCGCGCCATCACGATGCGCTGGATCTGACCGGTCCCCTCGACGATGTCCATCGCCTTTGCATCGCGGAAGAGCTTCTCGACGAGTTGATCACCGCGACCGGCCACCTCCCCCAAGAGATCCATCCCGAACATCGCCGCTTCGAGTGCCACCGCGGGCGCCACGGCCTTCGCCATGGATGCCTCCAGCATGTTCGGCCGCCGAAGGTCGGCGAGCCACGCCGCACGCCAACACAGCAGGCGCGCCGCGCGGAGTCGCCGACGGATGCGCTCCAGGCGATCGCGCGCGCGCGACTCGCGGAGCATGCCGTGCTCGCGGGCAAAGCGGAGAGTTTCGTCGAGCGCCGCCCGGCCCATTCCCACCGCCATCGCTGCGATCGTGGGCCGCGTGGCATTGAAGCTCTGCATCGCGCCCTTGAACCCCGCACGGCGCGCGTAGTGCTCCTCGCCGCCGAGCAGGTTGGCCCCCGGAACACGGCAGTTTTTCAGCGTGAAGGAGGTCGACTCGTAGGCCTTGAGGCCCATCTTGTGCTCGACCTGAAAATCGCCGAGGCCGGGCGTGCCGCGCTCGACCACGAACGCGCGGTGTCCCTCTCGGCCGAGGCTCGGGTCGACGGTCGCGAACACCACGATCCAGTCTGCGCGGCTTGCGTTTGCGGCGAAGGACTTTGCCCCATTGAGGACGTAGAAATCGCCCTCGCGCCGGGCGCTGGTCCTTATGCCAGCGACATCGGAACCCGCGCCGGGCTCGGTCATCGCGAAGGCGGCCCAGCGCGGGGAATCTGGCTTGCGGAATGGTTCGAGGAAGCGCTGCTGCTGTTCCGGCGTGCCCATGCTGAGGACGGGCGGCTCCCCGAGTCCGGGTCCCGGGAACGAGACCGCTACTCCTCGATCCCAGTACGACATCTCCTCGGCCAAGACGACCACGGACCTCGCTCCGGCTGCACCCTGGCCGCGCGCCGCAGCAGGCTCCGCGCCCGGTTCCCCCGACCAGCGGGTTCGTCCGAGGCCAAGCTGGACGAGAAGCTTGAAGAACGGATCCTCGGGTGGTGTCGGGCGGCCGAGGCGGTCTGCCTCAAGGCCGAGGGGCCGCATGTACGTTCTTCCCAGCTCGCGGATCTGACGCAGACGCTCACGCGTCGCGTCGTCGACGGCAAACTCCATCAGGCCTCCCCGGCGATGGGACCGGCGGGGTCGAGGGCAAGGGGTTCCGCATCACCGAGGAGCGCCCGCCCCGCATCTTCGCGAGCTGCGTCCACGCCGCCGAGCAGCAGCGAGAGCGCCCGCGCCTCACGCATCCACTTCTCGACGGGGTAGTCCTGCATGAAGCCGTGTCCCCCCAAGATTTGGACACCGTTGGGCGTCACGAAGAGAGCCGCCTCTGCGGTCTCGAGAAACGCCGTGGCGCAGGCTTCCGCCTCGTCGTCGATGTCCGGCTCGGCGGCCAAATCCGCAGCCCGATCGAGACGCCAGGCCGCTTCTTGCACGAGGAGACGCGCGCCGTCCACGGCGCTCGCCATGTCGGTGATCAGGAAGGCGAGGGCTTGGTGGTGCGCGATCGGCCGGCCGAAGGCGACTCGCTCCATGGCATAGCCGCGCGAAAATTCGGCGGCTGCTCGCATCACTCCGACAAGGAGGGAAGCCACGTAAAGTCGCGCGTGGGCGAGGGCCCAGCGTGCGCGCGGCGTACTTACCCAATCGGTCGGGCGGGCAGCGCCGTCGACCCGTAGCTCCGCGGCGCCGGCGGCGCGCAGGCCGGAACCGCGAAGCGGCGTGAGGTGCAGACCGTCGCTCACGACGTAGGCGCGCTCGCGCTCGAGCACAACGAGCAGATCCACGCGATCCGCCGGCACCCAGGGGAGGGTTCCGCGCGCGCGGCCGCCGTGTGTCTGGAGACGGGGCAGGAGGTCGAGGGCAAGCACGGCGCGGGCGCCCGCGCGCTCGAGCAAAGGGGCTGCGTGGGCGCGGAGCGCATCGTCACCCCCGAAGGCAACCAGCGGGTAGAGCGCTGCACCGAGGGGATCGAGGGCGAGGGCCGCCCCGGCATCGGCCGCCGCGAGCTCCTCATTCACGAGGGTGCGGGCCAGTGCGCCGAGCCCTGCACCGCCGAGCGCTTCGGGCAGCTCCAGACCCGCGAGGCCGAGGTCGCGGTAAAGATGCTGGACATGCGGGGCGACCGCGCGGGCGCTCTCGAACTCACGGTCGCGTGGGCGCAGGTGATCGTGCGCGAAGGCGCGCGCGGTCTCCTGAACCAAAGCGAGCTCTTGCGGGAGCTCGAAGTCGATGGCGCTTCCCCCCGCTGACGGATCTTCGAACCGCTCGAGAGTATCAGGCCCGCACGGCTGTGCCCGCGAATACTGCCGGAGGGTGCTCCGGCCATTCGCAGCCGCCGGCTCCCCTTGCAGCGCCGCCCCGGATCTTCGCTGCGGCTCGGCTCCTAGGGACCAGACCCATCGGCTCCCACGATCCGGTAGACCACGGTTCCCCGCGCGACCAGCCGCCGCTGCGGAGCGCTCCCGACCTCAACGTCACACAAGAAGAGCTCCCTGTCGCGGTGCACGACGTTGCCATAGGCCACGAGATCTGCGCGGGGGGGCGGTAGGAGAATCTGTGCCTGCATCGAGGGGGTGGAGGCCTTGAAGTGGCCCGGTCCCGTGAGCGCCCACGCGGCCATCGCGCCCGTCGTATCGAGCAGCGCGAGCACAGCGCCTTCGTGCACACCGCGACCTTCGTCTGTGTTGTGCTCGGCGAGAGGAAGCAGGATGCGCGACTGCGCGTTGCGCATGTGCTCGACATGGATGCCGAGCCGGCCCATGAAAGGCGTGCGCGAAATATGGGGGCCCATGGGCCCCGGATCGCCAGGGGCGTCCTCTCCGATCACGGGCGGAACGTTCGGTTCGGGCGCTCCGAAACGACCACGCACCGTGGCCGTGCCGTGAGCAATCTGCTTTCCGTCCGGCGTCTCCAGCTCCACCTCGACAAAACAGAGCTCCTTGCCCTTGCGCAGCAGCAGCGCCCGTGCGGTCACCGGCTCCCCGATCGCCGCTGCGAGGTAGGACACCTGCACTGCGCAGGTATGCCATGGCCCCGACGCCTCGCCCAGCGCCGCGCGCGCGAGACTCTGGGCCCCGAAGGCAACCAGGGAGGCGGCAACCCCGCCGTGCAGCGCGCGGCCGGGATTCGTGTTGTCGTCTCGATAGGGCAGGAAAAGCCGCGCCCCGGAAGCAGTGAGCTCTTCCACCTGCACTCCGAGGGTTTGGGCGTAGGGTGACTTCTCGAGCCAGCGTCGTACTGCATCCATGCCGAGGAGCCTCCATCAGTCCGCCCTGCCATTGTAAGGCGGACCCGCTGGGGAGGATGCACGAGGTGGGGACCCGCGGCTGGATCGCGATCGTGGCAGGCGTGGTTGTGCTGTTCGGTGCCGTGACCTGGTGGGCCCTCGAGTCGGGGGAGGTGGTCGTGCTCCGCACCTATGACGCTGACGGCGCCGTCCACGAAAGCCGGGTGTGGCTTGCCGCGGACGAATCCGGCGTCTTGTGGATCGAGGCGGCGAACCCGGAGAGGAACTGGTACCGGGAGCTGCAGCTACGGCCGGAAGTCGAGCTCGTCCGGGATGGCATCCCGGAGCGCAGGCGTGCCGTGCCTGTGCCGGGTCCGGAAGGACACGCGACCGTGCGGCGGCTCCTCGCCGCACGATACGGTCTGCGGGACTGGTGGATTGGACTGCTGGCCGACACGTCCCGCTCTGTCGGGATTCGGCTCGAGTGAACGCGCCCCAGCCGGGGCGGGTCTTGGTGTGTGCGCGCGAACACTGGGCAGAGGCAAATGCCGATGCTGCGGAGCGCAAGCCCAAGCCCAAGCGGTGCTTAGACGCCGAGCCCGTAGGCTTCGCGAGCGTTCGCCCCGAGCAGCCGCTCGCGCGCGGGCTCCGCCAGTCGCGCCGCCAGCTCTTCCAATCTCTTCAGGTAGTCGCCCGTGTGGTCGGGGTGCGGGTAGTCCGACGCCCAGACGAATCGGTCCGCCCCCACGAGATTCATCAGCGCGGGAATGGTGCGTTCATCCGGGTCACAGGAGATCCAGCACTGGCGCTGAAAATAGAAACTCGGCTTCTCGCGCAGAGGGACGCGGCCGCCGATAAAGGTGGCTTCATACACTGCATCGAGACGGTCGAGCCAGTAACCGATCCAACCGGCGCCAGACTCGAGGACAGCAATCTTGAGCCGGGGAAAACGGTCGAATACGCCGTGATCGAAGAGCGTGGTGAACGCGTGCCTCACCCCGTCGCCGGCGATCACGCTATTCAAGAGTCTCAGTTTTCGCGTTTCGACAAAGCGGCGTGACACGATCGCGATGGGTTCAAAGCTCGGGTGGATGGCCAGAGGCACACCAAGATCCTGCGCGGCCGCGAAGACGGCGTCGTGATCGGGGTGACCATGCGCCTTGCGCCCAATCGTGAAGGGGACGACAAAACCGCCACGGCAGCCGTCGCCCACGGCGCGTTCGAGCTCGCGAGCGGCGGCGGCGGGATCGCCCAGAGACAAATGGGCGATCGGCACAAGGCGGCCGCCGGAGTCGCGACAAAAATCGGCGATCCAGCGGTTGTATGCGCGACAATAGGCCTGCGAGAGCTCGACGTCTTCGAGCTCTGCCTCCCAGAGAATGCCGAGGGTGGGATAGAGGATCGCAGCATCGAGATGCTCGGCGTCGAGCAGCTGCAGCCGCTCGCGGGCGTCCATCGATCCGAAAGGGGCGCCTGAGAGATAGGTCCGCTCCGGGGTCGGGCGCAGCTCGTCGACGCGGGTCTCGCCCATCCGGCCGAGCGTTCCCGGAAAGCCCCGGTTCGACATGCGCGAAGGCTTGCCGTCGATCTCGAGGTACTCGAGGCCATCGCCGTCGATCCGGATGCGGAGCGCGCGATCCCGCCAGCGCGGCTCGAGATAGCGCTCCCACAGATCGGGCGGCTCGAGGATGTGGCCGTCGGCATCGACGGCGCGATCGAAGGCGAGGCGATGGGGGGGATTCACGATGCACGCTCCCTTCCCGAAGATGCGCTCCAGGATACGCTCCGCGCCCGTGAGGCTCGGCTTTGAGAAGAGTATCTGGATCTGCGCACCGCCTGCAGCGGTATTCGCCCATCTCTCGGAACCGCGCAACTTTGTCGGGCTCCAGCCGCTGCTGGTCGAGCTGCGAGAGACGAGGCGCGGGAGCGATCCCGAGGGCCGCCCGACGCGCCGCTTTGAAACCGTGGAGAAGCTTCGGCTCGCGGGCATCGTTCCCTTTCGCAATCGGATTGAAGGGCTCCTCACGCTCGTGAGTGACGATGAAGCCATCGAGGTCGAGGTCTGGAGCCGGCCTCGTCTCGTCCTGCGCTCCCACTACCGGTTCTCTCCTGAGGCGGGGGGCACGCGCGTCGCCGAGCGCGTCACCATCGACTGCCCCGGTCTGCTTGCACGCCTCGTGCGTCGTCAGGCCGAGCGTGCCCACGATCGCTTGCTCGCCGCCCTAAAGGAGCGGCTCGAGCGGATCGGCGGAGAGGGCGCTCTTCGAGGCTAATCGCTTCCGCGTGTGCGCCCGCAGGCTCTCCGTCTCTTGGCTGTGGCGGCTTTGTGAGGCGGCGCGAAGCAGGTACCGGCCGCAACGCCAGGTCTGGGCGGGAGACAGCCCGCTCTCGCGCAAGCCAGCATCTGCGGGCCGGACCGTGCCGCGGCGCGCGAAGGAAAGCACATCGCACGAGAACCCGCTGGACCGTGGCCTCGGCCAGCTCGAGCTCGCGCGCATGAGATGGCGTGTGCTTGAAGATTTGTCTGGCGAACGCCGTCCTACGACACGAGTGCCCTTCGAGCCGTCCTGCGCTCGTGCGCTCGGGGGCGTAGACTTAGGCAGAAGCTCTCCCTGCGTGTGCGGCCCAGTGAAGTACGCCAAAGGATCAAGTCTTGGACACGACGTGGCGCACCGGGAGGCATCACTTATCGGAGGTCCGCCGCATGGTTCGACTCCAAAAATTCCTCTTTGTGCTGCGCCTCGTGCTCGTGCTGTTCGCAGCAACCCTCGTGCACCCGGCGTCTGCGGAGGCCGTCGCCAAGCCGGCTGACGGACAGCCAGGCCCGAGCCTCGCCGCGGCGGATACCACGCAGGGGTCCACCTCTAGTGGGAAGGACGACAGCGGCGACGACGACGATGACGACGATGACGGAGAGGAGCAGCAGTAGGCTCTCTTCGCACGCTCCGCCCGATACTCTTCCCCCCACCCACAACAGCAGGGTGTGTTGAGCCGTCCCGGATTGCGCTCTTCTTCAGCGCCACGCGAACACTGGCTGTTCGAAGTGCGCGACCCGAGTGTCCCGCCCTCGGAAGGCCACTTCGACGAGCTGATAGAGGAGCGCTGCGGTCGGTGCGTGGATCTGTGTGCCGAGGAGTGGGATCGAAATCACGGGCCGGTCGCTTTCGGGAATCGACCGGAGACGCGGGACATCCGCGCGAGCGAGCTCGGCGACCGGGATTCTGTGTACCGAAGCAACCTCCCGCGGATTGGGACACGGCTCGCCGGCGCCTTCGCCCCAGAGAACCACGGGCGTAATCACGAAGCCGGAGCGAGTCGGATAGTCATCGAGGAGGCCGAGCACGCTGGCGGGTTCGAGCGCCAGCCCCAACTCTTCCCGAAGCTCACGCAGGGCCGCGGCTTCTTGGCTCTCGCCCTGGTCGAGCCGCCCGCCGGGGAGTGCCCACTGTCCGCCGTGGGAGCGCAGGCGAGGGGCGCGACGCGTGAGGAGGAAAGCCGCCCGACCCGCCTCGTCCGGGACGAGGACGATCGCTACGGCCGCCGCGTGCAATCCCTCCGCCGCCGCTGGGCGGCGCTCAAACGCTGCGAGATTCGAGCGCAGTCGCGCGCGGAGTGCATCATCGAGCAACGAAGAAGGCAGGTTTCCAGGCATCATCAACTCGCAAGCCGCAGCTGCCCCGATCCGTGCAACGGGCGCAAGGGCGCCAAAGAGACGCAAACGTAGCGGTCATTCCCGGGGCAAGCCGGCAAGGTTCCCGAGTCTGGCGCTCGCGCGGGATGTCCCTCGCACCTCCCGGCAGCGGAGAGAAGCGGGTAGCGCTGGAGCACTGGACGTGCTTGTCTCCCGCCGCCACACGCTCTCGTCGGAGTTCTCTCCACCCCGTGAGCCTCCCCGCCAAACACAGCACAGACCTCCTTGCCGGCGTGAATCGGAGGCGACTCCAGGTGGGCCCGGGGATCGAGATCGCCATGCTCGACTGGGGTGGGTCCCGCCCCCTGGCCCTCCTCCACCACGCCAATGGCTTTTGCGCCGGGGTTTGGGGCGTGGTTGCGCAGACTCTTCGCCCCTTTTTCCGCGTGGTAGCGTTCGATGCCCGCGGCCACGGCGATTCCTCAAAGCCGCCTGGGCGAGAGGCCTATCGCTGGGAGTGTTTCGCCGACGACCTGGTTCGGGTGGCCGAACTGCTCGCCGGGGAGCAGGTTGACGGGCGCGTGGCTCTCGGGATGGGCCACTCGTTCGGCGGAACCGCGACTCTGACGGCCGCAGCGCGGCGGCCTGAGCTCTTCGAGCGCATCGTGCTCGTCGACCCCGTGCTGGTGCCGCGCGGGGCAGCCGTTCCTCCGGAGCGCTCAGAGCATGGCAAACGCCTCGCGGGTGCGGCACGTGAGCGCCAGCAAGTGCGAGCCTCGCGAGAGGCAGCGCGTCGCGCCTGGGCGGGGCGCAAGTTCTTTGCGAACTGGGATCCGCGGGTGCTGGACCTCTACGTGGCCGAAGGGCTGCGGGACCGGCCGGACGGCCAAGTCGAGCTCAAGTGCCCCGGGGAGGTCGAGGCCGCGATCTTTGAACAGGGGGGGTCGCTCGATTCTCTCGCGGCTGCCCGCAACCTGACCGTGCCGGCGCTCCTGCTCCGGGCTCGCGATGGCAACTTCCCACGCGATTTCTACGAGTCCGTCGCAGCGGCGATGCGACAGGGACGCGTCGAGGACGTCGCAGCGGGCCATCTCGTGGTGATGGAGCGTCCCGATCTTGTGGCCGCTGCCGCGCTGCGATTCGCGCGCGAAGGCGCAGGAGCGCAAGCTGGACAAACTTGAAGGCGCCCAACTCCCCGGCGCCTTCGATCCGGCGCCTGCGGCGATACCGAAGGCTATGGGCGAAAGGGGGCACCTCTACAGCGGGCGCACTCAGCTCTCGACCGGGTAGCCCCGGCGAGACCAACCCGCCCAGCCTTCTGCCAGGGAGACTACCCGTTCGAACCCCATCTCCTGCAGGGTCTCCGCCGCGAGCGCACTGCGCTGACCGCCCCCGCAGTAGACAACGAGGGGCCGAGTCCGGTCCGCGAGCCACCCATCTCGCTTGGGATGCACGAGGTCGGCTCGCACTTCGAGGAAGCCCCTCGGGTAAAGGCGGGCTCCCGGAATGCGGCCCGCCGCGAACTCGTCCGGTTCGCGCACGTCGACGAAGTGCCAACCCCCTTGACCAGGCGCGTCGAGGATTGCTCGTGCCTCCTCGGCTGTGATCTCGCGAATCTTCGAGCGCGCTTCGCTCACGAAGTCGGCGAGCGTCTTCGCCATTGCCCTACCATGCCTCCGTGTTCGCGCGACGGGCTTCGTGGGATCTCTCGCACAACGATCTCTCCCGCCGGCTCGACGCGCGGCGCGCAGCGGGCCTGCCGATTCTCGACCTCACCGAGTCGAACCCCACCCGCTGCGACTTCTCCTTCCCCGCACGCTTGCTCCGAGAGGCTCTTGAGCGCCTCGCAAGCGACCCGCGTGCGGAGCGTTACCAGCCCGACGCCAAGGGTGATTCCGTGGCCCGTCGCGCCATCTCAGATTACCACGCGGCTCAGGGGGGAGCGCCTACGCGCGAGCACGTGGTGCTGACAGCAGGAACAAGCGAAGCCTACGCACATCTATTCCGGTTGTTGGGGGACCCCGGCGACCGGGTGCTTGTCCCGGCTCCGAGCTATCCGCTCTTCGGTTTCCTGGCGGAGCTCGAGGGCCTGGAGGCCGCGCCGTATGCGCTCCGCTTCCGAGCCGACACGGAAGAGTGGCGAATCGATCTCGATTCCCTGGAGGCAGCGTGCGATGCGCGCACCCGGGCAGTCGTGGTCGTGCATCCCAACAACCCGACGGGCGGGTTCGTGCGCGAGACCGACCTGTCTGCGCTGCGCAGCCTCTGTGTCCGGCGCGAGCTCGCGCTGATTTCGGACGAGGTCTTCGCCGACTACGCCCTGGACGAATCCAGCGGGCGATGGCCCGGCACTCTGCTGGCCGGCGCCGACGCCCCGGGCGCACCGCTGACCTTCGTGCTCTCTGGCGTGTCGAAGAGCTTGGCGCTCCCCCAGCTCAAGCTGGCGTGGATCGTAGTCGCCGGCCCAGCGCTCTTGCGAGACGAGGCGCTCGCCCGACTCGAGGTGATCGCCGACACCTATCTTACGGTGAACGCTCTCGGCCAACTCCTTCTGCCCAACCTCCTGGCTGGCCGCGCGGCCGCGCAGGCGGAGATCCTGGGACGCGTGCGCACGAACCGTGCGATCCTGCGCCGCGCGCTCGGCGCATACTCGGGTGCGACGCTTCTGCCGGCCGACGCCGGCTGGTGTGCAATCGTTCGCGTGCAGGGGATGCCGGGCGGACCTCCGCCGGATGAGGACGCGCTTGTGGCGGAACTGCTCGACGGGCCAGGCGTGCTTGTACAGCCGGGCTGGTTCTTTGATCTGATCCCGGATGCGGAAGAGAAGGCTGCGCACCTCGTGCTGAGCTTGCTGCCCGTCCCGAAAGTGTTCACCGCAGGCGCGGACGCCCTTGCCCGGATCTGCTTCGACGCCGCACCCCCCCGCTGATCCGCATGCTCTTCGAAAGCGCTGCGACCAACGCGCGCCCGGCGCCGAATCTCGCATCGACGAGGGGCGCCTGGGTCCGACGCGTGCGCGGGGTCTTTTCCGCTTCAGCCCGCACAAAAGGGTGTAAATCCCGAGAGAGACAACACCTTTTCGATGCGCTCCTGCGTGCGACAGCCCCGTTCCAAGGTCGCGTACGTCCTCGCAGGTCCCGCCCGGCCGACAGCGCTCTCGCGCCTTGCTGGGGCCACCGGCCTCTGGTACCTGCATTGGGAGGCGGAGTGACGTCGTGAAGCTCTCTATCGTAATCCCCGCGTACAACGAGGCGAAGACGCTTCCCGTCGTGATCGAGAGCGTACGGGGAACTCTGGCAGGAGGGACTCTCGCGGCCGTCGAGATTGAACCGGAGCTGATCGTGGTGGATGATGGCTCGACGGATGGAACGCGAGAGTGGCTGCAGGAACTGCGCGATCCACTCGTGCGTGCCGTCTTCCAACCCCACAATCAGGGCAAGGGGGCTGCGCTCCGCGCGGGCTTTGCGCAAGCGACGGGCGACATCGTGCTCGTCCAAGACGCCGATCTCGAATACGACCCGCGGGACTATGCGGTGCTCTTGGGCCCGATTCTCGACGGCGACGCTGACGTCGTCTTCGGCAGTCGATTTCTCGGCGGCCCCCATCGTGTTTTGTACTATTGGCATTCCGTCGCGAATTCGATCCTTACTCACCTCTCGAATATGTTGACGAACCTAAATCTCACCGACATGGAAGTGGGGTACAAGGTCTTCACGAGGGAAGCCCTGTCGGGCATCGTGATCGAGTCGGACCGCTTCGGTTTCGAACCCGAGATCGCCGCCAAGGTGGCCGCCCGGGGGCTGCGCGTCTACGAGGTCCCCGTTCGCTATCGTGGTCGCACCTATGCCGAAGGCAAGAAGATCGGATTCCGCGACGCAGTCGAAGCGGTTTGGGTGATTGCTCGATTTGGGCTCATTCAGCGCGCTCGCTTGCGCCGCGAGCTAAGGCGTCCCTCGGCATAAGGTGAGTGCTCTCACGCTTTCGAGCTCGCAGCCGCGCGAGTGTGCGGTCTTTGACCGGTGGTCGAGACGAGCGGAAGCAGCCGCGTCGCCAGTCGAAGAGGAAGTGATGCGCAAGCTTTGGAATCTTTGGATCTGGCAGCGGCGCCGCAAGCTGCGGCGGATGCGGAAGCTCCGAAACGCGCGCCTCCCTGCAGACGGCCGCCGCGGCGGCGGAACGCACGCACGACGCCGCTTGTTCCGACGAGGCTAGGCGTCTTCCGCGGTGGCGGGGGCACGAGGTAGATCGAAGCGCCGTCTCGGCTAGGCTTCGGCAAGGATGACCTCCTCCGCCCCCATTCCCTTTGCCGAGATCGACACCGTCTTCTTCGATGCCGGCAACACTCTCCTCTGCTGGGACTACGCGTTCGCAAGTGGGCTCCTCGCCGGCGAGGGGTTCCCGTGTGCCCCGGCCGCATTGGCGCGTGCCGAAGCCGCTGCCCGCCCCGGGCTTTCGCGGCTCATTTCGCGTGGCAGCTCGACCGAGGCTGAGCAGGCATTTCTTGCCTACGTCCGCTCGATCCTCGATGCGGTGCCCTCTTTCAGCGAGCGGGCCGAGGCTGAGCGCGCAAGTGCAGCAGTGCGCCTGCTGCGCGCGATCCGGACGCCGGAGGCGCAGGAACGGCTTTGGTCACACGTGCCTCCCGATCTTCCGCCAGCGCTCGCGCAGCTCAGGGAACAGGGGTTGCGTCTTCTCGTCGTCAGCAACTCCGACGGTACGGTTGAAGCCAAGCTCGCAGCCGCAGGCTTGAGAGATCTCCTCCACAGCGTCGTGGACTCGCATGTCGTTGGCTCGGAAAAGCCCGACCGGGCGATCTTCGAGCACGCCCTCCGGCTTGCAAAGAGCCGACCCGAGCGCACGCTGCATGTCGGCGATCTCTACCACGCCGATGTGGTCGGCGCGCGCGGGGCTGGTCTGCACGCCGTGTTGTTGGATCCCTACGGAGACTGGCACGACTTCGATTGCGAGCGCGCCCGAGACGTCGCGGAGCTCGCCCGACGCATCCTGGCGTCCCGCAACTCCGACTGAGGAGGGCGAAGTGGTCCAAGTGCCTTCACATCCCAGCACGGTCACTCCGCACGAGTATGCGGTTTACGATGGGGCGAAGATGGGTAAGGCGACGCTCTTTGGGTCGCCGCGCATGCTGGTGGGCCTCAACTGTTTCCTACCCGGGCAGGAGCACCCGCTCCACGCGCACACGGGCCTCGATAAGCTCTATCTGGTCCTTGAAGGCAGTGGAGTTTTCTTGCTCGAAGGTCGCGACCTCCCCATGCGCGCAGGCGAGTTGCTGGTCGCGCCCGAGGGCACTGCGCACGGCATTCGCAACACCGGGCCGGGAAACCTTCTCGTCCTCGCGGTGTTAGCGCCGGGTCCGTCTTGAGCGCGTCCCAAGTACCGACCGGCGCAGATATCGCCTCCGCCTTTCGGTTTCAAGCGCAGGGTTGCCGCGACACCGGGTCCGCGCTGTATGCCCAGTTGCTGGACGCCGCCGCCCAAGATGTGGAACGAGGCGGTGTGATCGCACGGCTTGTCGAAGACTGGCGCGGCCATCCGGTCCTGGATGCACTCGGTCTGCGCATGCTGGGTGGGGTCCACCGAATGGTGCTCGCGGGCTCCGCGCCTCGCCTCGCTCGCTACTACCCGTCGGTGGGTGGCGCGCCCGATCTGGCGGCGATCTGGCCCGAATTCGTCGGGCTCGTGGGCGAGCGCTTCGAGGAGGTGCGTGCGGCGCTAGGCGAACCGGTACAGACGAACGAGGTCGCCCGCGCCGCCGCACTCCTGCCGGGCTTCTTGCGGATTGCTGCACGAACCGGACTCGGGCTGCGCCTGCTCGAGCTCGGATCGAGTGCGGGCCTGCTGCAGCTCGCCGATCACTACCGCTACGAACTGGGCTCCCACCATTGGGGTTCCGAGGCGTCGGGTGTCCGGATCCGCGCAGAGTGGAGTGGTCCGGGTCCCGACCTCGGTGCGAAGCTCGAAGTGGCCTCCCGTCTGGGCTGCGACCCGAACCCGTTGGATGTCAACGATCCCGCGGTTTCGCTGCGCCTTCAGTCCTTCGTTTGGCCTGAACAGCTGGAGCGCATGGCTCTCCTGCGCGCCGCGATCGGCTTCGCGCGGAGTGTCCAGCCAAGGATTGAGCAAATCGGCGCGGCTCGATTCTTGGCCCGCGAACTCGCACAACCCGTTTACGACGTGGCCACGGTTGTGTTTCAGTCCGTCGTCTGGTGGTACATCCCCGAGGCCGAGCGTGTTGAGATCATGCGGCTGGTGGAGGAAGCGGCAACTCGCGCGGCACCGGAGGCTCCCCTTGCCTGGCTGCGCTTTGAGGGCGCGACAACGCGTGAAGCGGAGATCCGCCTTTCACTCTGGCCTGGAGGCGGCGACGCGTTGCTCGGAACCGCCCACTACCACGGCCGCTGGGTCAAATGGACCGGTGCGGGTTCGTGATAGGCTGATCTCCAAGCCGCGCGGGACCGCGCGGAGGAGGGTGCCCATGCAGCGTCCGCTAGACGGGGTGCGGGTGGTCGAGGTCGCGAACTACGTCGCCGTCCCTGCGGCGGGGGCTTTGCTGGCCGACCTTGGTGCCGAGGTAGTGAAGGTCGAGGTGCCGCGAGGTGAGCTTTATCGGCGCACGCGGCCCAAGTATGCGGGCTACGCCACCGACTTTCCGGAGAACCCCCCCTTCCACATGGACAACCGCGGCAAGCGCTCGCTCGCCATGGACCTCACGCGTCCCGAAGCCCGTGACGCGGTGCTGCGGCTCATCGACCGAGCAGAGATCTTCATCACCAACCTCTTGCCGAGTCGTCGCCGGAAGTTCGGCCTCGATCACGAGACGCTCCTGGCACGCCACCCGCGTCTTGTGATGGGTGCCGTCAATGGCTACGGCATCGCGGGCAAAGAAGCAGACCGGCCCGCTTTCGACTATGCGGCGTATTGGGCACGGACCGGGCTCATGGACATGATGCGCGACGAAGGCCTCCCCCCCTCGCTGCAAAGGCCCGCCGTGGGTGATCACGCGGCCGCGGTGAACCTCGTGTGCGGGATCCTCGCGGCGCTGCGCTTGCGCGACGCCAACGGCCGAGGCCAGTACGTGGATGTGTCTCTTCTTCAGACCGGCTTACACATCCTCGGCAGCGACATCGCCAATGCTTTGGTGACCAAGGAGCCCGCGCGTCGTCACGACCGTGGAGCGCCGTTGAACCCGCTGTGGAACAGCTACCCCGTCGCCGAAGGGCGCTGGCTCTTGCTCGTCATGATCGATCCAGAACCCTATTGGCCGAAGGTTTGCACCGCGCTGGCGCGGCAGGACCTCTTGGCGGATCCGCGGTTCGCGGATGGTTGGAAGCGAGCCGCCAACGCGGCCGCATTGGCAAAGGAGCTCGAGCGTACGTTCCTCGCCAAGACCCTCGACGAGTGGAGACCCGTCCTCGACGCAGCGGGTCTGATTTGGGCACCCGTTCTGCGCGTGGACGAGGCCGTGCAGGACCCGCAGGCTCGGTCCATGGGGTACTTCTACGAGATCGAGCACCCCACCGCCGGCCGCTTCGAGACCGTGGCGCCCCCGTTCCGCATCGAGGGTACGCCGCTTGGCGCGAGGACGGCTGCCTCGCCTCTTCACTCCGATGCGCAGGCGATCCTGAGGGAAGCAGGCCTCGACGAGGGCGAGATCGAAAAACTGGTCTGAAGCAGCCGGTGGCGGCGCGAGAGCCTCGAGCGCACGCGCGCCTTGACGAAGCAACGGCAGGGGTGCCATGCCCCCCCCCAAGGATCCGGCCTCGCGGATCATGTGCGCGGCGCAACCGGGATTCACATTTGAGTTCATCCACGCATTGGCGGCTGCCTTCGCGTGACGAAGGGCAAGCAGAGGCTGCGCCGCCGCCGTTAGGCGGTCCGCGTGCGCCGCATCCTTGCTGCCAAGCGAACTCTCCGCGGCTTCCAAAGGCTGAGGTCGAAGACTTCGCCGCTATATCGCTGGAGGATGGCTCTGATGGTCGCTTGGGGCACGAGGATCACTCGACCGCACCCCGCTGTGCACTCGATCGCTGGCTGCGCGATGACTCGCGAGAGCGGAGTGTCCTGAACATGACCGCACAAGTCGCAGGTGATCGTGAGCGCCAAATCAATCATGGGTCGTCTTCTCTGCCCCGCGGCGGATGCGTTCAAGCGCTATGCGGCCGGCCGGAGCCCGAGTCCGGGCACCTCGCGCCAGGGTTGACGAATTGCTGAGCCAGCGTGAGGCCCCGTGCGATAGTGACTGCAATGGTCGGGGTGAAGAAGCGGCGCGGCCGCCCGAAGGGTTCAGGTGGACCGCCCGAGGGCGCCCGGCGGAACCGGGTGACGGCGACGTTCACAGACGCGGAACTTGCGCAGCTCGAGCGTTTGGCTGCCTCGAAGAACATCCCGCTTGGCACCATGCTTTACCTGCTCACAAAGATCTCTCTCGGACGCCGACGGCTGACAACCACGGCCCGTCTTCTGGATGCGGAGATCGAGCTGGTACTTGCTGGCGACGAGCCAGCGGGCCAGGGTGAGCGTGGCCGGCGCCGCGGAACCCAGGGACGAGCTGAGCCCGCGGCACCGTCCGGCCCCCCGACTTCCTGGACAACGCAAGGCCCCCCCCGCGGTTTCCTGGAGAACGTGAGGCCGAGGCGAGTCTCTTGCGCGGGCGGGCAGGCGTCTGTGACCGATGTCACAGCTGGGAGGGCAGGAGCCGGCGCCGGAGATCAGCGACAGACGGTTTCTCTTGTGGGTGCGCGTCTCGCGTCTCGACGGCGCCGGCCGCCCCACGCGAATGCACACCGCGCGGAGCAATCCGCAGTGTGCGCTGCGCGAACGTGAGGAGGGATGACGTGACGGTGAGGCGCAGAATCGTCGCCGTGGCGTCGCGGACAGCGGCGCTCGGGGCCGGGCCGGAGCGTGCGGCGTACGCGTGACGGCGCCGGAGCCCTGCGACCCTTCGCCTTACTCTTGGTGCCAGTTGCGATTCGCGTCTTCTGGGCGTCCTGCTCGACAGGTGGCTTGCACGAGCTCAAGCAGTCATCTCGTCTTCCGTCGATGCTGAACGACTCATCGAGAGGATTTTGGCACGGTGAAGGGGTTGAACAGGGTTCGCTCTACATGCCCGATGGGGAGTCTGCGGAGGAGTGTGTCGACACGCGTCTCCGATGCGAAAGCGATTCCACTTGCGGAGCGAGTCACCGATCTCTTGCTCCGTCGAATCGTGAACGACTTGAGGACTGCGGAAATACCGGGTGCGCAAGGGAATCCACCTTAGGCCGCGACGCGTTTTTCATCGCCTGCATCGCGCTCACCGGAGGAAGGCCCCCCAGAGTCCCCGCGCATGGACCCATTCCGAGCGAAATCGATCGGTTAGCAACGCTGGACTCGGGGTTCCAGCGTGACATCTCGCGGTCCGGCGCGCCCCGGGGGCGACTCGTCGTTGAGCTTAAAGTGAGGGCCACCGTGGCCGAAGAAGGAGAGCGGGGAGTCTCGGGTCACCCCTCGAATCGATAGGCCCACCACCGGCTCCCGGAGGGATCGTCGTTGCGGAGCTTCGCTCTGCGCAAAGGCCGGGCGCGGGTTGCCGCAGGGGCCCTCTTCCTGGTGGTGGTTACCGGATGGGCCGCGCAGGCGTCGGCCGAGACCCCCGGTGGCTCTGAGCCCGAGGCTCGGACGGTGGCCGTGTTGCCGCCGCGCCACCCGCTTGCCCTCGAGCCCTTGGCCGCCGGCGTTGCGGTGTGGTTGCGCGAGCGCCTTTCCGCCGCGCCGATGGAAGTGGTTCCGCGTGCCGCCGTGTCGTCGGCGCTTGTGGGGCACGGGGCTGCGCCTGGTGGATGGGACCTTCCGGGCGTCGCCGGAGCGCTCCCGGGCGCGCTCGCTCTCGACACGGAGATGCGTCTTGCCTCCGGAAAGATCGAGTTGCGGCTGTCGCTCTATGACCCGCGCGGTTCGAGGCTCGTCGGTTCGAAAAAGCTGTCAGGGCCGCTTATCGAGCTCGGATCTGTCCTCCAAGACGGGATCACTGGACTGCTCGACCGGCTCGTCCCGTCGACGGAGGCGGTGCGTCAGACTCCGCCGCCGCGGCTCGTTGACCTCGCGGCATACACGCGCGCGGTGGGAGCGCTCGAGCACGGCGATTTTGCTCGTGCCTGGCGAAGCATCGAAGGTCGCATGCTTCCCCCCGCGGTCGGCTTGCGCGAGGAGATCGACGCGGCATCACGGCTCCCCAGCGTGCCCAAAGCGGAGCGAGCGCGGCTGCTGATCGCACAGGGCCAGCTCGACGCGGGCTGGCTCCTCGTACGGGACGAGGCGGCGAGCGGCGATCCGGCCGTGGCACTCGCCGCCGCCGAGAACGCCGAGGCTCGCGGCAACCCGCGCCAGGCGGCAGAGCTTTACGAGCGCGCCGTTGCGCTTGCCCCCGAAAGCGCCGCCGCGCAGCTCGGCCTTGGCAAGGCGCTCGCCGTGGCGAAGCAGACGGAGGCGGCGCACCAGGCTCTCGAGCGCGCCGCTGAGCTTGATCCCACGGACACGGCGGCGCCTCTTGCGCTGGCGAGTATCGACTCAAGCGACCCTGCGAAGGAGGCGCCCCACCATCTCGAGGTTGGCGGACGCGCAGCGGCGCAATTTGACGTGTCCACCGCGGAACGCGAGCTCGAGCGGGCCGCGGACCTCGATCGCTCTCTCCTCGGACGGGTGCGCCGCGAACAGGGCGCGCTCCACGAGACGCTTGGCGAACCCGCCAAGGCGCTCCTCGCCTATGAGGGTGCGGTGGCGATCGATAGCCACGACGGGGTGAGCTGGCTCGGCCTCGGAGCTGCACGCCGCGCGGGTGGGGATCTCGCCGGCGCGGAGAAGGCCTACGAAAGCGCGATCCAGGTGGCCGGGGAGAGCCCCGCAGCGCTCCGAGCCCTTGGCGAGATCTACACCGAAACTGGACGCGCCGCGCTGGCCGTTCCCAATCTAGAGAAGGTCGTTGCGCTCTCGCCCGACGACGCGCTTGCGCGGCGCTCCCTGGCGCGGGCGCTCGAGCAAGCCGGCGACCCGAAGAAGGCACTGACCGTACTCGCGTCGGCTCAGCCCGCCTCCCCCGAGGACCTTCGGCTCACCGCCGAAATCGAACGGAACCTCGGCGACGCGCCGGCCGCGGAGGCTGCACTGGCGGAAGCTGTGCGCCTCGATCCTGAGGCTCCGCACACTCCGAAACAAACCGAGGTACCGCGGGCGCCTAGCGCCGTATCACAAGCGGCGGCGCCGGTCGGCAGCGGCGAGGGAATCTTCAAGGACCTGATCGCGGCTCTCCCAAAGCAGGACCCCGTGCTGCATGGTCCAATCCGCCGCGTCGCAATCGTGAGTCTGCACGAACAGCGCGAATGGAGCGATCGTATCCTCGCGTGGGTAAGGCCCCAAGAGCTCGATCTCAGACGCGTCGGCGCGGAGCTGGCCTATGCCGTCGGCGGTGGATACGAACTCGTCCCCCTACCCGACATCGCGACGAAGCTGGACCGTGAGATCGCCCGGCTCGAGATGGACTCGACCACGCGGGAAGATGTCGCGCTGGTGAACGAGCTCCTGGAGACGGACGCGGTCCTCCTGGCGTGGGTGAGGCCCGTGCATTCACGCGCTGGCGAGGCACCGCGCGGGCTCGACGTGAAGATGCTGATCGGTCGCTCGGCACCGGTCGTTTCCATCGTGTCGAAGTCGGCCGCTCTTCCACACACCGCCGCGTTCACCACCTGGAACCCGCGCCCGCTCGCGCCTTGTGCCGCGCTTTTGGTTCTCCTGCTCCTTCCACTGCGTCGCAGGACGGGGAGCCTTGTCGTGGGCGTGGAGCATCCGTTTGAGGGGGACGCCGTTTTCACAGTGCGCGTTTCTCCCGGTGCAACGAACAAGGCCGCAGAACGGGGACCCTCCAAGGCAGTGCGGGAGCCGCCTCGGCGAGCCCCCAGTCGATCGAGCCTCGAGCGGCAGCTGCTTGGGCGAGAGGTGCAGTTTCGTCGGCTCCCGGCCGGCACGGTGACCGTCACCGTGTCCGGCTCCGTTCCGCAACCAGGGTCCGACAAGGCCGTCAGCGACTGCTGCGATGAGAAAATTGCGGAGATCTTGCGGGGCAAGACTGCACGCCTTGACTTTGACTTCCGTGCCAAGCAGGGCGTTCTGGAGGTGGGGGTGGTGCGGGGTGAGACGCCGGTGAAAGGAGCCGGGGTGGCACTTTTCGGGCAGCCCCGCTCGGTCCGGTTCGCAAAGACCGGCGTCACGCAACTAAATCTTGCGCCGGGAACATACACGGTGGTGGCAGGTCACGAGGACAGAGTCGCTGAGCGCGAGGTCGTGGTCGAATCTCTCGTCAAGGCCTCGGTGACGATCGATCTCGATCGGAGTGACAACCTGGTGTTCCGCGACTGCCAAGACGCGGTGGAACCGTATCTCCTAGCCAATTATCGCTTGGCATCGCAGGCACTCGAGGCGGCGGGCCAGAAGCAGGCGGCTCACGCGGTGCGCGCCGCTCACCATCGTGCGCGCGGTGAGCACCAGCTCGCAGCGAGCCATTCTGACAAGGCGCGCCAGCTCGCGGGCGCCACCGAGCTGCGCGAGGCGTCCTCTTCCTCCTCGGTCGAGCTCAAGGCCTCCGCGCAGCTGTTCGAGAGCGCGGGTGACGACGGCCACGCCGCGGAGACCTATCGTGCAGCCGGGGACTTTCTTGCGGCCGCACGGGCCTATGAGTCGTCGTACGACTACACAAATGCGATTGAATGCTATCGGAGCGCGGGCGAAGACACGAAGCTCGCGGAGCTGCTCGAGAAGACCGGCGACCACCTCGAAGCCGCGCAGATCGCGCAAAAACATGGGGATCTGGACCGCGCGGTTGCGAACTTGCAGCAAGTGGATCTACGGCAACACGAGTATCCCGAGGCATGTCGCATGCTGGCGGACATCTGCCATGAGCGCGGCGACGTCGAGATGGCGATCCACAAGTACGAAGAGGCCATCACAGCGTCCGGTGGCGATGATGCAGCGCTCGCTCTCCATGAAAAGCTGGCGCAGCTGCTGGAGAGTGTAGGGCGATACGAGCAAGCACTCTCGACCTACGAATTGATCCAGCGGCAAGACCCTCAGTCTTCGAACGTGAGGGCACACATCGAGGCGCTCAGGAAGCGGTTGGACGGCGCAGCCAGCGAAGACCCGCTGAGCCTCACCGCCGCCGCTGCGCAGCTCGTTCCCCAGAGCCTCGGGAGTCGCTTTGAACTCCTGAATGAACTCGGACGAGGTCGCAGCGGCATCGTGATCAAGGCTCGCGACACGCGCACGGACCGACTCGTGGCACTGAAGCGGCTGCCCGCCGAGCTGCGCGACAACGCGACGGCCAGCCAGGTCCTTTTGAGTGACGCCCAGGCGGCGACAGCCCTCGACCACCCCAACATCGTGAAGATCCTCGGGGCCGGGGAAGCGCTCGGAGTCTACTTCATCACGATGGAGCTCCTGGAGGGATTCCCGCTTAGCACGGTCCTGCGCAAGCGCGGCCGGCTCTCGGGCCGTGACGTGGCACGCGTCGGTCTTCAGATCGCCGCCGGGCTCCAGTGCGCACACGCACGGGGCGTCCTCCATCGCGATCTCCGCAGCTCGAGCCTGTTCTTCACCCGCGACAAAGTCGTGAAGATCATGGGCTTTGGCCTCGGGAAGATGCAGGAGGAGCTTCGGCGTTCGGCGCCGTCACTGGGCAGCTCGCCTGTGGAGCTTGCCCCCGAGCTCACGGGGGGTGGCGTGGCGGACGAGCGCACGGACCTCTATGGGCTCGGGTTGGCGCTCTTCGAACTCGCGACGGGTGCGTTGCCATCCGCCGCTGGCGCCGGGGTCGCAGTTCGCGTCGAAGGGGTCCCCACCGCGTTGGCCGAGCTGATTCAGCAGCTCCTGGCGCACAATCCCAGCGACCGACCTTCGTCGGCAGCGCAGGTCGGCCAGCGCCTGCTCGTCATCGCGCAGGAGCGATAGACTCCCCGGGAAGGGAGTCGCCATGATCCGACTCTACACCTGGACTACGCCCAACGGTCGGAAGGCCTCGATTGCGCTCGAGGAGCTCGGCGTACCGTATGAGGTGCGCCCCGTAAACCTCGGTGCCAACGAACAGCTAAAGCCTGAATTCCTGGCGCTGAACCCAAATCACAAGATCCCTGTGCTCACGGACGACAGCCTGGTGATCTGGGAATCGGGCGCAATCCTGCTCTACCTCGCGGAAAAGTACGGCAAGCTTCTGCCGGCGGATTCAAAGGGTCGCATCGCGGCGATTCAGTACGCCTTCTTTCAAGCCGGCGGCATCGGCCCCAACCTGGGCCGCCTCGGCGCGCAGCTTCGCCGACCGGAGGGCGAGCGCAATCGCGAGATGGTTCAAATCTTCAGTGACGAAGTGAAGCGGCTGATCGCCGTGCTAGACCGCATCCTCGCCGATGGCCGGCTCTACCTTGCGGGCGAGTACTCGATTGCCGACATCATGCACTACCCCTGGTTACAGCCGCTCCAGGGACTCCGCGCTCCGATGCTGACGGAGCAGCCGCGTGTCGTGGCGTGGCTCGACAGGATTGGTTCGCGCCCCGCGGTCCAGCGCGGGATGAAGGTGCCCTCTTAGGAGCGGCCGTTCACATCGCGAGCGTACGCTGGGGAGCTGGGCCTCGAAGAAGGGCGCTCGGGATGCGGATCTAAGCCGTCTCGGGAACGCGATGGTGTAGCTTCGCCGATCTTCGCGGCCGACGAACGTGCTGTGCGGCCCAAGCCTCGCGCAAGTCATCGCACGATGAAGCGGCGGCGCGTCGAACCCACGTCGAGCGCGGGCAAGCGGCGCAGCCGCTTGCCCGCGTGGGTCGTCGTCGACGTGCAGATGCGAATGCAAGATGGTGGGTACCCCGCGAGGAGCCGCGGCATCTCAGCGAGGGTCCGCGGAACGGCCCCTGCGTCAAAAGGTCGGGCGCGGGTCTGCCGATTTCCTTATCCTTCCAGCAACCAAACTCGGTGCAGCCGTTCGGCCTTGCTTACCACGGGGAGGAGCCTCGCAGGATGGATCGCCAAAGGACGCAGCCAGGGGCGCCGGTCCCGGACCGCCGTCCGGCGGACGAGGGTTCAGAAACAAGCTGGTTGCAGGACGACGAGCCGATCTCGGAGGTGCTGAAGGGCTTTGGCGTGAACGCCGCCCTCGTCGAGGAGATCCGCCAGCGCTACGAGGTCGACCCCACCTCCGTTCATCCGAGCTGGGGAAAGCTGTTCGAGCCCGTCAGCCGGTTGGAAGAGGCCCCGGTCGAATCCGCGCAGGTGGCCGAGGCGCCAATCGAAGCCGTCGCCCCGCGGGATGCGGCCCCCCTCAACCGAGAGGAGGCGGAGAAGCACGCCCGCGTTCTGCGCCTCATCCACTCCTACCGCGCCCGAGGCCACCGCGTCGCCGCGATCGATCCATTGGGGGGCCAAGCCTCCTATTTTCCCGAGCTCGATCCCGCGCACTACGGCTTCGGCCACGAGGATCTCGAGCGCTCGTTTATCGCCGGTGACTTGCCCGGTGGCCCTGTACAGCCGCTGCGCCAGATCCTCGAGCGGTTGCGCGCCACCTATTGCCGGTCGGTCGGTGTCGAGTTCACGCACATCCAGGATCCAGGGCGCAAAACCTGGCTCCAGCTGCGGCTCGAGGAATCGGGCAACACGACGCCGCTCGACGCATCCGAGCGGCTGCGCATCCTTGAGAAGCTTTCGGCCGCCGAGCTGTTCGAGCGGTTCCTTCATACCAAGTTCCTCGGGCAAAAGAGGTTCTCACTGGAAGGAGCGGAGTCTCTGATTCCGCTCCTCGACACGATCGTGGAGGACGCGCCTGCGAACGGGATGACCGAGCTCGTAATCGGCATGGCGCATCGCGGCCGCCTGAACGTGCTCTCCAACATCCTTGGGCGCTCGCTCGAGGCTCTGTTCTCCGAGTTCGAGGACAGTCCGCTGCTCGAGAGTCCATTTGGCTCAGGTGACGTGAAGTACCACAAGGGCTTCTCGACCGACCGCACGACGCGTCGAGGTCCAAGCGTCCATCTTTCCCTGACCTCGAATCCCTCACATCTCGAAGCCGTGAACCCGGTCGTCGAGGGTCGAACGCGCGCCAAGCAGATGCGGGCAGGCGACACGCGCGGCCGCACGATCGTGCCCGTACTGCTCCACGGCGACGCTGCCATGGCCGGCCAAGGCATCGTCGCTGAGACGCTCAACCTCTCGAACCTGGCGGGTTACTCGACGGGTGGCACGATCCACGTGGTCGTGAACAACCAGATCGGCTTTACCGCGACGCCCGCCGAGACAAGGTCCACGCTGTACTGCACCGACATCGCGAAGATGCTACAGGCCCCGATCTTCCACGTGAATGGCGACGATCCCGAGGCCGTGGTGCATTGCGTGAAGGAGGCGATGGCCTATCGGCAGCGTTTCCAGAACGACGTGGTGATCGATATGGTCTGCTACCGCCGTCACGGACACAACGAAGGCGACGAGCCGAGCTTCACACAACCGCTGCTCTACGAGAAGATCCGCAAACACCCCGGTGTGCGGCGGATATACACCGACAAGCTGCTGCAAATGGGCCTCTTGCGAGAGGAGGACGTCACCCGGATCGACGCCGATCTAAATGGTCAGCTGGCGCGGGCGCTTCAGGGCATCAAGACGAAGCCGCCGGCCGCTGCGGAGGCGTACGAGCCGCTCGGCCCGTGGACCGGCTTCTCGCGCACCTGCCCGCCCGAGGATCCGGAGACGGCAGTTCCGATCGAGCGCCTGGCGCAGATCGCAGAGGGTTTGGGCGCCATGCCGGGCGGCTTCCACGTTCATCCAAAACTCGCATCGCTGCTCGAGCGCAGAAGCAAGGCGATCGCGGAGAACTCACCCATCGATTGGGCCCTCGCGGAGGCCCTCGCGTTCGGATCGCTCGTCTGCGAAGGCACCCCCGTCCGCCTTTCCGGGCAAGACAGTGTGCGGGGAACGTTCAGCCAGAGACACGCCGCCATCACGGATCAGGTGACCGGTGAGGAATATGTACCGCTTGACCACCTCACGACGACACAGGCGCGCTTCGAAGCCTACGACAGCCTGCTCTCCGAGGCGGGCGTTCTCGGCTTCGAGTACGGCTACAGTCTGGCCGACCCGCAGACCCTAACGCTTTGGGAAGCGCAATTTGGCGACTTCGCGAATGGCGCGCAGGTGATCATCGACCAATTCATCTCGAGTGCCCACGCCAAATGGGGTCGCATCAGTGGCCTCGTCATGCTGCTCCCGCACGGCTACGAAGGGCAGGGACCGGAGCATTCCAGTGGTCGGGTGGAGCGGTTTTTGCAGCTGTGCGCTGAAGACAATCTCCAAATCGTGAACTGCACGACGCCCGCCCAATACTTCCACGTGCTCCGGCGCCAGATGCGAAGAAACTATCGCGCTCCCCTCATCATCTTCACCCCGAAAAGCCTGCTGCGTGCACCACGCGCGGCGTCGCGTTCTGAAGACCTGGTCTCGGGTGGCTTCCGGCGGCTTCTCGAGGACGTCCGCGCATCCGCGGCGCCCGAGCGAGTGCGCCGGGTTCTCCTGTGCTGCGGCAAGGTCTACTACGACCTGCTCGAGGCGAACGAGAAGCGGGAGGTGGGGGGGGCAGGCGCAGGCGAGGTTGCGCTCGTGCGGATCGAGCAGCTCTACCCCTGGCCGGCCGCGCAGCTCGCCTCGTCCCTTCAGCGCTACGCCAGAGCCGATCGCGTGTTCTGGGTCCAGGAAGAGCCGGCCAATATGGGTGGATGGAGCTTCGTCCGCGAACGCATCCAGGATGCGCTGCTGCCAAACCAGCAGCTCGCCTATGCGGGTCGGCCGGAGAGCGCCAGTACGGCCGTCGGCTCCCTGCGGCTTCACAAGGAGCAGCAGGCCGCACTTGTGGCTGCAGCATTCTCGGGGTTGAGATAATTCCACTCGCGGGGCTGTCTCGGATACACTTGGGTCTATGCCTGCCCCCAGCCAGTTCGCCGCCTCTCCCGAGTCCGTCGGCATTGATTCCGCCAAGCTCGAGCGGGTGTTCGAACGCGCCGAGCGCGAGGTAGAGGAGGGCCTGCTGCCGTCATGCCAAGTCGCCGTCGCGCGTCATGGCAAGCTTGCGGGCATGCGGACGTTTGGAAGCGTGACGCACGAGGGTCGGCCCACTGCGGCAACGAACGAGACACTCTACGTGGTGTTCTCATGCACGAAGGCCATCACGTCTACCGCGGCCTGGCTGCTGCTTCAAGAAGGCAAGCTCGACCTGCAGGAGCGCGTTGCAGAGATCATCCCCGAGTTCGCAACGAACGGGAAGGATCGCGTCACAGTCGAACAGCTGTTTACCCACACCGCGGGCTTTCCGTATGCACCGTATCCCCCCTCGGAGTGGCTCAACCGGGATGCGCGCCTTGCCCGCTTCCAGCGCTGGCGGCTTAACTTTGAGCCCGGTTCACGCATGGAGTACCACGCCACCTCCTCGATGTGGGTGATTGCAGCGATCTTGGAGCGGCGCGCAGGTCAGAGCTTCGATGAGTTTGTTCGCCAACGGATTGCCGCTCCCCTTGGGCTCGATGATCTCTTCGTGGGACTTCCCCGCGAGCAGCACGACCGCGTCGCCGACGTGGTTCACGTCGGTCCGGCGCTCTCGCCCGAGGAGCTCGCGAAGCTGGGATTTCCGGTGAACCCCCAGAGCGAAGTCACGGAAGCGGCGCTCGAGGTGTTCAATCGACCCGAAGCGCGCGCGGCGGGCCTCCCCGGTGGGGGAGGGACCATGACCGCCGGCGACCTCGCGCTCTTCTATCAGGCGCTGCTGCGCGACGCGGAGCCCCACGAGGGCCCGCGCGTCTGGTCACACAAGACCGTGGCGCAAGGTCTTGAGATCCGTACAGGCGCGCTCCGAGATCCCATGATCGGCCGCCTCGCGAACCGCGCGCTTGGCCTTGTGATCGCCGGCGAGAGCGACCGGGTTTTCCGCGGCTTCGGCCATACGAACTCCTCCCGTGCGTTCGGACACATGGGGGCGGGAGGCCAGGTTGCCTGGGCTGACCCCGAGACGGGAATCTCGTTCGGCTACTGCACCAACGGCTGTGATCGAAACCCGCTCCGCCAAGGCCGCCGCGGTGTCGGACTCTCGAGTCGAGCGGCTTCCTGCCTGCTCGACGCATGAGCGCAGGAGAGCGGGCGTCCGCCGATGACTCGTTCACGCACTGGTTGAACCCTTTCGATCCGGCTTTCCAAGACAATCCTTACCCCACCTACCATCGCCTGCGCGAACTGGACCCGATTCACCTGCTGCCCGAGTTCAATCTCTGGTCTCTCACGCGCTACGCGGACGTGCAGGCGGTGCTGCGCGATCCGCGGTTCTCCTCCGAACCCTTGTCGGACGATCCGAACCTGTTCCGCAATCTGCGTGAGTCTGGCGGCGAGCTCGGAGCACTCGCCCAGACGATGCTGCACTGGATGCCGCTCAAGGATCCCCCGCACCACACACGGCTGCGCAACCTTGTGAACAAGGCCTTCACGCCACGCCACATCGAGGTCATGCGTCCACGGATCGCCGCCATCGTCGAGCAGCTCCTGAAGCCCATCTTGGAAGCCGGTCGCATGGACCTTGTGCGCGACCTCGCGCATCCACTACCGGTCATCGTGATCGCGGAGATGCTCGGTGTCCCCGTTGCGGATCAGGGGGAGCTCAAGCAGTGGTCCGACGACATGGCCCTTGCGCTCGATCCGCTGCAAGGGGGGACGCGTCGTGCGGAGGGCGATCGGGCTGCGCTCGCGATGACGAGGCTCTTCGAGCGAGTGGCCGAGGCGCGCCGGCGCGCACCGCGAGACGATCTGCTCTCGGCCCTGCTGGCTGCGGAGGAGCGAGGCGAGCGTCTCTCGATGGACGAACTCCTTGCAACCTGCGTGCTCCTGCTCTTCGCCGGCAATGAGACCACGACGAACCTGCTGGGCAACGGGGTGCTCGCACTGCTCCGCCATCCTGACGAGCTGGCGCTGCTGCAGCGGGATCCATCTCTTGTACCCGCTGCGGTCGAAGAGCTGCTGCGGTATGACAGCCCGCTCCAGTTCGCGGCACGCGTCGCGAAGCAGGACATCGAAATCGACGGGCGTACCCTTCTGGCGGGCCAGCGCGCGATGCTGATCCTCGGCTCCGCAAACCACGACCCCGCACAGTTCCCCGACCCCGACCGCCTCGACGTCCGACGTCAAGATCATCGCCACCTTGCCTTCGGCTTTGGTACGCACTTTTGTCTGGGCGCTGGTCTCGCGCGCGCGGAGGCGCAGATCGCGCTTGATACCCTCGTGCGGCGCTTGCCCGGCTTGCGCCTCGGCGCCGATCCTCCCGTGCGCAGGCCGAGCATCGCGTTGCGCGGACTCTCGAGCCTGCCCGTGGAGTTCGATTGCAGGCGCTCCCACTAGTCGAGCCACAGGAGAGACGATGGACCTTCGCTACAGCAGGGAGTACGAAGAATACCGCCGCGGAGTTCGGGAGTTCTTGAAGGCACACTGGCCGCCTTCCGGCGAAGCGGCAGAGGGCTCGCCAGCCGAGCAGGCTACACGCTTTCGGGCACTCGCCATCGCACATGGCTATGTCGCACGCTCGATTCCCACGGTCTACGGCGGCTCCGGGCAGCCGCCCGATGTTCTGAAGGCGGTGATCATCGCCGAAGAGTTCGGGCGCGCTCATGCGCCGGGAGACGTGCGCGGGATCGGGGCGTCGATGCTGGTCCCGACGCTCCTCGAGCATGGGCGCGAAGACCAGAAGCAGCGCTTCATACCGCCGACGATCCGCGGTGAGATGCAATGGTGTCAGGGTTACAGCGAGCCCGGCTCAGGCAGCGACCTCGCATCGCTCAAGACTCGCGCTGAGCTCATCGATGGCGAGTGGGTGGTGAACGGCCAGAAGATTTGGACCAGCGGTGCCCAGATCGCGCAGTACATGTTCTGCCTTTGTCGCACCGAACCCGCCGCATCGAAGCATGCGGGCATCTCGTACTTGCTGATTGACATGGCATCGCCTGGCATCGACGTACGGCCGCTCCGACAGATGACTGGGACGGCGGACTTCAATGAGGTCTTTCTGACGAACGTGCGAGTGCCGGTGGACAACATCGTCGGCAAGCGCGGCGAGGGTTGGACGGTTTCGCGCTCGACCCTAAAGCACGAACGCAACATGATTGGGGACGCTGCGGGCTCGCGCGCGCTGTTCGACGCCCTCGTGCGCCTTGCGCGGGAAACCAAGCGCAACGGAAAGCGGGCCCTCGACGACTCAGATGTGCGGCAGCAGTTGGCCGCGATCGAGGGGTACGTTCTTTCACATCAGTACTCGGGCTATCGCCAGCTCACCCAGGCCGCGCGTGGCAAGGACGCCGGAATCGCCGGCATGATGAACAAGCTGACGTCGACGAATATCGGCCACAGCGTGGCCAAGCTGGCGCTCGAGCTGCTTGGAGACGAAGGTCTGGCCGCGCCGACCAATGAGGCGCGTGTGATGGGTCTGCCGCCCCGAGGCCACGCCGCATGGATCACCCAGAATATGTGGTCGCTGGGCGTCGCCATTGCCGGCGGGAGCGCCAACATTCAGCGCAACGTGATCGCCGAGCGAGGACTCGGCCTGCCGCGCGACTTCGCGGCGCAGCGCGAGAGCTCACGGTGAACTTCGGTCTCTCCGACGAGCAAGAGCTGCTCCAGGATACGGTGCGCCGATTCCTTGAGGAGCGCTGGCCCACAAGCAAACTCCGCGCCTTGTTTGATGGCCCTTCCGGGCACGACGCCGACCTGTGGCGTGGCATGGCGGAGCTCGGTCTGCTGGGCCTTTTGGTGGAAGAGAAAGCGGGAGGCGCGGGCCTTGAGCTTCTCGACCTCGCGCTCGTGGCGGAGATTCTGGGACGGTTCGCTGCCCCCGGGCCCTTCCTCGGTCACAGCCTCGCCACGCTCGCGCTCTCGTTGGGCGGGAGTGAGGCGCAGAAGGAACGCTGGCTTCCCCGTCTTGCATCGGGTGAGGCGATCGCGACCCTCGCGCTGCTCGAACCGGGCAGCGGCTGGGAACCCGAGGCATGGAGCGCCCCGGTGGCACCTGCGGGCGCGGGACTCAGAATCTCGGGTGAAAAGCTCCACGTCCCGGCCGCCGAGATCGCCGATCTGTTCGTCGTGGGCGTGGCAGACGGCGGGTTGGCGCTGGTGGAGCGCACAAGCGAAGGTGTCCGCATCGAGGCGATTGAAGCCGTCGACCGCACCCGACGGATGTGCCATGTGGCGTTCGAGGGCGCGGTCGCGAACCTGCTGCCGGGTGGTAACGAAGCCGCACCGCGCGTCCGCGATGCCGGTCTCGTCCTGTTGGCCGCCGATGCCTTTGGCGGCGCTTCGCGGTGCCTCGAGCTCGCGGTCGAGTACGCGAAGACGCGCGTCCAGTTCGGGGTCACCATCGGACATTTCCAGGCGGTGAAGCATCAGCTCGCAAACATGGCGGTGGAGATCGAGCCGGCGCGGAGCCTCTACTGGTACGCAGCCCATGCCTTCGATCATCTTCCGGCCGAATCACAGCGCCACGCGGCGCTTGCCAAGGCACACCTCACCGACCGCTTCATGCAAATCGCGCGCGACACCGTTGAGGTGCACGGAGGAATCGGCTTCACGTGGGAGTGCGACGTCCAAGTCTGGTACAAGCGCGCAATGTTCGACCGCGCGTTTCTCGGTACGCCGGCTCTGCACCGCGAGCGTGCGGCGCGGCTCGCGGGATGGTGAGGTATCGCGACGATGAAGAGCGACCGGTGGTGCACCTGATCGACGGCCACGTGTATGTGTTTCGCGCCTTTTACGCGATGCCAGACTTAACGGCCCCAGACGGAACTCCAACGGGCGCCGCCTATGGTTTTACAGCCACGCTCCTCAAATACCTTGCCGAGCATGCGGTGACCCATCTGGCGTTGTGCTTCGATTGGGCGATGGAAAGTTTCCGAAACGAAATCTTTCCCCTCTACAAGGCCACACGCGGTGCTCCTCCCGAAGACCTCGTCTCGCAGTTCGAGCTGTGCGCAGAGGTGGCGCGCGCGCTCGGACTGCCGGTGTTTGAGCAGGAGCGCTACGAAGCTGACGATCTCATCGCGACCCTTGCCGCGAAGCTCGTTTCGCGAGGGTCGAACGTGATCGTTGTGACGAGTGACAAGGATCTGGCACAGCTGGTTCGAGAGGCCGCGAGCGTCGTGCTCTACGACCTCGCTCGCGACGCGACGCTGGATGCGAGCGGCGTGCGGGCGAAGTTTGGAGTGGATCCCGAGCAGATCCCCGACTACCTCGGGCTGGTCGGCGACGCGGTCGACAACCTCCCCGGAGTGCCGGGGGTAGGTCCGCGCGGTGCCTCCGCCGCGCTGCGGGCATTTGGCGCGATCGAGGGCATTCCCGCCGATCCTCGCGCTTGGGCGGGCGTTCCGGTGCGCGGAGCTGCGCGACTCGCGCGCGCCATCGACGCTCACCGCGAGCAGGCCTTGCGCGTGCGCGAGCTCGCGACCGTCGAACGTGAGGTACCGGGAGTGCGCTGCGGGTTGGATGCCCTCGCCTATCGGGGAGCGCACCGCGATCGCGTCTCCCCGCTCTTCGAGCGTCTTGGCTGGCGGGGAATCGGGGAGCGGATTGCGCGCTGGCAAGAATGATTGGCAGCGGGGTGCTCAACCAAACAAATCGAGCTGCGCTCCGCCCGGCCTGCGAAAGGCATCCGTCGAGAGCTCTAACGATCGGCGTTCGATTCCGGCGCGCCGCACTGCCAATGCAAACATCGCCTCAATCTGTCGAGCGAAGACGCCTTCGCCGGTCAGGCGCGAACCGAAACGCGGGTCGTTGAGGCGCCCACCGCGCAGCTCTTGGATGCGGTGGAGCACCTTGTCTTTCCGCTCGGGATAGTGGAGGGCGAGCCAATCGGCGAAGAGCTGCTTGAGGCCATGAGGTAGGCGAAGCATCACGTATCCCGCCGAGCGGGCGCCGGCGCGCGCAGCCGCAGCCACGATCGCTGGGATCTCGGAATCGTTCAGGGCGGGAATCACCGGCGCGATCAAGACTCCGACCGGAACTCGAGCCGCGGCGAGCGCGTGGATCGCGTCGAGCCGCCGCTCGGGCCGGGAGGCGCGCGGCTCGAGTCGGCGCGCAAGCTCCGCGTCGAGGGTCGTCAGGGAGATCAGCACGAGCGCAGCGCCGATCTCGGCGAGCCTGTGCAGGAGGTCGGCATCTCGAGTGACCAGATGGCTCTTGGTCACGACCACGACAGGATTGGAGAAGGCAGCCAGCACCTCGAGGCACCGTCGCGTAAGACCGAGTCGCCGCTCGGCAGGCTGGTAGGGATCCGTGACACCCGAGAGCGCGATCACGCGAGGTCGCCAGCTCGGCCTCGAGAGCTCCCGCTGCAGCAGCCGCGGCGCATCTTCTTTCACGAAGATCCGACTCTCGAAGTCAAGGCCAGCCGACAGACCGAGGTACTCATGTGTCGGACGCGCATAGCAATAGATGCAACCGTGCTCGCAGCCCCGATAAGGATTCACGCTGGTGTCGAAACCGACGTCAGGACTTTCGTTATGCGCGAGAATTTCGCGCGTCGGATCGCGGTAGAGCTCGGTCTTAAGGGTACGGGGCGGATCGCCTTCGTCCGCAGCACCTGCGACGAGGTCGACCTCCGGCTCGTAGGAGAGCCGTTCAAAGCGACCCGTCGGATTTCCAGAGGCCCCGCGGCCCCGCATGGGTCCGTTGGTCTGCATTCCCCATTCTACCGAATGCATCGCGGGCGCGGCGCGGGATTGGACAGCGGAGCAAACCCTTCATCCACCGCCGCCCCTCGGCGTCGTCGGAGAAGGGTTGCCGAGCGCAACTTCTCGAAGCTCCAAGGCCGACGCGGGCACGGGTACGCGGAGCTGAGCGCGAATCCGGTTCGATCTACCGGACGCGCCTACCTGCGTCCCGACTCGAACCAGCGTCGCAAACCCTGCGCTTCATGCCGACGGAGCTCGGCGTTGAGATCGAAGCGCTCAAGGGCCTGCTGCAGCGCTCGCTTCGCCGTCGGAAGGGGGTGCGCGCGGAAGAACGACGCTACGTCGCGCCTTGACGCCGCCGTCTGAAGAGCGGGGGTCGCTTCCACAAGCCGTGTGACCAGCATCGGCGGCATCCGCTTGCGCAGGGCAGTCCACTTCTTTTTTACAAAGGCCCAGGCGCGCTCCCGTGCCGCCCGGTTGGCCAGGAGCCGCGTCAGCACGAAGACGACGTCTTGGGTCGACACGGTGTCGCTGAGCGTCAGCGCGAGCGTACGCTCGACGAGCTTGGGATCACGGAATTCCCCCAACGCAAAAAGGAACCGGCGCCGCTCCTGGGGCGTTCCGGCATCCGCAACGGCCGCGAGGAACGCCTCGTAGCGCGAAACCTCGCCGATGCGAGCGGCGAGCGCCACCACCGAGTCGGCCAGATTCGCATCAAGACTTGTTCGATCGCGGAGATACGCGCTCGCGCGCGAGGCTGCCTCGGTGACGACGGGCTCCCACTCGGCGATGTCCCCCAGGAGCCCAACGAGTGCAGAGCGACGCAGTCGCGTGTCGTCCTCCTCCCCCGCGGCGGGCTCCCATCCGAGCGCCGCCAGCTGCGAGCGGAAACACTCCACGAGCCACGCACGGTAGCGCGCGGGAGTGCTGCCCCCGGCGGCAGGTGCCAACTGCTCGTCCACGAAGCCGAGCGGTCCCCGCAGAGCCTGGAGCACGTCCGGGCTGGTCTCCGCCTTGAACGCGGCCGCGAGCTCGAGAAAGCTCTCGATCGAAGCTTTGCCCGCGCGCACGAATGCCCACTGGTCACCGAGCAACGCCATCCGCTCCACCGCGGCGAGCGAGCCGAGCTCCGAAGCCAGCGCGCGAAGCGCCCCGGCGTCGTGCAGCGCCCGAAAGAAGCCACCTCCGTCGGCGTTGCCATAGACGAACCGGGGCGGGATGGGACCGAGGGCAACCTTTTCCCGAGCCTTTGTGAAGACGCGGCGTTCAAGCCGAGTCTCCGCCCCCGTTCGGACGCCGATGCGCCCGACCCACGGGATGGGCCAGCGCTGCCCGGACCTTGGGGCCGCGTGCTGCTGGGCCCTGCGGTTCGCAAAAAACCGTTCCTGGCGCAGCTCCACGGTCTGGCCTTCCTCCCTCAGCCCGAGCGCAACCACCGGGAAGCCCGACTGCTCGATCCACGCGCGCGCGACGGGTTCGACCGGGAACCCGGCGGCTTCTCCAAGAGCGTTCCACAGATCGGCGGCCACCGCGTTGCCCTCCCGATGGCGCCGGATATAGGTGCGCACGCCGTCACGAAAGGTCGAAGGCCCGAGGTAGCGCTCGATCATCCGCACCACGGCCGCGCCCTTTTCGTAGGTAATGAGATCGAAATTTTGGGTTGCGTCTGCGGGCGTTTTCACGTCGACGTAGATGGGATGAGTGCTGCCCAGCGCATCCAGCTGCAGAGCGGCGGAGCGGTGATGCTCGAAATCGAGCCACATCTTCCACTCCGGCTTCCAGCCGTCGACAATGGTCGCCGCCATCCAGGTCGCGAAGGCCTCGTTCAACCACAGGTCATTCCACCAGGCCATGGTGACCAGATCGCCATACCACATGTGCGCAAGCTCATGGCAGATCACCTCCGCTGCACGCTTACGTTCGCTGAGCGTCACCGTTTCCGGATCCACGAGGAGGAGCGTCTCTCGGAAGAAAACGGCACCCGCGTTCTCCATGGCGCCCGCCTCAAAGTCTGGCACCGCGACGAGATCGAGCTTGCCGTAGGGATACGGCAGGTCGAAATACGCCTCGAGCCGCGCCAGGGTCTCGCGTGCGACTTCGAGGGCGAAAGCCGTGAGCCGGCCCTTCCCCGGCACATGCCAGACGCGGATCTCGGTCTGCCCGCAGCGCACCGGTTCCGACGACTCGAGTTCGCCCACCGCCAGCGCAAACAAATAGGTCGAAAGCGGGGCGGTTTGCGCGAAGTGCACGGTCTTGCGCCCGACGGCGAGCTTCTCGGTCTTTTCGATCGGCGCGTTGGAAACCGCGGCGTTGCTCTCCGCCGTCGTTACGGAGAGCCGGAGGCACGCCTTCATCGCCGGCTCGTCAAAGCAGGGAAAGAAACGCCTCGCGTCGGCGGCTTCGAGCTGTGTGAAGGCGTAGCGGCGATCGCCGGACCGCGCTGCGTAAAGACCGCGCAGATCGGTACGCAGCTCGCCTTCAAAGCCGACCGCCAAAAGTGCCGGTCCAGGATCGATGGTCCGCGCGAAGCGGATCTCCGCGGTTTCATGCTTTCGGTCGTAAGAAATCCTCCCGGCGTGTGCACCGCTTGCAGCCACGATCCGTGCCTGGGCAAGCTTGAGATCGACCGCGTGGAGCACAATCTTGCGCGTCGCCCGCTCGAGAACGAGCTGGATTGCGACCTCGCCGTGAAACTTCGAACTTCGTGCGGGATCGACTTCGAGCGCTACGCGGTAGTTGGAAGGTCGAACCTCCGGCGAGAGCCTCAGCGCTCCGTCTCCTCCCGCCTTCGCTCGGTGTCGGCTTCGCGTGGGCGCGCGACGCGGACTCTGTCGGATCGACTTCTTGCCAGCCTTGCGAGGCTTCATCGCTGCCACTCCCTCCCTGTGCGGCCCGACTATACCCGTGAATTGCCCCTCAACCGGTGAGGGCGTCGCGCTCGTTTCGAGCGAACGCCCACCAACCCTTCCCTCTTGCCGCGTCTCCGTGCGAGGGACCTGCGTCGGGAGCGAACGCGTGGCCTCGGTGCGAGGCACGACTTTTCCGCAGGCCCCTTTGTGGCTCTCGCAGGAATGTTCGCCACTCCCTGCGAGTTAGGGAAGCCATGGCACGACCAGGGGGGTTCGTGAGGAGCGACTGTGTCAGCTGCAAAGGACGCCGCGGGCATGGGAGTGAGTCCTGAATGACACATCTGGCGGCCCCCGACCACTAGGTAAGGGGAGCCTCGGAGATTCTCTGGTGCTCGCGAGCGGATGGGGCGGCTTGGCTACGGCGGGTCTCGTGACAGCTGTGCGGCTCGGGCCTTCGCCGGTCTACCCGAGGTCGCAGGCGCGAGTCGCCCATCGGCCGGAATCCCGGGATTTCGCGGCTTCCCAAGACCAGTTCGGCGTCGAAGCGTCGGGCCCTCGCCGCGGGTCGCAGGGCCTCTGGGTCGCACTGCCTGACCGCTGCCGGCTGCACTTGGAGGTTGTATGGGTTCCGTACGCCTTGCTCTAGTTGCGGCGGCTCTCGGCGTCGCCGCGGCGGCTTGCCTCGGCTGCCCGCCCCATGGGGGAAAGTCGGTCACACTGCCCGGACTCACGGGGACCGTGCGCGTAATCACGGACCGCGTTGGATCACCGCACATCTTTGCAGAAAACGATCTCGATCTCGCCCGCGTGCAGGGTTTCGTACACGCGCGCGATCGCTTCTGGCAGATGGATACAACCCGGCGTGAGGTCAGCGGTGACCTCGGCGAGTTGCTCGGTCCGACGGCGATCAACGGCGACATTCAGAACCGCACCATCGGTCTGCGTCGCGCGGCGGAACGCTCGGTCGCGCTCCTCACCTCCGAAGAGCTGGCCGTACTCCAGGCCTACGCGGATGGGGTAAACGCTTGGCTCGCGTCGAATCCGCTCCCGCCGGAATACGCGCAGCTCGAGCTCACTCAGGCTCGGCCCTGGGACATTGTGGACTCGCTTGCCATCGGCAAGGGAATTGCGGCGAGCCTCTCGCTTGAGATCGATGCCGGACTCATTGAGAAGCTCGACGAGTACACGACGAAGTGCGCGGCCGCGACGCCTCCTTGCGATGGGGAGAAGCTGCTGTTCGAGGATGTGCAGCGTTTCGCTCCCATGGATCCAGCGTCGACCGTTCCCGACGCGACGGGCACGTTTCCCTATCTTGTGGCTCGGACCGTGCGCACCCCCAAGGACCGTACGTTCGTGGCGCAAGCGGCGGCGAGGGTGCGGAGGCTCCGCGCCAAGATTGAGGGCGTCCCTCGTCTCGCCAAGGCGCTTCACCGCAACGAGACCTTCGAGGGCAGCAACGAGTGGGGCGTATCGGCCGCGACGAGCGAGACCGGCAGGCCCATGATCGCCAACGACCCCCATCTTGCTCTTGGGGCGCCTTCCACTTTCTACGAGAATCACCTCGCGGTCGCGAACGACCCGCTCGAAGGCCCGCTCAACGTGAACGGTGTCTCCTTCCCTGGCGCTCCATGGGTGATCCAGGGTCAAAATGATCGGATCACCTGGGGCTCCACGACCAATCCCATGGACGTTTCCGACATCTTCATGGACCACGTCGTCGGTAAAGTCAGCGGGTGTCCGGCTCAAACCTGCATTCAGTCCGGCTCGGATCTCTACCCCGTCAAGTTTGAGCTGGCCCAGTACCTCGTGAACACTCCGGGGGATGGCACGCTCGACAACCTCGTGGACTCCGGCATCGGCTTCGAGCAGCGCATCATCGCGACGGTGGATGACGAGCGCCGCAGCTTCGCTCCCATCGTCGAAGTGGATGATGGGCTCGCTCTGCTTTCCGGGCAGGAGACGCACGTGCTTACGCTCCAGTTCACGGGCTTCCACGGCACAAAGGAGCTAGAGACCTTCGGCATCTGGAACCGCGCCAAGAACCTCCAGGATTTCATGGTCGGACTGAAAAGCTTCACCTTCGGCTCGCAGAACTGGGCCTATGCCGACGTCGAAGGAAACCTTGGCTACTTCACGAGCGCGGAGCTACCCCTACGAAAGGATCTGGAGAACGGCGCGGTCGTGGGGCGCCCGCCGTATTTCGTGCGCGACGGCATATCGGGCGAAGACAACTGGGTGTATGATCCCGCGCACTCTCAGGGACAAGTCATCCCCTTCGCTGTCCTTCCCTTTAGCGAGATGCCGCAGACCCTCAATCCGACGAACGGCTTCTTTGCCAATGCCAACAACGATCCGGCAGGCACAAATCTCGACAACAATCCCATAAACCAGCGGCGACGTTCGAAGCCTTCCGCCATCTACTACCTGGACGCAAGCTACGATATCGGCTTGCGCGCGCATCACTCGTCTCTTGAAGGAGAAGCTCGAGCGGGGCGGGAAGGTCGGCGCGGACGATCTGCGCCACATGCAAGGGAACACCCAGGAACTGGATGCGGAGCTCTTGGTACCGTTCCTCCTGGGGGCATTTTCGAACGCCAACTCCGGAGGTGCGGCTCCCGCGCTGGCCGCGCTCGCACAAGATCCGCGGATTTGCGAGTCCATTGGACGCCTCGCCGCCTGGGACTTCTCGACACCGACCGGGATCCCCGAAGGCTATGACGCAAGCGATGAGGACGGGAAGCGCACACCGGGGGTCTCTCAGGAGGAGGCCGCGCGCAGCGTTGCGGCGACGATCTACAACGCGTGGCGTGCGCAGGCGATTAAGGAGACGATTGATCCCGCGCTCTCCGGCATCGGCGTGTCAGGTGTGGACGGGGGCCATGCCCTGATCGCACTCTATCATCTCCTCTCCCAGACCCCATTCACGGGCGTGGGCGCCTCCGGCGTCGACTTCTTCCCCATGCCTGCGGGAATTTCCGCCGAGGGCCGCCGCGACGCTGTGCTCCTCGGTGCGTTGCGCGACGCCCTCGATACGCTCGCAGGGCCGGCCTATGCCGCCGCCTATTCGGGTTCGACACACCAGGACGACTACCGCTGGGGAAAACTGCACCGCATTACGTTTCAACATCTCCTGGGCGGCGCGTTCAACATCCCCCCCGCGGCGGGTTTCACGGACCTCGCGCCGACCCTTCCAGGCCTCTCGCGCGACGGCGGCTACGAGGTCATCAATGCCTCCTCATACGACGCCCGCGCCGAAGATGCGAACTCGTTCGGCTTCGGAAGCGGCCCTGTGCGGCGCTACGTGGGTGTGCCCAAGTCGGGCCACGGGTTTGACGACGGCGGGATCGAGGGTTGGAACGTCATCCCCGGCGGATCCTCGGGGAATCCTGCCAGTCCGCTCTACGCGAAGCAGCTCGGCGACTGGCTCACGGTGGATCAGCACCCGGTCGTGATGTCGGAGTCCGAGGCGTTGAGCGGAGCGCTTCAGGTGGAGAGCTTCAGCGCGCCGAAATCTCCCTAGCGACTCGAAGCGTTTTTCGGCTCACCACTTCTCGGCGTAGGGCCTAAGGTCTAGCTCGAACGTCCACGCGGAGCGCTCTTGTGTCGCGACGTGGAAGACGCTTTCCGCGATGGAATCGGGCTTCAGGAAGAAATCATCGGCCCGGTCCCGAAGAAAGCGGCGCGTGCCCGGGGTGTCAATCACGCCGTCCACCACCACGTACGCCACGTGGACGCCGCGTGGGCCGAGGCTGCGCGCCATCGATTGCGCGAGCGAGCGCTGGGCCGCCTTGGCAGGTGCGAACGCCGCGAATCCCGCGCCCCCGCGCAGTGCGGCCGTGGCTCCGATCACGACGATGGCACCGCTCCCACGCGAGACCATGTCGCTGGCAGCCTCGCGCCCGCAAAGGAAGAGCGAAAGCGTATTGACGCGCCAGGCGGACTCCATGGCTTCCGCCGTCACTTCGAGGAAGCCGCCGAGGACAGCGTTGCCCGCGTTCTGCACCAAGGTATCCACGGGACCCAGCTCGTGACGGACGCGATCGAACGTCTCCTTCACCGAAGCCGCCTCGGCGACGTCCGCGGTGAACCCGTGGGCGCCAGGGATTGCTGCCTCGAGTTCGCGCAGTTTGTCCGCCGAGCGAGCGAGCATGGCCACGCGCCAGCCCGCATGTGCGAAGCGACGCACGCAGGATGCGCCATTTCCCGGACCGACTCCTGTTACCACACAGACCGGCATACAATCAGTATAGTGAGGGAGAAGGAAAAACACCCGGGGACGAACGCAATGATCACGCTTTTTCAGTTCGAAGTATCGCCCTATTGCGACAAAATCCGCAGGATCCTCCACTGGAAGCGGCAGCCCTACCAGATCGAAGAGATCCCTCTTTCGCGGGCCTTCACGCGTGTTCGCAGACTTAATCCCGCGGCCAAATTGCCGTGTCTCGAGCACGACGGGCGTATGATCAGCGACTCCACCGACATCGCGTACTACTTGGAAGAAAAATTTCCTGAGCCGCCGCTGGTTCCAAAGGACCCGCAGCTGCGCGGGCTGTGTCATATGCTGGAGGACTGGGCCGACGAGAGCCTCTATTTCTACGAAATGCGCCTGCGCTTCACACTCCCGCACAATGCGCGTCGCTGGATCCCTGAGCTCACGAAGCACGATCCCCGCTGGATGAGAACGGCGGCCAGCTATTTCATACCGATCATGATGCGAGGCGTACTCTCCCGTCAGGGCGTCGGACGCAAACCGCTTGAATGCGTGTTGCGCGACATTGAGCGGCATGTAGGGGCGATCGAAGACTGGCTAAATGGCCGGGAGTGGCTCGTCGGCGATGCACTCTCACTGGCCGACCTCAGCGTATTCGCGCAGCTCGCGTGCATTCGCGGAGCGGAGGAAGGAGCACGGATCGTCGAGGGCTCTCGTCCCGTCACGGAATGGATGGAACGTGTGGACCAAGCGACGGGGGCAACGGCCTAGCCGCCCCCGGAGAGTCTTAGTCCTTCGCCTTGCGCGTTCCCCACGTTTTCTCGAGATAGGACTCCCGGCCAGAGCCCTGGCGATACATTCTGTAGTGTATTTTATTCTTCTTGTAGTACTGGCAATGATAGGCTTCTGCCGGGTAAAAGGGACGCGCGGGCACGATCTCCGTGACAATGGGTCCTGCGTATCTCCCGGATTTCTCGAGTTCCGCCTTCGAGTCTTCGGCGGATCGCCGCTGCTCTTCATCGTGGTAGAAGATCGCCGTGCGGTACTGTGAGCCTGCGTCTGCAAACTGGCGATCTCGTGTCGTCGGGTCAATGTTGTGCCAGAAAACATCGAGCAGCTCGCGGTAACTTACCTTCCCAGGGTCGAAGACGATCTGTACGGCTTCCGTGTGACCTGTATCGCCCGAGCACACCTGTTCGTAGGTCGGATTTTCGGTACGCCCTCCAGTGTATCCAGGCGTCACCGCAATCACCCCAGGCAGCTTGTCAAAAGGGGGCTCCATGCACCAGAAGCAGCCTCCCGCAAACGTTGCGCTCTTTGTGTTCTCGTCGGCCATGAGGGGGCCGTCTCCTTGGGTTAGCTTGGTGTTCGAAGGGGCGGAAGCGGCTCGTTGTCGGGGACGAAACGAAGTGCCAGGCCATTGTTGCAATAGCGCTTGCCGGTCGGGGCCGGACCGTCGTTGAAGACGTGCCCCTGGTGCCCGCCACAGCGCGCGCAGTGATATTCCGTGCGCGGGAGGAGGAGCTTAAAGTCGCGCTTGGGTTCGACTCGGCCCTCCATGGGCTGGAAGAAGCTCGGCCAGCCTGTGCCACTGTCGAACTTCGAGGCGGATTCGAACAAGGGAAGAAGGCATGCCGCGCACAGGAAGGTACCGGCTCGTTTCTCCTGATTGAGTGGGCTCGCAAAGGGGCGCTCCGTCGCTTCCTCGAAGAGCACGCCGTACGCCTCGGGCGAGACGAGAGGGCGCCATGCCGAGTGCGCGGTCTTTAGCTTCTCGATCTTCTCGTGAGCAGAGTCGGGGGGCACGTTCCCTATACCTCCGGCGCGGGCTGGGGGAATCGAACGTATTCGTCGATTAAGAGCAGGGCCAGAGCGCGCCCAGCCGGAACGTCGCCTTGAAGGCGTCCCCGCTTGCGCAGATCGGCGATGAGAAGGTCGAGGATTAGGTCGCGCGTCAGGTCATCGGAGTGTTCGTTCACCCTGCGCAGTTCCGCCTCGTCCGCGAAGCAGTATGCCTTCCAGGAAATCGAGAAGCGGATGTCGTCCCAGGAGTACCGAGCCACGGTTTCGGCGTCGTGGCCCAAGCGCCAAGTGCCCCGCCCCTCGTACGCAAGGCGCATGCGCAGATCAAGAGGCGGGAGTGTTGCGGTGGTCTGCGCCACCCGGTCGACGCCGTGAAAGACGCTATCGGTATCGAGGAGAACGGCGGTATTGTGCTGCGCCGGGAGCGTCCGGGGAGGAGCATTGGGTCCTTCGGGATAGAACGCGAACTCTCCGCCGCGGCAACCCCGAAACCACGACACGGCGGTGGCGATCGGCATCCGCCAGCGCTCGAAGAGGCCCGAGAGGTGCATCACCACCATCAGCCACTCCGGATCCTTGGTACGGTTGCAGCCGCGGAACTCGGGTACGTCGGTGTGCACCGCCAGCTCTTGACCGGGAACCAGCAAGTTCGCGTAGACGATGGCTGGAACAATGACGGCCCGGCCATAGAGCGACTGGGCTGCCTCGATGAAACCGTCGTGGCGCAGGAACTTCTCGATGCCGGGAACGAGGGGCTCGGCATAGGCGTAGGTCTCGCGGAAGTAGTTGGTCCTGAAGGCTGCGGTCTCGAGAGACTCCTTGCGCCCAAAGCGCCCGCCGGATTGGATGTAGTTCATCGCGGCGTCGTGCCGCTGAAAGAGCCCTCGACCGAGTTCCTCGTCAATCGGGGCCCTGCCGTACATGCCGTAGGAACCGAAGGCCTCGCAAAGCCGGACCAAGGCCTGCGCTTCTTCCTCGGCGAACAGCGGGGCGAAAATTGTGAATGCTGCGGTCTGCATCGCAAATCCTTGAAAGGCAAAGAGCTCGCTTCGATCATGATACCGAGATCAAAGGCGAGAGGAGGTGGGTCCCGCATACGCTGCGCTGCTGGTTGGGGCGTTCGTCGGCGGGCCGCCGACGAGCTCGCGCAAGCCTAGGCGGTCATCGGGGAAGGCTGCGCTCCTCCGCGTCGTCTCTCCGCTCCCATGGCCCTGCGCTCCGAGCCGTCAGCGCGACGAAAGCAAACGCCAAAGGTTGCGTCAGAAGGGCCTACACCCCGTCGAGCTCTGGTTCGCGATCTTCTAGCTACACTCGGGACCCAGTCGAAAACACGTTTCCGGCGGCCTAGTTATGCCCTCTTCCAAACACGGGGCCGGGTCATCGGCTCCCCTCCGAGTCCCACGGGGGGGCACGCTTGGCAATCCGCGTTCTGCCGAGAGGCCCCGATCGCCTGGCTTCCGCCGCGAGAGTGATCCGCGTCACATTCGCGGACGAAAGGATCTGGTTCCATTCGCGTTCAAGGAGGGTCCCCCCACCATGCGTGGCAAGAGCCTCAGTCACGAAGCTGCCTTGCGCTGGGCGTATCTGGCAGGGTTCGTGTGGTTTGGTCTGACCGCCATGTTGGCCTTCAGCATTTTGTAGCTCCGCGGCCGCTCCGCTTATTGCTCAGCGGTTCGCGACTTGCCCTGTGAGGTCATGTCGGGCGCGCCCGGGTAGGCGACTGTCAGCACACCCGGGCGCTCCCATCTCTCTTCTCCACATTCCTCTTCTCCACGTCCTTTCTTCTCTGCGCTGCGGGCGTGGGAATCGTCCCAAGTCCTCACCGCCTGGTCGTACGCTCTTCGAGGCAGAGTTGCCCTTGCTCCTCGATCTATGCGCCGTGACGCCGGGGGCGAGGCCTCCCGTCCTCCCCGCGGACCGACCTGCGCAGCTCGAAGTGCTCGCGAGCTCGCGCCCTCAGGTCATCGCATTAGTCCTCGTCGGCTTCCCCAGCGAACGGCTCCGGGGGGAAGGGCTCGGCCACAATCTCGTGAGGGCTTGCATCGAGCGGCGTCACAGCGCGCGTATCCACGAGATCGTTTAGCCGGTCGATCAGTTGACGCAGGCGCCCCACGTCGCGTCGGTTGAAGCGCAGGGTCAGTCGCGGGTGCCCCGCCATTTCATCACCTTCTTCGGGAAGCGGCGGTCCGACTTCGATGCGGCCGCTCTTCACGATCGCTGAAAACTCTTGATTGAGCAGCTCGAGCTGGCCTTCATCCGGTGCTTCGCGCAAGCGAATCACCAAAAGGTCGCGCACGTAGCGGCTCGATTGGTAGTTGGCGTAGAAGTGGAGGATCTCGCCCACCGCCTCGTCGACGTCATCGGTGATCCGAAAGAGCGCGAAGTCCTCCGGCGATATGAGTCCACGATCGCGCAGGTGCTCCTCGAGGTAGCCACGCCACTGCGACCAGTAGCTCCCGCCGGGAGCGTCGACGAATACGACCGGCAGGATCTCGCTCTTCCCGGTTTGGATCAGCGTCAGCGCCTCGAACCCCTCGTCGTGAGTGCCGAAGCCTCCGGGGAAGAGCACGATCGCATGGGCCTCCTTCACGAACGCGATCTTCCGCGTGAAGAAATAACGGAAGTTGATGAGCTTCGGATCGCCCGCGATCGTGGGATTTGCATGCTGCTCAAATGGGAGGCGGATATTGACGCCGAACGATGCTGCGCGGCCGGCCCCGCCCTGTGCCGCCCCCATGATTCCTTCTCCTGCGCCGGTAATGATCATCCAGCCCTCCGCGGCGATGCGCTCCGCAAACGCGAAGGCCTGCTTCCAATCCGGTTGATCGGGTGTGGTCCGTGCGCTTCCGAACACGGCGACTTTGCGCACCGCGCGATAGGGTGCGAACACCCGGAACGCGTGGCGCAACTCCTTGAGCGCACTGTTCAGGAGCTTGAGGTCGCCCCGCGGCGTTCCATCGCGCAACAAGCGCAGTCCGGAGACGACGATCTGCCGCACCGATTCCGCGTCGCTCGCAGTGCCATAGCGCGCCTCCGCAGTCGCGATCAGTGCCTCAACCCTCTGGTCGAGCTCGGCATCTTCGAGGTCGTAGCGCTTCCGCCGCTCTTCGGTCATGTAGGCGAGAGTATCGTCTTGGCGTTGCTCCCGCGCGGGTGGGTCCGTTTCTCGGGCCGGCGGGCGGCGGATCGCGCAATGCCTGAGCGTACGCCACGTCCGGCAGCATGGAGTGGCGAGCAGGTCATCGTTGCACGACTTGACAATCGAACCTCGCTTCGTGCACAAGGAGTGACGCAACCGCACGTTATACCGCAGGTGTGAGGGGGAGGATGGCCTACGAGATCCGAGAAATGGCTTTTGCCGAGATCCTGGACAGCGCGTTCCGGCTCCTGCGCGACCATTTTGTTCTTCTCGTGGGGACGTCCGCAATTACCCTGGTCCCGATTCAGCTCGGGATGAGCCTCTTCCCCTCAGTGGCGCTCCGCGGAGCGGGGGCGATTGGGATTGGATTTCTTTTTCTCCTTGTCGTTTCTCCGTTTGTCCGGGCGCTGCAGGCCTTTGTGATCGGCGAACTCTATCTCGGCCGCCCCGTATCGCTCGGACAAGCCTATCGACAAATTCTCGGTATTTTCTTTCCGCTCACGGGGACCATTCTCCTCTCGAGCCTCGCGATCATGGGCGCGACCCTACTCCTGATCCTCCCGGGGATCTATTTTGTGCTGGCGTTCGTCTTGATCAATCAAGTCATGGTGTTCGAGCGCACGTTCGGCACGAAAGCGCTCGGCAGAAGTCGCGATCTCATGCAGGGAAACTTTCTTCGGGCAATCGGAATCCTTGTTCTTGAAGCCGTCGTGAGCGGAACTCTCTCGTTCGGGATCGAGCTCGCGCTCAGATTCGTTCCGTGGCTGTGGCTCCACGGCATCGCAGCCGGGGCAGCTGCGTCTGTTGCCTCAGCTTTCGGTGCCGCGGGGCTCGTCGTGCTCTATTTTGACATTCGCTGCCGCAAGGAAGCTTTCGATCTCGAGCATCTCGCGCGCCTTGTAGAGTCAGGCCACAATCTGGCTGCGGCTCCCACCGCATAGGGAGCCGGGGACTCGAGAGAGAACGTCCGTACGCCCATGACTTCGATCGATTTGCCGTCAGATGACGCCTTGCGCTCCTTGGCGTCGCAGATCCTCGCTCGGCCGGAGTACGCGAAGTTTCGCCCGTTCGATTCGGAGTGGTGGCTCCACCTAAAGTCCGCGCTTTTGCGGTTGCAATCCTGGGTGGCGGGTCTCGACCCATGGCTGTATGCGGCCATTCTCGGCGGACTCGTGCTCGTGCTGGCGCTCCTCGTCTTTCACATCGTGTGGTCCCTTCGCGCGGCGCTCGGCACCGCGCCCGGCGGGGAGCGCCGACCGGCGAAGACGGAGGCCACCGCTCTCGAGGCTCAGGCGCGCCGTCTCGCGGAGGAGGGGTACTTTCTCGATGCGGCGCATCAAATGCACCTCGCGTGCATCGACCGGCTCTTGCGCGCGGGTGTCCTCGAACTCCATCGCCACGATCCCAATCGGACGCTTTGCAAGCGCCTAAAAGCGACTTCGATGAGCGAAGACCTAAAGGCAGTGTTCGTCTCGCTGCTCGAACGCCTCGAGAGGAGGTGGTTCCGAGATCACAGCGCGGATGCATCTGACCGCGAGCTTTACGCCGAGTGGCGGAACCTACACGAGCGGATTGAGTCCGCGGGGCACGTTCTGTGAGACGCCGCGCTGCGATCCTTGCCGTGGTGGTGTTCTTCGGCCTGGTGATCGTCGGGTTGTGGCGGGGCGACGACGATCGCGATCTGAGTCCCACGAGTTTTGGCAGAATTCCCCAAGGACATCGAGCCTTGTATGACTTCCTGTCTGAGCTTGGACTCGCCGTGGCCCGCAGCTATGCGCCGCCTACCCAGCTTCCCGTTCACGCGACCCTGTGGTGGCTGGAACCCGATCGGCCATGCGAGGAGCCCAAGGCGGATGACGAGCCGCCGACTGGGCGCCATCGGGGTATGCCTGAGCTGGCCCTCGAGGGCCCAGGCCTCAACAGCTGGATTCTTGCGGGAGGAACAGCGGTCGTTTTTCTGCCGCCCGACTCGCATGTCTGTGCTCGGGATGCGAGGCTTGCGGGCGTTGCCCTGCCGCCTCGTGAGGAGGTTGCGCGGGATCCAGCCATCCCTGCTGGGAAACCCGACACGAAGGGTTCGGCGCACGAGCCGCGGGGGAGCGTAGAGGGCAAACTCGTGCGCCATCCCCGCGTCCTCGATCTCCCAGCACCTTTTACCTTCCAGGGCGTACCCGGAAGCGGCGCCGAGCCGCGCTGGGAAGTCGCCGCCCGGCTGGGCGGGCGTCCGTTCGTGCTGTGGCAGGGGCTCGGTCAAGGGCAGCTCGTGGTGGTTGCGGACGCTCGCTTTTTGCGGAACTCGGGGCTTGATCGCGCCGACGCCGCACTGCTCGTGGCGGACCTGGTCCGGGCCTATGGAGTGCCGTGGATCGATGAGCGAGCGCACGGCCTCGTTGTCTCGAGAAGCGCCCTTGCATATCTGGTCGCTTCACCCGCGGCTCCATTCCTCGCGGGCGCTGCGATTCTCGCGCTCGCCTTTGTGTGGTTCCACGCCGCGACGCCTCCGAGACGAGTCGCTGAGCTCGATCCCAGCGCGCCGAGTCTCGACGCTTTCGTGGACTCACTCGCCGCGTGTTATGCCTCCACTCGCGACTACGCCCGCGTCCTCGAGCGCTTTCGCGAACTCACCTCGCGTCGCCTGCGCAGGCATTTCGGTTTGCCTCCGGAGGCACCGGAATCTCAACTCGTCGAGCGCCTGCGGCGGCGTTCCGCATTGTCTCCCAAGGCGCTCGATCTGCTCGCAAACGGAACCCCGCTTGGGAGCGCGAGAGAACTCGAGACTGCGGTGGAGCAGATCGATCGCCTGGTGCGGGAGGCCATTTCATGACCCACCCTAGTCCCGCCGAGGTTTCAGAAGTGACGAGGCTGTATCAGGACCTCCTTGCGGGAGTCAGACTGAATGTGATCGGTCAGGACGCGGCGGTGCGCCTCGTCTTCGTGACACTCCTTTGCGGGAGTCACAGTCTGATTGAAGGTGTTCCGGGCGTCGCCAAGACTCTCCTGGTCCGGAGCGTCGCGTCATGCCTCGGAATTCGCTTCGGCCGCGTGCAGTTCACTCCCGACCTGATGCCGAGCGATATCATCGGCACCCCGATCCTTGACCCGCGTGTCGGCGAGCTGCATTTCCGTCCGGGACCTCTCTTCACAGATCTGCTCCTGGCCGACGAGATTAATCGCGCGTCCGCAAAGACACAGGCGGCATTGCTGGAAGCGATGCAGGAGCGTGCGGCAACGGTAGACGGTCGAAAGCACGCACTTGGCGAACATTTCGCCGTATTTGCGACGCAGAATCCCGTGGAGCAGGAGGGTACCTATCCCCTACCGGAGGCGCAGCTCGATCGTTTTCTCTTTAAGATCGTGATCGACTATCCAAGCGAGGAGGACGAGCGTGCGCTACTGGAGCGTCATCACACCGACGAAGTATCGCTCGCGGAGCCAGTTCAGAAACTGACGCCGGAGCGAATCGACCGGGCGCGCTCGATCGTGCGGGGTGTGGGTGTCCGGCGGGAGATCACGGAGTACGTGGCCAGCCTCGTGCGCGCGACGCGAAGTGATCTTCACTTCGTGCTTGGTGGCTCGCCGCGTGCAGGCGTGTTGCTGTTGCGCGCCGCGAAGGCAAACGCAGCAATCGAAGGCAGAGACTATGTGTTACCCGAGGATGTGCAGGAGATGTGGCTGCCGGCACTTCGCCACCGGATTCAGCTCGAGCCGGCCGCCGAGGTCGAAGGGCTCCTGGCCGACGAAGCGCTGCGACAGACGCTTGAGAGCGTGACCGTTCCTCGATGAGGGTTTGGCCCGCTCGGCCGCTGCTGGTGAGCCTGGCCGTCTGGACTGGAGTCGCGGCGTTCGCTGTTCTGACACCCTTTTTGGTACCAGCGCTTCTCGGGTGCCTTGTCATCTTGGCCGCGCTTGTCGCCTGGGACCTGTGGCTCCTGGGCCGCCGCCCCGCGCTAGAGCTCGAGCGCATCGTTCCGGCGCGAGCTTTTGTCGGACAAGAAGCCCGAATCGAGCTTCGCTTGCGCAGCGTCGCCAAGGTGCCAGTGAAGCTCGATGTCCAGGACGAACTGCCCCGCGACGTTTCACAGACTGAGCCCAGATTTGGCGACGTCATTGCCGCTCCGGGCGAGGTCACCACGATTCACTACACGTTGCGGCCCGCCTCGCGTGGGGACCGCCCGCTCGGCGCGGCCGTCTCTTTCGAGCGCTCGCCCCTCGGTCTGTTGCGTCGCCGCCGCTTCGCGGGAGCGGGACAGCTGCTCCGGGTTTACCCCGACACTTCTCGCTTCCTGATGAAGGTGGCGTTGAACCCGCAGCGCATGCGGGTCGCTCTCGGCATCAAGCCATCGCGGCGACGTGGGGAAGGGATGGACTTCGAGTCCTTGCGCGACTACGTGTCCGGGGACGATCCGCGCCGCCTCGATTGGGCGGCAAGCGCGCGTCGGGGGCGGCCCGTCGTGCGCCTTCACCAACACGAGCGAAATCACACGGTCGTGGTCGCGCTCGACTCGAGCCGGCTCATGGCGGGTCGCTCCGAGGGTCGAACGAAACTCGATCACGCCATCGACGCGACGCTGTGCCTCGCGTTCGCGGGTCTCGTCTCGGGGGATCGCATCGGGGTTGTGGTCTTCGACCGCGAGATTCGGGCCCACCTCGCGCCCCGCGCCCATCGGCAGGCGATCGGCGCCTTCACCGACGTCTTGCGCCCCCTTCAGCCGCGCATGGTCGAACCTGATTATGCCGCCCTCGTGCGCGACCTCGCGGTTCGGCAGCGTCAGCGCGCGCTCGTCGTGGTGATCACAGACTTCGTGGAGGCTGAATCCTCCGGGGTGCCGGCGCCCCTTTCAGTGCTTGCGCGGCGCCATCGCGTACTGGTCGTCGCCGTCCGCGATCCGATCTTCGATACGCTCGACGCCGAGGATCGTGCAGGGGATTCCGGCGGAAGCTTCGCGTTGCACCGGCGTCTTGTCCTGGACGATCTTCTGCACGAGCGCGAGACGACGCTCGCGCTGCTCCGCCGTCAGGGTGTCCTCACCCTCGACCTACCGCCCCGCAGGCTCGTCACCCCGGTTCTGAACCACTACTTGGCGATCCGCTATGGGGCGGACCCGTGAGCTCATCTAGCCAAGCGGTGTCGATGTGTCGCTGGCGGGCGAGGTGCCTGGAGAAGGAGAGCGCGGAGACCAGCAGTAGGGCGAAGGCTCCGGCAATTGAAAGCCGCGTCATCGTACCGAGCTTGGACTCGCGCACGAAGCTCTCCACCGCCCCGGCGACAAAGAAGAGCGGAATGGAGGCACCGAACAGGAGCAGGGCCGGATCGATCGCAATGCGCAGCGCTGCGCGGCGACCCGAGCGGCCGGGCGCAGCGACTGCCATACCCAATACCAGCCCAGCCGCCACGCAGAGCGTGACGGCGGTGAGCTCGGGAATGCCGTGTGGAAGAATCCACGCAAGGAAATCAAGGGGCCAGGGATCTCTCAGAAAGATGGACGCGATCGCTCCGAGCATCATCCCGTTGTAGAGCTGAAGCAAAATGGTGGGTACCGCAGCCAGAATCCCCGTCGCGAAGGCGAGCAGTCCCACCTTGGTGTTGTGCACGAAGAGCCAAGCACCAAAGAAGGCATTGCTGGCCGCGGGGGTCTCCTCGCGGACAAAAAACTGCATGCGAGCCTCATGGGATCGGCGAAGGGTCTCGAGCCCTGCCTGCGAGTAACCAAGCCCGGTCGGCACGAGAGCGGAGAGGGCTTCGGGGTCCCGGGAGCCGAGTACGCCGCCGATGAGACCCCCGGCCACGAGCAGGAGCCAGGCGGCCGCCTGGGCTCGCCACGTGTGCGCGATGGTGTCGAGGAGCCTTGTGGCGACCGACGGGCTCCGGGGTTGGGGCGCTGCTCGGGAGGCGTACAGAAACGCGAAAGCGCGGACGCACACCGCGTTGAGATGGCGGATTGCCTCCGGATCTTCGTCCCGGTCTCGGAGACGCGCAAGCCGCGCCGCGTTGACGCGATAGAGGTGCCCGAGCTCACGCAGCTCGTCGAATGAGAGATTGTGGGACCGAATCTGTTCTGATCGGTCGAGGAGCTCCATGAGCCGTGCGCTCGAGATGCGCATCTGATCTTGAAGCATGCGCTCAGAACCGGTCGGCGAGATCGCTCCCATGGTACCTTTCCGGTTGCCGGCAGGACGGAAGGGATGGACGCGCGCGAAAACCCTGACTACGAGAGCATCGGCGATGGCCCGCGTCAAGTGGTGCGTTCACCCGAGCAGGTGGTTCTCCACTTTCCGGTGGCGGGACCGACAAGTCGTATGCTTGCCTATGGCATAGATCTCATCGGAATCTATCTACTGGAAGGGTTCGTCCTCTTTGTCCTGTTTCTTGCCAGCCCGCTTGCAGGCTGGCTGATCCGCCAGTTGCATACCGTCGCCGCGGAGGCGAAGAAGACCCCGCATCCCGGAAGTGAGAGTGGGGCGATGCTCTATCTCATCGCAGTCTTCCTGCTGATCCAAATTGTGATCGAGTGGGGATATTTTGTGATCTGGGAGCTCTCGTCCGGCGGTCGTTCCCTCGGAAAATGGGCGCTCAATCTCCGTGTTCTGCGTGACGGAGGCAGTCCGATCACACCCCGCGAGTCCCTCGTCCGCAACCTGTTGCGTGTGGTCGATATCCTGCCTGCCAACTACCTGGTGGGTCTGATCGCGATGGTGGTCTCGGCAGAGGGCAAGCGCCTCGGTGACGTTGCGGCAGGGACAGTCGTGGTTCGAATGGATCGTCCGGCCACTGCCTTGCCGCTGCTGGACGGGGCGGATGCCGCCGCAGGGGCCTTCCGATTCGACCGCTCGCAAGTCGCGCTTCTTGGACGCGCTGAGCGCGCGCTTCTGCGCCAGACGCTGCGTCGGATGGAGACGCTTCCGCCTGAGACCGCCGAGGCCGCGTTGGCGCGCGCCGTCGATGTCCTTCGTGCGCGCATCGGCTATGGACCTGTCGAGCCCAACGAACGCGTCCGTTTCTTGCGCGCCATGCTGCGCGCGGCTCGAGGGCGCTGACCAGTGGTTCAGTGGAGGGCGTCGCGGAGGGTCTGCGCGCAGCGGTCGATCTCTGAATCGCCGATCACAAGCGGTGGGCAGAAGGCGATGGTGTTCGGGTTCACGGCGCGCACGATCACGCCCGCTCTAAGCATCGCATCGCGCACGCCCACCGAGTCCCGACCCGGCAGCAGCCCTGCTGCCCAGAGTCCCCCGTCACCGCGCACTTCGGCGAGGAGTCCATCACGGACGAGGCTGCGCAGGCCGTCCTCGAGCCGCTTGCCCACGTGAAGTGCGCGTTCTAGCAGTCCTTCGCGCCGCGTGATGGCAAGGGCCGCCAGCCCCGCCGCGCACGTTGTCGGGTGGCCGGAGTAAGTGTGGCCATGGCGCAACACGAAGCTCTCATCGGCCTCGAGCACCTCGCAGATGCCGCGGCTTATGATCACTCCGCCGAGCGGGAGATAGCCCGACGAAACGCCCTTGGCGAAGGTCACAAGGTCGGGGCGGATCCCGAAGCGCTCGGCTCCGAACCACGAACCCAGACGGCCGAAGCCGCAGATCACCTCATCGAGAATCAGGTACGCCCCATGTTCATCGCAGAGCCGGCGCAGAGCTTCCAAGAAACCCGGCGCGGGCGGGTGGACTCCTCCTGCGCCTTGCACGGGCTCGGCAATCACGGCAGCGATCTCGCCGCGATGGCGCGCGAAAATCATCTCCACCGCCGCGAGGTCGTTGTTGGGGATGTGCACGAAGCCGGGCACGAGGGGGCCGAATCCCTGCTGATTGGCAGGGAGCCCTTGAGCGGAGGTACCGCCGTAGGTCGTTCCGTGGTAGGCGTGCTCACGCGCGACGACCAGAACCCGCTCGGGGCGTCGCGCTCGAATCTGCGCGCTCCGGGCCACCTTGATCGCGGCATCTACGGCCTCGGACCCTGAGTTCGTGAAGAAGACGCGCGGCCTCTCCATCGGCGCGATCTCAGCAATGCGCGCCGCAAGCTCCTCCGCCGGCTCATTCGTGAAGGGCTCATAGGTGTGATACGACGCCAGCTTGCGCATCTGTGCCGCAATCGCGTCGATCATCTCAGCGCGGCCGTGGCCGACGTTCATGTACCAGAGGCTTGCCATCGCGTCGACATAGCGCTTGCCGCTGTCGTCGAACACAAACGCACCTTCGCCCCGCACGATCGTCAGGAAGTCGGATCGTGCAGGCCGCGCGAAGGGGTGAAGAAACGGTTTGGGCGCCACTGTTCGATCAACCCGCGCTGTCGGATGGTTCGCGGTACAGCCCGTTTAAGTACTCGACCAGGAGCCGCTCACGGAGCTTCACGGGAAGGACGTTCAAGACTTCGTTGATTTCAGCCATGCGTGTCGGGAGTGAAAAACCGCGGATACCGGCCATTGCGAGGAGCCCCTGCAAGGAATCCGCGCCGAGCGCCTGCGGAGCCAGACCCGAGAGGGATTCTTGAACTCTCGCCGCCAGCTCTCCTCGCTTCATCGAGCGCGCCTCTTCGACGCACTCGCGCAGATCGGCCAACAGTCTGTCGACCCAGCGGACGGTCGCGGGGTTGATCGAGAGGTGAATATTCTCGGGCGAGCTCTCGAAGCGAAGTTGGGGCTGGAGATACCAACCGCGTTGTCGCATCTCGTCGATCACGTGGAAGACACTGACCTCGTCGGATGAAAATGCAACAAGATTCATCTGCGGCTGTCCGAGTACGCGCAGCCCCGGGATACCCTCGATGCCCGCGACGACGCGGCGAGTTGCGTCGAGCAGCTGGCGCGCAATTTCGAGATATCCATTGTCACCAATAAAATGGAGAGCCGCCCACGCAGCGGCAAGCGGACCACCTGACTTCGAGCTCTGCACCGTTGGGTTGATGACGGTGTATCCGGTCCAATTCGAAGACGCATAGATCTGATAGCGCCGGAGCTCCGGACTGCGGTGCAGGATCACAGACGCTCCCTTTGCGGCAAATGCGTACTTGTGAAAATCCATTGAGATCGAAGTGACACCTGGCACCTGGAAGTCAAAGCTGGGCACGGTGCAGCCAAGCCGCCGGAAGTAGGGCAGGAGGAAGCCGCCCATGCACGCGTCGACGTGGAGCAAGAGCTCATGCTCCAGTGCGATCTGCCCGAGTTCAGGAATCGGGTCTACCACGCCGTGCGCATAGGAGACCGCTGAACCCACCATGAGAATCGTGTCCTTCGTGATGGCACGACGCATCGCGACGGGGTCAGCCTTGTAACTGTGGGGGTCCACCGGCACAGTCACTGGCTCGACATCCAGGTAGTGGCATGCTTTCTGGAATGCCGCATGGGCGGTAATCGGCAAGAGGAGCTGCGGGCGAAGCACGTGCGGCCGCATCGCCCGTGCGCGATCCCGCGCGGTTTTGACGGCGAGGATGATGCTCTCCGTCCCGCCGCTCGTAAAATTTCCGCACACCTGTGAGTCGCCGCCAAGGTGCGCGGCGGCCATGGCGACGAGCTCGTTCTCGAGACGCAGCGTGCTCGGAAACACCGTGGGGTCGAGAGCATTCTCGGTGAGATAGAGAGTGAAGGCGCGTTTGATGACCTCCTCGGCGTCCTTGCCCGGATCGTAGACGTACGCGAGAGTGCGTCCATCGCGCCAAGGGACGTCATTCGCACGATACGATTCGAGCTTCTCAAAGAGGTCGTCTTTGGAGAGCCCGCACTCGGGGATCGTCTTCACCACTGCCCCCCGTCGATGCGGAAGACCTTGCCCGTGATCCACGACGCATCGTCGGAAGCCAGGTAGACGGCCAGCTGCCCGCATTCTTCCGGTGTCCCCATGCGCTGTAGAGGAATCGACTTCACGATGGCCTCGCCATGAAACTCGAGCATCCCGTCGGCGATGTCGGTCTTGATCAGTCCGGGAGCGATCACGTTGCAGCGAACGTTCGCTGCGGCGTTCTCGTGGGCGATCACCTTGGTGAGCGCGTTCACGGCTGCCTTCGCAGCGACGTAAGGACCGCCGTTCGCTCCGCAGATATCCGCGGCCACCGAAGAGACGGTGAGAATCACCCCCCTCTGTTGGGCGCGGAGGAGCGGCAGCGCTGCGTGGACGGTGTGGAAGACGCCGTGCAAGTCGATCTCGAGTACTCGCTGCCAGTAGGACGGTTCGACCTCATGTACGGGCTGAAAGCGCGTCGGCACGCCGGCATTGGCCACCACGATGTCGAGCCCGCCGAGGTCGGCGTGTGCGGACTGCACCATGGCTCGCACCGCATCGCTGTCCCGCACGTCGGCAGCGTACGCGAAGCCCCGACTGCCCTTGGCTTGAATCGCCCTGACGGTCGCCTCGGCGGCGTCCTTCTCGCGGCGGTACCCGACGGCCACATCGGCTCCCTCGGCAGCGAAGGCGAGGGCGATGCCTCTGCCGATTCCACGCGAGGCGCCCGTGACCAGCGCCTTCTTCCCGGCAAGCTTCATCTGGATCTCCTTCAAAGGGCTCAGTTTGCCATAGGGCGGGGTGCGAGCGGTTAGAATCCGCCGGCATGAAGGTCACCGTGCGGGCGATGGAGGAGGGCGATCTCCCCGCGGCCGACCACGTTTTTCGTGTGGTCTTCGGGACCTTTCCACGGATGCCCGAGCCTGAGCGTTTCGGGGGCGATCTTGAATTTCCTCGTCCACGCTTTCGAGCAGACCCGAGTGCGGCCTCATTGCCGAGCAAGCGGGCGAGGTCGTGGGTTCGAACTTCGCAACGGGCTGGAGAAGTGTCAGTTTTTCGGGCCGCTCTCGAGGGCTGCTCGGTGCATGCGAGGCCTTCGCGGCCTCGCGAGGTCTCGAGCGCGTGGTTGCGGGTGTCTCCACTGCGCTCCGAAGCCTATGGCCGTATGCTCCACTGGGGGTTCACGACCTTCCTTCAAGGTGTTGCGATGCACCGCCCGAATGAGCCGCGGCGTCACAGACCCGACGCATTCGTGATGGACGACTGGCGCTAGCCCGGCTTTTTTTGAGCCCCCTCCAGCGGGATGCGCGGCTCCAGCGTGCGAAACCGGCGTTAGAATCGGCCGGCGAGAGGGCTCGCCAGCCAAGGAGGCAAGGGGTGGCATTCCGAGGGAAGGTCGCTTTTATCACAGGAGGCGGAAGCGGAATGGGGCGGCTCGCCGCCCAGCGCCTTGCCCACGGGGGTGCGACGGTCGCTGCAGTCGACATCAATGAAGCTGGCCTTGCGGAGACCGCCAAGGGTGAGGCTGCGATCCGCAGTTTTGTCCTAGACGTCGCGGACAGCAAGGCGGTCGCTGAGACGATTGCTCGGGTCGAGTCCGAGCTCGGCCCCATCGATCGCGTGTTGAACGCCGCTGCGATCATGCCGACGGGACTCTTGCTGGAACAGGATCCTCAGCTCATCCAGCGCGTGATGGATATCAACTACTGCGGCACTGTGAATGTCTGCCAGGCCGTGCTTCCCCGGATGCTCCAGCGACGGGAGGGTGATCTCGTGAACTTCGCCTCCGTGGCGGGATGGATGCCGACGCTCCATTTTGGCGCCTACAACGCCTCGAAATTCGCCGTCGTGGCTTACACCGAGGTGCTCTATCACGAGAATCGTGAGCGGGGCGTACGGTTCGCGTGCGTGTGTCCCCCGCCGGTAGCGACGCCCCTCCTCAATCAGGCGAAGTCGAAGCCAAAGATCCTGGAAAATCTGCCACCGATTGCGCCCGGAAGGGTGCTCGACGCGATTGAGCGGGACCTGGAGAGAGGGAAGCTCATGGTATTTCCGGACCGAAACGCGTCACTCTCTGTCGCGACGCGGCGTTTTCTTCCCAGGTTCCTTTGGTGGAGTATTCACCGAATCGAGAAGATCTAAGGCAGGTCGAGAAGCGGTTCGCTGAACGCCCGGATCGCCGAGAATCGCCGTGACGCCGCAAACCGGGACCGACGAGAGCGGAGGGAAAGTGTGATGTCGAATGTCCGTTTTGAAAGAGAAGGCCCGGTCGCCGTCGTTACCATCGACCGTCCGCACGTACGCAACGCTGTCGATTTCTCTACCGCGGCCGCTCTCGCCGAAGCCTTCCGCCGCTTTGATGCTGACGAAGAACTCTGTGCCGCCGTATTGACGGGTGCCGGAGGAACGTTTTGCGCGGGGGCTGACCTGAAGGCCGCATCGGAAGGCCGTGGCAACCGTGTGGATGACGACGGCGATGGCCCGATGGGGCCGACGCGCATGCTGTTGGCCAAGCCGGTGATCGCGGCGGTCGAAGGTTATGCGGTGGCGGGTGGACTCGAACTTGCCCTCTGGTGCGACCTGCGCGTGGCAGCGCGGGATGCGGTTTTCGGCGTCTACTGTCGACGCTGGGGTGTGCCCCTGATCGACGGCGGCACGATTCGTCTGCCGCGGCTCATCGGCCAGAGCCACGCCCTCGATCTCATCCTGACGGGTCGCGGGGTATCGGGCGACGAGGCGCTCCGGATGGGGCTCGCGAACCGGCTCGCCGAGCAGGGGAGGTCGCTCGAGGTCGCGCTCGCGCTGGCCAAGGATCTCGCAAGGTTCCCCCAGCGTTGCTTGCGTGGGGATCGTCGCTCGGCGATCGAACAGTGGGGCCTCGAACTCCCGGCGGCGCTGCGCCACGAGACCCGGATTGGACTCGAGGTCATCCGATCGGGTGAAACGCTCGAGGGAGCTGTACGCTTCGCACGGGGCGCAGGGCGCCACGGCGCGTTCGAATGACCACCCCGGCCATTCTCGATCCCCTCACCTCGGCGATGACGGGCGACCGGCAGCGTTCGGAGTGCGAGAGCCCACGCAGTGCTTACGTTGCACCTGCGGCTGCGTGCAATTCGGCGAAGGCCTCCCGGATCCCGTCCGCAAGCTCGTCCAAATCCGGTAGGGCGTCCCAGTCGCCGTTGAGACCCCAGAAGAGGCCGCCGTCGTAGCTGAACAGCGCGATGTTCAGTGCCTGGCCTGGCATCAGCGGGGCCACGGGATACGAAGCTTTCATGCGGCAACCGAGCAGGTAGAGAGGGATCTGAGGCCCCGGCACGTTCGTCACGATCAGGTTGTACGGCCGTGAGTTCGAGGCGAGCCGAATCGATTGCACGAGGACGTTGGGCACCGTCCACTCGCTCACGGCAGTCAGCACACGCCCGCCGAGCGCCTGCTTTGAATCCTTGAGGCCGCTCATCACTTCCCGCACAGCCTTAAGGCGCTCGATAGGATCCGACAAAGCAACGGGGAGATCGGCCACCATCTGTGTAATTTGGTTTCCAAGAGCGCTGGCCTTCCCCTTGGCACGGACGCTCACCGGTACGACCGCGCGAATCTCGAGATCCTGCACCTTGAGCCCGCGGTGAAAGAAGAATGTGCGGAGCGCGCCGGCTACCGTCGCCAGCACTACGTCGTTCAGCGTCCCGCCGAGCGCGTCCTTCACTTGTTTGAAATCTGAGACGCGGTGCTCGACGAACTCGAAGCGTCGGTGCGGGCCGATGGGCACGTTGAAGGGCGTTTCCGAGGCGGAACGAAATGCGGGAGCGAAGGCCTCGACCACCCCTTCGGCCGCGGCACGGAGCGCAACCACCGTTTCATCCGGCGTGCGAACTGCTTTCCTCACGGCGGCGAGCGCGTCGAAGGGTTGAGTCACACGGTGCCAGAGGGCGTCCATCGAGAGCCGGCCGCGGCTGGGCGCGGGCAGCGGCTTCCAGGGCTTTGGTGCGGCGATCGGTGCGTCGGGGGCAAGGTCCATCAAGACCGAGATCAGCTCGGCACCGGCAATGCCGTCAATCATGCAGTGGTGTGTCTTGGAAATGAGCGCAAAGCGGTCGGATTCAAGCCCTTCGACGAACCACATTTCCCACAACGGCTTCCCACGGTCGAGCTGTTGCGACATGATGCGGCCGACAAGTCGCTTGAGCGCGGCGTCGTCGCCGGGCCGCGGCAGTCCGGAGTGGCGGACGTGGTAGGCGATATTGAAGTGGTCGTCGTCGATCCAAACCGGATGACCTTCACCCGGCACCCAGGCAATCCGCTGGCGGAAGCGCGGCACGCGGTCGAGGCGTGCTTCGATCGCCGCACGCACGCGATCGACGTCGAGGCCGCCCTGTGGCGTGCGAAGGGGACCGAGCTCGTAGATCAGGACGCCACCCACGTGCATATGGTGATTCGCATCCTCAAGGCCGAGAAAAGACGCGTCCTGCGCGCTCAGTCGCTCGTAGTACGGCATGGCGACCCCCTGCGAATCCCTGGTTCACCCTAACACGTGGCGTCGGGAGTGGGGGAGCCGTGGCGGCGGCCTAGTACCCGAAGCGGATCAGGTCGACTCTCTCGCGGGCGTAGGCGCAGGCGAACTCGAGCTGGGCTGCGCTCTGCGCATGGATCTCGAACAGCGGCTCTCCCCGCGAGACCACGTCGCCCACCGTGCGCAGGAGCCGTACACCCGCCGCAGCGTTGGCAGGTGCTCCCGCTCGCTTTGCCACGCGCGCGATTTCCAGACAATCGATCCCGCGGATGCGGCCGTCGCTCGGAGACTCCACTGGCACTCGATGTGCCGCGGCGGGAGGAAGCTCGCGGGCACCCTGGGCCTCGACGATGCGCTGGAAGGCCTGCTCGGCGGCACCGGAGTCCAATGTCTGCTGCGCCAAGCGATAACCTGTCGCGGGCAGCGCGGCGCCCACCAGCTCGATGAGCCGCGACGCGAGAAACAGCGACTTCTCGCGCAAGTCAACGGGCGCTCCCGGCTCTCGTCTCAGGACTGCCAGCACGTCCCGCGCTTCGAGGAGCGGCCCGATCCCGAAGCCCACCGGGCCCGGTGCTTCGGTCACCACCACCTCGACGGCGATTTCGATCTGCTCGGCGACCACGCGGAACAGGCTCGCCAAGCGCTGGGCCGCAGCTGCGGTCCGCACCTTCGCACTCGGGCCGACCGGGACGTCGATGAGCGTGTGGGTCGCGCCCGCCGTCTTCTTCTTCGACAGGATGGAGGCCACCATTTGTGCCTCCGTGTCGAGTTCCATGGGCCGCTCGACCGTAATCAGGATGTCATCGGCAGGGGCGAGACCGAGCGCGCCGCCCCATGCGATGCATGCCCCCGCCTTTTCCACCACTTCAAGCAAGCGATGCGGCGAGAGCGCCACCTCAGCCACCATCGCCATCGTGTCGGCAGTGCCGGCGGGGCTCGTAATTGCGCGCGATGAGGTCTTGGGCACACGCATGCCGAGTGCGGCAAGAATCGGCACCACGACCATGGTCGTTCGATTGCCAGGGACTCCACCCACGCAGTGCTTGTCCGCGATCGGTCCAGCACCGAAGTCGAGTCGAGCCCCGGTGTCGATCATGGCACGGGTGAGCGCGACAAGTTCTGGGAGATCAAGTCTTTGGACGGCGCACGCGAGGACGAACATCGATAGCTCGATCTTCGAGTAGCGGTGCCGAACCACATCGCCGAGGATCGCTCTGAAATCCGCGCCATCGAGCTTCGCGCCGGCGAGCTTTTCGCGCACCAGGTCCACGCTGCGCGGGGCGGGAGCGATCGTGGCGTGAACCTGCGTGCCCTCAGGCAAGCCGAGGTCATGGAACGCATCCTCGGACAGGCCAATCTCCTCGGGGGTTACGAGCGCGTCTCGGCAAAAGTTGAGAACACCGATCACCTCGCGCACCTCCCCGCCGGGAGGCGCCGCCTCAACGACCCGCACCCGATCGAGGGGATGAAAGCCAAGGCCACCGGTCTTTGCGGCGGATTCGTGAATGAAGAGCACGTGCTCTGACAGCGTGTCGATGCCCACGCGCTTAATGCGGAACATGCAAAACCTCCGTGCGTCGCAGCAAGCGAGTCACTCAGGCCAATCGCACGCGCTCCAGATCCCCCGGCACAACCGCCGTCCACCCGAGATCGGTGTGGATGCGTTCGCGCAATGCCGCCGAGGCCGAGGCCTCTCCGTGCACAACAAAAGTCGTATCGGGCGTGCCTGGCATGGAACGCAGCCACGCCACGAGTTCCCCCTGGTTCGCGTGTACGGAGAACAGGGAGAGCCCGAGCACCTCTGCGCGGACCGGGACGTAGCATCCGTGGATCTTCAGCGCGCTTGCGCCTTCAAGCAGAGATCGCCCGCGCGTCCCTTCCGCTTGGAAACCAGGCAACACGATGGTGTTCCTAGGGTGGGGAAGGAAGTGGGTGAGGTGATGCAGGACGCGTCCACCTGTCGCCATGCCAGAGGCGGAGATCACGATCGACGGTCCTGTCTGCTCGTGGATCGCCTTCGACTGCTCGACCGAGCGTGTCTCCACCAAACGACCAGTATCGAAAGGATCGCCGTCGCCCCTAAAATCGGGTCGCACGTCGGGTGCACCCTGGGTGAGCGCCATCCTGTAGAGCGCAAGGGCGGAGAGCGCCATTGGGCTGTCGACGTAGACCGGCAATTCGGGCACGCGGCCCTCACGCATCAGGCGACGGAGTGCGAGGAGGATGACCTCAGTGCGGTCTACCGCGAAGGCAGGGATCACGATCGTGCCGCCGCGGGCTGCCGTGCGTGCGATCGCCGTCTCGAAGGCCGCGTCGGCAGGATCGGAGGGATGACGCCGATCACCATAGGTCGACTCAATCAGCACGGCATCGGCCTCGCCCGGCGGCGCAGGCGGACGCAAAATCGGGTGGCTTGGGCGCCCAAGGTCACCGCTTACGAGAATCCGTCGAAAAGGGGATCCCGTGAGTGCGAACTCGACCGCCGCTGAGCCGAGGATGTGTCCGGCAGGACGGAAGACCGCCTGGACACCCCGGGCGACTTCGACGCTTGTGTGAAAGGATACCTCGCTGAAATTCTCGAGTGCGTGCCAGGCATCTTCTTCCGTGTAGAGAGGCAGGGCGGGCATATGCTTCGAGAAACCCTTGCGATTCGCGTAACTCGCATCCTCTTCCTGGAGGTGCCCGCTGTCCGGGAGGACGATCCGACAAAGGGCGTGGGTTCCCTGAGTCGCGTAAATCGGACCGCGGAAGCCGTCACGCAAGAGACGAGGAAGATATCCCGAGTGGTCAACGTGCGCGTGCGTCAGTACCACGGCGTCGATGCTGGCGGGAGGGACCGGGAACGCAGCCCAGTTGCGCAGGCGCAGAGATTTTAGGCCCTGAAAGAGTCCGCAGTCCACGAGGACGCGGGCGTGTAGGGTATCTAGCAGAAAACGGCTCCCCGTCACGGTTCCTGTCGCGCCCAGGAATTGCAAGCACGGAACGGCTGGCCGGATTACTTCCATGCGAGCGCCTGGGCGACGAGGGCCGCTGTGGGGATCGCATTGGTCGGGTGCGGAATCGTGTCGCAGGAAGCGATGCGCGTCACACCTGCGCTCCGCACGCGGCCGAGCGCGCCTGGTACAAAGATCGCATGAACGACGATGGCCTCGACCGCGTCTACGTGGGCCCGCCGGAGCGCTCGGGCCCCGGCTGCGAGGGTGGTTCCGCTGCTGGCGATGTCATCGAGCAAGACCGCGCGGCGTGCGGTCGGAACCGTGGGGAAATGGATGCGCACGCTGCGATCACCAAGGCGCGTTTTCTCGCCCACGATCCACGGCACCCGTGCGGTGGCAGCCACTGCCTGAACCCACGGGCGTGACTCCTCGTCTGGCCCGACGAGGAGCAGCCCGCGGCGCCGACGCGCGAGATAAGCGCCGATCGCGGGAGCGGCGGAAATGGAGCGTGCACGCCCGGGGATGACTTCCGAGAGCTCAAACACCCGATGCAGGTGGGCCTCCACCGTGAGGACGGCATCGAAGTCGCGGCCAAGCAGCGCTCCTACGGCACGCTGGGAGATCGGTTCGCCGGCAGAGAAGATGGCGTCCTGTCGCATGTAGGGGAGGTAAGGTGCAACGAGCGTTACGCGCTGCGCCCCCGCCCGGCGGAGGGCATCGGCTGCAAGAATCGTCTCAATCAGCTTGACGTTCGGGTTGAAAAGAGATCTCACCACCACAGCGTGTTGGCCTGCCGGCTGCCGGATCCGCACCAAACTCTCACCGTCGGGGAAGCGGTGGAGCGCGATCCGCGAGGTGGGCAGGCGTGCGGCTCGCCCGAGCCGCTGCCCGAATGCCACGCTGTCGGGAAAAACGTGGATGCGAGTCTCGTTCACCGGACGAATTCCGATTGATCATCTCGAAGCCATGAGCGTGCTTTGTGCGCCAGAGGTCTCGGTGACGGAGACGACGACGGCGTGCCCTTCGAGAGCGGGTTGGGCGCCGAGAGCGAGGGCATGTGCGAGGGTGTAGGGCAGCGCGGGCTCGGAGTCGATGGATGCACCTCGGTCGCTCGGACACAGGGAGCACCCTCGCGTGCTCGGCCACGTGGGTGGAGGGCCGAAACCCGTACGCGCGATCGTCGCCACGTGCGACACGGCGCGCACACGCATCGGAAGCCGGCCGCCGGGGCGGCGGGGGAGGGCCAAGCGCAGCCTAAGCGCCACTCCGCCGGAGGCGTGCCTGCAGCTGCCGACGCTCCCTTGCGGACGGCTTGGCGTTGCGGCACGGCGCTCGAGCCGATCTCGTCTGCGCGGCGTGGTACGTTGCGGCCATGAGCTCGAAGCTGCCGCAGGTCGTCGGTGAAGGCCCGATCCGGATCGGCGTTTCGGCTTGCCTCCTCGGCCAAGAAGTGCGCTTCGACGGCGGTCACAAGCGCGACCGTTTCCTGACCGACACATTTGGTCGCTTCGTCGAATGGGTGCCGGTGTGCCCGGAAGTCGAACTCGGCATGGGCATCCCACGTGAGTCCGTTCGCCTCGAGCAAGATGCCACGGGTCTACACCTTGTGGCGCCCAAGAGCGGACGCGACTGGACGCAGCCCATGCGCAGCTTCGCCGCGCGGCGCGTTCGAACCCTCGCAGCGCTCAATCTCTCTGGCTATGTGCTAAAGAAGGACTCCCCGAGCTGCGGGATGGAGCGCGTGCGCGTGTATGGACGTCCAAAGTCCGGCGGTATGCCGCGACGCGAAGGCCGAGGATTCTTCGCCAACGCCCTCATCGCGGCGAACCCCCTTCTGCCGGTCGAAGAGGAGGGGCGCCTTTGGGACCCGCGTCTGCGCGAGAATTTCGTGGCCAGAGTCTTCGCCTATCATCGGCTCCATACCTTCTTTGCCGGTCGCTGGACGCTGGCCGGGATCGTGGCCTTTCACACTTCCCACAAGTTCGCGCTGCTCGCGCATTCTCCCGAGGCCTACCAGCGATTGGGTCGCCTCATCGCCAAAGCGAAAGAGATACCCCGCGCGGACCTGCGAGCTCGCTATGAAATCGAGTTCATGGGCGTGCTCTCCAAACTCGCGACGATCCGCCGTCATACGAACGTCTTGGAGCATATCGCCGGCTATTTCAAGACTCGGCTGGACGCCTCTTCGCGGGCTGAACTGATTGGCCTTATCGGGGAGTACCGCCGCGGACTCATACCCCTCATTGTGCCGATCACGCTGATTCGCCACCACGTGCGGCAGCACAAGGTCTCCTACTTGGAGAGCCAGATCTACCTCGAACCCCATCCCAAGGAACTGATGCTTCGAAACCATATCTAGTGGCGCCGCTGCACCGAGGAGGTTTCTCTTCCTCTTCGCGCGTCGACCTGCAGCCAACTGCGGCTTAGCGAGCGGTGCCAGGCTGCGCGAACCGACTTCGAACGCACGTTGGAGCGCTCAGTCGATGACGCCTGCGCGGCGCGAGGCAGCCAGAGCCGCGATCCCGTCTACGCGGCGGATCGCCTCGCGGATCTCGCGTGCAAAGGCGGCGCGGCGCAAGCCAAGGTCTGGAGTCCCCGATTCGAGCAGACCACGGTTGCGCGCGAGCCGAAGCGCTGTTTCGAACAGAACGCGAGACACCGACTCCGCGCTTTGAATCCGGCGCTGGAGCCGATACTGCTTGCCCAGGGCGAGAGATTGGCCGAGCAGAGCACTCGCATCGCAAGGAGCGCCCGGGTCTTGGCGCTCCAACGCGTCGCTCACGACGCGATATGCCTCGAGGAAGGGTCGGAGCACACGATGGGCGCTAAACGGACGGATCCGCTCCACCAGGGCCAGGATCTCCGCAGAGCCGCGCGTGAGGCGGCTCTCCCACTCGCCGTCGTGAAGCGCGAGCTCCTGGCGCAATTCGCCGCGAAACTTCTCCTTTTCCGCGAAGAAGAACTCAAACTTGAGCAGGTCCCGCAGGCGCATCGCTTCGTCCCAGAACTCCGTCGTACGATCGGCCACATCATCCTCCGCCGCGCGTAGCAGGGCGAGCTCCGCAATCGCTCCGTTCACAAAAAAGTGGATCACCGTATTGCGGTAGTATGCAGCGGTCAGGTGTTGGTCGGGACCGATCGCGTAGACGGCTTCGGGCCCTTCCGCAAAACACGCGACGACTCCGCTGTCCACCAGCACATCGAGTGCCCGCTGCACCCCCTCCTTGGTATCGAGTTCAAGGTCGCAGGTCGTCGGGAGCGCGCGGCGCCGCACGTACCCCACGAGCCGCCGCAGCGCCTCGACAGTCTCCTCGACGGATAGTGCTCGATCGCCGCTTCCGAGGAGCGCAAGCGTCACGAGCGAGGTCGGCGTGATCGGCGTCGCGCGGTTGATCCGCACTGAGACCTCAAACGCGAGCTTCTGCACCGCGAGGCTCTCCTCCTCGCTCTCGGCCCTTGCCTCGCCTGACGGCTGCGCGTCTGGTGCACCGATCGTCTTGGCGAGGGACAGGGGTTCCCCGAATCGGATGTAGATCTCGCCGTAGCGGCGCCGGAGCTGTCGGAGCACGCGGACGAACCACGAGAAGCTCTCTTTCCTCTTTTTCGCACCGCGTTGTTCGGCAACGTAGTCGCCGACGTCCTGGATCTGGTCGTACGCGATCGAGACGGGGATCAGGAATACGTCCTCGCTCTTTCCGGTGCGATACGCGTCGACGACGTACGAGAGCAAACCAAAGCGTGGTGGCAGAAGCTTCCCAGACCGCGAACGACCGCCTTCCACATACCATTCAAGCGGGAAGCGCTTCTCGATCAAATAGTCGATGTAGTGGTGAAGGACAGTCTTGTAAATCAGAGCGTCCTTGAAGCTGCGGCGAATGAAAAAGACGCCGCTTCTCCGGACCAGAGGACCTACCGGGAAGAAGTTCATGTTGATGCCCCCCGCGGTGTGGTTCGGCGGGAGACCGTTCTCGTGAAGGGCGTACTGCAAGACAAGATGATCGAGGTTTGACTTGTGCGATGGGAGAAACACGACGGGATGTCGCTGGGCCAGAGCTGCGATCTGATCGAGCTGCGTCCGTTCGTAGTGAAGCGTCTCGCCGTAACCCAGGGTATAGAGGAGCCGGATGAGACGTGCGACGAGATCGATCACATAGGGACTGTGGGTGGCAGCGATCTCGCGCAGATCGGAGGCGGCCTCACGCGCGACATCCGCCTCCGACCGCTTGAGCTCGCGGGCGAGAGTCGCAAGGCGAGCGCGGAAGGCGACGCGGCCGAGGATGTCCTCGTGGACGAATCGCGGGACCTTGTAGCGCGCCCCGCGCAGGCGCCTCTCGGCGCGCTCAAGTGCCAGCGCCGCCTGTCGCGCGACGAACTCTGCGAGCCCGGTCGTTTGCGCGAAATCGCTTCCCGCCGCACGGCGCCAGCGCTCGCGCAGCTCGGACAGGGGCGCAGGTTCACCGGTGACGATCCGGCAACGGTCGGGGTTGCGTCGCAGGACCCAACGCTCGCGCAGCCAGCCGGGATCGCGCGGATCGCCGAACGTGGCCAGGTCGCGCAGGCGGGCGACCCGAACTCCTCCCACCTCTTCGGGCTGCCACGCCACGCGCAGCGGGGCCAGCAGGGGGTCGTCGGCTGCGGCCACGCAAGCCTCGAATCGAGGGTCGAGCCGCGGCTTGCGCGGACGTCGCCGCGTGGGCGGAATCTCGAGCACATCGAAAGCGGCGGGCGTGTCGCCGCTGGGGACGTTCCGCGAAATCCAGCCCAGCAGGAGCCGGCGCTCTAGCCTGCTGGAGGCGTCGAGCAAGAAGACCACGCGCCGGCGCCCCCCCTCCGGGAGGGCGAGGGGCCAAAGCGGTGCGTCGGCATGGGCGCGCGTCATCGGCCAACGGCCTCCGATCTGCCCGATTGTATCTTCGCGGCCGGGCTGAGTGTTCGCTGACCTGTCACAGGCGTTCGCCTTCTCGGCCTCGCGATCAGGTCGCACGAGGCAGGCCGAACAGCCGCTGGCTCGCGATCTCGGCGCCCGTTCTTAGAGCGCGCAGCTTCCTCCATACGACCTCCTCCGCCACCTCCCCCAATCCGGCGGCGGTGGCGAAGCCACAGTCCGTTCCTGCGATCACACGGTGGACGTCTCCCACCGCCCGCACGGCGAGTTCGATGCGTTCGGCGACGACCTCGGGATGCTCGACATAGTTGGTCGTCGTGTCGATCACTCCCGCCACGAGCAGCCACGACTCTGGCAGCGGAACCCGGGCGAGGGTGCGGTGCTCGTGGGCATGTCGGGGGTTGGCCATCGAGAGCACGAGCGCGCCCGCGCGCGCGCTGTAGAGCAGAGGCAGAAGGGCCTCCAGCGCGACATCGTCCTCATGCGGCCCTTCGTAGTTGCCCCAGCACACGTGCATGCGCACGCGTTCGGGTGGAATCCGGGCGAGCGCGCGATTGATCGCAGCGATGACCTGCTCGACGAATTTCAGAAACTCCGCCAGGGGACGGTCGGCAAATAGGGTATGACGTTCCATGGCGAGGTCGGGACAATCGAGCTGCAGTACCCAGCCCTGGGAGACGACGTATTCGTACTCGGTACGCAGGGCCTCGGCGATGGCTTCGACATAGCGATCGAGGCTTCCGTAGTACGCGTCCTGCATCGCACAGGCGACGATCCCTGGCGAAGGGGCGGTCCGGAAAGACTCGATGAAGCCTGTTTCCTGCTCCGCCAAGATGCGTGCATAGACTGCGCACTCCCGCTCAAGGGGTCCGCGATCGACGTACCGTACGGGCCCCTCGGCTCGTGGGGCGTTCATGAGGCTCACGGACAGGCGGGAGAACTCTGGCGCCTTGAGCTCAAGAAAGGTCCGATAGCGCAGGAGGTCGCGCATAATCGGCCGGCGGCTCGCTCCGCCGAACCCGCTCAGGCTGTGCTGCAGGTAGGTAAAGAAGCTCTCCCGAGGCTGCTCGCCGTCATTTCCGATATCGATGCCGGCCTCGATCTGCGCGGCGACCGCTCGGCGTGTTGCATCCAGGGTCGTAGCCGCGAGGGCCGCCGCGTCGATCGGTTCGCGGCGGCTCTTCTTCACGAGCAGCTCCAGGAGTGCCTTCGGCCGCGGGAGGCTCCCGGCATGCGTTGTGAGGATCCGCGTCTCGCTGCGCTGCATTCTCCCCCCTCGGCGGACGACGCAACGGACGGTATCTCATCCCATCCAATGCGGAGCAGCGCGGAGGTGCTGAGACCCGCTCAAGGTGCGCGGTGGGGGCGTCGAAACGTTGCGAAGGAGGGATCCAATCGCGATGCCTGGCATGCCCTTGCAGGAGCACAAAGTCGGTCATGACGGCATCGTCGCACTTGTCCATGGATTCGCGGAGCCCGCACTCTTGGTGCGCGCGGGATTCATCACGGCCATCAACGAGTTGGCCCGGCGGCTCCTGGGAGGGGGATCCCCCGGTGTCCCGCTCAGCTCAGTTCTGCGACCGATCTTAATCGGTGCCCTGGGTGGGACACCCGCAGACCTGTTTGGGGGGACGGTCGGCCCGGCGGTGACGCCCGCGCGAGCGCTGCGTGCGGACGGCTCGGAGCTCGAGCTTGAGGTGATCGTCTCCCCGCTCTCGATCGAGCGAGCGAGCGGGTGCTTTCTCGTGCTGCGGGACGTGAGTTCGCGCGATACGCGCGAGGCAAAACGGCTGCGGAGCTACCGGCGGATCTTCGATCGTGCTCCGGACCTCATGATCACCCATGATCTTGACGGACGCATTACCTACACGAATGCATCCAGCCAGCGTGCCCTTGGATACGAGCCCGAGGAAATGCTGGGTATGCAAATTACCCAGATCGTGGCCCCATTCCGGGGTAACGCGTCCTCAGGTGCCCGGATCGCGGCTGCGCCCATACTCTATGAGGCCGAATTCATCGCGAAAGACGGAACGCTGGCGCCGTACGAAATCAGCTCGTCTGTGATTGGAGACGAGAGGGGTCCGCGGGCGCGGCTCCTGATCGCTCGCGATATCAGCGCCCGGCGCCAAGCCGAACAGGCGCTGCGAAGAAGCGATGAACGCTTTCGGGCAGCGGCGGAGGGGAGTTTCGACGCCCTCTTTCTTCTTGAACCGGTGCGTGACGGAACAGGTCGGCTCCTGGATTTCCGAATCGTCGACCTCAATCGTCGCGCTCTCAAGCTCGGCCGCGTGCGCCGCAATCGAGTTTTGGGTCGACCACTGCGCGAACTGCTCTCGCCGAAGACGCATGATGTTTTCTTCAAGAAATGCGTGCGAGTGCTGGAAACGCGTGAACCCCTCGAAGAAGAGATTGTTCCGAATGCCTCCGAGATTGACGCCGCATGGCTGCGACACCAAATCGTTCCACTCGTCGATGGGGTTGCAGTAACCGCCCGCGATGTCACCGAGCGCCACCGTTTGGAAGAAGAGCTACGTCATTCCCAAAAGATGGAAGCGGTGGGTAGACTCGCAGGCGGCATCGCCCACGACTTCAACAACTTGCTGACGGCCATCAACGGGTACAGTGACCTGCTGCTCGAACGAGTCCCGAAGGATCATCCGCTGCGTCCAGACCTGCAGGAGATCCACGGCGCTGGCGAACGCGCGGCGGCCCTCACCCACCAACTCCTGGCCTTCAGTCGACGGCAGGTGCTGAAGCCAGAACGGTTGGATTTGAATGCGGTGATCCGTGACATGGAGAACATGCTGCGCCGTCTCATCGGCGAGCATATCGAGGTAAGAACAAGCCTTGCCCGGGACCTCGGTCACGTCCGGGCCGACCGCGGTCAGATTCAGCAGGTCTTAATGAACCTCGTCGTGAATGCTCGCGACGCGATGGAATCCGGTGGCTTGCTCACGTTGGAGACCGCGAATTCAGGTTTCGACGGTACGGATCCGAGCCAGGAGGTCGGTGCGCCGACAGGTCGGCACGTCATGTTGGCCGTGAGCGACAGCGGTTGCGGCATCGACGAAGAGACGCTGGCACGCATCTTCGAGCCGTTCTTTACGACGAAGCCTTCCGGGAAGGGTACGGGCTTAGGTCTCTCGACAGTGTATGGCATCATCCAGCAAAGCGGAGGTCAGGTCAGAGCCCAGAGTCGGCCCGGGGCTGGGAGCGTCTTTCGCGTCTTCCTTCCGATCGACGAGAGATCCGAGGACGCGGCTTCGCCCCAGCCACTCAGGACTTCCGCCCCGAAGGGTCGAGAGACGGTGCTTCTGGTGGAAGATGAGCCGCTGGTAGGACGCCTCGCCGAGCGTGTCCTGATCCAGGCGGGATACACCGTGCTCTATGCCTCAAACGGCCTCGAGGCTCGCGGCGTATTCAGCCAGCGCGACGGCGCAATCGACATCCTTGTGACGGACGTCGTGATGCCGCGCATGGGCGGTCCGCAGCTGGCGGAGCTGCTGCGCGCGGAGCGGCCGGACCTTCGCGTCCTCTTCCTGTCCGGTTATAACGACGGTGCTGTGCTGGGTGGGACGGCGGCGAGCGGGACGAGCTTTCTTGGCAAGCCGTTTACCGCGGAAGCACTCTCGGGCGAGGTGAGGCGGCTGCTCGACGGTGGAAGCGGGGGCTGAGCGAACTCCTGCCCCGCCTCTCACCGCTGATCGTCTGCCGCACTCTCGTCGGGGATCTGCTCTGGCATTTGGATTTCGCTGGCCATCGATCGCAGGACTTCAGTTCCAATTTGCCTCGCCTGATGCGGTGAGCTTGCGAGCACGATGACGCCCAAGTGCAGCGAGGGCACGAAGGCCACGAGGCTCGAGAAGCCGAGCATTCCGCCATTCTTCGCCACCAAGACGTCGCCCTCCTCGAGCGCGTAGACCTGCCAGCCGAGTGCCACCTCTCCGTAGGGCGCGGCACGGCGTCGGGGTCGCTCGAGGAGATCGAGCAGGGGCGAGAGAGCGGTCTCGCGGGCGCCCATCGCGAAGCGTAGGAACTTCATCAGATCGTCGAGGCTCGAACTTAGGCCGGTGGCAGGTAGCAGCGCGGGCCAGCTCGGAAGCTCGTAGCGTGCAATTTCCCCATCGACTCCGCGGCCATGGGCGAGCCTTGCGCGGCTTGGCAGCTCGGGAAGAAGCCACGTACTGCTCATCCCAAGAGGCACCAGCACCTCGCGCGCCAGGACCGCTTGGTAGCTCCGGGTCCCGGCGGCCTTGATCAGGGCGTGCCCGAGCAGCGCGAACCCGAGGTTGGAGTAGAGATACTGGACGCCCGGGGCACGATCCAACTTGTAGGTGTTTAGGAACTCCCACATGCGCTCCAGGGTGAGCGTTGCGCTCTGGTGCGGCACGTCTCGCGGCAGGGCAGACGTGTGGGTGGCGAGATCGACGAGCCGGATCGGTTGGCCCTCGAAGGTGGGGACGGTGATTCCTTTGGGCACGAACAGCTGCAATGGATCATCGAGCCGCACCATTCCGCGTTCGACGAGGGCGGCGAGGATGGTGGCGGTGAAGACCTGGGTCAGGGAGCCGAGCTCAAACAGGGTGTCCGCGGTGGGGGTTCCGAGATCACGTCCGGCGTCGCCGTAGAAGAACGTGGCCTCGCGGCCATTCTCGTGGACACCGATGGCGAGGCTGGCAGCGGCTCCTTGTCCAAGGTGCTGCGCAGCGATCGCATCGACGCGAGATCGCAGTTCGTCCGGAGCTGCCCCCTGCGCGGAGCTGGCCCATAGGACGGCTGTGATGGCCCACGCGAGGAGTCGCAAACGGGGGATCACAAGGTCAACCCCGGAAGGTCGGGCGTGGACGCTCGCCCCCTACGCACATGCATCCCGATTTGCGCGGGTGCGGCACGCGGCCAAGCGGCGCCGACGAATCGCATGCACAACTCCACCTGCCAACTGCGCTGAGGGTGCCGGCCCGATGCCGCACGCTCAAGAGGGCGCATCGTCCCGAACGCTGGCACCTCCGCAAGTCCCCCGTGATGGGCGGCGGCGCGCGCCTGCGCAGATCGAAGATTTAGGCTGACAGATTCCCAATTGACGGAAGGTTCGATAGGCACGAGACCGAAGCGTAGCGGGGGCGCAGGCCCACACCTTCCCTTGCCCCGGAAGGCGATCCGCCTTGCGGGCGGAGAGTCGAGGAAGGGTGCTCGAGCGAGCCTGGCGCCCGGCCCGGACAGCGCTGGCGCGCCTTGAGGCTGCCCCGCGCTGCCGCCGAAGATCGTTTACGCCGGCGTCGGCGCCGCCGCCGGGCCCGAGGTGCGAGGGAGCTCCCCACGCACAAGCGCACCGCGGGGCGCCAGAGTTTCCAGCCGGCCGCGAATCCAAGCCTCCGCCTCGGTCCTCAGGCCATCTTTGTCCGCCTGATGAAGGACGGGACCGAATGCGAGGGCGACGTGCATGCGAGGTTTGCGAAAGCAGCCGAGGAAGTGAGGGATAAACCCGTCATCGCCAACCCAGGCATCGTCGCGGCTCGCGTACTCGATCGCGACTGGGACGATGGGGATGCGGTGCTCGGCCGCAAGCTCGAAAAGGCCTGGGAAAAACGGGAGTGCGCCGGGGCCGCGCGAAGTTGTGCCTTCGGGAAAAGCGGCGAAAGCGACGCCCTGTTGCAGCAGAGCCAATGCACCCGCGCGAGCCGCCCGGCGGCTCGCCTTGTCCTCTCGCCGGACAAACACGGTGTGCGTCTCCCGAGCGGCCGCTCCAAAAAGCGGCCACTCGGCGATCTCCGCCTTGGCAAGAAACGCACAGGGTCGCTGGGCGAGGAGGGCGGCGATGTCCACATAAGAGCGGTGGTTTGCGAGGAGCAGGACAGGACCCGCCGGCGGACTGCCGTGCACCTCGACCCGCACACCGAGGAGACTCACCATCCGACGCGCCCACGCATGGCCGTGTCGGGTGGCGACATGGGGACAGGTTCCTTGGATCTTTGCGCTCAACTTGAGGCGGAGGACCGTGAACGCGGTCAGCGCAGCCAAGGCTGAGAGACGCAAGGTGACGCGAGCGGTACCGAGCAGTCCCATGAGGCGGATCTCCTTCGGGGGCTGGTGCGCGATCTGCGATCTCGCGCAAGAAGCTCGGTCCGCGTCGTGGCGTTCGCGTGAAGCGGCTGCGGAGAAAGTGGGACGTCACGCGCTCGTCCCTCAATTGCGACAGTGCCGTGAATCGCCGAGCCGAATCTAGAGCCGACTGCGCGTTCGACAAGAGACCTTTTTTTGGGGGTGGAGGTCCGTCATGTCCTATCCGAGTGTCGGAGTGCTACGGCCCGGGCTTCCTTGGCTTGGGCTGCGACGCCGTGGGGCGACGCGGGTGGGCGGTGTACAGCCGGTGAGGCCCGCACCGATCGCGCCACGGCGCGACGAGGCCTGGATGCGTGAGGAGGTGGCCCGCCTCGAAGACGCCGCGCTGGTACCTCACGATCGCTACTTGGTCGCCGCCGCTTCCGCGGCGCAGATCCCGGCGTTGCTGCGCGAGATCGGCCGCCTGCGCGAGATCACCTTCCGATCCGTGGGCGAGGGCACCGGACAGGAGCTGGACCTTGACCTGTTCGATCGAACCTACGAGCACCTCTTCGTCTGGGACCGACGGGCCGGCGAGCTTGTGGGGGCATATCGCCTTGCCGAGACCGAGCGTCTGCGGCCGGTATTCGGCGTCGCCGGCCTCTACACCCATACCCTTTTTGAACTTGACGATGCCTTCTTCGCCGAGCTCGGGCCCGCGATCGAGCTTGGCCGCTCCTTCGTGCGAGCTGAGTACCAACGCTCCGCAGGCGCCCTGATGCTGCTCTGGAAGGGGATTGGGCGCTTGGTGCTTGCGAGGCCGAGGGTCAAGATGCTGTTCGGCGCGGTGAGCGTGTCTCAAGGTTATTCGCCCGCATCGCGCGCATTGATCGCGGCCACTCTCTCGCAAAACCACGGCGACCCCGTGCTCGCGGCCCACGTCCGACCCCGGCAGCCCCTGCGCACGAGCTGGTGGACGCGCCGAAAGACCAGGATGTCCCTGGTGATGGGAAGCACGCCCGAAGAACTCTCGCAGCTCGTGGCCCGAGTAGAGCCGGACGGCAAGGATCTACCGGTCCTCGTGCGCGAGTACCTCAAGCTCGGCGGCCGCTTCTTGGCGTGGAACGTCGACCCTAGCTTTGGCGGCGTGCTCGACGGTCTCGTGGTGGTGAACCTTGCCTGGACCTCATCGCGGCTGCTCGAGTTCTACATGGGAGGGCAGGGGGCAACCGACTTTCTTTCCAAGCACGCGGGCACCTGAGCTCTACTGCGAGGCCTCGAGTTCCCGCACGGGGATGCCTGCGCGCACAATCAGCACCTGCGGCCCCCCGGTGCCGAGGGGCATTCGGTGGCCCACCCAGCGCTCGGGCTCTCCTGTGTCGAACCAAAAGGAAAATCGCGGGAGAAAGGCGCTGGCGAGCGGGGTGAGGATGGGACCGAGATCGATCTCCGACCGTACCTCGATCAGGTCGCCAGCACTCGAGGATGCGAGATGCCGCGCCACCCTCGCCTTGGCAGACACCACTCGGTGTATCTTGCAAACCAGGAACTGGAAGTTCACCTCTTCCTTGGCACCAGAAACGAGGGGCAAAAAGAGAAGGTGCATGGGTACGTTGGCGATTAGATCGGGATTCTGCACCGCGAGTTCGAAGGGTGTCTCATCCGACCCATCGGCGGGTGTGCAGAGCGCACGGCCTGTGCGGTGGTCGATCCACATGAGCCCGTGGCTTTGCCCTCCGGCCGCCCAGGAATGGGACTCCTGCCAAACCGGCCGTAGCCCCGCACCGTCCTTCGTTCGCTCAAGTTCGCTCATGACGACGCTGGCCTCTGCGCCTTCGATCGCGCCGGCTGCGACCATCAGCAGGTTGCCATTCGGCAGGCGTGTGAGGCTCACCCTCGCGTCGCCGACCCGATTCATTGTGTTCTCGTCGTAGGTGGCAGCAGGGAGGGCTCCAAAGGCATCCTGCAAGGGCAGTTCGAGACTCGAATCCGCGAGGGAAGAGAGCGGGAAGGAAACGAGCACCAGCGCGCCGAGCGCGATCCGACGGACGAGAGGAGTCATGATTGCCAGCCATCGTAGCAGCCTCCCGAGGAGGACAAGGTGACCCACCCCGGTCGCGTGCGAGGCGGCGGGGGCGCAGAGGGATGGAACGCATGGAACTCGCTCCGGTTCTTGCGAGTATCACGCTCGGGGTCGCGATCTCGGCCCCGATCGGCCCCGTTAACCTGATCTGCGTGCGGCGCACACTCGCCACTGGCTGGCCGCTTGGGTTTGTGTCTGGGCTCGGGGCGGCCGTGGCCGACGGAGCGTTCGCCGCGGCAGCGGCCAGCGGGATCGGCCTCATTCCCGCCCTCCTATCGGCGCATCTGGACGCGCTCCGGCTTGTGGGCGGGCTTGCTCTCATTGCGCTCGGGGCTGCGACGGCCCTTGCGCCGGCGCCCGCACCCCCGCTGGCCCCGGGGGCGACAGCGGGAGCGCGAGGCCTCGCTTCGGCCTTCGTCTCGACCTTTTTGCTCACCCTTGGAAATCCGGTTCCGCTCCTCGCCCTCGGCGCCGCGTGCGCCGCATTCGAGATCGACGGGCTGCACACCTCGGCCACGGCACGTGTGGTGGGTGTCCTGGCGGGCTCGGCGCTATATGGTGGCTCGTCCTCGCGAGCGCCGTCGCGTGGGCGCGCGGGCGGATCGCGACTCGGTGGCTGCGGTTCGTGAACCCTGTTGCGGGTGTTGCAGTTTCGCTGTTCGGTGTCGCCAGCCTCGGGAGCCTGTGGTTCCGCGCGCTCTCCGGCTAAGGTAGTTTCGCACGATCGCTCACGGAGGCGCCCGGCATGTCGGATCCGCGCGAGCCGCTGGACGCTCAGGTCAGGCAGCTTTTTGATCTCATGCGAGCCGCGCGGCCGTCGCAGCGCGTGCTCGAAGCCGGAGCCATGCGCGCGGAGACGGCCGCCTTCTCTGCGCTGCTCAACGCGAACGCCCCGAACGTGGAGCGTGAGGACGAGCTGCGGATCCCGGGCCCGAAAGGACAGCCCCTCCGAGTCCGGGTGTTCCATCCGCCCGGAACCGGGGCCAAAAGGCCGGTGCTCGTGTACCTGCACGGTGGGGGCTGGGTGATCCTCTCTCCAGAGACTCACGCCAAGCTCACGAAGGAGCTTTGCGTCTCGGCGGGCGTCGTGGTGGTGAGCATTGACTATCGGCTTGCGCCGGAGCAGCCTTATCCCGCCGCGCTGGACGACTGCGTGGCGGCGTTCCGCTGGGTACGTGAGAACGCGGCGCGGGTTGGCGGGGACGGCCGGCGCATTTTTCTAGGCGGCGACTCCGCCGGAGGCAATCTCACGGCCGCGACGACCTTGCGGCTCCTGGCTGCGGCCGAGAGGCCACCCACTGCCAACCTCATGATCTGCCCGGTGACGGATCTCGACCTTGCGCTTGACTCAGCGTCCGCGCGCAGGTTCGGACCGGGGGATCTGATTCTCGACGACGCCACGATGAGATTTTTCTGCGAATCCTACGCACCGCGGGCGAGCTGGGCGAACCCGTTCATTTCGCCGCTGCGCGGCGACCTCTCGAAGTTCCCGCCGACCTGCGTGGTCGTAGGCACGATCGACCCGCTTTACGACGATGGGGTTGCATTCGGCCAGAAGTTGCTGAGCTCCGGGCGAGAAGCCACGCTCTTGACCTATCCTGGCATGCCCCACGACTTCATGCTCTTTCCGGGCCTCGACGCGGGAGCGAAATCGATCGAAGAGATGGCCGGGTTCCTGCGCGCACACCTGCAGTAAAGCTCTAGGCGAGTCCCATCCGCTTCGCGATGATCACCTTCATGATCTCGTTCGTACCGGCATAGATCGACTGCACGGCTGCGTCCTCATAGTCGGTCGCGACAGGGTACTCGTGCATGAAGCCATAGCCGCCGTGCAGCTGAAGGCAGTCGCTTGTCAGTCTTTTCTGGAGGTCCGTGCTCCACCACTTCGCCATGGAAACCTCGGAGACGATTTCTTCGCCACGCACATGGGCGACGAGCAGGCGATCGATGAAAGCCTGACCCACCTCGACCTCGGTCGCGAGCTCCGCCAGTTTGAACTGAGTATTCTGAAACGCGGCGATCGGTTTGCCAAAGGCGTGGCGTTCGCGCACGTAGGAAATCGTGTCCTCGAGCGTGCGCCGGCAGGATGCGAGAGAGGCGACACCGATGCACAAACGCTCCTGCTGAAGCTTCTCCATCAGCATGCGGAAGCCCTGGCCCTCGCGACCGAGCAGATTTGAGGCCGGAACTCTGCAGTCCTGGAAGAAAAGCTCACTCGTGTCCTGTCCCTTGAGGCCGACCTTGTCCAGCTTGCGCCCGCGCACGAAGCCCGGGGTCGCGGCCTCGACCAAGATGAGGCTGATCCCCTTATGAGGAGGCTGTGCGTCGGGATTCGTCTTCGCGACAACGATAAACAGATCCCCGATCTGCCCATTCGAGATGAACGTCTTCGAGCCGTTTAGGACGTAGTGGTCGCTATCCCGGATCGCCTTCGTTTGCACGTTCGCGAGATCGGATCCCGTTCCGGGTTCCGTCATCGCGATGCCGAGGAGGATTGTGCCAGCGATGGTCCCTGGCAGGTAGCGCCGCTTCTGATCCGCAGTGCCATAGGTTGTGATGTAAGGCATGCAGATGTCAGAGTGGAGTGAAATCATCAGCGCATGAGCGCGGAGGCGCGCGAGTTCCTCCATGACGATCGCATCATAGAGAAAGTCGCCCCCAGCGCCGCCATACGCCTCCGGTTGGTTCGCGCCGAGGAAACCCTCTTCACCGCAGCGCCGCCACGTCTCCCGGTCAGACATTCCTCGCGCATTCCAACCGGCAATCTTGGGCTCAATCTCTTTCTCGGCGAAGCGTCGAAACTGAGCGCGGAAGAGGTCATGTTCTTCGCTAAAGAGGTCGCGTCGCATCATCTCGTCTCCTTCGTCTGTATGAACAAGCCGCCTTAGCGACCTTGACGCGTGGCGTTGCCACGGAATTCGGGAAGTACCTCGGCGATGCGCGCGAGAGCATCCTCGACGTCAGCGGCATCGATGTCGAGATGGGTCACGGCGCGCAGGATGCCCGGTGCAATCGGATCGATCAGGAGGTTCCGCGATCGGGTCGCACGTGCGAAGCCGCCGACATCGTCGAATTCGAAAAGAACCATGTTCGTGTCGGGCTCGTTTCTGACTTTGAGCCCGAGTTCCCGAAGTCCGGCCGAGAGCCTGCGCGCATGGGTATGGTCATCGGCCAGGCGCGTCACGTGGTGATCCAGGGCGTAGAGACCTGCGGCGGCCAGAATGCCGGCCTGGCGCATGCCGCCGCCAAACATTTTTCGATATCGATGCATGCGTTCGACGATCTCCGCGCTGGCGCTCACCACGGAACCCACAGGCGCCCCGAGACCTTTCGAGAGGCAACAGGAGACCGAGTCGAAGGGCGCTGCCCAGCTGGCGGCGGGAATCCCCGTAGCCACGACTGCGTTCCAGAGTCGCGCACCGTCGAGGTGCAAGCGCAGACCGCACTCGCGCGCGGCTTGCGCGACACCGCGCATGCGCTCGAGCGCGAAGACTCGGCCGCCCGACACGGTGTGCGTATTCTCCATCGCTACCAGGGTGGTCGGCGCATAGTGATGGTCGCGTGGGTGGAGAGCCGCCCGCACATCATCACCATCGAAGAAACCCCCTACACCGAGAGTCTCGATCTGTACGCCGGAAATAGCCGCGGCCGCTCCCGATTCGTACAGCAGCACGTGGGCGTGCTCTCCAGCGAGGACGACGTCGCCGTGTTGGGTCTGCGCCCGGATGGCAAGCTGGTTCGCCATCGTCCCGGAAGGCACGAAGAGCGCCGCTTCCTTACCGAGCAGCCGAGCGATTCGCTCCTGGAGGAGATTTACGCTGGGATCCTCGCCATAGACGTCGTCTCCCACCTCGGCTCGGGTCATCGCCTCGCGCATGGCGGGTGTGGGGCGGGTTACCGTGTCGCTGCGCAGGTCGATGGTCTTCATGCTGGCAACGAGGATATCGGGCGTTCCGGGACGAGGACAAGAGCTGCGTTGAGGAATGTACGTCTTGAGAACGGCGATGGGGTACTTGCTGCCCTCGCGTGGATCGCGTTCGGCCCCCCCGCCTGCCACTGAATCGCGACGATGTCTCTCCCTCGATCCAGCGAGGCGCCGCGAAACTCGGAACTCGGCGCGCTTCGGCCTGCTACGGCGTGTCAGGGCCGCGCTTCGCCCACACCGCGAAATCGTCCACAAGGATGTGTCCACCGGGATCGCGCCGCTCATCGACGATCTGGAGGGAGGCCGTGCGGCCGCGGAACGCGCGGACGTCCCACACTTCCCGCCGGAGGATCTCACTCCCGCATCCGGATGTACTTCGCACAGGCTCACCATCCACCAGGAGATCCGCGCGCACGCCGTGATCGCCGCCGCCCACCTGCAGCGTGACGAGATCTCCTGCCAGGACAAATGGAGGGGAGACCAACCGGCCCACCGCGCGGTCGCCGATGTCCGGCAGGAAGCTATTCACGAAGCCACGGGATCGGTTCCCCACACTCTCCTGATCCGGTACCGGTCCGTGCACGGGACTCGTTTCGAAAGCGTGGCCCTCGCGCTGCCAGTCGGGGAGTTCGCCGTCAAAGTCAAAGCCGCCCACGCGCCCATAGCCGAGAGACTCCAGCGCACGCCCCTCGAGCAACAGCGCCGTTGCCTCGTCGCGCGCAAGGCCAGGGGTCAGCGCATCGGCCCAGCGATCCACCAACTCAGGGTCTGCGTTATGCCGAAAGTAGTACTCGCGTGCGAACCAGACGTCGCAGGCCCGCGCCCACGGGCTGCGCAGCGGAAGCGCTTCCGCCATGCGCGCGAGGACCGCCCGCGGGTCGCGGGCTCTTCCGGCCCGCACCAGAGGCTCCCCGAGTTCTGGCGTGTATGCCGTTAGGTAGTAGAGGAAATCGTCGAGCCTCACTTGCGTCGTCGCGGCATACGGCTCCGGAAAGACCGGGAGCTTGGAGAGCTGCGCGCCGGACTCGAGGATCTGAGCCGGACTGGCGACCTTTTCGTGGCCGGGCCGTTTCCGGCGGCCGATCGGCGTTCGCGCCACTTCTCGGCTCGTAAGTCCGAGTAGGTCGAACAGCGGAAGATCGGTCTCGTAGCCAACGATGCCGACGCAATCCGTTGCGAGCTTTGGCCTCAGACCTTGCGCGAGAAGTTGCCGCTCGAGGGTCGCAGCTTCCTTCGAGTAGCGTGAAGCCACGTACGGTGGCGCGAAGGTCGTGAGCGGGTAGAACGTTCGCTCGTCGGAGATGAACCAGGTCTTGGCGCCCGGCTGGATCAGTGCGACGGGCAGGACGGCGGTCAGCGCCAGCGCGCCCAGCGCCGAAGCCTGCAGCCGCTCGCGCTCCCGGAGCAGCCGCTCGAAGCCCAGTCCGGCCAGCACGATGATCAGCAGCGCGGGCGTGACCAGGAGCCTGCCGAGCATGAAGTCGCCGCCGATCTTCGCCGTGTAGAATAGATAGACAGGAATGCCGATCGCACAGAAACGCACGAGGAGCGTGCGACGGTAGGCTAGACAGCCAACCAGTGTGAGCGGGAGCATCGCCCACAGGCCCATCGCCAGGCCGTTCACGAGGAGGAAGACGCCTCCCTGACCGAAGTAGGCGCGGTCGGCCGACTTGGCATAGAACGTGTTGGGAAGGAGATCTCCATAGTACTGCCAGCGCCAGAGGAAGTACGGCACAAAGACCACGACGAACGGGAGTGCGTAGCGAACGAGCGCTCGTAGCGGCGCGCGACCCATGACCAAGGCAGCTCCCAGGGCGACGAAGAAGATCCCGTGATCTGGATGGGCGAGCGTCGCGGCGATTCCCAGCAACCCCGATGCGAACGGTCTCCGCCGCTCTGCCTCCTCCAGAGAGAGCAGGACCAGCATCGCCGCGAACATCGTCTCCAACCCCGAGGTTGCGAAGCTCGCCAACACGTAGCCACCGGCCGCGAGCGGGACGGCGAGGCCCGGCCAGCGCGGGCGGAGTCCGGCTGGCTCGCGCGCGATCTCGAGTGCCGTCAGGCGTTGCAGGGTCGAGAGGACAATCGCGAAGCAGAGCAGACCGAGGAGCACGCTCCCTTGCGCGGGATGCACACCGAGCGCCAGCCCGCCGGCGATCAGCAGCGTCCAGAGGAAGTTCGTGTACCCCTCGACCCGCTCGCCCAGGTTGAACACCAGCCCGTTGCCTTCGACCAGATTCCGTGCGTATCGGAACGAGATGTAGGCGTCGTCGCCCACCCACCGGAGATGCCAGGCCCAGACGGTTCCCGCGGCGACGAGGAGCGCGAGCAGCAGCTGGCCTGGCCAACGTGGACCAGGGTGTGCTTCGTCGCGCCAATGAAGCCATACAAGCAACGGAGCGAGCAGCAGCGCAACCCAGCAGGGAGCCGGCACCGCGGAGAGCGCGTGCACGTACGCCTCAAGAATTTGCCAGGCCACGATGGCCTCCGTTTCGACCTCCCGTCGATCGGATGAGATACTCGACCTCATGCGACGACGCCATTGGACGCGTGCCTGCCCGGGCAGTACATCGTGAGCTCCGGCGTCTGGCTGGCGCCCGAGGCGGCTGCGACTCTGAAGATCGGAGTAGCCGCGGCGACCGCGGCGCTCCTGCTGGCCGGCCTGATCCTTCGCCGAACCGGGCACGCGGCTGCGTTCCGCCGAACGCGCGACGGGTTCCTGCTGGTGCTGGGGATTTTGGGAGGAGTCGGCTGGTGGAACTTCTTCTCCGTTCCCCGCTACGTCCATCTGCACGATGGCTATCACTATTTCGTCGGCGCGAAGTATTTCCCCGAGCTCGGCTACGAGCGGCTGTACGTCTGCACGGTGATCGCCGACATCGAGGCGGGTCTCGGCGACAACCTTGTAGGGCGGCGCGTGCGCAACCTCGAGACCAACATCTTGGAACGTGGCACGGAGCTCGCCCTTGATCCTCCGCACTGTAAGGCGCACTTCTCGCCCGAACGCTGGACGATGTTCACGGAGGATATTGCGTGGTTTCGCGCACAACTTCCCGTGAGCGAGTGGCGCCGGCTGCAGATGGACCACGGTTTTAACGGCTCACCGGTCTGGCTCCTTGCGGGACGGTTCTTCGCTAGCGCCCACCGCGGTGCCGAAAGCTGGTTCTTTGCACTCTCTCTGCTTGATCCCGTGCTCCTTCTCGCGATGTGGCTCGGCGTTGTGTGGACCTTCGGTTGGCGTGCCGCGTGCGTCGCGGCCGTGTTCTGGGGCACAAACGGCTTTGCCGACTTCACATGGACTGGGGGCAGCTTCCTGCGCCAGGATTGGTTGGTGGCGCTCGTGCTCGCGATCGCCGCTCTCGACCGCAGACGCCCAGCCGTGGCGGGAGCGCTCGTCACCTTCTCCGCGCTCCTGCGCGTTTTCCCGGGCTTCGCCGCGGCCGCGCTCGTCCTAAAGAGCGGGGTCGCCGCCCTTCGCGCGCACACCCTGCGGCCCTCGCGCGACCACCTGCGCTTCGCGGGAGGCTGCGTGCTCGCGCTAGTGCTCCTGCTGCCGCTCGCCACAGGGTGGAGCGGTCCTGCGGCTTGGACGGGCTTCGCTGCGAACAGCCGCAAGCTCCTCGCCACGCCGCTGCTGAACCAGATGGGCCTGCGCACCGTCCTGGCATACGACTCCAGCTCGCGCGCCAGCGTGCTCGAGAGGCCGCAGGCGGCGGACCCCTACCTCGTGTGGAAGCTCGCTCAGCGCCGCCAATTCGCGGAGCGGTGGTGGATCTTCGCCGCGATCGCGGCCCTCTACACGGCGCTGCTGATTCGCGCGCTTCCGCACCAGGACGACTGGGTCGTGCTGGCACTCGGAACAGGCGCGATCCCCATCGCGACCCAACTCACCTGTTACTACCACGCCGCTCTCCTGGGGCTCGCCCTGCTCTGGATACGCCGCGAGATGGCGGGCGTCGCCGTGTGCACTCTCGCCGCTGTTACTCAGGCGATTCGGCGCAGCATGCCCATCTCGGATGAGCTCTTCGTGTGGATGAGCATGGCCGAGGTGGTGACCGTCTTGTTCGTGACCGTCCTCTTCGCGAGCCCTTCTCGAGCGAAGGGCGAGCAGGGGCCGGCCCCCGACACGGCCACGGTCACCCCAGTCCGTGCGACTGCTTCTTCAACAGGCGGAACTCGGGCGCCTCGCGGATGCACGTGCGAAGGATCTTGAGGCTCTCGCGCCAGGCTGCGGCGCCCATCAGCGAGAGCTCGGCCGGCTCGTCTCCTACGCTCTCGAAGCCCCGTTCGCTGGGCGTGAGCTTTTCCCAGTTCTGGAAGAGACGACCCCAGTCGCTCGCCAGCACCGTCGCCATCTGCCGCTTCGCCTGCGTCGGGTACCAGAAGCTGTCGTGATAAAGCACGCTCGCGATGTATGCCCAAGGCGCCAGCCATGTCTTGAGGCTCCACTCGAGGCTCCCCTTCAGGCGACCCCAATAGATCTGGTGCTGCATCCGGCTGGCGAAGGTCGTCTGCTTGTGCGGCCCGTCGAAGTGCCAATTCTCCGCCGCCGCACTCTCATCCCCGACCATCTCGATGTCCCGTGGGTCTCCGCAGCCGAGACCCAGCTCATGGGCCGTTCGGATGTAGTGGATCGACATGGGATCGAAGCCCATGAGCCGGGCGGCGGTGGCGTCGATCGCGACCTGATCGCTGCTGGCCAGGATCACGTTCTTCACCTTTGGGGTCATGCAGCGGGGTCCCGGCCCGTCGCCGGCAAACGTCCCATCCATCACGGCGAAGATTCCGCGATGGATGTGCTTCTGGATCATGAGCAGGTCCACCAGTGTTTCGTGGATCACCTCATGGGTCCAGTGTCGATGCTCGTTCAAGAGGCCGCCAAAGGCGTTCTTCATCGCGCCCGTCGTGGTGGTGAAGACATGCGTCTTCACCGTGGGCAGGTGGATGATGTTCTCGCCGATGAAGCGCTGCGGAATCGCGAAGCCGTCCGGGTAGACCCTGTTGAGGACGAGGAACTTCTCGGCCAGGTCACCCACCGCCTCCCGCACGTTAATCCATGGCTCGCCCTCGTAGAGATGGATGTTGCGCAGGCCATGCGCCTGGATCACGTTGAGCTGCTTGTTCTCGCGCTCGCCGAGATGGGCGTCGATCACGACCGTACGGTTGTGGCAGCCGTGAATCAGATCCGCGCGGTACCCGTCACGCTTCATCGCTCGGATCACGCCATCGAGCTGCCACGGCACAGTCGAGCTGCCAGGGAAGAAGAAGTGCCAGCTGATGTTGATCTTGAGCGCGGTGTCCGCGTCCCGCGCGATGACCGACTGATAGTCCGCCAGGTTCATGAGCCGGTGATAGTCTTCGAAGACGGTTTCTGGCCTCGTCCTTAGAATGGCGACCTTTGCGCGGCTCATCCAAGTTCTCCGGATTGGGTCGGGGGCTGATTGGGATCGCGGCGTACGCCCGGGAACAAGCCCGATTGGGTTCAGGAGCCAGCGCCAAACCATGCGTCGAGCGCTGCTTGTCCGCCATTCATGTCATTTCCGATCGGGAGAGCTACTTGCCGACGTGCTGTCTTCCCGGTCGCAGACTCCAGCGCCGCCTCTGACTCGGTCTATCTTTCCAGGACCTTTCTGCACCGCGAGTCGGGCTTCGCACGCATACCACGCTCTGCGAATGGGTACAAGACGCCCAACCGCTCTTAACGCAGGGCAAAAGTAACCGTGCGGGTCTTCTTCTCGCCGCCCGGATCTCTAGTGCTTTGCCGCATGAGGTCACGCTCGTCGAGGCCACCCTCGAAAGGCGTCACGTCCTCGATCTGAGCTCCGCATGGGCGCAATCGTGGAGCGGGCGCGGTGCGCAACCCCGCTGGGACCGGGGCGGCGACCGTCGCTGTGGGGTCTCGTCGGCACCGTGTGCGACATTATATAGCGTAGAAACACTCTATAGAATTCTAGGTGTAAAAACCCCCTTTTCACCCGGGGCGCCTCGCGTGGGTCGGCCTACCCCGCCCCCTCTCGCGGGAGGGCGACGACGCATCGCGGTCCGCACCGACAGGTCTGCGGCGGGAGGCCCCTGGCTAGGGCCGAACGTCTCGCCCGCCGCAGTTCAAAGAGTCGTGTCGGCGGCGGACAGTGGAGATTCTCCAACCGCATTGTACGTGCTCACCTTGACATAGCTCGAGACGCTCGGCGCGAAGACGCCGATCTTAACGATGACGTGATCGGGATTGGCGGGGTCCGGCTGCGCAGTGACGGCCAACGATTGCGGCTGGCCGCTTGAATCCAGGACGTTCTGGAACATGCCACTCCCGGCCTGAACGGGCACTTGCATGTCATGCGTGAACGTGCCGGTCGTTGTCGAAGAGCGCGAAATCCATACTCCCTGGACCTCCTTCGATTGGAAGTCAGCGATCGAGACAGTCAGCCAGCTGGAATCGCAGCCCGCGAGCGCGAGCCCCAGGGTGGACAGCGCGCAACAGACGGCTCCTCGCTTCAAGCGTTTCATCGTCTGGACCTCCGTTTGAGTTCCAGATCGACGCGCCGCCTAGGGGACTGAGTGATGCGGAGCACCAGAAAATCGCGCAATACTTCGATGTGACGGGAGACACGGGTCGTTGCTGCCGTCTGCCTGCGTTGCAGATCGGGGCGTGTTGCCTATCCGAGCGTACGGAACATGGCTGGAAGGGCGGAGTGAATCCCGAGCCGATGAGCCCGAATCGTCCGAAGCCTGACGCGATCCTCTACGAAAGCTGAAACGAGGGATTTCCGTTCCGCGCCCTCGATGGGTCCACGCTCCACCCCCGCCCGCCGCGGCGAGCGATGGATCGGCGGGAAGGAGTGCGAGAAGAGGCTCGCGGCCCTTAGCGAGCGCCCCCCCGGCGGGTGGTGCCCCTCGATACGGGCGCGAGTCGGTCGTGGGGGGTGGGGGGGGCATGGGGGTCGGCCTCCCAGGCTGACGACGGCGTTTGGCGAGCTGAGTGCCGCCTCAACAGGGCTCGAACGCTGGAGCCGGATAGAGCCGCGGTTGCAATCCCTGGAGCTTCAGCTGCGCGATGCCTCCCGACCGGCGACGGAACGCCGTCACCGTTGCCGGTCTTTGCAACGCATCGCAGCCCTTCGGAAAGCCGGAGACGCAGCTCGCGTCACTTCTTGAGCCGCCGCCCCTCTGGCAACGACGATATCGGAGTCGTGCGGAGCTCGGCATAGACGCCGAAGTGATCACTCGGCCACACGCCGTTCTGCGGCTCGTCGCATACCACGTGGCACGTCTCGAGGAGGCCTACCCCGTCGCGCTTCGGGAAGCCCGCGAAGATGTAGTCGATGCGGCGGTCCGGCTCGAGATTCGCGCGCGCGTACGGGTTGCGGTTGCACCAGGTAAAGCCTGCCTCCAGGTCGGCGCGCCGCACACCGGCGACGCGCCAGGAATCGTGGAAATAGACGCTGCGCCCGCCGAGCGACTCGAGCCCTGTCAAGAATCGGATCTCCGACGAGTCGGGCTCCGCATTAAAGTCGCCGACCAGGATCGGAGGGAATCCGCCTTTCGGGCGCCGCCGGAGAACCAGGTCGGCCAGCGCCACCACCTGGCGCTCCCGGATCTCCCCGTGCTGGAACTTCCAGTTCAGGTGTGTGCACGTGAACGAGACCGGACCCACGGGTGCATCGACGGTCACGCTGAGCGCCGAGCGGCGTTCTCCGTCCTCGCCATGGGGGAGCGGGATCGACTCGCGGTCCAGGATCGGCCAGCGGCTCGCGATGGCGTTGCCGAACTCGAGGCGCTGGTCGTTCCAGAAGCGCATGGCCGGTACGAATTCGAGGTGGTAGCCGGCGTCCTGCAGAACTTCGGCGGCGAGGTCACGCCCGGGGCCGCACAGTACCTCCTGAAAGCCGATCAGGTCGGGGTTCAGGCCTTCGATCCACAGCCGCAGGAGCTTGGTCCGCTGCGGCCAGGGTCCCATGTCGTGCCAGAGGTTCTGCGTCAGCACGGAGAGTGTCATCGAAGAAAGATCCTCCGTCGGGCGGGCGCCGACGCCATACTCACCGCACTATCTGCGGATCGACTGCCAAGTGGCGCGCACGCGCCAGGGAGGATCGCATGGATCTTGGTTTCTTGGGTAAGGGTGTGGTCGTCACCGGTGGCAGCAAGGGAATCGGAAGATCGGTAGCCCTCGCGTTCGCACGCGAGGGCGCGCAGGTCGCGATCTGCGCTCGTGGCGCGGAGTCTCTCGAGAGGACGACGGCTGAGCTGTCCGCGCTCGGTGCCAAAGTGCACTCCTCGACGTGCGACGTCTCCGACAAGGCTTCGTTGGAGAGCTTTCTCGACGGTGCGCGAGATGCCCTCGGACGGGTGCACGTGCTCATCAACAATGCGTCGGGCTTTGGGGTCATGGACAACGAGCAGGGCTGGGAGCAGGGATTCAAGGTCGACATGATGGCGACGGTTCGGGCGACTTGGCGCGTGGCCCCTTGGATGGCCGAGGCGGGCGGCGGCGCCATCGTCAATATCTCGTCGATTTCCGGGCTCGAGGCCGGCATCACCGTGCCCTACGGTGCCGTGAAGGCTGCCGTGATCAGTCACGCCAAGTCCATGGCACGCACCCTTGCGGGGAAAAATATCCGGGTGAACGCGATAGCGCCGGGTGCCATTGAGTTTCCGGGTGGAAGCTGGGCGGCGATCAAGAGCATGAATCCCAAGATGTATGAGGCGACGCTGAAGGGGATCCCCTTCAAGCGCCTCGGGACCCCAGAGGAGGTTGCGAACGCGGTGGTGTTCCTGGCCTCGGATGCTGCCAGCTGGATCACCGGTCACACGCTCGTCGTGGACGGAGGCCAGATCCTCTAAGGAGTGAATGGGAGTTTCTAAGGAGTGAATGGGAGTTCTGCGAGGTTCATTGACGGTCTGTCGAAATCGACGCTACCGTCGACTTCATGCCGCGTGGGCCGACCCCCCTCCGAACCGGCAAGCGCGAGCTGACCAAAGCCCGCAACCGCGCGCGCTTGCTGGAGTCCGCGCGCAAGGTCTTCGCGGAACGCGACTTCGAGGATACGTGCGTGCGCGACATCGTCCGCGCAAGTGGGCTCTCGGTCGGAACCTTCTACGAATACTTCCGGAGTAAGGAGCAGATCTTCGCCGCGGTAGCGGCGGAGGCCGCGGCGGCCTTGCGGCGCCGACTGCGCCGGGTGCGACGCGATCGCAACCTGCCCTTCGAGGAGAGGATCCATCGGGCCTACTTGGCCTATTTCGAGTTTGTGGCCGAGGAGCGTCCCCTGTTTGCCGTGCTCGAGCGCCAACTTTGGCAGCTTCAAGACGACGCGCAGGCCCGGGAGACTGCTCCCGCGGTTCGCGAACTTCGCGAAGATCTGCTCCCCGACCTCGCTCCCGGGATCGGTCAAGCAGAGGCCCATGCGCTGGCTGCCGCGATGGTCGGCTCGGCAATGCTGGTCGGACGGCAGATGCTGTCCCGACGCGACCTCACACCCACCGAAGCGGCTCGCGTCTGTACTCAGTTTGCCCTCCACGGCCTAAGAGGGGCGGCAACTTCGCGAAGGAGAACGGGATGAAGCATTTCCTCTTCCACCTGATGCCTTACCGAGAGCTGCCCCATGACTTTGAGAAGACGCATGAATCTGCGTGGGTCTGGGCGCCCAACTCGCTCTTCGACCCGGAGAAGGCGCACGGCTACTACAACGACTACATCGATCAGCTCGCCGAAGCCGAACCCCTCGGCTTCGATGGGGTGTGCGTAAACGAGCACCACCAGAACGTGTATGGGCTCATGCCTTCACCGAATCTCATTGCGTCGATGCTGGTGATGAGGACCCGGCGCATCAAGATTGCGGTGGTTGGAAACGCACTTCCTCTTTACAACCCACCGACGCGTGTGGCGGAGGAGATCGCGATGCTCGACGTGATCTCCGGGGGACGAATCATCTCTGGGCAGGTGATTGGCGGCGGGCCCGAGTACTTCTCGTTCTCGATCAATCCCACAGAGGCTCGCACGCGTTTCGCGGAGGCCCACGAGCTCATCATGCGCGCCTGGACGCAGCCCGGTCCATTCGAGTTCTACGGGGAGCACTACAAACTGCGCTACGTGAACGTGTTCCCGCGTCCCCTCCAGAAGCCGCATCCGCCAATTTGGATTCCCGGTGCCGGCTCCCTCGAAACCATGGAGTTCGTGGCGAAGCGTCGCTACGCCTACATGGGCATTCCCTACTTCCACATCGACTTCTTCAAGAAAAATTACGCGCTTTTCCGCGAGTGCTGCGAGAAGGAGGGCTACCAGGCGCATCCCGAGCAGATGGGTCTTTTGATGCCCATCTATGTTGCCGAGACGGACGCCAAGGCTCGCCGCGAGTTTGAAGAGCACTTCTGGTATTTCAAGAACAAACTGATCCCCGGGCTCACGCTCGCGCCTCCGGGCTACACCTCAGTCAAATCGGCACTCCGTGTCTTCCGGTCGCTGAAAGACGGCAAGACCTTTATCAACGGCTGTGAGAGCTGGGAAGACGTCGAGAAGGGCTGTTTTGCAATTGTCGGAAGTCCCGAAACCGTGGCGGAGAAGATCGTTGAGCACGCTTCGGAGATCGGTTGCGGGAACATGCTCGGGTTGTTCCAGCTAGGCAGCATGCCCTCCGCGCAGGCGCGGGAGAACGCTCGGCGCTACGCGGAAGCGGTGATGCCGCGGGTCAACAAGGAACTGCCCAACACCACCCGGCCGATGCCCGCCGCGACACCGTTCCCGGACGAGCGGAAGTAGCAGGAGCGCGAGGAGTCCGATGCAGAATACGACGACGACGATCCAAGTGCTCGGTCGAAAGACCCATGAGATCCGCGGTGGGGAGGGCCGTCCCTTGCTCTATCTGCACAGTGCGATGGGCGAGGCAATCTGGCTTCCGCATCTTTCTGCACTCGCCCAAGGACGTGAGCTGCACGCGCCGGCGCACCCCGGGTTCTTGAGCTCCGAGGGAATCGATCAAATCCGCGATATCGAGGACATGGTCGAACACTATCACTCCTACCTCGACGTGATGGGCTGGGAGTCGGTCGATGTGGTCGGCCTCTCGCTTGGGGGCTGGATCGCGGCGGAACTCGCGGCTCGCCTTCCTCAGCGCGTTTCGAAGCTTGTACTCGCCAGCGCGTGCGGCATTTGGGTGAGGGAGAAGCCCATCGCCGACATTTTCGCGATCGACACGCGATTTCCGGAACGGTTGCGGAGTTTGCTCTTCCACGACGCGAACTGTCCCGCGGCCCAGTTGATGGTGATGCCGGGGAACGTCGAGTTGCCGGATGAGATGCTGATCAACATCATGAATGCCTTCGCCGCGACGGCGAAGATTGGATGGAATCCGCTTCTCCACGACCCTCGACTCGAAAGCATCTTGCATCGCGTGACCGCGCAGACCCTGTGCCTTTGGGGTGCGAACGATCGGGTGGTACCGCTCGAGTACGGCGAGAAGTACGCCAAGCTGATCCCGGGGGCGCGCCTCGAGGTGATCCCAGCGTGTGGCCACTTGGCGCCGCTCGAGAATCCCGTTGCGTGGCTCGCGGCAGTCAAGGGCTTCCTCGGCTAAAGCAGAAGCCGTGACCCTCCCGCTCCGCGCCGGGATCGCGCGCGTGCAGCTTCCGACTCCCGTTGGCCTGCCCATGATGGGGTATGGCGCTCGCATCGGTCATGCGACCGCTCTCCACGACCCACTGTTCGCGCGTGCCCTCTATCTGGCCGGACCGTCCGACTGTCTCCTATTGGTTCTCGATTTGTGCCTGCTCGCTCCCTCCCAGGCGCGAGCGCTGCGCCACCGGCTGGCTGCGCGCACCGGGGTAGCGTTCGAACGCATCGCGATGACGTGCACCCACACACACTCGGGTCCAGACACCGGCCTTAGCGAGGCTCTGAACGGCCACGCCACCCCCAGCTCCGTGGCGCTTCTGCTCGACGCAGCGCAGCGAGCGGGCGAGGAGGCAGTGGCGGGCGCGGCGCCGGCTCGCCTTGGCACAGGATCCACCGAATCGCGGATCGGGCGAAACCGCCGGCGGGCCGACGGGCCCGTCGACCGCGAGGTGTGCATTCTGCGGGTGGATCGTGAGTCCGGGACGCCGCTCGCCGTTCTCTACATCCATGGATGTCACCCTACGGCTCTCGGACACGACAACCTCGCCTATTCGGCGGACTGGCCGGGGGCGGCGTCGCGCAGGATCGAAACGGAAATGCCCGGTGTCCTCGCCATCTTCGCCCTGGGTGCACATGGCGATGTGGATCCGCACACCCGGGGCCTCCAGGATGTGGCGTTCGAGGGACGAAGCATCGGCGTTGGCTTTGAGGAAATGGAGCGGCTAGGGGACGAGATCGGTACGGCCGTCGCGCACGCGGCCGCACGCATCACGACCACGGCGGTGGCCGAGATCGGCAGCGCTGCGCGATCGATACCTCTTGTTGCCCGTCCCGGCGCGAGATCCGAGGCGGAGCGCAGGGAGCGGCTCGCCGCGAGCCGGTCGGCAGCGCTGCAGACCCTCGGCCTCGATCCCGCTACCCGGATTCAATCGCAAGATCTCTTTCGACTCGCCTACGACCGAACGCGTACTCTGCCGGCGGACGAGCGCCGCGCCCGCGTTACAAAGGTGCGCCGCGACCTCCGGGACCGCCAAGCCTCGTGGTTCGCGGGCGGCCTCACAGCCGAGGTCGAGATCCAGGTCCTGCGCTTCGGTCCTCTCTGGCTCCTTGCCCTCCCTTTTGAGCCAACGGTCGACGTGGGACTCGATTGGAAGAGACGGGTCGGGGCGCTTTGCAAAGGCGCACCGTCGGGAATCCTCTCAATCGCAAACGGCTGGCTGCGCTACCTGCCTCACGAGCGCAACTTTTCGGATTCGAATGCAGACGAGAGCTATGAAGTGTTGACGTCCACCTTCCAGTCGGACGCCGCAGAACGACTCCTCGCCGCCGGAGAGGAACTCGCGTTTGCGATCCAGAAGGAGACCTCTCGAACGCAGGGTTAGCGTTCCTGCGCGTGCGCCTCCTGCTCGTGCATCGCCGGTATCTCCACTCCATCCTCGGCGAAAGCGGCGCCCTCGGGTTCAGCGTCGACCCGTCCAGTGGCGATCTTCCCACTCCTCGAGCGTTCGCGGCCAGTCTGCCTTGAGAAGCCGCGAAAGCGCGCGGTCGGCCAGCAGCCGCCCCCCGGTTTGGCAGCGGGCACAATAGTTCGTTTCGTTTTCCGCGTGCACGATGCGCTGGACCGGCGAGCCGCATTCCGGACAGGCTTCGCGGTACCGACCGTGCACGGCCATCCCAGGCCGGAAGGCCGTAACTTTCTCCGGGAAGCGCCCCGCCGCTTCGCGCCGCAGCCGGTCTGTCCACTCCGACAGGGTGATGCGCGTCGCTTCGAAAAGGCGCGAGATCTCGGCATCGTTCAGGCGCCCGGTGAGCTTGACCGGCGAGAGGCGGGCGCAGTGCAGGATCTCGTCGGAATACGCATTCCCAATGCCGCTGAATGCGTGAGGGTCCGTGAGTACGCGCTTTAGGGTGCGATTCTCCTTCAGCAGTGCGCGGCGAAAGTCCTCGAGGCCGCAGTTGAGGACCTCGAGTCCACCCGGGTCATGTGCCCGCAAGGATTCCCTTCCTCGTGCAACGTGAAGCGTCGCACGCTTTTTGGTGCTGGCTTCCGTGATCTGCAATGTGCCGGAGGAAAAATCGAATGTCGCAAGGCCGATCTTGCCCAGCGGTTTGGCGCCGCGCGGTTTCCAACGAAAACGTCCGGCGATCATGAGGTGGATCACCAAAAAGAGTTCTTGCTCAAATTCGAGGACCACTCGCTTGCCGAGTCGATGCACGTCCACCACGAGACCGCCCTCTACGACCGAGAGCGGCGGATCGACGGAGCGCAAGAACGCCACGCCGAGGACGCGCGCTCGCTCGAGCGTTGCGCCGCGCAGCCGTGCGCGGAGGGCTTCGCAGTAGACGGTGAGATCGGGGAGCTCGGGCACGCGGCCACCGCGGCTAGAGCATCGAGGTGTCGGTGTCGAGACCGAGCAGGATGCGGCCCGCGAGCTCCAGAGTGGCGGGAGCCACAGCCATGTGCTGCGTCACGACGTGAACGTCGCGAAAATAACGCTGCAGGGGGCTCATGTCATAGATGGCGGTGCTTCCCGCGGCCTGGTACATCTGATCGACCGCCTTCGCCGCGTTGAGCGTCGCGTGGGTCGCGGCGAGCCGAATGCGCGCCCGCAGGGCGAGGGGCACTTCCGCGCGCTGGCGCGCGCATTCATAAGCGGCTTCCACGATTTCGAGCAGGTAGGATCGGGCAGCACTGATCCCCACTTCTGCGCGCGCGACGTCCACTTGCACCGCGGGCCGTTCGGCAAGGATGCGCGCGCTTCCCGTAGGTCGCTTGGAGGCCGCCAGCAGTGCGAACTCGTCGATTGCGGCGCGGGCCAGGCCGAGCGCCACAGCACTCACGCCGATCGCCAGCAGACCGAAGACGGGAAAGTGATAAAGCGGACCCGTCTCGCGGGGGCGATCGCTCAAGAGAGAGACGGAGCGCTCCTCTGGAACGAACAGGTCGTGGACCTCGATGTCATGGCTCCCGGTACCGCACAGTCCGACCACCCTCCAGGTGTCATGAACGTGCGCCTCGGCAGCTGGGAAGATCATCATCCGGGAGTCCGGGATTCCGCGCTCGCGCGACCGCGAGACGCCATTGTCTTCGACCGCGCATCCCCCCATCAGCCACGCGCAGTGTTGGCAACCACTCGCGAAGGCCCAGCGGCCCGTCACGCGATACCCGCCGGATACGGCGACCGCCCGGCCGGCGGGAGCGAAGACTCCGCCGGCCACCGCCTCGGGCGCGCGTGCGAAGATCTCGTGGGCCGCCGTCTTGTCCAGCCATCCCGCGACGAGCCCGCTGGTTGCCCCGATCATCACGCACCACGCCGCGGCCGCGTCCCCAACCGCGAGCTCTTCGATCACACGAATGAGCGTTATCGGCGACGCCTCTTCGCCCTGGAGAGATCGGGGGATACACAACGCGAAAAGACCGGTCGCGGCGAGTTCCGCGACGACATCAAGGGGGAGCCGCCGCTCGCGCTCAATCCGTGGGGAGAGGGCGCGAAGGCGAGGTACCAAAGCCCGCGCCGCATCGATCGGATCGGACGCGGTTGCGGCGGCCGAGCTCATTCACGAGCCAGCCGCTGGAGTTCGGGCATAACCTCCTTCGCGAAAAGACGGGTGTTGCGCTCTGCTTCGGCAGGCGGCATGCCGGCGTAGGAAAAGACGCCGACGAACGTGTCGCAGCCTACACGCGCACGGATCTCCTTCACCTTGTGGAAGCATTGCTCCGGCGTGCCCCACACCTGAAGGCTCAAGAAGAAGTCGGTGACTCCGTCCGCGCCATGGCGAGCGACCGCATCCGACATTCTCCCGTAGAACTCGTACCCCTTCTCGCGCGCAAAGTGATCGCCGCCGAGCTCGTAGTGGCGCAGGACCGTTCGCCAGTAGCTTCCGATCCAGCGTTCTGCCTGCTCACGGGCACGGCCCTCGTCCTGGTCGCAGAAGGTCCAGCCGGCCGCGATCGTGGGCGGTGCAGCGTCGCCATTTAGCTGGCGGTAGAGAATGCGGTATTCCGCGAGCTCAGCCGCGGTGGTCTCCCATGGCTTCTGCGGGATGATGAGGATGCCGACGCCGAGTTCCGCCATGATACGAACCGATTCCGGCGAGACTGCGGCCGCGTAGGTCCTGCCGCGGAACGACCGCAAGGGCGAGGGGCGTAAGGGCTTCCGTGTCTGCTGGACGAACTTGCCGCTGGACTCACAGAACCCCTTCTCGAGGCCGCGCAGGATCATCTCCGCCGACTCCACGAAGCGCTCACGCGACTCGCTCATCGACACGCGGAAGCCCTCAAACTCAACGCGTCCGGCGCCACGCCCGATCCCAAGGAGCAAGCGGCCGCCGGACAGGTTGTCGAGCAGCGCGACCTGCTCCGCGACCCGCAGTGGATCGTGCCAGGGAAGGACGACGACCATCGAGCCGAGCTGCACCCGGTGCGTGCGCCCCGCGAGGTAAGACAGAAGCTGGAGGACATCGGGGACCATCGTATAGTCGGTGAAATGGTGCTCGACGCTCCAGATCGAGTCGAAGCCGAGGGGCTCGGCGAGGTCGGCAAGGCGAAGCTCGTCCACGTAGACGTCGCGATCGGGTCGCGCGTCACCGGGATTCTGGAAGATCACCGCCATCCCGACTTTCACGCCGGCTTCCCCCTTTGGCTTCGCTCATCCTACCCGATGTTCGGCGGCGGATGCGAAAAAGCCGGCAGCATTGCAAGCTGACCGGGTCCGCACTTGAGACTGCGGGCTACTCGACGGTCGCCGTCAAGAGAAGGAGTGTCTCGTCCTCACGCTGCGAGGATCCGGTGCCCGCGGCGAGGTTTGAGCTCCGCGCATCCGCATCCTGTGAGAGACCACCAAGGGCCACAGTCTTCCCCGGCTCCAGCACAACCGTTGTGGCGGACGTCGAATAGGCCACGCGGGCACCGGCACGAAGGTGAGCATCGATGGGCCGCAGCTCCACCTGGATGCGGCCATCGCCGAGGATCCTCGGTTGCGCCTCGAAACCCGATTCCGCCGAGACGAACATCGTCGACCGGGTGACTGTGGGGCCTGACGCTCCGGCTTGGACGCGCCGCGTCGTCACGGGTACCGATTGGCCGGTCATGATGCTCGCACTCCGGCCTTCCAAGATGCGGACCTCTCCCGCAAGATCGCTCTCCCGCGCGCCCGCGTTGCCCGCCGCATGGATTCCGACCCCGCTGCCGTCACCCGGGAAGCCGAGACTGCCCACGCGCACCTGACCCAGCGCGCCACTCCAGTCGACGTGGATGCCTTGGCCTTCGAGTTCCCGCAAGCGACGCGACTGGTAGCGCAGGACCACCGAGCGTTCCGGACGATCCACTTTGGAGAGAAGCAGGAGTGCCGCCGCGACAGCCTCACTCGATCCCGCGAGCACCAACGTATTGCTTCCGCCATCGGCTTCGACGGACCCCTCTCTTGCCATCGCAGTCTGCACAAGCGGGAGAAGCTCCTCGGCGGTGCGATGCTGAACCTTGTAGATCCGGACGACGTCGGCCGCGTGCACGGGAAGTGCGAGAAAGCAAAACAAGAGTGTGATTCCGATGCCGCGAATTCCTCGCACCGAAAGCTCCTTCGTGGGATCGCACGGTGGGTGCAGCGCGGCCCGAGAGCTCCTAGGCCCGTTGGAAGAGATCTACGGCCCGCACGTCGAGGGTCGCTGGCCGCGCGCGGTGTCGCGCCCAGTCACGCAGCTCCTTGATGCGCTCCTCGTACGTGTCGTAGAGGGGAACGGTCTCCTGGATCGCGTTGGACAGATCCGCGGCGATGAGGTCACGACTCTCGGAGAACGCCGTGTAGAGCCCAGCAATCACGACCTGCTCGAGCTCTGCGCCCGAAAGCCGCTCCGCCTCTGTCGCGAGATCGTCCAGCGGGAACTGCCGGGGATCACGGCCGCGCTTTCGCAGGTGGATGGCCAGGATCTCGACGCGCTCCGCGGGGCTTGGCAGGTCCACAAAGAAGAGCTCATCGAAGCGCCCACGTCGCAGCAGCTCGGGCGGGAGGCTCGCGACGTCATTGGCCGTCGCCACCACGAAGACAGGAGACTGTTTCTCGGAGAGCCAGGTGAGGAATGCACCGAAGACGCGCGTGGTGCGCGGATCCGCAGCAGAGGCCGCGAAGCCCTTCTCAATTTCATCGATCCACAGGACTGCGGGCGCGAGGGATTCGGCGACTGCCACAGCCTCTCGGACCGTCGCTTCGACGCTGCGTTCTCGGCTCCCGAACGCGGCAGCGAGGTCGAGCCGGAGGAGCGGAAACTGCCACTCCCGTGCGACAGCCTTAGCGCAGAGCGACTTGCCGCAGCCTTGAACGCCGAGAAGAAGCAGGCCGCGCGGTGTGGGGAGGCCGAACTTTTCCGCCTCCTCCGCAAATGCGCGGCGTCGCTCCCGCAGCCAGCGCTTGAGCTCGGAAAGGCCGCCCACGTCCTCGAGGGAGAGGTCCGCGTCATGAAAGGAGAGGGCGGGCGTGCGACGGAGCGCCTGGCGCTTCTCGCGCACGATCCAGGACACAGCCGAGGTGTCGAGCGCACCGGCCCGCGCGCACGCCTTGCGGAAGACTCGGATCGCCTCCCCGGAAGTCAGGCCCAGGGCCGCGCGCGCGGCTGCGGAAAGAACTGCGTTCTCCGCTGACGTCACCGGGCCGTCGCCCGCGCCCTCGCGGAGCCTGCGAAAAACGGGCTCGAGCTCTTGGGCGCGAGGCAGCGGAAGCTCAACGAACGCCGCTTCGCGCCCCAGCTCGGTCGAGAACTCCAGGCCGGGCCCGAGCCCCACCACACACTGGCGCCGCTTGGCGAGAAGCGGCAGGAGATCTCGCAGACGGCGCGCGGCAATGTCGCCCTGCGCACTGCGCTGCGGATCGAGCAACGCGATGAGGGCAGGCTCACTCAGCGATTCAATCGCCTGGAGCCCGGCATCGAGCGATCCGGCGCCGGCTCCTTCGTCACCCAGACCGGAGGCGATGGACCACACGATGAGCCTGCGTTCACAGGCAGCGGCCACGCGCTCGAGCATGCGCAGCGCCCGCTCCTCCTCGAATGTGTCAAGGACGATGAGACGCCACCCCGTGCGAACCAGGAGGGCGAGCTCCTCGGCCGGATCCACGGCGCGTGCGCTCACCCGCAGTCCGCCGTCACGCGGATCACTTCCTCGAAGGGAGTGATGCCCTCCGCGAGCTTGCGGAGCGCGCCGTCGCGTAGCGTCTCCATGCCCTCGAGGCGACCCGCGTGGGCTATCTCCGCAGCGCCCTTGTCCTCATTGATGAGCGTCTGGACGCGACGACCCACGTCCAGCATCTCAAACACGCCGGTGCGGCCGTAGAGGCCGGTGTGACGGCATTCCACGCAGCCCTCGCCGAAGCGAACGCGCAGCCGCTCGCGGCGCTCGACCGGAACCTTGAGCCCGAGAGCTGCGACCTGCTGGGGAGAGAGCGTTGTGTCGACGCCGCAGTGGCTGCAGATCTTGCGGAGCAGGCGTTGCGCGACCACGCCACGCAGCACACTCGAAAGCAGGAAGCGCTCAACGCCCAGCTCGACCAGGCGTGTCACCGCACCGGCTGCATCCCGCGTATGCACCGTCGAGAACACAAGGTGACCGGTCAGCGCCGCCTGCACCGCCATGTGCGCCGTCTCGCTGTCCCGGATCTCACCCACCATGATGATGTCGGGATCCTGGCGCAGGATGGAACGCAATGCGGAAGCGAAGGTGACATCGATCTGCGGATTGACCTGCACCTGGCAGAACCGAGGATCGATCATTTCGATCGGATCCTCGACCGTCGTAATGTTGATCTCCGGGCCGGAGAGGTAGCGGAGCGTCGAGTAGAGCGTCGTCGTTTTCCCGGAACCGGTCGGACCGGTCACCAGGATGAGTCCGGAGGGCGAGGTGATCCAGCGCTCGTAGCGTTCGCGCTCGGCCACGTCGAAGCCGAGGTCGTGCAGATCGGCAGCCAGAATACTCGGGTCAAAGACGCGGATCACGACCTTCTCCCCAAAGGCAGTCGCGAGGCTCGAGACCCGCAGCTCCACCTCCCGATCGGCGCGTTGCGTCTTGATGCGTCCGTCCTGGGGTCGCCGGCGCTCGGCAATGTTCATCCGCGCAAGCACCTTGACCCGTGAGGTGATCGCGCCGTGTACGGGGAGCGGAATGACCTCGATGTCGTGGAGGATTCCGTCGATCCGAAAACGGATCACACCGTCGCCTGTCCGCGGTTCGAGGTGGACGTCCGAGGCGCGCTGGTCGAAGGCGTAGCCCAGCAGGTAGTCGACCGCCGCGATCACGTGTTCGTCGTTTTGGGTCGCGAGCTCGTCGTTCGAGCGCAGTTGCACGAGTTCCACCAGCGCGCCGCGTGCGCCCGGTCCCAGCGTGCGCTCGGCCTCGGAGATGCTCGAGCGGAAGCCATAGACGCGATCGATCACCGCCAGCACGTCGCGCTTGGAGGCCACCACGTAACGCAGGGGCCTTCGAACCAGGCCTTGAAGCGACTCGCGCAGCGTGCTGTCGAAGGGGTCGGCGATCGCGAGCGTAAGGGTGTCCCCCTCCTCGCCCACGGGGATCACGACATGATGGCGGGCGAAGGGACGGGAGAGCGTCTTCGTGATGAGGTCGCTCCGCAGGCGCAGCGGGTCGATCTTGAGGTACGCGATCCCCGTCGCCTGCGCGAGGCACTCGGCGATTGCTTCCTCGTCAAGCTTGCGCTGGGGTCGGCCGGGATGGGGAAGCGCCGCAGCCGACACAATCTCGGCGGGCGAAACGTCGTAACGGGCGGCGGTCTGGGAGCGTACGGAGCCTACGCGCTCTTTGAGCACACGGCTGCGCAGCGTGATCGCGCGCGACCTCACATCCTCCACAGCCGGCCCCGAGATGAGGCGCTCGCGCTGGAGAAGGTCGAGGAGCTCGTCTAGGGAGAGAGCGGTTCGCGGCTCCCCCGCCGCTTCGCGCACACCTCCTGCTTCGCGGTTCGTCCCGCTCTTCGGCTCGGCCACGGCGCGGCTCTCCTCTCGCAGCCCAGGGGCCATCCCCGGGGCCTATCGGTCGGACGCAGGAGGATTCTTGACCGAGCGACCCGTCGTGATGCCCCCCCGACGTGTGCGAGGCGCTCCTCCGAGGCAACCCCCTGCGGAACGCCGGGACACCGGGCGGCGCCCGCCCTCCTCGGCGGACCGCTCGCGGCGAAAGGCTCTTCGACGCGCAGCGGGGTGGGAAATGGGATGGGGCGCACAATCCCGCGGCAGGTCGCTTTTCGGGGGCGAGGGGCGCCTCGAAGAGTCGAAGCCGGGCCGGCCGCGCTCGGCCCGAGTGCCTGAAAGGGCGCGGGCGCCGCGGCGTCGGTCCCGGATGGACGCGGCCTCGGGGGTCGTGGAGCTTGCGCCGGGGCCGCGTTCGGGGAGGAACGTGGAGGCTTGGAGCCGCGTGGGCAGCCCGCTCCGAGCGCGGCCCCTCCAGATTTCGGGCGCGTTTTTTGCTCAGAATCTCAGGATCTCTTTGTCGAGACTCACGAGATCGACGACTCCCACCGCGTTGTGGCCTCGAAGGTGTCCCGCACATTCTCCGGGGTTAAAGACGAGCCGACCCTGTGTCCGCTCGATCACGCGGCGGTGTACATGTCCGTGCAAGGCCACGTCATACGAACGCGTGGAAAGCCGCTCGAGGTCGCGAGGGTCATGCACCACCACGATTCGGCGTGACGCCAGGACGAGTTCGAACGGGGGGTCACGCAGCGTCATACCGTATTGGCGCGCCGCTCGCTCGAGACCCTCCCGTTCAAGGTCGTTGTTGCCGTAGACGCCGCAGAGCGGAATCCGCAGGGCCGAGAACGCGGCGAGTGTCTTCGGCTGTGTGATATCGCCAGTGTGGATCACACGCTCAACGTCTGCGGCGTGGAAGAGCTCGACGATGCGCTCGACATTGCGCAGGTGGTTGTGCGTGTCGCTCACCACACCGATTCGCATCAACGAGTTCGCCCGCTTCCCACGCTAGGTCCGCTCGGGTCTAATAGGCCAGCTTGAGCCCCGGACGCGGCCACTCAAAGCTGATCAGGCGCCCTGTGCCAGAGAGGGTGACATAGGCCGTGCGCAGTCCTGGCCCGCCAAAGCAAATGTTCGTGGTGAGCGGATCCCCGGTCGGGGTGTGCTCTACGCGGGCGCTATCTGGAGAAACCGCCGTGATGCCGCCGTTCACGAGCGTCGCCACGCACACCCAACCCTCGCCGTCGACGGCGAGGGAGTCGAAGAGCTGGAAGCCCGGCAGCCCGACGAGGAGCGTACCGCCCGACGGTCCGAAGCCGGCCGCATGAACGATCTCGCCCGGTTTTGGCACCTCCCACGCCCAGACCCGACCGGTGTGCGTCTCGGCGACGTACACGCGGCGCTGATCGGGGGAGAGCCCCACGCCATTGGGCGAATCCAGCGGAAAGATGACCTCACGAATCGAAGAGCCGTCCGCCTTGGCGTAGAAGACACCGGTGCGGTCCTTCGAGCGCTCTTGGGTCGTACCGTGATCGGTGAACCAGAACCCGCCCGTGGAATCGAAGACGAGGTCGTTGGGTCCGCGCAGCGAGCGACCGTCACAGGAGTCGTAGATCACTTCGACTTTTCCAGTCTCGACGTCGATGCGCTCAATCCGGCCGCTGCGGTGATCGGGGGGCGTTGGACCCGGCACGGTGAGCCCGCCGACGTTGTGCCAGGAAAAGCTTCCGCCGTTGTTGGTGACATAGATCTTTCCATCCGGTCCCATGGCGGCGCCGTTCGGACCGCCACCGGGCTTTGCCACGACGGTCTTTCTCCCGTCCTTCGCGACGCGGGTCAAAACGCCGCCCGCGATCTCGACCACAAGAATGCTCCCGTCGGGAAGTACGACCGGGCCTTCGGGAAAGCGCAACCCGCTCGTGAGTTCTCGAATCTCGGGCATCGGGTCCCCCGTCTCTCTTGCAAGCCCACCACGCTCGCACGCCCGAGGTCCGTGGCAGCTGGCGAAAGCAGGAGATTAGAATGGGCGTCCCGCGCCCGGAAGGGAGACAACATGGGCTGGCTCGGCCTCCCGCTTCTCGTGTGTGGCGCGGCCGCACTCTCGGCCGAGGGCCCGCGGGCCGCCTGCTTCGAGCCGAACGCGGGAAATCGCCTCATCGAGTTCTTTGGATGCGAGAAGGGGAGCTCCGCCGTGCCGCCGGCATGCGCAGGCCGTCGTTTCTACAAGGCGCCTGCTTGGCCCTCCCTCGCCTGCGCGATCGATTTCTCGTCGCTCGAGGGCAAGATCACGTGAAAGAGGAGCCGTCGCGAGGGCCCGCGCGCGGGCAAACCGGACTGAAAGCGGGAGGTGGTCTCGCAGTGCAGCCCCTCGAGGAGGGCGCTTTCCGCATCGCCTGGGGCGAGCCTGACTGGCTCGGGCCGATCGCGCTGCGCGTGGAACACGGCGGCGCCGTGTACGTGAGCGCCCGGGCGCCTGAGCTGCCCGGGGTGCGCGGCATCTCACCGCGGGTCAAGGACTTCGAGGGAGCGGACGGGCTCGGTGCCTATCGCGGCCATGCCCTGGCGTGGCCCGAGCTCCCACTGCCTCTGCTCACGACGGTGCGAGCCTATCGAGACCTCCCCGTTCTGATCTTTGGCATCGAGGCCGCGGCCGAGCTTTCCAAGCTTGCGACCGGCGCTTTCGAACGTACGTCCGTCGCCTGGCCCACGCTCATGCCGCTCGCCCGGTCCGCAAACGGCGCTCCGGGCGGCCTGCGCAGCTACGCACACCAATGGACCGAGTTCGCGATTCCGCTCTTCGGCGACGCTGCCTGCGGGGGCTACACCCGGGCTGGACACCGGCCGCCGGTGGCGATGCCACTCGTCTTCCTTGCGCCCGGCGGCCGAACCCTTTTGCTCGGCTCCCTCAATCACTTTCACGAGCAGACGATTGCCCTGCCGCGGACCGCGCAGGACGCAGCGGACGGTGTGCGCTGCGGGTGGCACGGAGACCTCGCGACGGTGCCTGCGGGCTTCGCGAGCGAGCTTGGGGTCTGGGCCGCGCCTGGGCCGCGAGCTGCCCTCGAGGCTTGGTGCGGCTACCTGCTGCGACGCTACGGCACGCTGCGCCCTACGCGTTATCGTGACGACGGCTTGGGAAAGCTCTCATACTGGACGGACAATGGATCGGTCTACTACTACCGCACCGAACCTGGCCTCGACTACCCGGCGACGCTCGAGCGCGTCGTCGAAACCCTTCACGCCAAGGAGGTTCCAATCCGTTCCGTGCAGATTGACTCTTGGTTCTATCCGCACGAAAAGCCGCGTCCGGTGTCCGTGGAGGGTGCATCGGTGGTTCCGCCGACCGGCATGCTTCGCTGGGAGCCGCGCGAGGATGTCTTCCCCGATGGACTGCACGGGCTTCGAAGCCGCGTGGGGAATCTCCCGCTCACCTTTCACAGCCGCCATTTCTCCCGCATCTCCCCGTACTTCGAGGAGCACCCGGCGTGGATCGACGGCGCCTACGCACATCCCCGTGACCCGGGCTGGTTTGAAGTGCTGATGGCGCAGGCCGCTGCGTGGGGTGCCATCACCTACGAGCAAGACTGGCTGGTCGAGTCCTTCTTTGGGATCCGCGGGCTGCGTGAGGCTCCGGGCCGTGCACGCGCCTGGCAGGAAGGACTGGACCGGGCGGCGGGTGAACACGGCCTCACGCTGCAATGGTGCATGGGCACCCCTGCCGACTGGCTCCAGACCGTGACGCTCCATCATGTCACCTCGATACGGACCAGCGGCGACTACCGATACGTATTCGACAACGGACTCAACTGGGTCTGGTTCCTGCACGGCAATGCCTTCGCGCGCGCCCTCGGCTTGCACCCGTACAAGGACGTATTCCTGACGCACGGGGAGACGGGTCTTGGACCCGGCGAGAAATACGTGGAGGCGGAGTCGCTCCTCGCCAGTCTATCCGCGGGTCCGGTCGGTATTGGGGATCGCCTGGGCCACACGGACCGTGAGATCGTGCTGCGAAGCTGCCGCCCGGATGGTGTGCTTGTGAAGCCCGACGTTCCGATCGCAGCTTGCGACCGCTGTTTTGGCAAGAGTGCCTTTTTTGAGAAGGCGCCCCTCGTGGGAGAGACATACTCCCTCCACCCGGCAGGGCGCTGGAACTATGTGGTTTCGCTGAACGCATGGCGCGCGAAGGAGCCGATCGCCTTCCGCGTCGAGCTTGCCGATCTCGGCGTGGCTCGGCCCGAGGGCGCGGTGATTCTCTACGACTGGCGCAGGCGGGTGTGGACCCGGCTGGACGCCGACGGCGGATGGGACGTACAGCTTCCGTTCCAGGATTTTGACTATCGCGTGGTGTGTCCGCTGCTCCCCGGTGAAATCACGCTCTTCGGCGACGTGTCGAAGTGGACGACGGTTGGAGATCAGCGCATCACGGAGATCGAAGTGGAGGCGGGCGAGCTGCGCTTCGACCTGCTCGGGGCACCTCTCGAAAAAGTCGAGATCCGGGGCTGGAGTGCGAGGCCGCCGGGCCACGCCACCGCCTGGTGTCCCGGAGACCGCAGGGTGCTTGCCGTCCGTGAGGGAGCGCCTGCGGGCGAGGAGGGAATCGCGCACGATCGCGAGACCGGTTCCTTTGCCCTCACGGTGCGCCTCGGTCGCGAAGGTCGAGCGCGCCTGCGCGTGAGTCTCCCATGACAACGCCGGGAGCGCGCCTGCGCGAGCTCTTGCGGATTCGGCCGCTGGTCGTGGCGCCCTTTGTGTTTGACGGCCTCCAAGCGAAGCTCGCCGCTGCAGCGGGCTTTGAAGCCGTGTACATGACGGGCTTTGGGACTGCCGCTGCCCGCGGGCTACCGGACGTTGGTCTGCTGGGTCTCTCTGAGATGGTAGAGAATGTCCGCGTGCTCGTGCGCGCCGCCGGCGTGCCCGTGGTGTGCGACGCAGACACCGGCTACGGCAATCCCGTGAACGTCTGGCACACCGTACGCGAGTACGAGAGGGCCGGTGCTGCAGGCCTTCACCTTGAGGACCAGGTGTGGCCGAAACGCTGCGGTTTCCTCGCGGGCAAGCAGGTGATCTCGCTCGAGGAGATGCTGCCCAAGCTCCGGGCAGCCTGCGACGCCCGGGGCGACCCAGACTTTGTGGTGATTGCTCGCACCGACGCCCTGGCACCCCATGGCTGGGAGGAAGCGGTGTGCCGAGCACGCGCCTACCGCGACGCGGGTGCGGACCTCGTCTTTGTGGACGGGATCCGCACGCGCGGGGACATGCAGCGTTACGCGCGGCAGCTCGAGGGCATACCGCTCGTCTACAACGGACAGCTCCCGGTGGCGGAGGTGGCGGCCTGTGGCTTCAAGCTGATGCTTCACATCGGAACGCTGCTCGCGGCGTGGGACCGCATGCGTACCGTCATGGAAGAGCTCGCTGCGACCGGAGAGATCGCGGGCGGACCAGCGCTCGACCGTGTGGAGGACCTGGCAAGGCTGCTGGGTCTTGAAGGGATGGAAGCCATCGCGCGGCGCTACACGCCCGAGTGAGGGCATGGGGCCTTCCGTCCCCCGGCTCGCTTCCGGACGGACGCATCCAGGCGCGCCCCGCCCTTGCGTCCCAACGCCAAGCGCGTGGTGAGTCCCCTTCCGGTGGGGGCGACGTGCTGGCACCCTTGGGTCGATGCCGCTGCCCCGTCGTCTCGTCGTCTCCGCACCCGGCCGCGCTGGTGTTCTCGGGAATCCGACGGACCAATACGGCGGCTCGCAGATTTCGTGCTCGGTCAGGCTTCGGGCGTGGGTCACGCTCGTGGAAGCGCCGGAGCTTCTTCTCGCGAACGCGGACCAAGAATGCAGGATTGCGAGTCCGCGCGAGCTCGAGCTGCGCGGGGACCTGTTCGATCTCGCCCGCGCCGTGCTCGCGGAAGTCGGTCCGCTCTTTCCCCCTTGCCGGATTGAGTGGAAGAGCGAGATCCCGCTCCAGAGCGGCCTTGCGGGTTCGACCGCACTCGTGGTGGCGCTGCTGCGCGCGTGCCTGGCATGGCAGCGCCGGGCACTCAGGCCCCACGCGGTCGCGGAGCTCGCACGCCACATCGAATCGACACGGATCGGCGTTGTGTGCGGGTTTGGGGATCAGTATATGGCGGTGTTCGGCGGGCTCCGATATCTCGACTTCCGCGGCAAGGCCCACGGAGAAGTCTTCCACCCGCCGCGCTATGCCACCGTGGAGGCGCTCGACGGGCTCGTTCCTTCCCTCCCCTTCGCCCTCGGGGTGACCGGCGTGCGACACAGCTCGAGCTCTGTTCACAAGCCGATCCGGGAGCGTTGGCTCGCGGGGGATCGTGAGATCGTCGCCGGCTATGCGCGCATGGCAGAGCTTGCACGCGAGGGGAAGGTTGCCCTGTTGACCGACAATCTTCGGCGCTTCGGGGAGCTGATGAACGAGAACCACGACTTGCAGCGAAGCTTCGGCGGCTCAGGCGAGTCGAACGAGAAGCTGATCGCGGCGGCGCTTCACGCCGGCGCGCTCGGCGCGAAGCTCGCAGGGGCAGGCGATGGGGGGACGATTATCGCGCTCTGGCCGGACCCGGACCTGACCCCGCTGGAGCACGCGCTTCGCGCTGCGGGTGCAGTCGCCACTCCGGAGATGACGCCTGTTCCAGGGGTGCGGGTCGAAGAGGATTCCGGCGTGGGTCCCGAGAATCCGCGGCGGGGAGCGTAGAAGCGGCCGGGATTGAAGGTCCGGCGGCGGACCGCTTTTCGAGCGGTGCGCACGCAGGCGGGCCCTCCCGAAGACGCCGTCCTTTGCGCTCTGCATGTGCCGGTGTTGCGCCCGGCGTATCATGAGCTCGATGCCCGAGACCCAGCCGATTTCTCCGCCGCCGCTGGCGCTCCTCGCCCTCGAGGGCCGGGCCGTCCTCGAGCTTGGCGCCCTGGTCGCAGCATGGCCCATGCTCGCTCTCTCCCCCCGTGGCGACGGGCATCCCGTCATGGTCCTGCCCGGTTTTCTCGCGAGCGATCGCAGCACCGGACCGCTTCGCGCCTTCCTGCGCAGTCGCGGCTACACGACGCACGGCTGGGGCCGCGGCACCAATCTCGGGCCTTGGCCCGATGTCTTGCCCGCGCTCGAAACACGCCTGCGCGATCTCGCGCTTCGCCACGAACGCAAGGTCAGCCTCGTGGGCTGGAGTCTCGGTGGGGTGTTCGCCCGCGCCCTTGCGCGCGGGTCTCCCGGTGCTGTGAGGCAGGTGATCACGCTTGCGAGCCCGCTGCGTGCCTTCCACGCGACCAGCCTGGGTCGCTTTTTCTGGAGCGCTCCCCGTGCGCAGCAAGCCATGCCGGAGATCCTCGCGCGGGCGCAGGAACCGCTCCCTGTTCCCACGACGGCAATCGTGAGCCGCAGCGACGGCATCGTGGCCTGGCAGAGCTGCGCGGAGGAGCCCGGGCCCCTGCGTGAAACGATCGAGGTTCGCAGCAGTCACTGCGGGATGGGCCATCATCCCGCGGCTCTCCACGTCGTCGCGGACCGCCTCGCCCAGGCCGAGGGTGCGTGGCGTCCGTTCCGCGAAGCTACGCGCGGTCGCTGGCCGTTCGAGGGCCGGACCGTCGTGATGTAGTGCCCCCCCCAACGCCCCGGAGACCCCAATGGCTCGCTCCAGCTACGACAGGTTGAGCTTTCTGGACCGCTCGTTCCTCCTCGCCGAGACGCCGACGAGCCACATGCATGTGGGCGGCGTCGCGACGCTCGAAGCAGGCCCGCTGCTTAAGGCCGACGGCGGGATCGACATCGATCGGATCCGCGAGTACGTGTCATCGCGTCTCCATCTCATTCCGCGCTATCGCCAGCGGCTCGCCTGGACACCGATCGAGGGGACTCCGGTCTGGATCGACGATGCCCATTTCAACATCCACTACCACGTTCGCCACGCCAGCCTGCCCCGCCCCGGAGACGCGCGTCAGCTGAAGCGGCTGTGCGGTCGGATCGTGTCGCAGCAACTCGACCGCTCAAAGCCGCTCTGGGAGATGTGGATCGTGGAGGGCCTCGAAGGCGCGGATCGCTTTGCCATGGTCACGAAGATCCACCACTGCATGGTGGATGGCGTATCGAGCGTCGACCTGCTGGAGGTCCTGCTCTCCCCCGAGCCGGTGGAGAAGATCGAGCGTGCACCGCGCTGGGTCCCCCGGCCCGCGCCGAGTGGCCTCCAGCTGGCGATCTCCGAAACGATGCGGCGGGTTGGTGCACCGATCAATGCCGCGCTCGACCTGCGCCGCGTACTCCGCGACGCCGAAGATCCCCGCTCGGACCTGCGCACGATGCTACGCGCGATCCGCAGCACGCTGTCCTCTTCGCTGCGCACGGTCTCGGATACGCCCATCAACAAGCCGATCGGGCCCCACCGCCGGATCGACTGGTGTGCGATGGACCTTGGGCGCGTGAAAGAGGTGCGCAAACGCCTCGGGGGTTCGCTGAACGACGTCGTTCTGGCGATCGTGGCGGGCGCCATGCGGCGCTACCTCGAATCGCGGGATGTCAGCGTCGAAGGGCTCGATTTCCGCGTGATGACGCCCGTGAGCGTGCGCAGCACGAACGAGCGCGGCACGCTCGGCAATCGCGTTTCCGCCTGGATGGTCGACCTTCCGCTCGCAGAGCGTGATCCCAAGGCTTGTCTCGAACGCATTCGCGACACGACGATCCGGCTCAAGGAGGAGAAACACGCCCTCGGCGCCGAGGTGCTGACCACCGTCGCCGGTTGGACCCCTGCAACGCTGCTGTCCCTGGGCTCGCGCATGGTGATTCGTGCGCTTCCCTTCAACCTTGTGGTGACGAACGTGCCCGGACCCCAGGTGCCGTTGTATTTGCTGGGATCACGCATGCATGACAACTATGGGCAGCTCCCGCTGATCGACTACCTCGGCCTTGGCGTCGTGCTATTCAGCTATGCAGGAAAGCTGTGCTGGGGATTCACTGCAGACTGGGATCTCCTGCCGGATCTGCACGAGGTGGTGGTCGCCACCGAGGAAGCCTTCGAAGAGATCTGCGGCGTCGCCGGACTGGATTAGGAGTTTGTGATGCGGGGGAGACTCGCCGTTTTTGCATCGCTTTTCTTCTGCTTCGCTCTGCCGACCCTGGCGGACGAACCTTGCCAGTCGCCCTATCTGCCGAAAGTGACGGGGCAGGAGGACTTCGTCTACGTCTTCACGTTGGGCGTCGAGGGGATGGGAGACGGCTCGGACAAGCTCGTGACGGTGGGCGCTAACCCGTCTCGGCCCGATTACGGCAAGGTGGTGTCGAGCGTATCGGTCGGGGGTCGACACGAGGTGCACCATGGCGGGTTCACGGACGATCGCCGCGAGCTGTGGATGGGAGGCCTCGACGACAGCGCGATCTTCGTGTTCGACGTGGCCACGGATCCCGCCCAGCCGAAGCTCGTCAAGACGATTGCGACGTTCACGAAAGACAGCGGTGGCGTCGTCGGTCCCCACACCTTCTATGCGCTTCCCGGCCGCATGCTGATCTCGGGCCTGTCAAATGCCAAGGACAACGGCGGCAAGACGGCGCTCGTCGAGTACAGCAATCAAGGCAAATTCGTCCGGACGATCTGGATGCCCGAGGCTGCGCCCTATGGGTACGACGTGCGGGTGAGCGCGAACTTGAACCGGATGGTGACCTCGTCGTTCACCGGGCGCGCGAACTACATGCGGAAGCTGCCGGAGCTGATGGGCGACGCGGAGGCCATGAAGCGCTTCGGGAACGCGATGATCGTGTGGGATTTCCACGCGCGAAAGCCTTTGCAAACATTCGCCGTACCCGGCGCTCCGCTGGAGATCCGCTGGGCCCTCGCCCCGCAGCACTACTATGCGTTTTCTTCGAGCGCCCTGACCTCGAAGCTCTGGGGAATCTTCCGCAAGGACGATGGGACCTTCGAGGCCCTCGAGATCGCTCCGATCGGCGACGCGTCGAAAATCCCGCTGCCCGTGGACATCAGCCTCTCCACCGACGATCACTTTCTGTTCGTGGATTCCTTTATGGATGGAACCGTGCGCGTGTTTGACGTGTCCCAGCCGCGCGCACCGGTGCTCGTGCTCGAGCAAAAGATCGGCTCCCAGTTGAACATGGTCTCGCAGTCCTGGGACGGCAGGCGCATCTACTTCACCTCGTCGCTCCTCTCCAATTGGGACAAGACCGGCGCGGACGACGAGCAGTTTCTCAAGGCCTTCAACTGGGACGGGAAGACGCTCGCTCCCACCTTCGCCATCGACTTCAAGGCCGCAAAGCTCGGGCGTCCCCACCAAATGAATTTCGGGAGCGTCGACTTCTACCGCGGGCGCGTGGCGGCGCGGCCGTCGCCCGCCGGCCCGGAGGACGTGCCGCGGGCGGCCGAGGGCGGATAGGGGGGCGACGCATGGCGCGGAAGTGGCTCGGCCTTCTGGCCGCGGGCCTCTTTGGTGCGTTCTCGGCCCACGCGGAGAGCGCGCTCTTCACTCCGCCTGCCCCCGGAACCTACGAGCTTCCGCCCATCCAGCACGTCGCGGACTACGAGCTGCTCGATTCCCATGGTGCCCGCGTTCGGCTGCTCGGACTCGCGCCCGGGCAGGTTGCGCTGGTGTCGTTCGTCTATCAGCACTGCACCGATGGTGCGGCCTGTCCCGCAGCTCTCGCCACCTGGAAGCGCGTGGATGAGAGCCTCGCCGCGCGGCCTGCGCTCGCCCGTCACGTGCGCCTTGTGACCGTGAGCTTCGACCCCGAGAACGACACGCCTGAGCGCATGGCGGAGCTGGCCCGGCATCTGCGGCCACGCAGCGACTGGCGCTTCCTCACCGCGCCGAACGAGGCGGAGCTGCGGCCGGTCCTGGCGGACTACGGCCAAGACGTTCTGCCTCTCGTGGGAGCAGGCGGGGAGCGGCTCGGTCTCTTGCAGCACCTCACGAAAGCGTTCCTGGTGGACGCGCATGGGGACGTGCGCGCCATCTACGGTTCGAGCTTCTTGTCCGCGCAGATCCTGCTCAACGATGTGCAAACGGTGCTCGCGGCGGAGCCGGCGGCCCGGCCCCGGACGGCGGCAGCGCGGTGAGCGCTGCGCTTCGCATCGAACGCGAGCTTGCGGCCGACTCTCCGCCCGCGCAAAGCCTCCAGCGAAAGATCGACGAGTACAACATGGAGGTCACCGGGCGGCGGGACTGGATGCCGGTCGCGTACTTTCTGCGGGATGACAACGACGGTGTCGTCGGCGGCGTGGTGGGGGACATCTGGGGAGGGTGGTTCCACGTGCGGGTGATCTGGGTCGACGCCCCGCTCCGCCGGCACGGTTACGGCGCGCGTCTGCTTCGCGCCGCTGAGGAGCTGGCGCGCGAGCGCGGCTGCATCGGTGTATTCCTCGAGACCTTCAGCTTCCAGGGTTCAACCTGGTATCCGCGTTTCGGCTACGAGGTCGTGGGGGAACTCGGCAACTATCCGCCCGGCCATACCTATTACGTGCTGAAAAAGCGGCTGCAGCCCGCCGCTGGCGGAGGGGCGACATGAAGGTCAGAGCTCCGAGCGCCGAGGAACTGGAGCGACTCGCGGCGGAGCTCGGTCTTACGCCCGCGGGCGAAGAGGTCGCGTTCTGGGAGCGGATGCTCGGCCCGATGAGCCTCGCCTACGCCGAGCTCGAGGCGATGCCGGACGAGCTGCCGGCGTCCAGCTACCCGCGCGGGCCGGTCGTGCAGCCCAGGCCCGAGGACAATCCGTACAACGCCTGGTACGTGAAGGCGCGCGTGCGCGGCAGCGAGCGCGGACGGCTCGCCGGAAAGACGGTGGTTCTGAAGGACAACATCTTCCTGGCCGGCGTCCCCATGATGAACGGGTCGCGCACACTCCAGGGATACGTGCCAGAAATCGATGCCACGGTCGTGACCCGGATCCTGGACGCGGGAGGGGAGATCGTCGGCAAAGCGCATTGCGAATGTCTTTGCATGTCCGGCGGCAGTCACACCAATGCGACGGGGTATGTGCACAATCCCCGCCGCCACGGCTACTCCGCGGGCGGCTCGTCGTCGGGCTGCGCGGCCCTCGTGGCGGCCGGTGAGGCCGACATGGCGATCGGAGGTGATCAGGGCGGCTCCATCCGGATGCCCGCTTCCTTCTGCGGGATCTACGGCCTAAAACCCACCCACGGCCTCGTTCCCTACACCGGAATCGTTCCCTTGGAAGTGACGCTCGATCATGCCGGACCCATGACACGCTCGGTGCGCGACAACGCGCTGCTGCTTGAAGTGATCGCAGGTCCCGATGGTTACGACGCTCGGCAGAAGGCCCCGGTCACGCATCCCTACGCGCAGCTCCTCGGGGGAGGCGTTGCCGGGCTGCGGATCGGTGTGCTGCGCGAAGGATTCGGCCACGCAAACTCCGAGCCCGACGTCGACGTCAAGGTGCGTGCCGCCGCGGGGCTCTTCACGAAACTCGGCGCTGAGGTCGAGGACGTCTCGATCCCCATGCACCTCACGTCCGCTCCGATTTGCAGTGCGATCGCCTTGGCCGGTCTCGAACATATGATGGTGTCAGGTGACGGTCTCGGCTTCGGCCGCGAGGACCTGTATCTCACAAGCTACATGGATTTCCATCGGAACTGGAGACGCCGCGCGAATGAGCTGTCCGATACGGTCAAGCTTGCGCTGCTCTGCGGCGTGCACGCGCGTCAACAATCGGGCCAGCACTACTACGCGAAGGCGTTGAACGTCGGTCGCAGGCTGCGCGCCGCCTACGACGCCGCTCTGGCGGACCACGATCTGCTGCTCCTGCCGACGACGCCGATCAAGTCGACGCGGCTGCCTGCGCGGGGAGCCTCCCGTGAGGAAATGATTCAGCGTGCCTTTGAGCACACCGCGAATACGCAGCCCTTCGATGTGACCCACCACCCCGCGCTCTCCATGCCCTGTGGCATGAGCGATGGCCTGCCGGTGGGCATGATGCTCGTGGGTCGGCACTGGGATGAGCCTGCGCTCTATCGTGCGGCCTTTACGTTCGAGCAGGCGGAGGATTGGACCTCACTCTAGGCCCTGCCCTGGTCCCGAGCGGACCGAGCAGGACGCGGGCGCGCAGCTCCCGATGATCGAGCCCGCAGGCTTGATCCATCTGCTGAATCCATGCCGGGAGATCGAGGGCGCAGCGCAGGGTCTTTTCCTCGACGCCCCGCACGGCGAGGCGCTCGGCCCATGCTGGCCACCAGGGCGCGGCCGAGAGTGCCAGAGGCTCAAGCACGACAAGTCGCGCGCCGCGCGCAAGCGCGGCTTCGATCCCCCGCAGCAGCTGCTCGCGAGGATCGGCATGGAGCTCGTTCACCGCCCAACCCAGCACGAGAAGATCCTCGGCGCCCGCGCGCGGGAGCGCCGCCGGCAAGGCTGCGCGGCGTGTGCGGGACTTGAGGCCGAAGGCGCACGCCGTGAATGCGGCCTCGCCAAGGGCCCAGCTTGAGAGATCGAGCCCGTGGAAGGCCGGGGGACCCGACAGCAGGGTCGCCGCAGCAGCGCCCGCTGCGCCCGTGCCGCAGCCGAGATCGTGGACGACGCGGACGCTGGGGAAAGTCCCGCCGCCGAGCTCGCCCAAGGCCTGATGGGTCATCAGGAAGTGGAGGGGCGCGTAGTAGGTGGCCAACGCGGCGCGTTTGCCTTCGCCCGCAGTCGCGCGCGCCGCGAGATGCCCGCCCGATCGGTGCTCGACGTAAAGCGACGAGAGGGCCTGCACGCCCTTGCGCACTTCCGAAAACGTAAGCGGTGGGAGGTAGCGCCCGCGTGTGGCCTCGAGCCAGGCGTCGAAGGCCGCACGCAGCGGCCCCTCGAGGTAGGGCATCACACGGAGCGTGGTTCGCCGAGCGACACCACCCGCGCACCCGCTACGTAACGGTAGCGATCGGGCACACAGGTGAGCACGATGATCTGACACAGGCGTGCCGCCAGGGAGAGCACGATGCCCATGGCTTCGAGGCGGAGCGGGTCCGTGTAGCCGAGCGCGTCGTCGAGGACGACGGGCACACCGCCCTCTCCGGCCGCGCACATCGCGGATGCAAGGCGCATGACAAGCGAGATCTGCTCGCGGGCGCCACCGGACAACGCGTCGAAGGGCACGGGAACTCCGTCAAGGACCCGGGTCGCGACTCGCAGCTCCTCGTCGAGCTCCACGCGGAAGCCCGAGCCGAAGACGAGGGAGCCAAGATCCTCGATCCGGCGGCGCAGCGGTTCCGCGTAGGCCTGCCGCGCACGCATTCGGGCAGCCTGGAGAGTATCGTGGAGAAGCCTTGCCGCAGCTGCCCGCCGACGGAGTGCTCCGCCGTCGCGCGCGAGGCGCTCGTAGCGTGTCCGCGCGGCGTCGAGCTTTTCCTGGAGGCCCGCCTCGCCTCGCCCGGCGAGTTCGCCCGACAGCGCGACTGAAGCGGTGCGCGCGGCATCGAGTTCTGCGCGCAGCTTGGCAAGGGCCGCGAGGTTCGCCTCGGCCCGCAGCTCGAGGCGTTCGGGGTCTACCGCGAGCAGGCGGACCTCCGCGGCCGCGAGCTCCGCCGCGCGAACTCGGGCCCGCTCCGCAGCCTCGGCGAGCGCTGCGGCCAGTTTTTCGTCCGGCGTCTTGGAGCGCGCGTTCGTGATCGCCCGTTCCGCCTGGCGCCTCGCCTCCTCAGCGACGCGAAGGCGCACCTCGGCGTCTCGCCGCTTTTGGGTTCGCTCCTCGCGCTTTGCGCGCGCGGCGCGAAGTGCACCCTCCGCCGCGCTGGCGCGCAGCTTGGCGGCCCCGAAGGCACGATCGGCCTCCGCGTGAACGTCCTTGGCCGAATCGAGGTCGGGGGGAAGCGGCGGGGCGCTGCCGCTTCGCTCGGCTGGATAGGCGGGAACTCGGCGCTGCAATCCCGCGAGCTTGCCCTCGAGCCGCTCGCTCGTGAGATCGCGGAGCTCATCGAGCTTGGCTCGCTCAAACGCCCTCTTCCTGCGCAGAGCCTCGCGCCGCGCCTCGTTGGCAGCCTCCGCCTGGGCGAGATCCGCAACTCCTGCGGCGCCTAGCAGCCGCGCAAGGCGCGTCTCCGCCTCGGCGAGCGCTTCGGCGAGCTTCGCTGCGCTTGCACCCGATGTCACTGTGAGCACGAGCGCACCCGGCACGACGACGCGCACGGATTCGGAAACACGCACTACCCGCGATTCGCCTTGCGCGAGGGGCTCGGGAGCCCCTTCAATCTCGGGCACCAGATCGGTCAGCGCATGGAGCTCGACCATGGGAGCGCCTGCGTCCAGGCGCGCCCGTGACTCCACCCACGCGAGCTGCGCTTGTTTGATCTTTGCGATGAGCTCGTCGGACACCCGCGTTTTTGCCAAGAGGTCTTCCGCAAGTGCCGCGGCCTCCCGCGCGGCGTCGTAACGCTGCTTGCGCTCGCGCAGCTGCTCGAGCTCGATCTCTCCACGCTTGAACTCGACGTCGCTTCGGCGAAGCCGCTCGAGCGATTCGGCCAGATCCAGCGCATCGCGCGCAGCGCGCTCTTCGGCTTCGGCCTGTGCAAAGGCGCGTTCCGCCTCCTCCAGGACAGGCCCTGCAGCCGCGACTTCAGCCGCCAGGGCCTGCTCGATTTGTACCCGCTGCGCGCACTCGTCGAGGGCGCTCCTCCGTGTTGCAAGAACGGCTTCGCACTCACGGCGCGCTGCCTCGGCGGCTTCGGCGCTGGCGGCCAGGCGTTCGCTTTCAGCGCGAAGCGTCCGCAGATCGGCGAGACACCGCTCCGCCGCCGCGGCGCGAGGAGCAAGTTCGCTCTCCCGAGCTTCGCACGCCGCCACCTCGCGGGAGAGCCGAGCCGCGCGCTCGACGTCCGCCTCGAAGCGAGAGCGTTCGGCGTTAAGGCCGAGAACCTCCTCCCGTGCCGTGCGCTCGGATTCCGCGGCCTCGGTGAGAACCTTTGCGTCTTTTCCGGTCGGCGTGTGATAGAGCAGGTATTCCGCGCGCACGCGCGCGAACAGATCCTCCTCGCGTTCTCCCGCGGGCATCTCCCCCGCCGCGCGGTCGAGGGCGCGCGCAAGAGAGGTTTGCTGGCCCAGTTTGAGCGGTTGGATGCCTTCGCCTTGTACGATGCGAAGTGCCCGCCACAGATCAAGATCCACGCTTTCGCCGAGGATCGCGAGCATGCGCTCATGTGCCGCTCGCCCGGTCAGCACCTCGGCGCGTGGCCTGTGAATCGTGAGTTTCGTTTCACGCTCGCGGTGAAAACGCTTGAAATAGGTGAGCGCGTAGCCGCCTGCCTCCGCCTCAAGTTCGATCTCCGTTCCCGCATCTTGGTCTACGGGTTTTACCGCGCGCACCTTCTCCTTCTGGCTCGAGTCGGGCTCGTCGAGCAGGAGATCGATGGCTTCGGCGAGACTCGACTTCCCGGCTTCGTTCGGGCCTTGCACGATCGTCACGCCGACGGGGGCGAACGTGACTTCGCGCTCGTTGATGCCGCGAAAGGCGCGCACGCGTAGGCGCAGGAGCCTCAAGGCTTTGCCTCCGCGAGTCGCACGAGGAGAGCGAGTGCATCGCGGGCGGTGGCTCCGGCCTCTCCGCCCACCTGTGCGGCGGCTCGCAGGCCGTCGACCCCGACGCGGGCAAAACCCGCGAGCTCGATCTCGCTGAAGTCATGGTCGTCGGGAACGGTCACGACGGCGTCGCGCACTTCCACTGCGGCCAGCAGCTCCCGGGCATGATGGAGCGCTTCGTCCAGTCGCGCGCGCAAGCGCAACGAGAGCTGGCCCGCCAGGTGGAGCTTTACGATCGAGCGATCCTTCGCGTCGAGCGCATCGAGCCACTCCTCGAGGGCGGCCACGTCCTCGGCGCTCGCAAGGTCGACGCGCTCGCGCAGGGTGAAACGCCATCTGCCCACGTGCCGCGGTACGACGGTTACGCCATCCGGTGCCAGCTCGACCACGAGGACGTTTCCCGGGTCGACCTCGTCATAGTCCGTGGGCTCCGGCGTCCCGGCATACCAGATCCGGCCGCTGCTGCCGACGCTTGTGGTCGAGTGGCGGTCCCCAAGCGCGAGGAAGTGGATCCGGCCCTCCGCGATTGCGCGCTCCACCTCTGCGATGTCGATCTGGGAGGGGTCGTCGCGGGAGCCCGAGAACTCGGCGACGCCGCCGTGGCCGACACAGATCCGCAAAAGACCGGGCGGGCAGGGTGGGAGCTCCCGGACCCGGCGGCCGACGAGGTCCTGCAGTGGCCGCTTGGACATCCAGGGCGCTCCGACCAGCTCGAGACCCGGACGCAAGGTGAGGGGCTCTCCCCCTTCGAACACGGTGACGTGAGCGGGCCGATGGTCCAGGAACGCGCGCGAACGGTAGACCGAGCCGGCGTCCAGGGGATCGTGGTTCCCTGGCAACAGGAAAACGGGCGCCGGCACCTCAGCAAGAGCATCCAGTGCCCGCACCACTGTTCGGCGGTCGACCTGGTTCGACTCAAAGACGTCCCCACACACGACGACCGCCTCGCAGCCTTCTTCGCGCGCCACGCGGCCAAGCGCTCGGATCGCCTCGAACCGAGCCTGTGTGAACTTGGGCTGAGCATCGTCCTCGGACAGAAAGTGGCGGGTCATACCGAGCTGCCAATCCGCGGTGTGGAGGATGCGCGCGGGGCGCGGGGTGTGGGCGAAAGCGGTCATGGTGCAATCGTAGCGGCGGGGCGTGACGGATGCGGTCACGAGCTGCGTGGCGGCGATGGGGGAGCGGGCCGGGGACGCATCGAAATCCACGCTAAGGGTTTCGCCCGAGCTGTCCGCTAGGAGAAGAGATGCTGCGCTCCCGCTACACGCGCGTTCGCCCCACGCCAGCTGAGCCCGTGCTCGTGCAGCTCATGGGTCCGCGCTTCCTCGAGCCCCTGCGCGCCCGAGACATCAGCCGCAGCGGAGTCGGTGTCTGGACCGCGCGCCCCATCGCGGAGTGCTCGGTGGATGCCCACGTGCGGCTCGTGCTGCGGATTCCCGGTGGGCGTCCGGTGATCGCGCTGGGCGAGGTGCGCCACCGCACCGAACATCTCGACAATGAGTTCTTCGGCATTGAGTTCATGGAGCTCGCAGTTCAGCACCGAGCCCAGATCGAGGCCTACATAGAGCGGCGTTTGCGCGAGGAGCGGGCGACCCAGGACCTTGCCGCAAGGTCGGGTCGCCGTCCGCTTCTTGGCTAGGCCAGCTTACGGGCTAGCTCCGCGGCGCGATCCAGGATCGGCAGCACCACGTCCGGCCCTGCCGGGGGCAGTCCAAAGACGATCCGGTGGAACCCCTGCTCGATCCATCTGGCCGCCACCTCTGCCTTGGGGGGTGCGCCGAAAACGGTGAGGTTCAGGGATTCGAACTTGCGACCGGCACGCGCCGAGGCTTCGCGCAGGCGCGCCAGTCCCTTGGACGCGTCGCCACGCACCGCGATGGGCATCCAGCCATCGCAATACTCCACCACACGCTCGGCGGCCCACTTCGAGTCCGCGCCCAGCAGAATGGGCGGACCGTTCTTTTGAACGGGCTTCGGCCACGACCAGATCGGATCGAAGCTCACGTACTCGCCGTGAAACTCGGCGTTTTCCTGGGTCCAGATCGCTCGCAAGGCGAGGACCTTCTCGCGCAAGAGCCTCCAGCGCTGCGTGAAGTTGACGCCATGGTTCTCCATCTCTTCGGCGTTCCAACCGCCTCCGATGCCGAGGATCACCCGGCCATTGGAGATCGTGTCGAGTGATGCCACCTCCTTGGCGAGCGTAATGGGATCGCGCTCGATGATGAGGCAGATCCCGGTCGCGAGCTTAAGACGCGTGGTGACCGAAGCGGCAGCGCCCAGTGCGACGAAGGGATCGTGCGTGTGCCAGTACTCCTGCGGAAGTGGGCTTCCTCCCGGCCACGGTGTCCGTCGGCTCGCCGGAATGTGCGTGTGTTCGGGGAAGAAGAGGGACTCGAAGCCGCGCTCCTCCGCGGCGCGGGCGAGGGGGACGGGCTGGATCGCATAGTCTGTCGGGAACATGCTCACGCCGAAATCCGTCATCGTGATACCTCCTCGGAGCAGAGTATCATGCGCCTGCCCGCACCGACGGAGGACCCGATGGCTTTCCAGACGCTTCGCACGGAAATCACGGACCGCGTGCTCACGCTGACGCTCTCCAGGCCAGACCGCCTCAATGCCTTCACCACCCAAATGCAGCACGAGCTGATCGCGGCGTTCGATGAGATCGACGCGAACGACGACGTACGAGCCGTGATCGTCACGGGAGAAGGGCGCGGATTCTGCGCGGGGGCCGATCTCGGGAGCGGAGGGAATACCTTCGACGCGAGCGGACAAGAGCGGCTGGAGGATCACCGCGACGGCGGCGGCCAGGTGACGCTGCGCATCTTTGAATCCAAGAAGCCGGTGATCGCGGCGATTAATGGGCCGGCGGTCGGAGTGGGAATCACGATGACCCTGCCCATGGACGTTCGTCTCGCGAGCCAGAGCGCAAAAATGGGCTTCGTCTTCGCACGCCGCGGGATCGTCCCAGAGGCGGCATCGAGCTGGTTCCTGCCGCGCATTGTCGGCATCAGCCAAGCGATGGAGTGGGTGGCGACCGGGCGCATCTTCTCCGCTGAGGAAGCACTCGCGGGCCGCTTGGTCTCCCGGGTCCTGCCTGCGGCCGAGCTATTGCCCGCCGCGCGTGCGCTCGGGCGAGAGATCGCGGACAACACAAGTGCAGTGTCGGTCGCACTCGCGCGGCAGATGCTCTGGCGCATGCTCGGAGCGGATCACCCCTACACCGCGCACCTCGTCGACTCGAAAGCGATCTTCTCGATGGGGCGGTCTGCAGATGCTTATGAGGGCGTACAAAGTTTCCTGGAAAAGCGTCCGCCGCAGTTTAAGTTGCGCGTTTCGAAGGACATGCCCGCCTTCTATCCATGGTGGAAAGACCCGTCTTCCCGCGGGTAAAGGTAGTCTTCAGCGGTCCGAGCACTCTCGGACTTTGCTGCTCTCTTGCATGTGAAATCCCGCAAATGGGGACTTGCGCCACCGAGTTGCGTGCCTCAGCCGCAATAGTGTGACGGCTGTCACGGATTGGCATCGCGTCCTTCCGTACCGTCACGGTGGGTCCACCGTTTGGGGGTAGACATATGCGGCGTGGCGCTCGCCTTTTGCTGGTTGCCAGCGTCCTGCTTGTGCTCCCGGCATGCTCGACTCTTCGCTTAGGCCGACCTTTCGGAGTGGAAGAGCGCGGCCGCGCTGCCCAGATCCAAACGATTCTTGCGGACCGCGGGCCCGAGATTGACCCGCGTGCGCGCGTTGCGATTGCGGACGTGCTCATGTCTGCGGAGCGAGAGCACGGCCTTGATGCGCTTCTGGCCCTTGCGGTCATGGAGCAGGAGAGTGGCTTTCGACCGGATGCTGTGTCGCCGCAAGGTGCCCTTGGCCTGATGCAGATCAACGCTTTTGTTGGCCGCAGTGTGGCGGAGGACCTCGGCATCCCCTGGAAGAACCGGACGACACTGTTCGACCCGGTGACCAATGTGCGGATCGGCGTGAGCTACCTCGTGGAGATGCTCGGCCGCTTCGGCAAGCGCGAGCTCGCGCTCACGGCCTACAACATGGGGCCAAACCGCCTGGACCAGCTCCTCGCGTCCGGCCAGAAGCCCCAGTACAGCTTCTCGAAGAGCGTGCTTGCCAGGCGCGCCCGTCTCCAACGCATCCAGGCCGACCCGGTGGTGATCGCGGGATTCTAAGCCGCCGGCCCTTCTCGGCGGGCTAAGATGGGGCCGTGGAGTTCCTGCGCCTTCTTTGCATCTGCGTCGTTCGCGAGCGCTGCCCGTGCTGCGGCTCGGGTTGTCTGTTCGCCGGGGCGCTGCGCTTCCACGCCGCCTGCAGCGCTTGCGGGCTCGAAATCGAGCAGTGGCGGGGCGAGTGGATTACCCCCACCTACATCGCGAGCAGCATAGGGATGCTGGTCGGCTTTGGGCTGATGGCTGTTCTGTATCTCACCGGACGAGGCCTCGACGGCCCAGTGCCGCTTGAGGTCGTGGTAGGGGGCGCGGCAGCGCTGACGGCCGGCGCAGCTTTGCGACCCTCGAAGTCCTTTTGGGTGGCCTTTCTCTACTGGATTGGGGCCCTGGAGGTCTCCGCGGAAACCCGAGCACGCCTGCGCTGGGCCTCCGAGAGTTCCGAGACGGGTCTTGCGGGACGCGCCGCTGCCGCCGACCGCCGCGCACGCAGCGTTCACCCTCCCCAGCAGACCGCTCGAGCGCTTCCTGCCCTTCACCGATTCGTATCGCTCCGGGAGAGCCTCTTTCCACGGCCTTTCCGTCCGTGGTTGCGCAGGCTCACGCCTCCCGCGGGCAAAGCCAGCTCCCAGGCTCCGGAAGATCGCGTTACAGGCAGCCTCCCTCCTCTTTGAGAACCGTCTCGAGATCCACTGTCCCCGTGTTAAGGTCTCGTGACGCGGCCGGGTCGCGGCGCGGGAAACAAAGGGCACGGTGACAGTCGTCCAAACACGCTCAGGCCAAGTCCGAGGAACCCAGAGTGACGGTATTGAGGTTTTTCGGGGCATTCCCTACGCGCGCGCCCCAGTAGGCGGGCTGCGGCTCCGCCCGCCGCTTCCGCCCGAGCCCTGGACTGGGATCCGAGAGGCGACGCAACCTGGCCCCTGTGCCCCCCAAAACGCCAGCATGGTGGGGGCACTCCTGGGTCTACCAGCGACCGAGACAAGCGAGGACTGTCTCACCCTCAACGTATGGACTCCGGTCGCAGGCGACGGCCGACGCCGCCCCGTGCTCGTTTGGATCCATGGCGGCGGCTTCGTCTTCGGCTCAGGCTCGCAAGCGCCCTACGACGGCGCTCGGCTTTCGGCTCTGGGCGACATCGTTGTCGTGACCCTCAACTATCGGCTCGGTGCGCTCGGCTTTCTCGCGCTGCCGGCGCTTGGCGACGAAGAGGGCGGGGTTTGTGGAAACTTCGGCCTTCTCGACCAAATCGCAGCCCTCGAATGGGTCCGTGACCATGCGGCGCTCTTTGGCGGCGATCCCGACCAGGTGACCATCTTCGGCGAGTCGGCAGGTGGGATGAGCGTTGGGACGCTGCTCGGCACCCCCTCGGCACGGGGCCTATTCCGGGGCGCCATCGCGCAAAGCGGGGCCGCGCACAACGTCTCGACCCCGGAGCAGGGCGAGCGTGTGGCCTACGCGCTCATGAAGGAGCTGGGTCTCTCGCTGACGGACCTCGAGGGCCTGCGCGCGGCACCGGTGTCGGCAATTCTCGCTGCGCAGCAGCGCATCCTCGGCGGCCTCTTGGGGAGTGTGGGGGGGCTCCCGTTCCAGCCGGTGGTCGACGGTCGCGTTCTCCCGCGCCAGCCCCTTGAAGCGATTGCCGACGGTGCCGCATCGGGCGTCTCGCTGCTCATTGGGACCAACCGAGATGAATGGAAGCTCTTCGCGCTCGCGGACGCCAAGCTCAAGACGCTCGACGAGATCCGGCTCGTGCGCCGCCTCGAGCGGGTGGTCCCTGGTCGCGACGCCATGGGGCGCTCGCACGCCGAGCGCGCGTTGGAAGTCTATCGGCGAGCGCGTCGTGCCGGGCAGGAGGCTTCGCCGATCTCGCTGTGGAACGCGATTGAAGGCGACCGCGTGTTCGGTATGCCCGCGGCCCGCCTGGCCGAAGCCCAGGGCCCGCACGCTCCGGGTGTCTACAGCTACCTCTTTACCTGGGAATCGCCCGTCCTCGGCGGAGCGCTCGGCGCCTGCCACGGGCTCGATGTCCCCTTCGTTTTCGGTACTGCGGTGCTGCCCGCCCTGCGTGCGTTCGTGGGGGAGGGTCCCGGGGTCGCGCAGCTATGCGCACGCATTCAGGGGGCTTGGATTGCCTTCGCCCATGGGGGAAGCCCCGGGCACGATGCGCTTCCCGATTGGCCGCGCTACGACCCGGTGCTTCGACCGACCCTCTTGCTGGGAGGCGAGTGCTCCCTCGCAAAGGCGCCGGGCGACGAGGAACTGCAGTTCTGGGACGGGCTGCTCTGAGCGTTCGCTAGCCGGGAGCGGGTGGTAGCGCGACCGTGAAAAGGCTCCCGCGCGGCCCCGACTCGGCGTGAATCGTCCCGCGGTGCTGGCTCACGATCTGGTAGGAGATCGCGAGGCCAACGCCGGTGCCCTTGCCCAACTCCTTGGTCGTGAAAAACGGATCGAAGATCTTCGGCATCGATTCGGGCGCGATGCCCTTCCCCGTGTCCCGGACGCACAACAACACGCGACCCGCTTCGAGCGCCGTCGATACGACGACTTCGTTGTCGAGGGGCGCACCCTCCTCAATGGCTTGGAGCGCGTTTAGCACGAGGTTCAACACCACCTGACCGAGAAGGCCCGCCTCGCCCGTGACCCGCGGCACCGCTGCGAGTTCAGCCCGAAGCTGGGCGCGGAAGCGGGCCTCCTGCTGCAGGATTGGGAGGACTTGGCGCACGACCTGACATAGGTCCACACACTCAATTCGTCCCTCGCTCCGCCGCGTCACCTGAAGCAGGTTCGACACGATAGTCCGGATCCGGGCGGTTCCTTCCCGGCATTCGGCCATAATTTCTTCGACCTCTGCGGCCTGGTCTGGCTTTTGCCACAGCTCCGCAAGCCGATTCAGATTCGAGGTCACGAAGGCCATGGGGTTGTTGATTTCGTGCGCGATGCCTGCGGCGAGCGTGCCAATCGCGGCCATCTTTTCGCCCTGGGCGAGCTGCAGATCCTTCTGTCGCAGCTCGGCCGTGCGTTCCTCGACGAGTTCGTGGAGGTTTGCGGCCAAATGCTCCGCTTTGTCCATCGATTGGACGAGGCGGCCCACCAGTACGCCGGAAATCACGATCACGACGCCGAGGTACCCGAAAGGAAGCAGGTAAGGTGCATCGTAGACCTTCGCCACCACGGCGCAGTCGCTGAGCCCGACGCCCAACCAGATGACGAGAGTGGCGAGGACCGGCTTCACGTGAAGATCAGGACGAGAGAGATTCTGGATATAGAGCGCCATCACGTAGAGGAAGAAACCGACGAGGCACGTGATGGCGAGACTACCGTAGACGCTGATCTGCGACTCGGTGAATTCCCTGCTAAAGCGGCCGGCGTGGTGAACGATCGGTATGCCACTGAAGAACCAGGGTGTGAACAGTGCGAATGCGGCGTACAGCGGGGCGAAGATGGTGGCCATGCGGACGAGGAGGGGGCGTTCGAGCTTCAAGTAGGCCAGGCTGAACTTCGTAAAGCAGACCATCACTGCCGCAAAGCATGCGATCTGCAGGCCCTGGTGGAAGGCGCCCTCGCTCGCCGAGCGAGTGGCATAGAAGGCCGGGCCGCTCAAGGCGAAGCCCGCGACCGCGAAGGCCATGCCTGCGAACCACAGGTGCTCGCGGGCACTGCGGCGCAGCACGAAGATCGAGCCGTGGAAGAGCGCCGTGTAGAGTGCGACGATCGCTGTCGCGAGCCCCGCCGTCGTGGCAAAATCCATCCCATCTCTTATCGAGTGCCCGCGGGAGCGCTTGAACTGGGAGAGCCGACCGGACTGGGCCTCGCGGAGCCCGGTGCGGGCGCCGCGTTATGATTCGCGCGATGACGCTTCTGGCACTCGCCCTCGTCGCCGCCACCGGCTACGCGCTGAGCCGGATCTTCCTCGGCTACTCCCGCCCCGCGTCGCGGCCCGTCTTGCTCTCCCGCTCTGAGCTGGCCGTGGTCGACGCCGCCGCGGAGACCCTCTTCCCTCCTGGGGGCGCGATCCCCATGTCCGGCCGCGAGGCGCGGATTCCCGCCTTTGTGGATTTTTATGTGGCCGCGGCGCCGCGTCATTTGCGGATCCTCATGCGAATGCTCTTCTTTCTGGTCGAGCACGCGACCATGTTCTTTCCCGCGACAGGAGGTCTGCTCGGCGGCGGGATGCGGCGCTTCTCGCGCCTCTCGCCCGAGCAGAGAGTTGCCGCTCTGGCCGGCTGGGAGCGCAGCTCGCTGTTCGCACGGCGCCTTGTCTTCACGAGTCTGCGGGCGATCCTCACGATGGGCTACATGTCCTCGCCCGCCGTGCTACGAGCGCTCGGCCTCGCTCCGCGTGAGATCCCGACGCCGATTTGCGAAGCGGACCTGCTCTATCCGCGCATCGGCGCTCTGCCCTCAACGATCGCACTTCGCGCCGCAGACCTAACGCCTCCGAGTGACGGGACACCTCTAGGCCCGGCGGGTCCGCTGCGCGCCGACTACGCCGAAGGTGCCCTACCGTGATCGCTCGTCTGCCTTCGGGCGAGATCCGCGTCTTTGCGCAATACAGCGAAGACTTTCGCGAGCAAGCTGACGTCGTGGTCGTGGGCTCGGGCCCGGGGGGCGCCGTCGTGGCAAAGGAGCTCGCCGAGGCCGGAAAGCGCGTGGTGCTGCTGGAGGAGGGGCCGCCCGTCACCCCCCAGGATTACGAGTGGGACGGCGCACGCTCGATGACCCGAACGCTCCGCGAGGGGGGCCTGCGCGCCACGCGCGGGTACGTGATGCCCACGATGCAAGCGATCTGTTTGGGGGGCGGCTCGCTCGTGAACTCCGCAATCTGTCCGCGCGCCCCGGACTTTACTCTCGAGCGCTGGTGCACGCGGTTCGAGCTCGCCCACACGACGCTTTCGGACCTCAGCCCCCACTACGAGTCCGTCGAGAAGTTCCTCGGGATCGCGCCCACCCCCGAAAATGTCCAAGGCGCGCGCAATCTGCTCTTCAAGCGAGGCTGCGATGCCCTCGGCTACTCGAGCGAGTCCATCCCCCGGAACGTGCGTGGCTGTCGAGGCAGCGGCGAGTGCTTTACCGGCTGCCGGAGCCGCGCGAAGCAAAGCATGGACATCTCCTACGTGCCTGCGGCGCTCCGTGCCGGTGCGCGTGTGCTGACGAGCGTGCAGGTACAGAAGGTGGTCTCGGAGGGTCGCCAGGCGCACGCAGTCGTGGGGCAGGTGGTGGCTCCGTTCTCGGGGCGACCCAGCTACCGCTTCGAGGTTCGCGCGAAGGTGATCGTGCTTTCGGCCGGCTGCATGGCGACGCCCGTTCTTCTCCAGCGCAGCGGGGAACTTGCGAACTCGTCGGGACAAGTCGGCCAAAATCTCCAGTTTCATCCCGGCGTGGCGATTCAGGGAATCTTCCCCGAACGCACCGATCCGCAGTTCGGCGCGACCCAGGGCTACCAGTCGCGTCACTTCCTGCGTGAGGGCTTTAAGCTCGAGACGCTCTGGGCGCCGCCCGGCGTGCTGGCCGTACGCACGCCGGGGTTCGGCCATGATCTAAAGCGCCGCTTGGCCGAGATCCCGTACTCCGCGACCTGGGACGCCATTTCGAGTTGCCACTCCTCCCTCGGCACCGTGCGCGCGCGCCGCGGGACGCTCGATCCCGCGCTGGCCTGGCACCTCGATGAGCGCGACCTGCCGATTCTCCAGCGGGCCCTTTGGGTGCTGGCGGAGATCTTCTTTGCAGCCGGTGCCCGCAAGATTCTGCCAGCGGTCCATGGCGTGGCAGAGGAACTCCACTCGCTAAGCGAAGCCGAGCCTCTACGCTCAAAGAGGCTGCGCCCGAAGGACGTGGTGTGCGGTGGGAATCACGTGTTCAGCACCGCGCGCATGCACGGAGACCCGCGGCGAGGCGTGGTGGATGAACTGGGGAGGTGCCACGATTTCGAGAACCTCTGGATCGCCGACACCAGCGTGTTTCCTCAGAGCCCCTCCGTGAACCCGATGCTCACCTGCATGGCGCTCGCCCACCGCACCGCGCACGCCATCGCCGAACGCGTGTAGGGCGCGGCCCGCGGGATGAGCGACGCGCGCGAGAAGGCCGGACAAACGCCCGCGGAGTCGGCGGTCTTCCCGACGGACGCGCCCTGGCGCAATCCCGAGCCCGGGCGCCTGATCGGCCGGGGTCATCCGATCGGCGACCTCCTCGACGCCCATGAGTGGCGGGTGCTCGAGGAGCGCAACGGCTATCTGCTTCTCGACTGCGCGCTTCCCGCCAAGCTGCGCAACTTCCGTGGCTCCCTGTTCGGCGGCTTTACGCCGGTGTACGTCGATCTCGTTGCGCTGCACACCTTCCGGGCCGGGCGTGCGCGGGGCTCGCCTCGCCATCCTCTTGTCACCGTCAACATGCGCACGGACTACTTCGAGCCCGTCGTCTCGGATCGCTTCCGCATCGAGAGCGAGGTCGTCCACCGGCGCGGCCGGACCTGCCTCGTGCAGACCCGGTTCTTCGATCCGCAAGGGACGCTGCTGGTTTTTGCCCTCACCACGCTGCGAGAACTCGCCTAGGCAGTCCGGGCTGCGCCCGGGCTCTACACCCGCCGCCGTGTCCAGCCGATAGGCAAGCGACCCCCCGTCGAGGAGCACCTGCATGCGCACTCTCGCGATTTTGGTGATGGGGATCACGATCGCCCTTCCGCTCGCCGCAGCCGCGGCGACCCCAAGCGCATCCACGCCCTCACTCAACGGACAATCCATGACGGCAGACCGCAACGGCGACGTCCACGTGGCGGAGTGCAAGCGGATCGCCAAGCAACTCATCCACTTTGAAAACGTGAAGGCGATGGCGGAAGAGCGCGATGACGCGAAATGGGCGGCGGCGACGCAGGATCACATCGCCCAGCTCGAGGGCCGCTGGAATGACCGCTGCTACGACGGCGTGGACCAGTGGCAAGTGGCCTTCAACAGGCTGGTCAAGGTCGCAGCCGAGGTGGCGATCCGATACTTCACATGGGGCGGTTTCTAGTCCGCCGGCGGAGGCAACGCGCCTCAAGCCTCGGGCCTCGCGTCGAAGCCGCAGCCGGGTCGGCCCGGCCGAGCGCCCTGGGCTGAGCTGCCATCGGCTTCTCGATCCGGCGGATGGGGAGGCCAGGGCTCGCGGATGCACCTTTACGTCTTGATCCCCCTCGGTGCGAGCATCATCGCTGCGATTGCCGCGAGCACGATCTGGACGCCGGATCCCGCCCAGAAAGCGAACCGCCTCGCCGCGACCCTGATGGCGGGAACGCTCCTGTGGGCGCTGTGCGAGGTGCTTTGGAATACCTGCCAGAGCGCGGACGTCGCGCTCTGGCTCGTGCGCATCTCCGCTTTGGGGTGGGTGTGGACGGGGCCTCTTGCGCTGCACCTTCTCCTCGAGATTACGGGGATCGATGCGCCTCGCTACAGCCACTGGCTGCCGAGGCTCTACGCGGCGGCTGCAGTCTTTCTTGCGATCGACCTCTGCACTCCGTGGATCCATCCCTCCGTCTTGCGCACGAGCTGGGGCTGGGCCTACCGACTCGGTCCCGCCTACATCGGCTTCTACCTCTTTACGGTGTCGGGGCTGGGTGGGGCGATCGCCCTCGGCGTACGCTCGTACCGCAGCTTCATGTCGCCGGGTGAACGCAGCCAAGCCCGCGCGATTGCCCTGGGCATCGTCGTGCCCCTCGTCGTGGCCTCCTTGACCGACGGGCTCCTCCCGCTTTTCAATATCCAGCTCCCGCGGCTCGGAACGGCGTCCTTTGCATTCCTCGGCCTCACGATCGCGTGGAACTTCCGGCGCTTCGGCTACTCCTTTCCCGCGCCTGGTGCGTTCGCCCGCGAGATCCTGGAGACGCTGCCCGACGGGGTCGCGCTGCTGCGCCTCGACGGACGGGTGCGCACCGTGAACGAAGGCTTCGCGCGGCTCGCCGCAGCGCACCCCGAGCGGCTGCTCGGCGTGCCGGTGTCCCAGCTGCTCACGGTCTCGCTGGTGGATTCCATTCGCGAATCCGACGACCGGGTATGCGAGCTCCTGCCGGCCCACGGCCACCGCATCCCGGTGTCGATCTCGTCATCGCTCTTGCGCGACAAACAGGGTTCACCGATCGGGCTCGTCGTCGTCGTGCGCGACCTGCGTGAAGTGGTCACCCTGCGCAATCGGCTCGTGACCTCGGCTCGCCTTTCGGCCATCGGCGAGTTGGCCGCGGGTATCGCCCATGAGATCAACAATCCGATTGCGTTCATTCGGGCAAACCTGAGCATGCTGCGGAGCCATTGGTCCGCGCTCTGCGCGCTCCTGGAGGACAAGGGCGCCGCCGGGCCGGTCGCCGAGCTGCTTGACGAAGGGGATGAGCTGCTCGAGGAGTCGATTGAAGGCGTCGACCGGGCAGCGACCTTCGTACGCGATGTGAAGGGGTTCTCTCACGCCGGTCGCGGTGAGCGCGAGCTGGTCGATCTCAACGCACTGCTTGAAAATGTACTTCGTGTGGCGGCCCCGCAGCTGCGCCACCGCGCGCGGATCGAACGGCGCTTTGCCGAGCTTCCCCCGGTTTCCTGTGCCCAGCAGGAAATCAAGCAGGTCCTCCTCAACGTGGTACTGAACGCGGGGCAGGCGCTTGGACCCGACGGCGGAGAGATTCAGCTTGGGACGAACGTCTTGGGATCGGAAGTGGTCGTCACGATTCAGGACGATGGCTGCGGTATCCCCGCCGAAGCGGTCGAGCGCCTGTTTGATCCCTTCTTTACGACCAAGCCTGAAGGAGAGGGCACCGGGCTTGGGCTCGTCATCTCGTATGAGATTGTCCGCAAGCACGGCGGCGATATCGCGGTCGAATCCGAGCTCGGCCGCGGAACCACCGTGCGCGTCCGGCTGCCGATTGCGCCCGCCTAGTGCTTGGCGAAGAAATCCAAGAGCGCGCGGTTGGCCGCCTCCGGCTGCTCGACAAAAAACACGTGGCCGCCGCCCTCGATCACAGTGAGCTGTGCCCCCGGAATCCGTGCCGCGAGCCGGTGCGAGTTCTCGGGTGGGACCAGACGGTCATGCGAGCCCGTGAGCACGAGCGTGGGAACCGTGAGGCGCGGGAGCGCATCGAACACATCGAAGCTGGCGATGCCCGTCAGCCGGCGTGCGATCTCTTCGGGCGTGTGCGGGAACGCCCGTTTGGTCCCGACGTAGAAATTCAAGGCATCGCACTCGCCTTTCAATGAGTCGGGATGGAACAGCACTTCCATGCCAGCGCGCAGCGCTTCGGGGCTCGCACCTTCTGCCGAGCCCTCGATCATGGCCCGCACGACCTCGGGCGCGGCGATAACGGCGTTTTTCCCTCCAAAGGAGGAGCAGCAGACGGTGAGCGAGCGCAAGCGGCTCGGATGAGCCAGCGCGAACTCTTGCACGATCATCCCGCCCATCGATGCGCCGACAAGGTGCACCCGCGTAAGGTGTAGGCCGTCGAGGAGAGCAAGCACGTCGCCGGCAAAGCGCTGGGGGGTGCGTACGCCGTCGTCCGTCGGGGTGCGCGTTCGGCCGCTCCCACGGTTGTCGAAGGAGATGACACAGTGATGCGCCGCGAGCGCTGGAGTTTGCCGCCCCCAGACCTCGAGCGTGCTGGTGAGACCCCCCACCAGGATCACGGGCTCGCCCTGGCCGCTCTTTTGCCAGTAGATCTCGATGGGCCCCGCGTTGTTTGCCTGTAGCACCGGCATGGCTTCTCCTCTCTGCGGGCATTATACGTGCAAACTGTCACCTGCGGCGGCGTGAAGACACGGCGACAACGCACCGCGCAGACAAGTTGCCGTGTCAGGTCGATCGACGAAAGGGTGAGACGAAGAAGTGGCAGAAAGAGCGGGGCGAACGCGAAGCCCCTCGCAGGCGGCGCCTCGCGCAGGAATCAGGCGAAGGCCCGCGCTCCCGTATTGTTCGTGCGGGCCCGGTGATCGGTGCCAAAGCGGCCCGGCAATCCTAGGTTCGCCGCAACCCGCTCACCTCCGGGACTCACGGTGACCGAATCCCCTTGCGGAGCCGCAGGGGCGCGTGCCCCGTCCGACTAGGCGCCGGCCGGCGCGAGGGGGGGGTCTCGAGGCGCGTTGTGCTCGGGCTCGGCCGGCGGGGACAGCATCGCCGAATCGGCGCGTCGGCCGACGCAAGGCGCGGGAGGGCCCTTCCCCTTCGCCCGACTCTCGGGAACGCCTGGGCTTCTGCGTGTGGAGCCTTAACCGCCCGGCGGAACTCGAGACCCAAGGCCTCCCGCGAGACGAGGGGGCGCGCGTGATCGGCTCGCTGCCGGTAAGATGGGGTCCCATCCGAGGAGGCCCCCGTGAAGCTTTACGACAGTGCGATCGCTCCGAACCCCCGCCGCGTCCGCATCTTCCTTGCGGAAAAAGGATTCACGATGCCGACGGTCGTGCAGGTTGACATCGGCAAGGGCGAAAACCGAGAGCCGGCGTTTCTCGCAAAAAACCCTCTTGGCGGGGTTCCGGTGCTGGAGCTCGACGACGGCACGATGCTCGCGGAGTCAGTTGCGATTTGCCGCTACGTCGAAGAAGTGCAGCCGCACCCCGTGCTTTTTGGGACGACACCCAAGGAGCGAGCTCTCACCGAAATGTGGCAGCGCCGGATGGAGCTCGAACTCTTCCGTTACGTCACCGGCTGCTTTCAGAACACGCATGCATTCTTCAAGGGCCGGATCCATCAAGTGCCTGAGTATGGCGAGGTGTGCCGCAGCCTGGCGCAGACGCGACTCGAATGGCTGGACAGCGAACTCGTGGCCCGGCCTTTCATCGCCGGGCCCCACTTTACGATCGCGGACATCACGGCGCTCACGGCAATCGACTTTGGCCGGGTGTCGAACATCCGCATCCAGCCCAATCAGAAGAATCTCCAGCGCTGGTACGATGCCGTGTCGTCGCGGCCAAGTGCGAAGGCCTGAGCCGAGGACACCATGAAGCGGCGACGCCTCGGCCGATCCGGTCTGATCGTTTCAGAAATTGGACTTGGCACGATGACCTTCGGAAGCATGGCGGACGAAGCCACGAGCTTTGACATCCTGGATCGGGCTTTCGAGGCCGGGGTGGATTTCCTCGACGTGGCCGAGGTCTATCCGGTTCCGCCCGATCCGAAGTGGGCGGGTGTCTCGGAGGAGATCGTCGGCAAGTGGCTTGCGAGCAAGCGGCGGGACGCGATCGTCGTGGCGACCAAGGTTGCGGGTCCGAGCGGCGGCTGGTTCCGCGCACCCGTGCGTGCGGGACGCACCGGGCTCGATCGGTTCTCGATCCAGCGCGCCGTCGATACGAGCCTCTCGCGGCTGCGAACCGACTACATCGACCTCTACCAAACCCACTGGCCGGATCCGGAGCTGCCGATCGACGAGACGCTCGAAGGTCTCCATGCGGTCGTGCGCGCGGGCAAGGTGCGCGTGGTCGGATGCAGCAACGAGAGCGTCTACGGACTCACCAAGAGTCTGTGGAAGGCCGAGCTTCGTGGCAGCGTGCGCTACGAGACGATCCAGAACAACTTCAGTCTCCTAAACCGCCGCTTCGACGATGAGCTTGCCACCGTGTGTCGCAGGGAGGGAGTGAGCCTGTTGGCCTACAGCCCGATTGCGGGCGGCGTGCTCTCAGGCAAATACCAGGACGGCGCCTTCCCCCCAGGAGCCCGCTTCAGCCGCTACCAGGATGGCGACGCAAGGACGCGGACGATGACGGCTCGCTTTGTGAATCCTCGCACGCTCGAGGCAACGGCGCGGTTCTCCGAGGTCGCACGGGAGGCCGCCCTTCCGCTCGCGACGTTTGCGACGGCGTTTACGCTCTCGCGCGACTATGTGGCTTCGACTCTGATTGGAGCGACCCATCCCGACCAGCTCAAAGAAACGCTTGGCGCCGCAGAGGTGAAGCTGTCCGAGGAGGCCCTCGCGGCCTGCGAGCGGATCGCGCGGGAGATCCTGTACCCGATGGGCTAGTGCGCGGAGGGCGAACCCGCAAAGCGCTCGAGCGCGAGCGGGCGAGCCTCGTCGGGAAGCGCCTTGCCGCGCACGAGGTCCGCCATCCAGCGGCCGGTCACGGCCGAGAACAGCACGCCATTGCGGTGGTGGCCGGCCGCCACGAAAAGTCCGCGCGCGGCTGGCCACGCTCCGAGGGCGGGGAGGCCATCCGGACTGCCGGGGCGGAGCCCGGCCGAGGCGGAACGGAAGCTCGCGCCTTGCAGCTCGGGCACAAGGCTCGGCGCGGCGTCCAGCAGCCCGCGCACGCCTGCCGCCGTGACACGACAGTCGAAGCCAACGTGCTCCTCGGTCGCCCCCACGATCAGCGTTCCGTCGCGCTTGGGTACGAGGTAGGCGCGGCTCCCAGAGACGATGATTCCAGGACTGGGGCGTGGCGCTTCGAGGATGACGGTCTGGCCTCGCACCGGGACCACCGGAAGGAGATCGGGCCGGGCGGCGGGAAGCCAACCGATACAACCCGGCGTCCACGCGCCGGCACACAGCACGACTGCGCCCGCCGGGCGGGGTCCCGTCGACGTGCGTACGCCCTTGACCCCATCGCCCTCACACATGAGCCCCTCGACCGGCACCCCGGTCTCGATGCGCGCCCCGAGCGCAGCGGCTGCTGCAGCGTAGGCGCAGGTGAGTAGCGGCGAGAGGACATGTCCCTCCCGCGGCGACCAGAGGGCGCCGCGGGTCGCGAAGGAGAGGCCCGGCTCCACGGCCCGCGCGGCCCCTGCGTCAAGCCATTCGAGTTCGATCCCGAGCTCTGGGTCGGCCATCAGAGCCCGCGCGCGCGCGCGCAGCGCCTGTGCCTCGTCGTCACTGAGTGCAACGCGCAGCGCGCCCGACGCCAGGTATTGAGGGTCGATTCCCGAGCGCTCGCGCACTTCCTCGCAGAGCGCCTCGAAGCCGCGCAGCGCCAGAAGGCCGAGGCGCAAGAGGGGCCCCGCGGCCCGAGCCTCGCCGATCGGAGCCAGCATTCCCGCGGCGGCGCCCGAGGCCGCTGCCGCGAGTCCAGCGCGCTCGAGAAGCGCAACCCCCATCCCCTCGCGTGCGAGATGGAAGGCGACGGATGCCCCCACAACGCCACCGCCCACCACAATGACATCAGGCGCTCTCATTGCGTGCGTGCGCTCTTCTCGGTCGACGCCTGAAGCAGCTTCGCAAGATCGCCTGCGATCTCGTCGGGGTCATGCTCGAGACCGACGTAGCGCTGCGTGATCTGGCCGTCAGCATCGATCAGGAAGGTAATGACAAGGTGGTTGATCGTACCGTCCGGCTGGCGAACGCTACCTACGCCATAGCGTGTCAAAACGTCCGAGACCTCGGCTGGTGGTCCGGTGAGGAACGACCACGTCTCGAAATCCACGCCGCGGGCCGCGCCGTAGCGGCGGAGGACTTGCGGTGTGTCTTTCTCCGGATCGAGCGAGATCGAGATGAAGCGGGTGTGTGCGCGCAGCGCGGGCGTCAAAGAGCGCTGGAGCGTGACGTGAGAGCTCGTGAGAATGGGGCAAGGCCCGGGACAAGTCGTATACACGAAGTCCAGGACCACAAAGAACCCGCGCAAAGAGGCGAGCGTGACAGGGTGTTGGTCCTGGTCGACCAGATGAAAATCCGGTGCGGGATCGCCGCCCGCCGCAACTTCCGCAAGTCGCGGCCCGCTCCCAGGGATAGCGCCCGGCGTGCTCTCCCGCGGCTGGAGCCGGGTGATTCGGTAGCTGCGGCCGTCGAAGGAGACCTCGAAGTCGACGGCCTCGCCAGGCTTCGCTTGCGCGAGAAGCTTGGGGTCGGCGACGTCGAAGTTCATGGTCATCGCGGGCATGAGGCCGGGAATGTCCTCGTGCTCGATCACGAGCTGGCGCAGCTCGGGCTCGACCTCGCGCACGATGCCGCGCCCTTCGTAGCGCCGCCCTCCGTCTTGGCAGGCCAAGAGGGCCGCAAGCGCAACACAGGTCATGAGGGATCGAACCCGGTGCGGGACCACGTCCCCTCCAAGATGGTTCGGCCGAACGTAGCCCATCGCTTCGGGGCGATAGGCGGGGCTAGTCTTCCTCCATGCCCCGACCAATCCGTCGGCTGCTCGTCGCCAACCGCGGCGAAATCGCCATCCGCGTGTACCGCGCATGCACGGAACTCGGCATTCGCTCGATTGGCATCTACGCGCATGAAGACCGCTTCTCGCTCCACCGATTCAAGGCCGACGAGGCCGCGGCTCAGGGAAGCCATAGGGCGGCTGTCCGATTTTGCCTTGGAAGTACTCGACGACGTCTTACCTCTTGTACCCGAAGGTGCTGCTCGAGTTTCAAGATCAGCGCACGAGATACGGAGACGTGTCGGTCCTCCCCACGCGCGCTTTCTTTCACGGGATGGCTCCGGGGGAGGAAATTCACGTCCACGTCGACCGGGGGCGGACGCTCGTGATCCGCCTGGTGGGCGTTTCGGAGCCTGACGTCGAGGGTCGGCGGGCGGTCTTCCTGGAGCTCAATGGCCAACCGCGCCGCATCTCGGTGCGCGATAAGCAGCTGGGCATTGTGGTTGAGACCCATCGCAAGGCGAACCCGGATGAGGTGCGCGAGGTTGGAGCGCCGCTCCCCGGACTCGTCGTCTCCTACGCCCGCCGCGAGGGCGAGCGCCTCGCCGTGGTCGAGGCGATGAAGATGGAGACCAACGTGACCGCGCCCATCGGCGGCCGAATCGCGAAGATCGTGCTGTCTCCCGGGACGCGGGTGGAGGCGGGCGACCTGCTGCTGGAGATCGAGTCCGAACCCGCCTAGCCGTCGTGCCGGATCCTTGGAGATCCTTCTCGACTCGACATCTCTGGAAGCCGAGGGATCGAGGTCTAGCCTACACCCAGCGCTCAAAGGCACGCCCCGCGTGCCCGAACTCGAAGAGTTCGGGGTGCAGGATCTCCGCCAAGATCTCGAGGGACTCAGCGATCCGCGGCCCAGGGCGGTTGAAATAGGCGTTGCCATCCGTGAGATAGACTCGCCGCGCGCGCACCGCGCGCAGGTCCCGCCAGCCATTCCGCGCAGCCAGGGGTTCCATTTCGCGTCGCGTGCGGGCGAGATCGAAACCGCAGGGCAGGGCCACGATCACCTCTGGATCGGCCCGTCGCAGCTCATCCCACTCCATGAAGGGCGAGTGTCTTCCCGCTCCGCCGAAGAGATTCTCACCTCCCGCGCGCGCCACCAACTCGGGCATCCAGTTGCCGGCCGCCATGAGCGGGTCGGTCCACTCGATGCAGGCCACCGTGGGTCGGTCCGCGGCCGCAGCCTTCTCGGCGATGCGTGTGATCCGCCTCTCGAGCGCGTGCCGGAGTTCGCGTCCACGCTCGGGCGTGCAAAGGGCGTCCGCTACCCGCTCGACGTCGCCGATCACATCGGCCAGCGTCGCAGGAGCCAGGCTCACGATCCGCGGCCGAGCGCCGAGCCAGGTACAGACCGCAGCCTCGACGTCCTTGAGGCTCGCCGCACAAACCTCGCACTGGGACTGGGTGAGGATGACGTCGGGCGAGAGCTCGCGCAGAAGCTCAGCGTCGACGCGATAGACGGAAAGACCTTCGGACACGAGGGAGCGCACACGCTGGTCGATCTCCCGGGACGACCCGTCGAGGGAACACTTGGGCGCCGTGCAGGCGGGGAGGCTTGCGACTTCGCCGGGGAAGTCGCACTCGTGAGAGCGGCCCACGAGGTTCGGGAGGAAGCCCAGGGCACATGCGATCTCGGTCGTGCTGGGCAGCAGCGACGCGATTCGAAGCGGAGCCATCAGGCGTATGCTAGCAGGCGCGATGCGCCTCCCGGACGCAACCCTTGAGCGGCTCCTCGACACCTGGCCCGTGGCGCGTCTTGCGACGCTGGGTCCCGACCGCACGCCCCACATTGTTCCGATCGTCTTCGCACGCCTCGGCCCTCACCTCTGGTCGCCGATTGATGGCAAGCCCAAGAGCGAACGCACGCTTGCTCGGGTGACGCATGTTCGAGACACGTCGCGCGTGAGCGTCCTTCTCGACCAGTACGAGGACGACTGGCGGCGCCTATGGTGGATCCGCGTGGACGGGAGCGCGTGCGTCGTGACGCCGGGCGACCCCGAGCGGCATCCGGAAGCGGGCCCCGCGACGGCACGCCTGCGCAGCAAGTACCCGCAGTATGCGACGACACCCCTCTTCCGGGGCGTCCCGACACTGATCCGGGTGCGGATCACGGGGATCCGGAGCTGGTGCCCGGGCCCGCAGCCCCCCAGCTGACGGGCGGTGTCAGGAGGGTGTGCACCGCGCCGCGAGCGTCGCCCGTCTGTTTGCTAGCCTCATGCACTCTCCCATGGACGTTCTGGCTGCATTTCATCCCGCCGTGCGCAGCTGGTTCCTGCGGCGCTTCGCTGCGGGGCCGACCGAACCCCAGGCCGCGGGCTGGCCGGCGATTCAGCGCGGCGAGGACGTCCTGATCGCAGCACCGACGGGCTCGGGAAAGACGCTCGCGGCATTTCTCGTCTGCATCGATCGCCTCCTGCGCACAGCCGAAGCGGCTGGCGGCGAACTTCCCGACGAGACCGCGGTGGTCTACGTCTCCCCTCTCAAGGCACTCGCTGCGGATGTCGGCAAGAACCTGGAGACGCCGCTCGCCGAAATCCGCGCTGTGGCCCGCGAGTGCGGGCTCTGTTTGCCCTCGCTTCGCGTCCAGCTGCGCAGCGGCGACACCACGCCCGCCCAGCGCGCCGCCATGATCCGCCGGCCGCCCCAGATCGTGGTGACGACCCCCGAGTCCTTGTACTTGCTCGTGACCTCCGAGCGGAGCCGGGAGCGGCTGCGGAGCGTGCACACGCTGATCGTCGACGAGATCCACGCGCTGGCCGGTCAAAAACGCGGCGTCCACCTCGCGCTCACGATCGAGCGGCTGGCTGCGCTCTGTGAACGGCCGCCCCAGCGCGTCGGGCTGTCGGCGACGCAGCATCCGATCGAGTACACGGCGCAGCTCCTCGTCGGCGCAGGGGCGGACCGCTCGACTCCCGAGGGTAGGCCGCGCTGCACCATCATCGATCTGGGCCGTCACCGCGCCCTCGACCTAAGGATCGAGGTGCCGGGCAGCGAGCTTGGTCCTGTGGCCTCGAACGAGCAGTGGGACGAGATCCTCGATCACATCGCCCAGAAGGTCGAGCATCACCGGACCACGCTGGTGTTCGTGAACACCCGGCGTCTCGCCGAGCGACTTGCCCATCGCCTTGCGGAAAGGCTGGGTGAGGATCGTGTCGCCGCGCATCATGGGAGCTTGTCCAAGGAGCGCCGCCTGCGCGTCGAGGAGCGACTGCGGGCGGGGGACCTGCGGGCTCTCGTGGCCACGGCCTCCCTCGAGCTCGGAATCGACGTCGGGCCGGTGGAGCTTGTGTGCCAGATCGGATCCCCCCGCAGCCTGGCCACGCTCGTTCAGCGCGTGGGTCGCTCCGGGCATGCGACGGGGCGCACGCCCAAAGGGCGCCTTTACCCCACCACCCGCGACGAGCTCGTGGAGTGTGCGGCCGCGCTGCGTGGTGTCCGGGCCGGGCGGCTCGACCGGGTCGTTCCGCCGGCGCTCTCGCTCGACGTCCTGGCGCAGCAGATCGTCGCGGCCTGCGCCGCCGAGAGTTGGCAGGAAGATGAGCTCTACGCTCTGGTGCGTCGGGCCGCACCCATGGCTGCGCTCTCTCGGGCAGACTTTGACGCCACCGTCGAGCTCGTCTCTGAGGGTGTGCAAACTGGCCGCGGTACGCGCGGAGCTCACGTGCACCGCGATCGCGTGAACAGCGTGCTCCGTGGGCGTCGTGGCGCGCGTATCGCCGCCCTGACCTCAGGCGGGGCGATCCCCGAGACCGCGGACTACCGCGTCGTGCTCGACCCCGATGACACCTTCATCGGAACGGTGAACGAAGATTGGGCGATCGAGAGCCAATCCGGCGACATCTTTCTGCTCGGAAGCACCTCCTGGCGCATCCGCCGGGTGGAGCAGGGCACCGTCCGCGTGACCGATGCGGGCGGTGCCCCGCCCTCGGTCCCATTCTGGCTCGGAGAGGCGCCTGCCCGGACCGCCGAGCTCTCCGCCGAGGTCTCGGAGCTGCGCGCCACGATCGCGGCGTTTCTTTCCGATTCCGAGTTCGAAGCGGCGCGGGACTGGCTCGAGGCGGAGTGCGGGCTCGACGCCGGCGGGGCCGAGCAGATCGTGCGATACCTCGCCGCCGCACGCGATACGCTCGGTGTCCTGCCGACACAGCAGGACGTGATCTTCGAGCGCTTCTTCGACGAGGCGGGCGGAATGCAGCTCGTGATTCATGCGCCCTTCGGAGCGCGCGTGAACCGCGCCCTTGGGCTCGCGCTGCGCAAGCGCTTCTGCCGCAGCTTCGACTTCGAGCTCCAGGCGGCAGCGAGCGATGATGCGATCGTCCTTTCGCTCGGTGCCCAACACAGCTTTGCCCTCGACGCCGTGGCTGGCTTCCTGCGCGCGGACACCGCACGCGACACCCTTGCCCAAGCCGTGCTGCTGGCGCCCGCCTTCGCAGTGCGCTGGCGCTGGAATCTCGGCCGGGCGCTCGTGGTGCTGCGCCAACGCAAGGGCAGGCGCGTACCGCCGCCGATCCAGCGCATGGAGGCGGACGACCTCCTGGCCGCGGTCTTTCCCGCTCTCGCGCAATGCCAGGAGAATGCGACGGGACCGATAGAAGTTCCCGACCACATCCTCGCGCGCCAGACCATGACGGACTGCTTGCATGAGCACGCCGACGCGGAGGGCCTCGTGACACTCCTGACCGCGATCGAGCGGGGAGAGGTTCGCCTGCACTTGCGCGAGTCGCCCGAGCCCTCCGTGCTCGCCCATGAGATCCTGAATGGCCGTCCCTACACCTTCCTGGACGACGCACCGCTCGAGGAGCGTCGCACGCGGGCAGTCGTCGTCCGGCGCGGCCTCCCCGAGCACGCCCGTGAGCTCGGACGCCTCGATCCCGACGCCGTGGCCCAGGTGTGCGAGGAGGCGCGGCCCGATCCCCGCGATGCCGACGAACTTCACGACCTACTGCTTCATCTCGTGGTGGCAGAACCGCAGGCGGCCTTTGCGGAATGGTACGACGAGCTGGAACGAACGGGCCGGACCGCGACCCTCGATCCAGCCGCGGGCGCGCGCTGGTTCGCCGCGGAGCGGCGTCGCGAAGTGGAGGTGCTCTTCCCGAACGGGCGGATCGTGCCCGACGTGCGTACGCCGTCCGCGCTGGCCGAGCGGCCCGCGCCCGGGTTTGACGCGGCCGCGACCCTCGCCGTGCGGGGTCACCTCTCGACGATGGGCCCGACCACTGTCGGCGCGCTCGCACGGCACACGCGACTTACACCCGGGGACGTCGAGATTGCTCTCGGCGCGCTGGAAGCCGAGGGCTTCGCGCTGCGCGGCCGGTTCACGGATTCGGCGAGCCCGGACGAGGAATTCTGTGAGAGGCGTCTTCTCGCCCGTATTCACCGCTACACGATGGAGCGTCTGCGGCGCGAGATCGAACCCGTCACGGCCCAGGACTTCTTGCGTTTCCTGTTGCGATGGCAGCACGTGGCGCCCTTCACGCAGCTTGAGGGGCGGCGCGGTCTTCTTGCCGTCGTCCATCAGCTGCAGGGCTTCGAGCTTGCGGCGGGGGCTTGGGAGGAGGCGGTTCTGCCGGCCCGCGTCGCGGCCTACCGGCCGGAATGGCTCGATGCGCTGTGCCTCTCCGGTGAGCTCGCATGGGCGCGCCTTACCCTGCGCGAGGCGGCGCTGACGGAGACAGACGGCGCGCAGGCGCCCGGCCCCGTCGGCCGCGGTGGCCTCGTTCCTTCGCGCGCTACCCCCATCGCCTTCGCGACCCGTGAGGACCTGTCCTGGCTGCTGGCGGCCTCGCGCGGTGAGGCAGAATCCGTGATTCCCGGCGAGGGCCCCGCGCGCGATCTTCTCGATGCGCTGCGGGCGCACGGCGCGCTCTTTCAGCGGGAGCTCATCACCCACACCCGGCGGCTGCCCGTGGAAGTGGAGGAGGGTCTCTGGGACCTCGTCTCGCGTGGCCTCGTGACGGCAGATGGCTTCGCGAGCGTGCGAGCGCTGCTCGCTGGACACACCCGGCCGACGCCTCGGGGGGCCGCGACGCTCCGCGGTGTTTCAGGTGCGCGAAGGGCTGGACTTCGGCGCGGGCGCGCAGGAGGGGCCGCCGAGGGTCGCTGGTCGCTTGTGCCCGCGCCCGACGCCGGCGCCGAGGCCGAGACGCTGGCCGAGGCGGTGGCGGAGCAGCTTCTCGTGCGGTGGGGAGTGATCTTCCGCGATCTTCTCTCTCGCGAGAGCCTCGTTGTACCGTGGCGAAATGTGCTCTGGGCGCTGCGCCGGATGGAGGCGCGTGGCAGTGCGCGCGGGGGACGCTTCGTGACAGGCTTTGTGGGCGAGCAGTACGCACTCCCCGGTGCCGTCGACGCCCTGCGCGCCACGCGTCGACGCGAGCGTTCGGGCGAGTGTGTGCGGGTTAGCGCGGTCGATCCCCTAAACCTCGTTGGGATCTTGACGCCGGGCCCGCGCGTCCCGGCACTCCGCACCCGCATCGTGGCCTATCGCGACGGTCTGCCTATCCCTGAAGGGGAAGCCCGGGCCGCGCAGCCCGCATAGTCCGCGGCACTCCGTTCGTTTGGGCTGCGCCTTTGGCAGAAAGGCCGGGCCGCGGATCCGGGCGAGCGGCGAAATGAGGCGTCGGTTTGGACAAGCCCTCGATTGCCCGGTGCAACCCGCACGGCCCTCCAGCATCGAACTGCGTGCCATGCAAGGAGGCCAGCGCTGAGCGACCAGCACCAGTTCCACGCCGGGGAGCTCGCGGTGCAAGCGCGGGTCGGGACTGCGGGTTCTGCGAGGCGCCTTGGGGCGAGCATCGCGGCGCGCATCCCCGCGCGGGCGACGGAGTTCCTCTCGGGCCAGCGCCTCGCCGTGATCGCCGGCGTCGACTCCGCGAGTTCTGTGTGGGCGTCGCTTCTCCATGGGCCCGCCGGGATTTCTCCGCACCCGGGGAGAGAGCGTGCTCGAAGTAGGGGCGCTCCTTCCGCCGGGCGACCCCCTCGCGTCTTCGCTCGCTCTCGGCATGCCGATCGGCGTTCTTGTGATCGATCTCCTCTCGCGCCGCCGCCTCCGGATCAATGGCCAAGCTTGGCTTCCCGGAGATGGCACGCTGCGCGTCGCCATCGACGAGGCATTTTGGAATTGCCCGAAGTACATCCAGTCGCGGGAGCTCAGTGCTCCCCGCGAGCTGGAGCGCGGAACACAGGTTCCGCGCTCCGGCAGCCGGCTTGAACCCGACCAGCGCGCCTTCGTCGAGGCCGCCGATACCCTGTTTGTCGCCAGCGCCCATGAGGGCTCCGGGGCGGACGCATCCCACCGCGGTGGTCTCCCGGGCTTCGTGCGCGTCTCCGGAGCGGACACGGTGATCTTTCCCGACTACGCCGGGAACGGCATGTTCCAGACTCTTGGGAACTTCGTGGCCGACGGCCGGGCGGGTCTTCTCTTCCCCGATTTCGAACGCGGGCGCACGCTCCAGCTCACGGGCCGGGCCTCGATCGAGTGGGAACCGAGCGGTGCGGGGAGCGGGCCAGGGGCGGAGCGGGTGGTGCGCGTCAAGATCGAGCGCTGGGTCGAGCAGATCGGGATCACGAGCCTTCTCGGCCGCCTGGTCGAGCGCTCGCCCCACAATCCAAAGTAAGGAGCGCGCTCTAGACCGTCGGGCCGCCACCGCTGCGAGCCGCACGACGGGCGCCGATCCCTGCAAGAGCCAGAGCCACGAAGATTCCGACGACTGCGGCCACGAACATGACATACACAGCCGTGTTGGCGAGGGAGCCGCCCGCAGCAAGCCCCCGGTTCCCGGTCGCGGCGCCGAGGATGGAGGCCACGACGTTGCCGTACGCCATGCCGACAACAGAGAAGGCGAGCACGCGCTGCTGTCGCTGGCTCAGCACGAGCACGCCACCGGCGGCTGCGAGAGCGATGGCGACGAGCCCGTTGAGCACCCCCTCAAGGTGCGCCATGCGCCATGCGCGCACCGACTCGGCCTCGCCGCTCGCGATCGCCGACGCATAGGGGATTCCCGCAACGAGACCGAGGCCGATGACGATAACGCCGTGCAGGACCATGCGTGCGCGCAGCTTCGGGTCCATCAGCCCGCGACGCTCACGTCCACGGGGATGCCGTTCAGCACCGCGTTGCCCGAGAGCGCATCCAAGAGACGCTCGTCCGCGAGCAGGTTCGAGTTCACACCAGGCCGCGCATTTGCGACGGCGAGGCGCACGCCTTCGGAGTCGTGTCCGAAGCCGTGCGGCAGAGAAACGACGCCCGGCATCATCTCGGGGGTTACGACGACCGGCGCCTCGACGCTTCCCACCCGTGATTTCACGCGGGCGCGCCCGCCGTCGGTCAGGCCGATCCGTTTCGCGTCTTCGGGGTGGACGAGGAGCGTGCAGCGCTCCGGACCCTTCGCGAGGCTTGGCAGGTTGTGCATCCATGTGTTGTTGGAGCGCAGGTGGCGGCGGCCGATCAGCAGCATCGCGGGTGCCTTCTGACGCTCGGCAAGGGCGGTGCGCAGGCGTTCGGTGTCTGCTCGGAGAAGTGGGTGCGCGAGCTCGATCTGCCCGCTCTCGGTCGCGAGCATCATGGGGAGGCGTGGCTCCATGGCCCCGAGATCTACGCCGTGGACCTGCGCTTTGAGCTTCGCGAGCGAAAGCCCATTGGCCCCGTCCTGGAAGCGATCTCCCCAGGGTCCCGCGCGCAGCAGGAGGTCGATCGTGCGATCGGGGCCAAGGGACGCACCGAGCTTGGTCTTCGCTTCGTCGAGGGAGACCTCCGGACACGCGGTCTGCGGCGTGGCCACCGTGGCGCCCAGCAGGTGGCCGAGGACGAGGTCGTCCAGCGCCTCCGCCGTGGTGCCGCTCATTCTCGCGGCGAGCTCGAGCAGGATCTGCCATTGATGCTTCGAGTCGGTCGGTGGCTCGAAGACCGCGGGCGACCACTTCGTGTGGTTGCGGACCGAAAGGCCGTGGAAGATGAGGTCGTAGTTGGAGTGCTCAAGCGGTCCGGTGGGCGGTAGGACGAGGTCGGCGAAGCGCGTCGTCTCGTTCAAGTAGATGTCGATGGAGACCATGAACTCGAGGGAAGAGAACGCCTTGGCAAGGCGCGCACCGTTGGGCGTGGAGAGCACGGGATTGCCGGCGACGGTCACGAGGGCACGCACCCGTTCCGCATCGGTCGCCGAGTCGATGTCCTCGGCCAGAGCCGCCACCGGAAGCTCTCCGCTGAACTCGGGCAGCCCGCGCACACGAGAGCGCCAGCGCGCGTACGGGATGCGTCCTCGTCGGCGGGGGCGCTCGTCGGCGGGGCTGGTGGCCGGGCGCGGCCACATAACGCCCCCAGCTCGGTCGAGATTGCCGGTGAGGGTGTTCACGACGTCCACGAGCCAGCTCGCGAGGGTTCCAAACTCCTGGGTGCAGGTACCGATTCGGCCGTAGCAGGCTGCCCGCGGCGCACGCGCGAAGGCCCGCGCAAGGACGCGCACGCTCTCCGCCGCGATGCCGGTGATCGGCGCCACGGCCTCGGGCGAGAAATCCGCGGCCAGCGCGCGCACGTCGTCGATGCCCCGCGTAAACTCGGCCAGACGGCCGAGAGCCACCAGATTCTCGGCGAATAGCACGTGCACCAGCGCGAAGAGAAAGAACGCGTCAGTGCCCGGCCGGATAAAGAGGTGCTGGTTCGCGATGCGGGCGGTTTCGCTGTGCCGCGGATCCACCACGACCAGCGTCCCGCCGCGCGCACGCAGCTGCGCGAGGCGCCGCGGCATGTCGGGCGCCGTCAGGAGGCTCCCGTTCGAGACCAGCGGATTGGCTCCCAAGACGAGCAGGAAATCGGTCCTGTCGATATCGGGGATGGGGAATGCGGCCGGGGAGCCGAACAAGAGACAGGAACTCATCGCCTTGGGCAGCTGGTCGACGCTCGTGGCTGAGAAGCGCCAACGCGTTCCGAGCGCGCGTTGGAAGGTGGGTAGATAAAGCGCCGAACCCACGTCATGCGCATTGGGATTCCCGAGATAGGTAGCGATCGCGTCGGCGCCATGCGCATCGCGGATCGAACGCAGCCGCCGCGTTGCGAGCTCAAACGCCTCTTCCCAGCCGATCTCGCGCCAGCTCGATCCCTCCCGGCGCAGCGGTCTGCGCAGCCGATCGGGGTCCTCGTGCAGGCCCTTTAGGCCGTACGCCTTGGGGCAGAGATAGCCCTGGCTAAAGGGATCGCCTTCGTCCCCCCGGACGGTGACAACGCGCTGCGCGCCGCGGTCGACCTCGACGGAAATTCCGCACTTGGCTTCGCACAGCGGGCAGGTGCGGTGCACGACCTCATGAAATTGACGCTCTGAACGCGGGCTCGGCATCCGTCACCTCCGCGCATGATTGTACCACCCCGTCCGCTGCTCCCGCGCTCTCGCTTCGGACCGACTCCGCCCTCAAGCATCCCGATCCAATCCTGAAGAGCGCATAGCGAGTGCAGGTTCAAAGGTGCGGCGCGCTCGGTACCGGCACCGCATCGAGCGTACGGCGACGCGCATCGCACGCATCACTCGCCAAGGAGTCCCGAGGTTCGAGGCGCAACTTCCGGGTTTGCACGGGCGCCCTCGCCATCGTTTGGCGGCGCATCCCTTTCGACGTGGCGATGCGTTCCTGCGGCGGGATTGGGCAGTGTTCGCGATCCGGCATCGGGAGCCGCGGCACTCCCCGCGCCGTGAAGGGTTCGCCGACCGCTCGGGCCCGGCGGCAGGAAGAGCCACAGCTGCGCGATCCCGAGATCCGTCTCGTCGACCTTGCCGTCCCCATCGAGATCGTAGTTGGGATCGTAGACATGGCGCTGCACGGCGAGTGCGATCCGCTCGATGTCGCCCGCCGCCTCTGGAGGCAAGACTTGGCCCCACGATGTTGTGACGACACCGCTTTTGTTCACGTCCGGATCGCACAGGTTGCCAATGCCATCGCCATCCGTGTCACGCTGATCCGGGTTCGGAATCTCGACGCAGTTGTCTTCCGCATCGGGTACGCCGTCTCCGTCGAGATCCGTCGGATGTTTGGTTGTCGGCTCACCGATCGTCATGAGGGGATCGCCCACGTACACATTTACCCAACCGAGATAGGGAATGCTGCGGTAGTAGGCCTCTCCCGCCGGGACACCTTCCACATAACGCCGGAACAGGATGTAAGGGCGTGCGCAGCCGGCAAGCACCGGTTCCGCGACATACCCCGCAGCGCCCGAGACGCCGATGTGGACCAGGTCGGCGATCAGCGATTGACCGTAGGCTTCGAGTCTTGGTGGGGCGAAGGTCCGGGCGTTCGTGCTGACGAGGTCCACTGCGATCGCGCGCGGCGCGAAGGAGCCAGGGAACAAGGCCCCTTTGATCCTGCCGTAGTAGGGCGGTCCTGGATTTGCGAGGTCGTTGCTGCCCCACGACGCATAGCCGGCGATGTTCGTGGCGTTCGAAACGAAAGCCTTGGTGACGTCGTGACGAACTTCGCGACCTAGGCTGCGCAGGACCGCAGCCGTGGGGTTCAGGAAGATGCGGTTGCCCGAAGAAAGAGCTCCCGTCTTTGCAGCATCCTCATCGATCAGGAACGTTCCTGCCGGACCGCGTGCCTGCGCCCGGTCGATCAGCGCTTTCACGTCCGTCGGGATCCCGGTTTTTGGATCGAGCTCTTTTGCGTAGCCGTCCAAACGAGCGACCAGATAGCGCAGCGCAGCGCGCGGCTGCGCTGCGCGGAAAGCGGCGAAATCCTGGTCCGAGTCGAAGTAGGGATTGATCGTCCCCACGACGCCTGGGCTCGCCTCTTTGCCCGAAAAAAGAATCGCAAGCTCGGCGTCTACGGACTTGTCCATCGAATCCCGCAGGTAGGTCGCAGACGTTGCAGCGGCCGCGCCGCTCACGTGAAGGGGAAGTCCTTTGGCCAGCACGATGATGCGGATCTTGTCCTTGAGGCCTCGACTCTCGAGAAAGGCGGCCACCGGGTCACGGATCGAAGCCTCGAACGCGGCGCGGTCGATCGTCTCAAACTCGGCGCCGGCAAAGTTTCCCCGCGCCGGCCCGTAACGGAGTGCAAGGACGTTGGATTCCGGGACAGCCCGGGTCTTGCGATAGTACTCGCCGATCGCGACGGAGGGCGGCCAGTTCGCATTCACGACGATCAGCACCTCCGGGTGGAGGTCCGCGGGAGCGGCCTTGGCGGGGAGCAGCAGGGCGGCGAGAAGAAGCACGCGCGAAACGGGGCTCGGCCACCTCCTCAAGCCTCTGCCCCCGGCGGCCATTCGCTCTCAAGGTGTGGCCGGATTTCGCGGAGCGACCGGGCCGCTGGCGGGTGGCGTGCAGAAGGACCAGCCCGGTCGGGGGACGCGGCCGCCCGGAGCCGCCGAACACACGAGTGGAACGCGAAGTCGCGGCGACGCGGCAGCGAGCGGAAGGCAGGATCCACGCGCGGAACATAGCCTTCGCCGTTCGAGCGGGTAAACTCGCGGCCCATGGCACATCAGTTCGTTTTCACGTTGCGAGACCTGCGCAAGGTCGTGCCCCCCGACCGCGTCATTCTCGACGGCATAACCCTCGCGTTCCTGCCGGGCGCGAAGATCGGGGTCCTCGGTCCCAACGGTGCGGGCAAGAGCTCGCTCCTGCGCATCATGGCGGGCGTCGATCACGATTACCTCGGTGAAGCGCACGCGGCGGAGGGGATCCGCATTGGCTTCCTTCCCCAGGAGCCGCAGCTCGACGCCACCAAGACGGTGCTCGGAAACGTCGAGGAAGGCGTCGCGGACACACGCGGGCTGCTGCATCGCTTCGAGCAGGTCTCCGCCCGATTCGCCGAGGAGCTTTCGGAGGAGGAGACGAACCAGCTGCTCGAAGAGCAGGCGAAGCTTCAGGACGCCATCGACTCGGCCAACGCGTGGGAGCTCGACCGCACGCTCGAGGTGGCGATGGATGCACTGCGGCTGCCGCCGCCTGAGGCGGAGGTGGCGAAGCTCTCGGGCGGCGAGCGCCGCCGGGTCGCGCTCTGCCGGCTTTTGCTCCAGAAGCCGGATGTGCTGTTGCTCGATGAACCCACCAACCACCTCGACGCGGAATCCGTCGCGTGGCTTGAGCAGTTCCTGCAAGAGTATCCAGGCACTGTCGTCGCCATCACCCACGATCGCTACTTCCTCGACAATGCGGCGGGCTGGATTCTCGAGCTCGATCGGGGCCGCGGCATCCCTTGGGAAGGCAACTACAGCTCGTGGCTCGACCAGAAGAGAGCAAGGCTCGCGGTCGAGGAGAAGCAAGCGTCCGCGCGGCAGCGCACGCTCGAGCGCGAGCTGGAATGGGTGCGCATGTCGCCGCGTGCGCGCCAGGCGAAGAGCAAGGCCCGCATTCAGGCCTTCGAGAAGCTGGTCGCCGAACAGGAGCAGAGGCTTCCCGAGCAGGTGGAGATCAACATCCCCCCCGGCCCTCGCCTCGGCGACGTCGTGATCGTGGCCGAGCACCTGAACAAGGGTTACGGCGACCGACTGCTCATCGACGATCTTTCGTTGTCCTTGCCCCCGGGTGGCATCGTCGGTGTGATCGGCGCGAACGGCGCCGGCAAGACGACGCTGTTCCGAATGATCGTCGGCGAAGAGAAGCCCGACGCCGGGCTGCTCCGACTCGGCGAGACCGTGAAACTCTCGTATGTGGATCAAACGCGTGACGCGCTCGATCCAAAGAGCACCGTGTACGACGTCATCAGCGAAGGCGAAGATCGGATCAAGCTACGCGGTCGCGAGATCATGTCGCGGGCCTACGTCTCGAGCTTCGGTTTCAAGGGTCCCGACCAGCAGAAGCTCCTCGGGAGCCTCTCGGGCGGCGAGCGCAATCGGGTTCACCTGGCGAAGCTGCTCAAGAGTGGCGGCAACGTGCTGCTGCTCGACGAGCCGACGAACGACCTCGACGTAGACACGCTGCGCGCGTTGGAGGACGCGCTGGTCGAATTCGCGGGCTGCGTGGTCGTGATCTCCCACGATCGCTGGTTTCTCGACCGGATCGCCACCCATATCCTGGCCTTCGAAGGCGATAGCCACGTGGAGTGGTTCGAAGGCAACTACCAGGAGTACGAGGCGGACCGGCACAAGCGCCTGGGTGCAGAGGCGGATCAGCCGCACCGCATCAAGTTCAAGAAGCTAGAACGCTAGTCGCACGGACTGTGGCCCCTCGAGGCGCTGGCTTGGCCGCTCGAAGGCCGCCGGTTCGCCCGGGTGGCCGCCAGCCCTAGCGCACGGGTGGGGAGCGGAACTCGTCGACGAGGTCCCGCGAGGCTGTGACCAGGGGGGACTTTTAGTCGTAGGAGCGTGGGGTAGCGCTCGCGCAGCCCATCTCCTCCCTGCCGGACGAGAAAGCCGACAAATCCGGTCGACGTGATGGTACGCGCGGGCCTCATCGCCTTGTGGCCGCTCATGCGGGCCGCCCCACGATCCGCGCGAGGATGCCGAGCGCGTGCTCTGAGTCTTCTCCGCGCGGATCGAACACCACCTCCCCGCGCGGTGGGCGGGGGCCCCAGCGTACGTGGTTCGGCTTTCGAAAGAGCGCAACCGTGGGAGCCCCCGCGGCGATCGCGAGGTGCATGGGCCCGGAGTCGGGCGTCACAACGGCAGCGCATTCTGCAACCAGCGCAGCCACCTCGCGCAGGCCAAGACCGTGCACGTAGACGGCTTCACCCAGTGCGTCCCGGATGGCGACGAGGCTGGATTCCTCTTCCGGGCCAAGCACCACGAGGACGGGAAGACCCCAGGCACGTACGCGCGCCGCGATCGCGGCGAAACTTGCGAGGCTCCAGCTCTTGCCCTTGTGACCGCGCGCGCCCACGAAGATCGCAACGGGGCGCGCGGCGCCGCAGCGTTCGCGAAGGAAGGCCGCGGCGCGCTCCCGCTCGTGCGGCGCAAGCATGAGACAGCGCTCGCCGGAGGCTTCGACGCCAAGCGCCCGCACGAACGCGAGCATTTGGTCCACCTTGTGCGGGTACCGCTCGGCTTCGAGAGCCGTCGTGAAGAAGAAGTTGCGACCGCGTCCCGCGGCTCCCACGCGCTCGGGCGCGCCTGAGAGGCGGGCAAGCAGGGCGCCCAGGGAGGTGGACGCTCCGCCGAGGTGGATCGCAACGTCGTACCGTGCCCGGCGCAGGCGTCGGACCAGCCTGAGCAAGCGGTGGGGTGCAAACAGATCGTGGCGGTCGATGCCCATCACCTCGTGCAGCCCAAAACCCTGAAGGAAGGCCGGCGCTGAGGGCCCCCCCAGAAAGTCAATCGCCGGACCGTTTACGCTCTCGGTTAGGGCTCGCACCGCAGGCGTCGCCAGGAGGGTGTTGCCGAGACGAAAGTTCACGAGCACGACCAGGATCCGACGCGCGCTCTTGATGTCCGGGAGCGGGGCGTCGCCGCGCGGTGCCAGCACGAACAGCACCCGAAGCACGATCCTGCGCAGCCGCCGGCGGATCCGGCGCAAGAGCTGCTGCCGCGTGCTTCGCTCACTCATGGCGTCCGCACTCTAGAAGATCCCGCTGCCCTCGACCGCGTCGGGCAGGTCGCGGAGCCGCCGGGCCTGACGGCCGCCGCGGCCAGGGGTAACGTGGCCCACGGGAGGGACGGCATGGCGATCTTTGACGATGTGATCGCGCAGATGACGGAAGCGATGAAGGCGAAGGACGCAGCTCGCCTCGCCGCACTCCGCGGCATCCGTGCAGCATTCCTGAATGAAACGAAGAAAGACAACTCCAAATCGCTGGCGGATGACGTTTGCATCAGCCTCCTGCGCCGCCTCGAAAAGCAGCGCAACGAAAGCATCGAAGCCTTTGAGGCAGCGGGCCGCCCGGACCGTGTGGCGGAGGAGCGGGCCGAACTCGCGGTGGTCCAGGAGTTCCTGCCTCGTCTTGCGGACGACGCCAAGACGCGGGCCTGGGTCGCGGAGGCGATTGCCGCAACCCAGGCTTCCAAGCCGGCCGATGTCGGCCGGGTCATGGCGGCCGTGATGAAGGCCCACAAGGGGGACGTCGACGGCAACCTCGCCAAGAAAATCGCATCCGAGCTTCTGAGCGCCTGATCCCGCTCCTGCCCTTGCGGCGCTGCCCGCGCGCTTTCCCTACTCGAGAGTGCGGCCAAACGGCAGGAGCGAGAGGGGCGCGAGCTTGATGTGCTGAATCGCAAACGGAATCCCGATGATGGTCAGCGCCAGAAATCCTGCGTGGAGCAGGTGGGAGATGGCGATCTCCCAGCCGAAGAGGACGATCCACAGAATGTTGAACACGATGCGCAAGGGGCTGTTCGCATCGGGTTGTTCGACGATCTGCTTACCGAACGGAGCGAAGGTGAGGATGCCGAGCTTAATGGCTTGGATCCCGAACGGGATCCCCACGATGGTCAGACACAGGAGAAGTCCACCGAGGATGTATCCCATCCCGGACAGAAAGCCTCCAAAGATCAGCCAGAGAATGTTTCCGATGAGACTCATCCGTCTTCTCCTGGATCACATTCTCGTGTAGGATCGCGCCGGCTCGCGGGTACCAAGGTCGGCGCTGTAGGGGTCGGTCGGGTCCTCATGGCCGCGCTCTTTCTCTTCGCGGGAATCTCGAAGCTGGCGCGCTTCCCGAGTTGGAGACCACCTTCGAGACTCTTCGCGGACCTCGCTTCATGTATTTCGTAGGCGGATGTGAGGTCGCCGGAGGGACCGGCTTTCTTGTGCCGCGGACCGCCGGCCTGGCCGCACTTTGCCTTGCGCTCCTCATGGTCGGCGCTGCCTTCTCCCATGTCTTCGTGCTCGGCATCGCGAAGATCGGGCCCGCGTTGATCGCGCTCGCCGTGTGCTCCTGGGTAGCCTTTGAGCTGCGCGGCACGCTGCCGTGGGTACGCCCTAGACCCCGTTAGAGCTTTGTGCAGACCGCCTTCACCTCGGTGTAGAGCTCGAGCACATCCTTGCCCATCTCGCGCCCCCAGCCCGACTGTTTGTAGCCGCCAAAGGGCATCGCGGCGTCGAAGACGTTGTAGCAGTTGATCCACACCGTTCCCGCGCGGAGCTTCGATGCGATCGTATGAGCACGGCTGATGTCACGCGTCCACACCGCGGCAGCAAGTCCATAGACCGTGTCATTCGCAGCGGGCAGAATCTCGCTCGGGCTCGAGAACGGGATCGCCGCGACCACCGGTCCGAAGATCTCTTCCTGGACGACGCGCATTTTCGGCTTGGTGTCGACGAGAACCGTCGGTGCCACGAAATAGCCCCGATCGCCGAGGCGTTTCCCGCCCGCGACCGCGCGGGCGCCTTCCTTGGACCCGGCTTCGAGGTATCCGCAGACGCGCGCGAGCTGCTCGTCCGAAACGAGGGGGCCCATCTCCGTCGAGGGATTCATGCCCGGGCCGACTTTGATCTTGGCCGCTTGCTCTGCCACGCCCGAAACGACGCGATCAAAGATCGGCTTTTCCACGTACAGGCGTGAACCTGCGCAGCAGCACTGGCCGTGATTGAAGAAGATGGCGTTTGCGGCTCCCGCAATTGCGGCATCGACGTCCGCATCGCCCAGCACGACATTCGGAGACTTCCCACCGAGCTCGAGGGACACCTTCTTCAAGTTGCCGGCCGCCGCCTGCACGATCAGCTTGCCGACCTCCGTGGAGCCGGTGAAGGCGACTTTGTCGACCGCGGGATGAGCGGCGAGGGCAGCGCCGGCGGTTTCACCGTAGCCAGGCACAATGTTTACGACGCCATCGGGGAATCCGGCCTCACCGACCAGCTCGCCAAGGCGCAGCGCCGAGAGCGGAGTTTGCTCTGCCGGTTTTAGCACCACGGTGCAGCCCGCGGCGAGGGCAGGGCCGAGCTTCCACGCGGCCATGAGGAGCGGGAAGTTCCAGGGGATGATCTGGCCCACGACACCGACCGGTTCGCGCAGGGTGTAGGCGAGATAGCGCGCACCGGGGACGGAGATGGGGATGGTTGATCCCTCGATCTTCGTGGCCCAGCCCGCCATGTAGCGCAAGAGATCTACGGCGAGCGGCACATCCGCAGCGCGGGAAACCGTGATGGGCTTGCCGTTGTCGAGGCTCTCGAGCTGGGCAAACTCCTCGAGGTGCTGTTCGACGAGATCGGCGAGCTTCCAAAGCAGACGCCCCCGCTCCGACGGGGTCACGCTCTCCGACCACGGTCCGTTGTCAAAGGCGCGGCGTGCGGCCCGCACGGCCCGGTCGACGTCCTCGCGATCGCCGGCGGCGACCTGGGCGAGGACCTCTCCCGTCGCAGGGTCGTAGCTCGGGAATGTCTTGCCCGAGGCGGCGTCGACCCACTTGCCATCGATCAGCATCTTGTGCCGGCGGGCGACGAAGCTCTCGACGTTTTGATGGAGCGGGGTGGCCGCGGACATGGCAGGTCCTCCTTCGAAAGGTGTGCGAACGGTCGCGCCGCCATGGTGCCATCTTCTCGAGCGCACCGAAATCCGCGCGCCGAGCGCCCGAGCGCTCTACAATAGAGAGCCCCTAGGAGGAGCCCGCATGCCCAGGATCGCGACCAATGGCGTTGAGCTTGAGTACGAGATGTTCGGCAGCGCGCGGAAGCCCGCGATTGTGCTGATCATGGGCCTTGGCGCCCAGATGATTCTGTGGGACGAAGAGTTCTGCGAAGCCCTCGCGCAGCGGGGTCACCGCGTCATCCGGTTCGACAACCGCGACGTCGGGCTCTCCACGAAACTCGAAGACGCGGGCGTGCCAAACGTGGCGGCAGCGCTTGCGGCGGTGGCCCAGGGCGGCCCGCTCTCCGCTGCCTACACACTGCATGAGATGGCCGATGACACGGCGGGGCTGCTCGAAGCTCTCGGCATCGACGCTGCGCACGTCGTCGGTGCATCGATGGGCGGCATGATTGCTCAGACTCTTGCGATTCGACATCCGCAGCGAGTCCGTACGCTGACCTCCATCATGTCGACCACGGGCAACCCGGCGCTCCCACCTGCTGCGCCCGCGGCGATGCGAGTCCTCATGACTCCGGCCCCGACGCAGCGCACGGCCTACATCGAACACCACGTCGAGGTCTCAAAAGTCATCGGAAGTCCTGGCTTCCCGTTTGATGCCGAGGCGGTCCGAGCGCGTGCTGCGCGTGTGTTCGATCGGGGCGTCTTCCCCGCCGGCATCGCCAGACAGCTGGTCGCGATTTTGGCCTCGGGAAACCGCAAGCCCGCCCTGGCCTCGGTGCGCTCTCCGACGCTCGTGATCCATGGCACCGCAGATCCCCTCGTCCCGATTGCCGGCGGGCGCGACACCGCTGAAGCGGTGCCGGGCGCGGAGCTGTTCGAAATCGAAGGCATGGGGCACGACCTGCCGCGCGAAGTCTGGCCGCGTCTGGTCGATGCCATTGCGAAACACGCCGGACGGTCTGCGGCGTAGCGCGCGAGCGAAGGATGAGGGGCGCTCCTGCGCGCCCCCCGCCGCCACCGACGACCCACCCGGATCCTCCCGGACTCCCCTTCGCAGTGGCTGCGTCCGGAGTGCGCAGGCATGAGGCCTCCATCCCTCGCCCGCCGCTGCCCATCCAGGAAGAGCCTCCCCCAAAAAGTGGTTCAGCCGTGGAGCCTGCCTACCGATAGGTGACGCGGAGGACCCCCGGATGCGAGCTGCCTGCGCAATGGTTTGCCTCTTTGCCCTCTTTCTCGCCGCCGCAGCCCGAGCGGATCAAGATGGGCGCTGCCCGCGGCTGGTCGCCGACCTCCTGACGCAGACCCGCGCGTCCTGGTCGCTCCAGCCCGTTTCCGACTTGTCGGCGGTGCCGCGTGTGCGCGATTCGCTCGGGCTCTCGCCCGACGACTATGAGTCGCTGCGCGCGACCTTCGCCAAGTCCTATGGCCGGGAAGCCCTGTTGGGCGATCTGCGGCAGCACCTCGAGCAGACCTGCGAAGCCGAGAAGTTGATGGCAGTGCTGGAGTGGGAGCGAGGCTGGACCGCGCGGCACGTTATGGCCCTCGAGGAAGCGGCGCAATCGCCTGAGGCCGCGCCGGCCATGCAGCGCTTCGCGGCCGATCTTCGCCCGAATCCTCCGCCGGAGTGGCGCGTCGCGCTGGCTCGCCGCCTTGACGAGGCGAGAGGGTCGACCGTTCTGGCCTACGCTGCATTTGTTCAGCCGTGGCTCGCGGTGGCAAAGATCGCGGACGCGGCGGCGCTCGAGTCCATGCACGCCGACCCCACGAAGGATCGCGCTTCCGTGCAAAGCCGCGTCCTTGTGAGATTCCTCTACACCTACCGTGAGCTCGCGCAATCGGAGCTCGAGACTTTCGTGGCTTGGAACGAGTCGGAGCTCGGGCACTGGTGGAACCGCACGCTCCAGGCCGCGGCTCTCGGGAGCTATGACGACGCCGCGGCGCGCTATGCGAGGTTGGCCGAGGCGGATCTCGCGCGCCTTCGCTCGCATGCGGCACGGCCGGCGTCTTCCGAGGAACAGCCCCCGGCATCGATCGAGAACCCGAGCTCTTCCTCCGAACCTGCCGCGCCGGTGTCACCCGTCGAGCCTGACGAGCCGACGCTGCCGGCCGAGCACGCCCCGTAGTCGCTGAAGCCCGGCAGGCTTCGCTGCCGCCGGGACGCGGCCTTCTGCATGCCTGCAAGCCTCGCGTGTCGCGCGGGGCTGCACTTCGCGGCGGCGAGGGCGAACAGGCTTCGGCCGCACAGGTCTCCTTCCGCCGGCGGCTTCAGGAAGCCTCAAATCAATCCGGTTCACTGCGCATCGGAAGGGTCCTTTTCGGGACTCGCGCGGAGTTTTCTTCGCCGCGCGCGCGCACAAAGGTCAATCGCCAGGAAGGCGTGCTACTCCTCGCCCTCATACCACACACGCACCAGCGTAAACCTCGTGCGACCCTTCGGGCGCACAACCTCCACTTCATCGCCGACTTCTCTGCGCAAGACGGCCCGGGCCATCGGCGACTCGATGCTGATGCGTCGCGTTTCAGGGTCGAACTCGTCGGGGCCAACGATTCGGAACTCCAGCGCCTCCCCCTCTTCACCCTCGAGTGCAACCCAGGCACCGAAAAAGACGCGCCCTTCTTGAGTCGGCGTGTGACGCACCACCTCCAGCTCCGCAAGGCGCTTTCGCAAGAAATGGACGCGCCGGTCGATCTCACGCAGGCGCTTTTTTCCGTAGATGTACTCGGCGTTCTCGGAGCGGTCGCCCTGGGCCGCGGCGGCGGCGACTTCCCGCGTCACCCGCGGGCGTTCCGTGCGCCACAGCCGGTCCAGCTCCTGCTCCAAGCGGCGGTAGCCCTCTGGCGTGATGTAGCGGCTCCGCGGGGAAAGGGGCGCGCGCTCCTCTTCGGTCATGACGTCAAGATACTGCGCGCCGCGTGCCGCTAGCATCACGGACCGTGGAGCCCCGGATCTCGGTCCTGATTCCCGCACGGGACGCGGAATCGACGCTCGAAACCGCGCTGCGCAGCGTCGCGCGCCAAGACGAGACGCGCTTTGAGTGCGTCGTGGTGGACGACGGCTCGCTCGATCGAACGCGGGAGGTGGGGCTCCGCTTTGCAGCCGCCGATCCGCGGTTCCGGGTCGTCGCCGCGGCGCGGGCAGGTCTCGTTCCTGCCCTAAACCTCGGCCTTGCGGTCTGCCGGGCCCCGTTCGTCGCGCGCATGGACGCCGACGACTGGATGCACCGGGAGCGGCTCTCCGCCCAGCTCCGCCTGCTCGAAGAGGACCCCTCTCTGTGCGGCGTCGGCTGCCATGTTCGGCTCTTTCCTCGGCGCGGCCTTCGCCAAGGACTGCGGGCATACGAGCGCTGGCTCTGTTCCATCGACTCGCCGGATCGCGTGCGTCGCGACGCGTTCGTCGAATGCCCGCTGGCGCATCCCACGCTTGTTCTCCGGCGCGAGGAGCTCGTCGAAGCCGGTTTTCGTGACGCGGGCTGGCCCGAAGACTACGACCTCATTTTGCGCCTGCTCGCAAAGGGCTTGCGGATCGGCGTCGTGCCGCGGCGTCTGCTCGGCTGGCGGGACAGCGCAGGTCGGCTTTCGCGCACGCACCCCGCCTATGCCCAGCTGCGTTTCACCGAGTGCAAGGCGGCGTTTCTGGCAAGCGGCTTTCTCGCGGGCCGCGAGGAGTATGTGCTGTGGGGCTACGGAGACACGGGCCGAGCCCTGCGTCGCGCGCTCGCGCAGCACGGCAAGCGTCCCTCCCACCTCATCGAGCTGCATCCCGGGCGCCTGGGTCAGCGCATTCACGGCGCTCCGGTCGTCGCCCCGTCGGCACTGCCTGCGCTGCGCGGTCGACCGATTTTGGTGTCGGTCGCGGGCGAGCGGCCGCGGGCCGAGATTCGTGCGGCACTCGCGGCCATGAACTTCCAAGAGCTGGACGAGTTTGTGTGCGCGGCCTAGCTCGAAGGGGCTTCGCCCGAGGAGCGCTCTAGCGGGCACTTTGCAGCAGGGCCGCCCCGGCCGCGACCAGGCAGGCCGCGACGACGCGACGCCGGCCGAAGGGTTCGCCCAAAACCACCGTCCCGATGCCCGCGGCGACGACCACGCTCGTCTCGCGCAGTGCGGCCACGTGGGCGATGCGGCCATGGCGCATGGCCCACAGCACGATTCCGTAGGCCAGCGCGGCGACCGCGCCGCCGGGTAGACCCGTCGCAAGGTGGGGGCGGAAAGACGCCCACACGCGCCCGCGTCGCAGCCAGAACGCCACCAACATCATCGGGAGTGCATCGAGCAGCATGAGCCATGCGATGAAAGAGAGGGGATTCGAGGTGCGGCGGACACCCATGCCATCGCACACGGAGTAGGTTCCGATCCAGGCGGCCGTGAGCAGGGACCACCCGACCGCGCCCCGCCTCGCGTCCGCGGCGAGCTCGGGCTCGAGGGCGAGGCTCATGATCCCCAGCGAGAGCAGAAGGATGCCTGCGATCTCGACGGGGGCGAGGGCTTCGCCGGCCGCAGCCCAGGCTCCCGCCGCCACGAACCCGGGAGCCGCGCCTCGCGCGATGGGATACACCCGAGACAGATCTCCTTGTTGGTAGGCGCGGACCAGCGAGACGTTGTAGGAGACGTGAAGCAGGCTGGCGAACGCGAGAAAGGGCCAGGCGGCGCGGTCGGGGATGGGCACGAAGGCAACCGCGAGGGCCATGCACAGGGCACCGCCCAAGATCACGAGCGTCAGCATGGCGAGCTTGTCGTCGGACACCTTGACGAGCGCGTTCCAGGTCGCGTGAAGGAGTGCGGCGAAGAGAACGAGCGCCGTCGTTTGAGGGTCGAGCGCCAAGCCGATCAGTCTCGGACACGGCTCCGAGCCGCGCTACCCATCGGAGGCTCGCTCTCGTGGGTCCTGCGCTCGAGAGAGCGAGCCAGACGAAACGCTCCGGTGTTGCTTCAACCCACGCGGAGCAAGGGTCCGTGCACTCGAAATCTCTCTCCGCGACGCGCGTGCTCGTCGCGAGCGGCAGGCCCGCCTCGGTTTCTCCCCGAAGCTCGGCCACCCGGCATCCGAGGGGGTGACTGCGCACCACGAAGGGGAGTGGTAAAAACCCCACGGGCCCCTTGCATCCACTAGGCGGTGATTCAAACCTGTTACCCGCAGCCGTCAAGGGCTGGCCCCCCGCGTGGGTGGGGCTGGACTCGACACACTCCATTCGCTAACTGCGACACGCGCGCCTTGGAGGGACCCAGGCGCTGCCCAACGCTGCGCCGCGCAAGGCTCGGTCCGCTCAGAAGAAAGATGGCGTCCGTCGTTCGTGGGGCGAGGACGCGGGGGAGGTTCGCATGCGACACCACCGGCTGCTCTCGCTCGCTCTCGCGGCGGCATTGCTGACAGGGCCCCAGCTCGGGCGCGCAGATGACGCCGACAAGACGGCCCTCAAGGCGGACCGTCCCTTCTTGTTTGAAGTCGAGGGGGTCTGGTCGTACATCGAGAGCGAGGCGAAGCTCAGTTCCACCATTGGCAGCCTCCAGCCCGTCCTCGGCCCGGGTCAGACCAGCACCGGGACGATCAAGGCGCCGAACAACCTCGGCGGGGAAGTGCGGCTTTTGGGACCACTCCTTTGGGGAATCGGTCGGCCGTTTATTGAAGGCGGTGCCGTGACGCCGGTGGGGCGCAACATCATCACCAGCTCCAACTACGGCATCCCCGGCCAATCGCCCCAGTCGAACGCGTCCTTGGAGTTCGACTGGGAAGCCAACACGGCGCTTGGCTTTTCCGTCGACATGCCCCTGGGCAAATCCCTGCTGAGCTTGAGACCGTTCGTCGGCTTTGCCTGGGATGCCTACGTCGCGCAGGTGAACTTCTTCACGGTGGCCGGCCACGGCATCGTGGTGCCGACCAACACCAGCAACATCATCGCCCACTACAGCATCGGCAGCGCAGAGTTCGGCGGAGCCGCGACTTTCCAGCCTTGGAGCTCGATCCCGCTCTACATCTTCGGCAGCGGCGGCTGGCGCAAAGCGCTTACGAACTACCACCGCCACCAGTGCGACAACGTCGCGTCGGAGGTGGAGCATCTCGAACCGGCGGCGTGCGGCGACTACAACTTTGAAGGCGGCGGATTCTTCAGGACGGGGATCGGCGTCCGGTTCTAGGGTTGCTGGAACCGCGCGCTGCTACCGCCCCTCGACCCGCCCGTCGAGGGCCGCCTCGTACATCGCGCGCAGTTCGGGTTCCCCAATCTTGATCGGGTTGCCGGCTGCGCACGGATCGGCGGCGGCCATCTCGGAGAAACGTGCCGTATGGGCGCGGGTCATCCCGAGTGCAGCCACGCTGTGCGGGATCCCGATCTGCTTGCGAAGCGCGAGCACCCAATCGAGTACGCCATCGACGCCGCGACCATCGAGGCCGAGATAGCGGCCTGCGCGCTCCATCTTGTCTTCGATCGCGCTGCGGTTGAACGCCAGCACGTACGGCATGACCACCCCGTTGGTGAGGCCGTGGTGGCTGTCGAGGACCGCGCCAATCGGGTGTGAGAGGGCGTGGATCGCTCCGAGGCCCTTCTGGAACGCAACCGCGCCCATACTCGCAGCGGCCATAAGGTACGCGCGCGCGGTGAGGTTGGATCCCTCGCGCACCGCGACGGGGAGCCAGTCGTGGAGGAGCCGCATCCCTTCCACGGCGATTCCGTCCGCAAGAGGGTGGTAGCCGGACGCGCAGTAGGCCTCGAGGTTGTGCGCGAGAGCATCCATCCCGGTGGCCGCCGTAATGTGCGGCGGGAGCCCGACCGTGAGCACGGGATCGCAGATCACGATGGCGGGCAACATCCTCGGGTGGAAGATGATTTTTTTCACATGGGTCGCCTCGTCGGTGATCACCGATGCGCGGCCCACCTCAGACCCTGTGCCCGCGGTCGTTGGAATTGCGATGACGGGCGCGATGGCGTGGGTCGACGCCCGCTTCCACCAGTCGCCGATATCTTCAAAGTCCCAGATCGGACGGGTCTGGCCCGTCATGAATGCGATGGCCTTTCCCGAGTCGAGCGCGGAGCCGCCGCCAAACGCGATGACCCCGTCGTGCCTGCCGTCCCGAAAAGCGCGCACGCCCGCTTCGACGTTCGTCCCGACGGGATTCGCGCGAATGTCGGAGAAGAGCCCGCTCGCCAGCCCCGAGGCGTCGAGGGCTGCCTTCGCAGCCAAGAAGGCCGGGAGCTTGGCCAAAGAGGGGTCGGTGACGAGCAGGGGGCGGCGCAAGCCGAGCTCTTTGCAACAGTCCGGCAGCTCGCCGATGCGTCCCACGCCGAACCGAACCTGTGTGGGGTAGCTCCAGTTGGCGCGCAGCGCGGCGGGGTCAATCTCCATGCGACCTCGGCTTTCGAAGCGCGTGCTCAGGTGCGCACGCGCAGGTGGTAGGACTTGGGACGCGTGAGCTGCTCAAAGCCGAGACGAGAGAGCGTGCACCCGCGCCCGGAGTTCTTGACGCCGGTCCAGGCGAGGGCGGGGTCGAGGTAGTCGCATCGGTTCATGAAAACCGTTCCGGTCTCGAGGCGCTCGCCCAGCTCCACAGCGGCATCGGCGTCCTCCGTCCAGATCGCCGCCGTGAGCCCGTAGGCGCTGTCGTTCATGAGCGCCACGGCCTCGTCATCCCCGCGGACGCGCATGATCCCCACCACCGGACCGAAGCTCTCCTCGCTCATGACGCGCATGCCGTGATCCACGTCGACAAGCACCTGGGGCGCGAGATAGGGCCCACCGGCGGCACTCCACGGGAAGAGCTTTGGGTCCACCAGGGCTCGCGCACCTTTGCGGATCGCCTCCGCGATCTGGTCACGCACGAAGTCGGCGGCCGAGGCGCGCACCATCGGGCCGAGCGTCGTCGCAGCGTCGAGGGGATTCCCGAGAACGTACGCCTTCGCCAGGGCGACCGCCCCTTCGACGAACGGGTCATACACACGCTCGTGGACATAGATCCGCTCAATTCCGCAGCAGGACTGGCCCGAGTTGAAGAAGGCCCCATCCACGAGGTTCTCGATGGCGTGTCTGAGGTTCGCATCGGCGCGGACATAGGCAGGGTCCTTCCCGCCAAGTTCGAGGTTCACACCGATGAAGCGCTCGGCCGCCGCACGCTGGACCTTGCTTCCCCCTTCGACCGAGCCGGTGAACGCCACAAAGTCGATTCCCGGCGCCCGAATCGCCCGGTCCGCGTCTTCATGAGAGAGGTGGAGGACGGAAAAGACGCCGCTCGGTAGTCCTGCCGCGGCAAATGCTTGCGCGAAGCGCTCTGCGCAAAGCGGTGTCTGGGCGGAGTGTTTCAGCAGCACGGCGTTCCCAGCGAGAATCGCGGGAACGATGGAGTTCACCGCTGTGAGATAGGGATAGTTCCACGGAGCGATGGTGAGGACGGTGCCGAGGGGCTCCCGGCGAATGAAGCGGCGGAGCCCATCCCCTGGCGGGAGAGTCAGCGGAGCGAGCGCTTCTTCCGCGATCTGCGCCATGTAGCGCGCACGCTCGCAGAGCCTATCGACCTCGAGCGGTGTGTAGCGCACGGGCCGCCCCATCTGGAGCGTGAGCTCTTCGGCGACCTCCGCGCGCCGCGAGAGCATCGCCTGGCAGAAGCGCTCGACGACGGCCGCGCGCTCCCGCACTGGGCAGCGGTGCCACGCCGCCCGGGCATGGTGGGCCGCGGCGAGGGCTGTGCGCACCTCGGCGACGCCCGCGAGGGGCCGCTCGGCCACGACCCTGCCGTCGATCGGTGAAACCGTGCGCAAGAGCTCGTTCATGGAGCAAGGGAGGATCGCCGACCAGGGTTTGTGCTTCCAGTCACAAAAACCCTCCCGAAAGGCCAGGAGATTCGGGCCCGCGGGTGACCCGAGTCACGCGGGGAGGGCGCGGGGGGGTCGAGGAAGCACAAGGGTTAGGGCGGCGCCGGAGGCCGCCGAGGAGGCGCGCGTGAAGCGATATACGCTCATCATCGTCCCCGAGGGGACGGGGCGAGTCCAGCGACTCGGCGTCTCCGAGCGAGGGCTCAAGTGGCTGGCCGGACTTGGGGCCGTAGGGGCCCTGCTCTTTCTCCTGGGCTTTGCGCATTACCTGAGCCTGCGCGGCCACATGGCCGAGTTCCGGGGCGTCCGCGCCGAGGCCGAGCGCGTGCGCGCCGAGGCCGAGGCGCAGCGGGCGGAGCTCCAGAGCCAAGCCGAGGAGCGGCAGCGCGTGGCGGACGAGCTCACTCGCGTCAAGGAGTTCGAGCGACGCGTCCGTGTGATCGCGAACCTTCCCCAGACGAGCCTTGAGCGCATCGCCCAGCGGCCGCCGCCGTCCCTTGGCGTGGGCGGAGGTGCGGAGCGACCCGAGGATGCGACGCCGCCGATGGGGACGCCCACCGCCGCATCGGACGGGGAAGGGGGGACGGATCCGGCGCCTCCTAACACCCCGCCCGACGTGAGCGCAGCGCCGGCGGCAGGTCCCCTTTCCGATACGTCGTCCCGCCCCCGAGCGGAAGAGGTCGCCGGAAGCGAGATGCTGCTCGAGCGCCTCGTGGCCGAATCTCAGTCCTTGGAAGAGCTCGTCGGGGCGCTTCGAGGAAAGAGTGAAAGGCTCGCCGCGACGCCGTCCGCCTGGCCAGCGGAGGGGTGGGTCACCTCGGGCTTCGGCTACCGCATCTCTCCCTTCACGGGACGGCGCGACTTTCACGAGGGCGTCGATATCGCAGCCGAGTTCGGGACGCCGATCGTGGCGCCGGCACCGGGACGCGTCGTCTTCGCCGGGCGCCGAGGCGGGCTCGGCACGGCCATCGTCGTGGATCACGGCTTCGGCGTTCGAACCACCTACGGCCACCTCCAGCGCATTCTCGTGCAACCCGGGACGCACGTGGCTCGCGGCCAGCAGCTCGCAACCATGGGGAGCTCGGGCCTTAGCACGGGCCCCCACGTCCACTACATGGTGGAGGTCGGCGGAAAGCGCGTGGATCCCCTCGACTACATCGTCGAGTAGGGGACGGGCTTAGATGATCTCGAAGTAGCGGGCGAGTTCCCAGTCCGAGACATGCTTGCGGAACTCGCGCTCCTCCCACTCCCGTGTGGCCGCGAAGTGCTCCACGAATGCGTCTCCGAACAGCTCGCGCGCCGCCGCTGAGCTGCGCAGGCGTCCCGCCGCCTCCCAAAGAGTTCGGGGCAGAGCGCCCTCTTGGGAGGCTTCCTGGCTGTAGGCGTTCCCTGTGACCGGCGGACCCAGCTCAAGGCCGTGCTCGATGCCCCAGAGCCCCGAGCCGAGCGCTGCGGCAAGCGCGAGGTACGGATTCCCGTCGGCGGCAGCGATGCGGTACTCGACGCGCTGGGACTTTGGCGATCCGGGGATCACGCGAAGCGCGCAGGTGCGATTTTCGATTCCCCAGGACGCGATCGTCGGGGCCCAGTAGCCCGGGACAAGACGCCGGTACGAGTTGATGGTGGGTGCCACAAGGGCGAGGAGCTCGGGCAG
>DATGZK010000073.1:0-7241 GCA_035489755.1 Myxococcota bacterium
CGATCCTGCGCCTCTCGATCCGCACGACCTTGGCCTGTTGCCGCAGGACATCGTCGACGCGTACGACGTTGTGCTGGTGGGTCTCGAGGTCCTCGACCGCTGCCCAGGAAAGGCGCGCATCCACGGACGCCGCGGTCCCGAGGAGGCGGAGCGGGAGCTTGGTGGCCTCGAGGGCCTCCTCTTCGGAGAGGGGTCCGCTCACCGCCAGCGTCGAGACGTTGAACAGGTTCCGGCGCAAGATGGCCTGCCGGTCATTGCGAAGCCGGGCAATCGGGGCTGCACCCATCTTCGGGGTGAGCTCGACCGGCGGCGAAGAAAACAGCAAGAACTCGAGAGTGAACAGGATGGGACGCGACAGGAGGAAGCAACACAGCACGCCGAGCGCGATGTTGGCGATCCAAATGGCAATGCGCCCCATCCCCTCGCTCACCCCCCGCCCCCCACTGACACTGAGCCTTTGGATCGGAGAAAGGACGCCAAAGTATAGCCCGCAGTGACTTCATCTCCCACGTCTTCCCTCGGGAATTCGAGGGGTTATTCGCCCACCACGGCCTCGCTTGGCCTATTTCGGACACCGCCCGGCGAGCCCGCGTTCCCGGGAGAGTGGAGGACGGGAAGATACGCCGATGGGTCTGCTTCGCTCCCGGCTCTTTGTGCCGGTGTTTGCCCTCCTCGGCGGGCTGGCCGCCGCCGGGTCCTTGGCTCTCCCACGGGCCCGCGTCCCTTCGCGATCGCAGGCCTGACGCCGGCGCGGAGGCTGGACTCGATGGCGTCGAGATCATCCTCCGCTTCGAGGGGGCGATCCGGCCGTCGCCGCGACCTTTCCGGGCCCTCTCCGCGGCGCGGACGTGACGGCAAGCGTTCACGACCGCCTCGGACGGCGCCTACGCACGCCTCCATGGTTTGCGGGACGGCGAGAACGTGCTCCGGATGGAACGTTTTTGGGCCGCGGGTAGCCGCGCCGGGTGTTTGCAGTAGATGCGCAAGAGCTGCACTTCCGCCTGCGCCCCCTCGATCTCGACCGCGGTTGACACCCCCCTTTGTGAGACCAACGTTCCCAGGGCTGCACGCGCCTTTTGCGCGCCACATACTTTACCCTAGGGGAGAAAGACCCATGGCGGATTCAGGAAAGGTCATTGGCATCGACCTCGGCACGACCAACTCGGTCGTGGCGGTGATGGAGGGCGGGCAACCCGTCGTGATCACCAATGAGGAGGGCGGGCGAACCACCCCCTCGGTAGTGGCGTTTACCGACGACGGCGAACGCTTGGTGGGCGCAATCGCAAAACGCCAAGCCATCACGAACCCCAAGCGGACGATCTACTCCATCAAGCGCTTCATGGGGCGCCGGCGGAGCGAGGTGCCCGAGGAGATCCGCCTTGTGCCCTACGAGGTGGTGGAGGGCAAGGACGGCGCCGCCGGGGTCCGAATCGACGGCAAGGTCTACACGCCGCCCGAAATCTCCGCGCTCATCCTGCAGAAGCTGAAGAGAGCCGCCGAGGCGTATCTCGGCACCAAGGTGAGCGGAGCCGTGATCACGGTTCCCGCGTACTTCAACGACGCGCAACGCCAAGCGACCAAAGATGCCGGTGCGATCGCCGGTCTCGACGTGAAGCGGATCATCAACGAGCCGACTGCCGCGGCGTTGGCCTACGGGCTCGACAAGAAGAAGGACGAGAAGATCGCCGTCTACGATTTCGGCGGCGGCACCTTCGATATCTCGATCCTTGAGGTCGGTGAGAACGTCGTCGAGGTAAAGGCGACCAACGGCGATACGCACCTTGGCGGCGATAACCTGGACCAGCGGATCATCGATTACCTGGTCGCCGAGTTCAAGAAGGACCAGGGCATCGACTTGTCAAAAGACGCGATGGCGATGCAGCGCCTGCGTGAGGCCGCGGAAAAGGCGAAGATCGAGCTCTCCGGCGCGCAGACCACGGACATCAACCTGCCGTTCATCACGGCGGACCAGAGTGGTCCCAAGCACCTCAACATCAAGCTCACCCGTTCCAAGTTCGAGCAGCTCGTGGAAGAGCTCATCGACCGCTCCCTCGGGCCGTGCAAGCAGGCCCTCGCGGACTCCGGGCTCAATCCCTCGCAGATCGATGAGGTGGTGCTGGTCGGCGGCTCGACCCGCATTCCCCTTGTCCAGCAGAAGGTGAAGCAGCTTTTTGGAAAGGAGCCCAATCAGACCGTAAACCCGGACGAAGTGGTCGCGGTCGGCGCGGCGGTCCAGGCGGGTGTGCTCTCGGGCGAGGTGAAGGACGTTCTGCTGCTCGACGTGACCCCGCTCTCGCTCGGCATCGAGACGCTGGGCAGCGTCATGACGAAGCTGATCGAGCGCAACACCACGATCCCGACGCGCCGGAGCCAAACCTTCTCGACGGCGGCCGACAGCCAGCCCCAGGTGGAGATCCGGGTGCTCCAGGGGGAGCGCGAGATGGCCCGAGACAATCGCGAGCTCGGACGCTTCATTCTCGACGGCATTCCGCCCGCCCCTCGGGGAGTTCCGCAGATCGAAGTGGCCTTCGACATTGATGCCAATGGGATCTTGGCGGTTTCCGCCAAAGATCGTGCCTCGGGGAAGGAACAGTCGATTCGCATCGAGGGCTCGGGCGGTCTTAAGAAGGATGAGATCGAGCGCATGGTCAAGGACGCCGAGGCGCACGCGAGCGAGGACCACGCCCGGCGCGAGCGGATCGAGAAGAAAAACGCACTGGACTCGCTGATCTACCAGGCGGAGAAGACGCTCCGCGACAACGCGGACAAGATCGGGTCCGACGAGAAAACTACTCTCGAGGGCGTGCTCGCCGACGCCAAGAAGGACCTCGAAAGCGACGACGCCGCAAAGCTCGAGGCTGCGCGCCAGCGCGTGGAGCAGGGCCTGCACAAAGTGGCGGAACAGCTCTACAAGACGCAGGCAGGTGCGGAAGCCGCAGGAGCCTCGGGCGGGGGCGCCGCACCGGGTGCGTCGCAGGGGAGCAAGCAGGAAGGCGACGTGATCGATGCCGAGTACACCGAGGAGAAACGCGGAGAGTAGCCGCGAGAGGAGCGTGTGGATCCCAAGTCGCGGACAGACCCCTTCGCGGAGCTTTTCGGCGAGTTTGCGGAGCGGCTGCGTGGAGACCGCTGGCAGCCGGCGATCGATGTGTTCGAATCGGAGAAGTCGATCTGCGTGCGATTCGAGCTCGCGGGCGTCCGAAGCTCGGACGTACGCGTCACGGTCGATGGGGACGTGCTGCGCGTCACGGGGGTGAGAAATCCGCCGCCCGACAGCGACGTGCAGCGCCTTCATCAGATGGAGATCGCGTTCGGCCCCTTCGAGCGCGTCGTGCGGCTGTCTGTTCCGTTCGATCGCGACGCGGTTTCCGCCCATCTTGAAGAGGGCTTTCTGACGGTGAGTCTTCCCAAGCGTCTCCCCCAGCGCCGGCGAATCGAGGTCGAACGGTGACCGAACAGGACGCCCCCGATCGCGATCGGCCGACGCCCGTCCCGACCTCGCGCAGCGGAGGGGAGGGGGGCACCGAGGTAGTCGTCCGCACCGACGGCGGCGATGACGAGCCCGAGCGGATCGATTTGCCCGAAGCGCTGCCGGTCCTCCCGCTCAAGAACACGGTCCTCTTCCCGTTTCTGCTTTCGCCGCTGCTCGTGAACTCGGCTCGGTCCAAGCGTCTGATCGAGCACGTGCTCCTTACTCCCGAGCGTCTCATGCTCGCGGTCGCCGTGAACCGCGAGCTCGAGGGCAGCCCCGGCCCGGACGACGTGCACCGGACGGGCAGCGTGCTGCGCGTCGTAAAGATGCTGAAATTCCCCGACGACTCCTACCGCCTTCTTGTGCAAGGTGTGACGCGCGCGCAGATCGAGAGCTTCCTCGAGGAGAAGCCTTTCCTGCGCGCGCGCGTGCAGCGCGTGGAGGAGACAGGCGACGTCCGCTCGGTCGAGGTGACCGCGCTCTCGCGCAGCGTGGCGCAGCAGTTCGGCGCCCTTGTGACGGAGAGCCCGAAGCTCGCAGATGAGCTCCAAAACCTGGCTGCGAACATCGATGACCCCTCGAAGCTCGCCGACCTCGTGGCCTCGAATCTCGATATCTCGGTCGCGGCGAAGCAGGAGATGCTGGAGGAGCGCGACGTCCCCACACGCCTGCGCCGCGTGCTGGCCGAGATCGCTCGGGCGCGGGAGGCACTGAAGATCGAAAGCGAGATCCGCGAGAAAGTCCAGAGCGAGATGGGTCGCACCCAGCGCGACTACATGCTGCGGCAACAGCTCGATGCGATCCGCCGCGAGCTTGGCGAGAGCGAGGAGTCTGACGCCGAGCTGAGCCGTCTGCGCGAGCGGATCGAGGCGGCCGGGATGCCCGAGGAGGCGCAGAAGCAGGCGCTTCGTGAACTGGACCGCCTCGCTCAGATGCCGGCTGCTGCAGCCGAGCACGGCGTCATCCGGACCTACCTCGAGTGGATGGTCGAGCTGCCTTGGTCGAAGCACACCGAGGATCGCCTCGACGTCCTGGAAGCGCGGCGGATCCTCGACGAGGATCACTACGACCTCGAGAAGGTGAAGGATCGCATCGTCGAATACATCGCGGTCCTGTCGCTAAAGCGCGACCTCAAGGGACCGATTCTCTGCTTTGCCGGCCCGCCGGGAACGGGCAAAACGTCCCTGGGTCGCTCGATCGCGCGCGCCCTTGGACGTGAGTTCGTGCGGGTGTCCCTCGGCGGCGTGCGCGACGAGGCAGAGATTCGAGGTCATCGCCGGACGTACGTGGGAGCGCTGCCGGGCCGCATCCTGCAAGGGCTCCGGCGCGCCAAGAGCCGCAACCCCGTCTTCCTGCTCGATGAGGTCGACAAGGTCGGGACCGACTTCCGTGGCGACCCGTCCTCGGCCCTGCTCGAGGTGCTCGACCCCGAGCAGAACTCGACGTTCAGCGACCACTACATCGAAGTGCCCTTCGATCTCTCGCAGGTCTTGTTCATCGCGACGGCAAATTTGATGGACCCTGTGCCGCCCGCCCTGCGCGACCGGATGGAGGTGATCGAACTTCCCGGTTACACAGAGGAGGACAAGCTTGAGATTGCGAAACGCTACCTGCTGCCGCGGCAGCGCGCCGCAAACGGGGTGGAAGCCGTCGGCTTTGGCCTCGACGACGATGCCCTGAGAACCATCATTCGCAGCTACACGCGCGAGGCGGGTGTCCGGAATCTCGAGCGCGAGATCGGGCGCGTCGCGCGGAAAACAGCGCGCCGCGTTGCTGAGGAGGGCCTCCAGGGACCGGTAAACGTGGGCGCCGCAGAAGTCCAAGCGCTGCTTGGCCCGGTCCGCTTCGAGCCGGAACTCGCGGAACGGGCGGGCCGGCCGGGTGTCGCGGTGGGACTCGCGTGGACGCCTTCGGGCGGCGACATCCTCTTCATCGAATCGACGCGCATGCGCGGCAAGGGTGGCCTTAAGCTCACGGGCTCGCTCGGAGATGTGATGCGGGAGTCGGCGGAAGCGGCCCGCTCTTGGCTGCGAACCCATGCCGGCGCGCTCGGAGTCTCCGAGGAGCTGTTCCAGCACTCGGACTTGCACCTTCACGTACCCGCTGGCGCCGTGCCCAAGGACGGCCCGTCCGCCGGCGTCGCCATGGTGACGTCCCTCGCGTCGCTCGTCACCGGGCGCCCGGCGCATCCCGACATCGCGATGACAGGTGAAATCACCCTGCGCGGGAAGGTATTGCCCGTAGGCGGCATCAAGGAAAAGGTGCTCGCGGCCAAGCGCGCAGGCATCCGGCGCGTCATCCTCCCCGAGCAGAACCGCTCTGACGTGGCCGAGATCCCCACGGACCTGCTAAAAGGGCTCGAGCTTGAGTACGTGGGGACGATCGATGAGGCGCTCACGCACACGCTCGCGAGGTCTGGCTAGCGCGCCGTGCGCCACCTTGCGCGTTGTCGTCGCAGTTTTCCTGCTCGGTGCGCCCCTCGGCTGTGTCTCCCAAACCGAGTACGACAGCGTGAGTCAGGAGCGCGACCTCCTGCGTCAGGAGCGAGATCGCCTCGCCGCAGGCCAGGCCAACCTTGACGCCGAGCGCAACAAGCTCTTGGACCAGCTCGAAGACATTCGCGGCGAGCGCGACGCGCTGAAGAAGAAGGTCGATCAGCTGACCCGCAAGTCGACCGATCTCGAGTCGCGCGCAGCCGGCCTTGACCAGTGCAGCGCTGAGAACGAGAAGCTGAAGGCCACCTACGAAGGTCTCGTGCAAGACCTCGAGGGCCAGGTCGCCGCGCAGACGATCGAGATCGACCGCGCGCGGGAAGCCTGCAAAGCGGCGCCGAAAAAGAGGCCACCGGCGAAGCATTCGAGCGCTGCGCGCCCGCCCGAGCAGTGAGTGGCTTTGCCAACACGGCCCGAGGGCGTTGACGCCCGCTCTGTCTCCTCGGGCAACCCTCGAGGCGCTGTTTGCGGCGGCGCTTGCGGCGGTCGATCCCGCCGCCGCGGTCGCACGCACGATCGAGCGGGGTCCGGGCGATCGCGGGGCCCTTTCCATCGCGGGCGTTCCCTTCGCATCCGAATCCCGCTTCGTGGTCTTTGCGGCCGGGAAGGCCGCCTGCACGATGGCGGCTGCGCTGGAAAACGTTCTCGGCGACCGAATCGTGCGCGGGCTGGCGGTGACAAAGGACGGTCACGCGCTCCCGCTGCGCACCCTTGTCACGATCGAAGCCGCTCACCCCGTACCCGATCAGCGCTGCGCGCATGCGGCCGCGGAGGCGCTCGCTCTCGCGGGCAGCGTCGAGCGGGAAGAGGCACTCATCGTGCTGCTCTCTGGCGGCGCCTCGGCGCTGCTCACGGCGCCGCCGGCGGGGCTTGAGCAAGAGGATCTCGCACGCACGACCGCAGATCTCCTCGCGGCGGGCGCGGACATTGAGGACCTCAACTGTGTTCGCAAGCACCTTGGGACCGTGAGCGGAGGTCGGCTGGCGAGCCGCGCACGCGGTGCCCGCGTCGTCGAGCTCGTCGTCTCCGACGTGATCGGCGACCGGCTTGATGTGATCGGCTCTGGGCCCTGCAGCGCGGACCCCACGACCTTTGGCGACGCACTCGCGGTCCTCGAGCGCCGGGGACTGCGCGAACGCGTACCGCGGGCGGTCGTCGCATACCTCGAGGCCGGCGCGCAGGGCAAGCTGCCCGAAACCCCGAAGCCGGGCGACCCGGCGCTGCGTCGCGTGGTGGCCCGTGTCATCGCGGCGAACAGCGATGCGCTCGAGGCCGCC
>DATGZK010000074.1:0-36252 GCA_035489755.1 Myxococcota bacterium
CTGAAGGGGGGTCAAATGCAGCTCGATGAGCGTCTCGCACTGGGCCAGCAATCTGCGGGCGTCCACACAGCGATCGGCAGGCACTTCCTCCCCGGCAAGCTCGGTCGTGCCGAGGTCGTCGAGGGACTCAAGCCGCGGCCGGCGGCCTCGGAAGCGGCGGTTCACCTTGTTTCGGGTGATCCCGAAGATCCACACCAGGAGGGACGAGTTTCCGGCGTACGAGGCAAGGCAGCGGAAGACCGTGACGAAAACCTCTTGGGTGACGTCTTCGGCCTCTCCGGGGTCCCCGAGGCGCTTCACCGCAAAGCGAAAGACGCGCGGGAAGTACGTCTCGTAGAGGAGATCGAAGTGCTTGCGACTCCCAGCCAGAATCTCGGTCACTAGCTCCGCGTCGCTCGACCAAGCCTTCTCTGCGTTCGCCAAGATGTGCTCTCCTGCGGCGGCCGCGAAGAGCATCGATTCGAAAAAATTGGGACGCGACACGTTGGGAGCGCGGGGAAGGATCCCTTCCGAGGAGGATCCGAAAACGAGAGCCGGCGCGCCGCCCCCTGGGCGGCAGGAACGCGCCGAATCTGGGGGGGAAGACCCGCCCGCGTTCCAAAAACTCTGGTGAAGCTCCCTGGGCTTTTTCCTTTCGATGCGCTCGTAGCCTTGGGCTTTCCAAAAGTGGGGACAAAAGTCCCGCCGCCTCAAAGAGCAAGCGATGTGCCATTAGACCAGGGAAAAACCCGAGATGCAAGCACGCCCGCAGCTATCCACTCTCAAACGGCTTTTTGCTTGGAGACCCGTAGAGAGTTGCCGCTCTCGGTTTCGGGGCGGGAGGAAACGATTTTCCCTTTGTGGAGAGGGATGTTCACCGTTTCCGGGAGGGTGCCCGGCTGCCGGTTTTCCCACACATGTTCTTATTCCCTCAGGAGCCCGGAGCGCTGTCCGGGCGGCCGACGCCAGCGACGTAGGTTCGCAGAACGCGCAGCGCATTCTCGGTGCTGGGAGAGTCGAATTGCAGCGCGAAGCCGGAGTGCTCCCCGACTTCCCGTCGGATCACACGGCCGGAGAGTCGGAGAAACGCCGCCTCTCCCGGAAGCTCCAAGAGGAGATGGGCCTCCACCCCGACCGGCGGGGGATCGGGCGAGAACAAGAAGGTGCCGCAGGCAGAGAGGTCGCGCGTGCGCAGAAAGACCTGCCGCTCCGAGTCCTCGTACGCCGCATCCAGCGCCGCCTGCACGCGCTCCGCAGCGCGCCGCTGGCGGGCGTCGGGTGCCGGCGCGGTCACGGCCGACCTGGGACGATCCACCACTTGCCCTCGACACGCTCCCAGCGGTCTTCGCGCTCCAGGGAGGTGCTCCAAAACCGCAGAGGCCTTCCGTTCACTCCCACGAAGCGGTAGCGCACACGTGCCTTTCCCGGTGCGTCGAACAAGAACTCGCGCACCTCGCCTTCCAGCGGGCGATTCTTCTCGAAGTGCGCCTCGGTGAGCGCCTGCGCCAGGGCGGAATAGTAGTCGGAGTACTGGGAATCTGTCTGGAAGTAATCGCGCAGCACGCGGTCGTTGAAGGTCGCGATCGTGTTCACACGCCGGCGAGTCAGCCGTCCATAGAAGGCATCGGCTCGCGTCTGAAAGTCGACGATCGCGGGGTCATTCACGATCTCGACACCGAAGGAGGGGTCGGCCTTTGGGCCGGCGTCGCCCCGGCACGCGACGAGAGCGAGTACCGCAAGAGCGAGCGTCGCCCTCAGCCGGCGGACGCCGCCGCTCAACGTCGCTTGCCGTGTCGGGCCAAAGCGCGCGCCTCCCCTTCCGCCTGCGCGGCCGCAAGGCGCGCCACAGGCACTCTGTAGGGCGAGCATGAGACGTAGTCGAGACCCGCCCGCGCGCAGAACTTCACACTTTTCGGGTCGCCACCATGCTCCCCGCAAATCCCCACCTTGAGATCCTTTCGCGTCTTGCGCCCGTTCTCGACGCCCATCCGGATCAGGGCGCCGATTCCCTCCTCATCGATCGAAACGAACGGGTCATCTTCGAGAATCCCCTGGTCGATGTAGACGCCGAGGAATTTCCCCGCGTCATCGCGGGAGAGCGCATAGGTCATCTGCGTCAAATCGTTCGTGCCAAACGAGAAGAAGTCCGCGTGGCGCGCGATGGCTTCGGCCACGATGCAGGCCCGCGGCACCTCGATCATGGTGCCGACCGTCGGCCGCACCTTCACGCCCTCGTGCTCGCGCAACACCGCCGAGATTTCCTCCTCGATCAGCGCGCGCAGCCGCTCGAGTTCACCCACGTGGGCGACGAGCGGGACCATGATCTCAGGCTGAACCTTCGCGCCGGACTCCGCGACTTCGCATGCCGCTTCCACGATTGCGCGGACCTGCATGCGATAGATGTCGGGAAAGGTAATGCCGAGGCGGCAGCCGCGGTGCCCGAGCATGGGATTGAACTCCTTCAGGGAGTCGATCATGCCCCGGACCTTTGCGGTGTCGCTCCCGAGCGCGGAGGCCACCTCACGGATCTCTTCGTCTTCGTGCGGCAGGAACTCGTGAAGCGGAGGATCGAGCAGCCGGATCGTGACCGGAAGACCCTCCATCGCCCGGAAAATTCCGGCGAAGTCGCCGCGCTGCATGGGCAGCAGCTTCTCGAGCGCCCGGCGGCGCTGGTGGTCATCGGAGGAGAGAATCATCTCGCGCACGGCCAGAATTCGATTCGGCTCAAAGAACATGTGTTCGGTGCGGCACAGGCCAATGCCTTCTGCCCCGAACTGCCGCGCGATTTTGGCGTCGTGGGGCGTATCGGCATTGGTGCGCACACGCACGCGTCGCAGCTGGTCGGCCCAGCGCATGAGCTCTGAGAACTCCCCGCCGAGCTCGGGCGTCACGGTGCGGACCCGCCCTCTCATGACCTCGCCGCTGCTGCCATCGAGGGTGATCGTGTCTCCCGCCCGGATCACCTGCTCGTCGATTTTCATCTCGCCTTTGTCGTAGCGAATGCGCAAAGCACCGCAGCCGGCGACACAGCACTTGCCCATCCCGCGCGCCACGACCGCTGCGTGGGAAGTCATGCCTCCCCGTGCGGTTAAGATTCCTTCGGCGGCGTGCATGCCGTGGATGTCCTCTGGAGAGGTCTCGATCCGAACCAAGATCACCTTCTCGCCCGCCTTCGCCCGAGCTTCGGCCTCATCGGCGGAGAACACGACGGTGCCGACCGCCGCTCCCGGCGACGCCGGGAGGCCCCGTGCCAGAACCTCGCGCTCCGCCCGCGGGTCGAGGGTGGGATGCAGGAGCTGGTCGAGCGCCCGCGGGTCCACCCGCATCACGGCCTCTTCCCGCGTAATGAGGCGCTCACGGGCCATCTCGACGGCGATCTTCACCGCCGCCCGCACGGTGCGCTTGCCCGTCCGCGTTTGCAGCATCCAAAGGCGCCCGCGCTGAATCGTGAACTCGATGTCCTGCATGTCCCGGTAGTGTTTCTCGAGACCCCGATAGATCCGCACCAGCTGTCGATAGGCCGCAGGCATCTCTTCCTCGAGCGTCGGCAGATGCGACTGATCGGGGCGACGCGCAGCTGTGTTGATCGGCTGCGGCGTGCGGATGCCGGCCACCACATCCTCACCCTGGGCGTTTTTCAGGTATTCGCCGAAGAACACCCGCTCGCCGGTGGACGGGTCGCGGGTGAAGGCGACGCCTGTCGCGCAGTCATCCCCCATGTTGCCAAACACCATGGCCTGCACGTTCACCGCCGTGCCCCAGGCCTCGGGGATGTCGTTCAGCTTTCGGTAACGGATGGCGCGCTCGTTCCTCCAAGAGCGAAACACCGCCCCCACCGCTCCCCAGAGCTGAAGCTCAGGGTCTTGCGGAAAGGGCTCGCCGGTCACGTCCTGCACCACCTCGAGATATTCCCGCACGAGCCCGCGCCAATCTTCGGCGCCAAGGACCGTGTCGAGCTCGGTACCGCGGCTTCGCTTGAGCGCTTCGAGCCGCTCCTCAAAGCGCTCCATGGGAACGCCGAGAACGACATCGCCAAACATCTGGACGAAGCGCCGGTAGCTGTCGTAGGCGAAGCGGGCGTCGGCAGACGCCGCGAGCCCCTCGACGGTCTCCGCGTTGAGGCCGAGGTTCAAGATGGTGTCCATCATGCCGGGCATGGAGGCACGCGCCCCAGAGCGCACCGAAACCAGGAGCGGGCGCTTGGGATCTCCAAAGCGCAGCCCCATGATCTTCTCCACCTTGGAAAGGGCTGAAAGACTGCTGCGCTTCACATCGGCAGGGAGCTTGCCGTCCGCGGCGTTGTACTCGTGGCACACGGTCGTGGAGATCGTGAAGCCGGGAGGGACCGGCACGCCAAGCCGGGTCATTTCGGCCAGGTTCGCGCCTTTGCCCCCCAAGAGGGCCTTCATCTCGGCGCGACCCTCGGCCTTGCCGGCGCCAAAGAAGTAGACCTTTTTCGCTGACTTCGAAGGCGTCTTGCGGGCGGGCGTCGTCCCTCGCTGCGTCACAGCACGGCCTCCAGCCGATCTCGAAGATAGGCCTGCACTCCCTCGAGGGAGATCCTGTCCTGTGTCATGGCGTCACGCTCGCGCACTGTGACCTTGCCGTCCGTGCCCGACTCGAAGTCGTAGGTGACGCAGAAGGGGGTTCCTACCTCGTCTTGCCGGCGGTAGCGCCGCCCGATATTCCCCGACTCGTCGTAGAAGGTCGAAAAGCGCCGCCGGAGCTCAAGCGCGAGCTTCTGGGCGGGTTCGGCGAGCTTTTTCGAGAGCGGCAACACCGCCACTTTGATGGGCGAAATGGCAGGGTGCAGGCGCAGCAGCGTGCGCGTTTCGCCATCGGGCAGCGTCTGCTCTTCATAGCCATTCACCAGCAGCGCGAGGGCAGTTCGGTCGATCCCCACGGACGTCTCGATCACCATGGGGGTGAAGCGTTCCTTGGTCTCTTCATCAGTGATCGCGAGGTCCTTACCGCTGTATTCGGTATGGCGCCGCAGATCCCAGTCCCCGCGGTCGTGAACACCTTCGATCTCCTGCCAGCCAAAGGGAAAAAGAAACTCGATGTCCGCGGCGGCCTTCGCGTAGTGCGCGAGTTCGTCGGGGGTGTGGGCCCGAACGCGCAGACGCTGCGCTGCGAACCCGAGCTCGAGGTGGAAGCGCTGCCTCTGCTCGAGCCAGTGCGCGAACCACTTCTCGCGCTCGCTCGGGTGGATGAAGAATTCGAGCTCGGCCTGCTCGAACTCTCGAGAACGAAACGTGAAGTTGCGCGGATTGATCTCATTGCGGAAGGCCTTGCCGATCTGCGCGATCCCGAATGGGATCTTCTGGCGAGAGGAGTCTTTCACGCGCCGAAAGTCGGTAAAAATCGACTGGCAGGTCTCGGCCCGCAGGTACGCGACCGCCGCGGCATCTTCCGATGCGCCGATCGAGGTCTTGAGCATGAGGTTGAAGCGACGGACTTCGGTGAAATCGTGTTCGCTCGTTCCCTCGCGCGCCGGGCACGGCCCCGCCTCGTCCAGCTGATCGGCGCGGAAGCGCTTCTTGCAGGCGCGGCAGTCGACCATCGGGTCGCTGAAGTGCTCCACGTGGCCGGACGCCTCCCAGGTGCGGGGATGGCAGATGATCGAGCTGTCGAGCCCTTCCACATCGTCCCGTTCCCGCACCACACGCTGCCACCAGAGGCTCTTCAGATTGCTCTTGAGCTCAACGCCAAGCGGCCCATAGTCCCAGAAGCCGTTAATCCCGCCGTAGATCTCGCTCGACGGGAAGATGAACCCGCGGCGCGCACACAGCGACACGAGGTCGTCCATGCGCCAGGGATAGGGGCTCTTCGCGGAGTCGGCGTCGGACATCGGCACCCTTGGGATCGCATCGCGGGCGGTGCGTGGGGCGGGCGAGTATTCCTTTCGTGGGGGAGGCGTGTCAAGCCGGCGCGGATTCTGCGACCGGCATGATTTCGTCGAGGAATCGCTCACTTCGAAGCTCGATGCCAAGATGAAACCGGGTAAATCGCGCGAGCAGGCGCCGCGCCTCGCGAAGTGCCCCGGGCGGGAGCGCGAGGCGGTCGAGCCGCCCTTCGGGCAGGCGAAGTCCTTGGTCGAGGGCGCGGAGCGTGCCGAGGTGCACGCGGAGCAGACCCTCGGCGTGCGGCGCGCAGGCTCCACACATCGGGCCTCCATCGGCCACGTGAAAGGCCACCTCCCCGGCCGGTCCGACCTCCTCGTCACAGCGCACGCAGCGGCGCAGCTCGGGTCGCAGCCCGAGCGCGTCCAGCGCGCGCAACTCAAGCAGCGTGCGCAGCCGCAGGTCTGGTTCTCGTCCCGCGATGGCGGAAAGCGCCCCCGTCGCGAACGCGAAGAGCCTTTGGGTGTCCGCGCGGGCACCCCCTTCCGGTGCGAGCCGGCCGAGGAGTTCGAGCAGGTAGCAGCCGAGGGCGAAGCGCGGGGGGGAAAGCCGGATCTCCTGAAAGGAATGGAGCAGGACGGCCTGCTCGAGACGGGCCATGGCCCGCGAGGGCCTGCGGTCGGCTTGCACGCGCAGCTGGTTGAAGAAGTCGAGGGTACCGCTGAAACGTCTTCGGCTGCGCTTGGCGCCCTTCGCGATGGCCGCAAGACGCCCCGTCTCAGGCGTGAGCAAGTGGACCACGACGTCGGACTCGCCGAAATCGAACACCCGAAGCACCAGCGCCTCGGTCACGAAGCTCGCCACGCGGACACCCTAGCGTGTCTCGGGCGCCGACGCGTCCTCCTCAGCGGGCGGCGGCGGGCGAAGCCCTCGGGCCCGCGCCTCGTCCGCCAGCTCCCGTACGGCGTCGCGCCGGTACACGATGGCGCGCTCTGTGGGCGGACCCAGTGAGAAGCGCGGCAGCGAGACTCCCGCGCGCCAGAGCGCAAATGCGGCCCCGAGCGCAGCGAGGACCGCGCAAAGCACAAGCACACGACCCATGCGCAGGCGGCCTGCGCCCCGCATCCGGGCGTCCGGCGCGGCCTCCGCGAGCATGCGTGTCACCGCTTCGTTGGCGTCGAGGCCAAGCGCGGTCGCCACGGTGCGAACAAAGCTTCTTGCGAAGGCATCGCGGTCGCGATCGAAGGCACCCGCCTCGAGCCGCTCGAGGGAGCGGCGCGGGATGCGCGTCGTGGCCTCGAGCTCATCGAGAGTGATGTGGCGGAGCACGCGTTGTCGCTCGAGATACGCCCCGATCGAGGAGCGATCCCCCGCAGCGCGCTCGTCCTCCGTTAACGGAGGACCTTGAGATAGTCCTCGGAGCGCTTCCCCCATTCCCCGCTCGGTTTTGTCTGGATTGCCGCGGTCAGGTGGCGCAGGGCGCGGTCGCGTTCGCCCATCGACACGTAGATCTCGGCGATCCGGTAGTTAATCTCTGCCTCCGCCAAAGGTCCGGGCTTCTGCGCGAGCGCACGGCTGAACAGCGGTAGCGCCTCGGCGTTGTGACCCGTCTCCGCTTCCAAGATGCCGAGGTTGAGCAGCGCGCGCCAGAAGTCTTCTTTGTACTGCAGCGCGAGTCCCAGAGTCTGCCGCGCCTGATCGGGCCGCCCGAGCTTGTACTCCGCCCATCCCTGGTTGCTAAGCGCGATCCACGGCGCCGGGAAGGTGGGATCGTTCGCCAGCATCTTGCTTTGCTCGATGGAGTCGGGATAGCGCTCCATCTGGACATAGAGTGACGAAAGGTTGAGCCGGGCGAGCTGGATCGTGGAGCGCGAACTCGTCGCTCCTTGTCGGCTGGCAAGCTCGATGCAGCGGAGCAGGTGCTTCTCGGCTTCCGCAGAGTGACCCTGACGGCGGTAAGCCTCAGCCAGCCCGGCCTGGGTGGAGGGGTCCTTGGGATTGATCTCCTCCGAGAGGAGAAGCTCGCGCAGCGCTAGCGCGTTGTCCCCGTGCTGGAGGTGATCCGCGCCAAGATCGCGATGGGCGAGAGCCCGCCGAAACCGCTCCTCCTCCGTCCCCTGCTGGCTCGCGGGCTTCGCGCAGGCGAGGCCGAGCGCGAGCGGCAGGGCCGCGAGCGCTACGCACGCCAACGAAAGGCGGCCGCGGGGGCTGCGTCTTTGGCAATGGAGTCGATCGAGCGGGTTCGACATCACGGTCCTCCTGACCGATAGGGTCAAAACGAGCCGAGAAGGCGCGCCAGCCAACTCGGAGCCGGTGCTGCGTCAGTCGAGCGCCGACGCTTGATCAACTGGAGGCGGCCGAGCGCCGGTCCATGGGGGGTCATGAGAACGGCCTTGCGCGAGGCTTCAGCTGCCTGCGAGGCGTCGGAGCGGCTTCCCCCCTCGGGGCGCGAAGCCGGAGACGCCGGGCTGCGCTTGCGAAACTTGGTGAGGGAGACGCCGCGGCCGACGGCCTTGGCACCTGCGGCCGCTGGAGCCTTGTTCTCCCCATCGCGAGACTCTGTGCGGGAGTGAGGACCCGCAGCGCGGCGCGGCGGTAGATCCTCGGGAGGGGCGGCTTCTTCGAGCTCAACGGTTTCCTCGAGAACGAGCTCTTCCGCCGGCGCGGCCGCCCCGGCCGAGCCTTTCCTTGATTCGCCCGTAAACTCGCGCCAGCGGGCCAGGGCTCGCTTGCGCTCGGCCGGGGTCGCGGTTTCGATCTCGTCGTCGAACAGAAAACCCATCGCCTCGGCGAAGGAGAGGGCCCCATCGATCGCTCCGAGAACCGCCCCATCGTGGGACAGGTCTTCGTCGAGCGTGAACAGGACGATCTCCCCCCCGCGCAAGGCCCGGACGGCAATCGTGAGGGCGCGCTCCCCGCTTTTTTCCGAATGGATGGCGATCGCCGCCGCCGCGGGACCCGGAGGAAGCTCTTGGATCGAGAGGATCGGGGTATTGAGGGCGAGCCGCAGGCTGTGCAGACCCGATTCGTCGAACTGGAGCGGCAGCGAGCGCGGGAAGAACATGGCCCCGCTATCGGCGGATGGGCTTCACGCCTTGAGGCTCAAACGCCCGCAGACAGGGCCCGAAACACAGCGCCCCTCCAGCGCTTTGCCCGGCGGGGGCCGGGATGGGCCCTCCCGCGGGACCCTTTCGCAACAGGGGCGCGCGGATAGAATGCCAACGCGATCCACTACTATGAGGTGCACCTTCCTTGAGTCGAAAGCGCGTCGAAGAGGTCGAGCGAGTTGCCATTCGCTTCACCGGGGACTCTGGCGATGGCATGCAACTTACTGGAACGAAGTTCACCGAGACCACCGCCCTCGCGGGAAACGACCTCTCGACCTTCCCCGATTTCCCGGCCGAGATCCGTGCGCCCGCGGGCACGCTTGCGGGTGTCTCCGGCTTCCAGATCCATTTTTCTTCGGTCGACATCCGCACGCCCGCCGACCAGCCCGACGTGCTGGTCGCGCTGAACCCAGCAGCCCTGCGCGCCAATATCGGTGACCTGCGCCCGAAAGGCATGTTGATCGTCAACAGCGACGCCTTTGTGGACCGAAACCTAAAGCTCGCGGGCTACGAGGCGGACCCGCTGCCTGCCCTCCGCGACCGCTACGCGGTGGTCGATATCCCCCTTACCAAGCTGAATCGAGAGGCTCTGAAGGACCTCAACCTCTCCCAGCGTGAGGCCGATCGTTCCAAGAATTTCTTCGCGCTCGGCGTCATGTATTGGCTTTATCACCGCGATCTCAAGCCCACACTCGAGTGGATCGACCAAAAGTTCACGGGCGATGTGCGCGAAGCCAACCGGCGTGTCCTGCTCGCGGGTCACGCATTCGCAGAAACGACGGAACTTTTTCCGGTTTCCTACGTGGTTCCGCGCGCGAAGATCGAGCCCGGGACGTATCGGAATATCACCGGCAATCAGGCGCTCGCCTGGGGCATCGTGGCCGCCGGTGTGCAGATGCAGCGACCGGTCTTCCTCGGGGCCTACCCCATTACACCAGCGAGCGACATCCTACACGAGCTCGCTCGCTATCGGCATTTTGGCGTGAAGACCTTCCAGGCCGAAGACGAGATCGCCGCCGTGAGCGCAGCGATCGGTGCCTCGTATGCCGGCCTTCTGGGAATCTGCACGACCAGCGGACCGGGCTTCGTCCTGAAGCAGGAGGCGCTGAACCTCGCCGTTATGGTCGAGCTGCCGCTCGTGGTGGTCGACGTGCAGCGCGCCGGGCCCTCGACCGGAATGCCCACCAAGGTGGAGCAGGGCGATCTTCTGCTCGCCCTCTTCGGGCGCAACTCCGACAGCCCGATGCCCGTCCTTGCGGCCGCGACGCCAGGGGACTGCTTCTACACCGCGCTTGAGGCGTTCCGGCTCGCTGTGAAGTACATGACCCCGGTCGTGCTGCTCTCGGACGGCTTCCTCGCCAACAGCGCCGAGCCCTGGAGAATCCCCGAGGTGGATATGCTTGCGCGAGCCCCCGTCCAGTTTGCGACACCGTCCGGTGATGGACCTTTTCGGCCATACCTGCGTAACCCCGACACGCTGGCCCGCGGCTGGGCGGTGCCCGGGACTTCGGGGCTCGAGCACCGGGTGGGAGGTCTCGAGAAAGAGGAGGTGTCGGGAAACATCTCCTACTCCCCGTCCAACCATGAGCGCATGACGCAGCTTCGCGCTGAGAAGGTCGCGCGCATGGTGCAGGACATTCCCCCGGTCGAGGTCAATGGCAGCGGGCGGGGCGGCGAGCTCCTCGTGGTCGGTTGGGGTGGAACCTACGGGGCGATCACCTCGGCGGTCGAAGAGGCGCGCGCCGAGGGACTCGATGTCTCGAGCATCCACCTGCGCCATTTGAATCCGTTCCCGCACAACCTTGGCGAAGTACTGCGAGGCTTCCGGCGCGTGCTGGTTCCCGAACTCAACCTCGGTCAGCTTGCGATGCTGCTGCGGGCCGAGTTCCTGGTGGATGCCGAGCCGCTCTCGAAAGTCCAGGGTCAGCCGTTCAAAGTCGGCGAAATCAAAGCCAAGATCCACGAACTCGTGGCCGCGCGGACCCCGACAGGAGAGCGTTCGTGAGTGAGACGCAGGCGACGGTTACACGCAAGGACTTCACCTCCGATCAGGACGTGCGCTGGTGTCCGGGCTGTGGCGACTATTCGATTCTCGCGAATGTGCAGAAGCTGATGCCCGAGCTCGGCGTTCCCCGCGAGAACGTCGTCTTCGTGTCGGGCATCGGCTGCTCGAGCCGCTTCCCCTACTACATGAATACCTACGGGTTCCACACCATCCACGGGCGCGCGCCGTCCTTTGCGACGGGCATCAAAGCGAGCCGGCCAGAGCTCTCGGTCTGGGTGGTGACCGGGGACGGCGACGGACTCTCGATTGGTGGCAACCACCTGCTCCACACCCTGCGCCGCAACCTCGACCTGCAGATCCTGCTGTTCAACAACCGCGTCTACGGCCTCACCAAGGGCCAGTACTCACCGACTTCGCGACTCGGCATGAAGACGAAGTCCACGCCCCAGGGTTCCATCGACTACCCGGTGGACCCGGTGAGTTTTGCGCTTGGGGCGGGCGCGAGCTTCGTCGCGCGCACGGTCGACGTGGATGCCAAGCATCTGCAGGAAACCTTGCACCGCGCCCATGCCCACAAGGGCACGGCCTTCGTCGAGATCCTGCAGAACTGCCCGGTGTACAACGACGATGAGTGGGGTGACGTCGAAGACAAAGCGACGCGACTGGAGGCCGGGCTCGTGCTCGAGCAGGGCCAGCCCCTTGTGTTCGGTGCCAAGGGTGCGCGCAAAGGTATCCGGATCGAGCGCGGAATTCCGAGCGTGGTGCCCCTGCGGGACGATACGGACCTCGAGGCCGCGGGCATCGCCGTCCACGACGAGAGCTACGAGACGCCGGCCTACGCCTTCGCGCTCGCGAGCCTCGAGCGCCCGGAGTTCCCGATCCCGATCGGCGTGTTCCGCGCGGTGGAGAAGCCCTCCTACGAGCGGCTGCTCGAGGGGCAAATCGACGAGGCGATCGCCAAGCGGGGCAGCGGGGATCTGCAAGCGCTGCTTCGCTCCGGCGACATCTGGACGGTGGGGGCCTGACCTCCGCCGAAACGGCGCGACTCGCCCGCCTGTTCGCCGTTGAGGCGGAGTACCACGCGGCCGGTGCAGCGGAGTCCTTTCGCCGCGCCGGAGCCCTGTTCGTGCGCGACGCCCGAACTCCGCTCATTTACGATTCCAACCACGCGCGCCTGATCCGCACCGATGAGGCCGGGGTGGACGAGCTGCTGGGAGCGGTCGACGCGGAGCTCAGCGCCCGCGGCCACCGTGCTTCGATCCGTCTTGATCCCCTCGCGGTCCCCCCTTCGCTGGAGGCGCGGCTCGCGCTGGACGGCTGGGAATGCGAGGAGGGCATTCTCATGATGCTCGAGGGTGAACTGCGCTGCGACACAAGCGAGATGCGCATGTGGCCGGTGGAGAACGAAACCGATTGGGCGACCTATCTCTCGCTAAAACTAAGCGACGACGCAGCGCCCTGGGTGCGAACCGTGGGCGAGGAGTGGGTCTGCTACATGCTGCGCAAGCGCCCTCGCGTCCGTACCTGGCTCGCCTCGCGGGGGGATTGCCCGGTTGGTTTTTTCTCGGAATTCGTAGCGGACGGTTTCGGTTTGCTGGAAGATCTCTACGTGCATCCCAGCGCGCGCTTTCGCGGCGTTGCGAGGGCGCTTGTGGGCCACTGCGTCGGCGAGGCGCGGCGGCGGGGTGCACAGGCAGTCTTTCTCACGGCCCGCGCTTGGGACACGCCAAAGTACATGTACGCGAAGATGGGATTTCGACCCGTTGCAATCACGCAGCATTGGCTGGCGCCCGAGACGCGCGCGAACAAGAGCTGACAGTCCGAGGGAAGGAGGCGGAATGGATCGCGAGAAGGTCCAGGCGTTCATGGAGCAGTTCATGGGCATGACGACGGGCGCCGCGCTGCTCGCGGTCACCGAGGTGGCGGGCCGCACGGGCCTGCTCTCCACGCTCGCGGGGCGAGGGCCGCAGACCCTCGGCGCGATTGCCGCCGAGTCCGGTCTGCACGAGCGCTACCTGCGCGAGATTCTCTCCGCGCTCGCGGCGGGTGGAATCCTCCGCTACGACCCGGCGAGCGAGGCCTTCGAGCTCACAAGTGAAGTCGCCGCCTGCCTCGCGGACGAGAAGAGCCCCTATTTTCTTGGCGGCTGGTCCCAGTTTCTGCCGGCGCTCTACCGGGCGATCCCCGGCGTCGCGCGCGCCATGCGCGAAGGCGGCGGCGTGAGCTACGCGGAGTTCGGGAGCGAAGCGGTGGAGGCCATCGATCGCGCGAACAGCCCTGGAATGCGGGTACTCCTCACGCGCAAGTGGCTCCCCACCTTGCCGAGCGTGGTGAAGCGCCTCGAGCAAGGTGCACGGGTCGCAGATATCGGGTGCGGCTCGGGAACCTCGACGCTCACAATGGCCAAGGCCTATCCGCGCTCGGAAATCACGGGCTACGACATCGATGCCACAGCCCTCGCGCGCGCCCGCTCCGCCGCCGAGCGCGAGGGCCTCGCGAACGCTCGCTTCGAGCAGCGCTCGGCGGAGGATCTCCCGCAACAGCCGAGCTTCGATCTGGTGACCGCCTTTGACGTGGTGCACGACCTCGCCCGGCCGCGCGCGGTGCTGCGCCGGATCCGCGAGGCATTGGCTCCTGATGGAACGTTCCTTTTGGTAGAACCGGCCGCTGGCGACAGCTTGACCGAGAACCTAAATCCCGGCGGCGCGCTGCTTTATTCCATCAGCACGCTCTATTGCATGACGGTGTCGCTCTCCCAGGGGGGCGAGGGTCTCGGCGCGGCCTACGGTCCGAAGCGGGCCGAGGCGCTGTGTCGCGATGCGGGATTCGCAAGCTTCCGGCGGCTCGAGGTCGAGAACCCGTTCAACGCCTTCTACGAGGTCCGGCCCTAAGCCGGCGCCGCGGGCCGAGATGTCGATTCGCCGGCCGACCCTCGCACTCGCGCTCCTCGCCGCTCTGGTTGCGCGAGGGGCGCCCGCCGCAGATCCGCTCGCCCCGCAGGATTCCGGTGTTCCGACGGAACAGCGGGAGCCTTGCGCAGAGCATACCCCGCTGCGTCGCCCCTTCTTTGGCGACACCCACGTCCACACCGCCTTCTCCCAAGACGCGGCCACGCAGGGAACGCGCAATCTCCCTCGAGACGCGTATCGCTTCGCCCGCGGCGAACGTCTTGGGATCCAGCCCTATGACGTCGACGGTCGCCCGCTACGCCACCTGCAGCTGCGCAGGCCGCTTGACTTTACGGTCGTGACCGACCACGCCGAACAGCTCGGCGAGGTGCAGATCTGCTCCACACCGGGCCTTCCCGGGTACGACTCCTGGGTGTGCTGGATGTATCGGAGCTATCCCCGCGTCTCGTTCTTCGTGATGAACACCAAGACCTCTTACTTCGATCGTCCCACCCGTTTCGCCTTCTGCGGGAGCCGGGGGGAGCTCTGCCGCGATGCGGCCCGCACGCCGTGGAAGGAAATCCAGGCCGCTGCGGAAGAGGCGTATGACCGAAGCGCCGCGTGCCGCTTCACCAGCTTTGTCGGCTACGAGTGGACCGGAGCGTCCGGCTCTCGGAACCTCCATCGCAATGTGATCTTCCGCAACGAGCACGTGCCTGAGCTCCCGACCACCTACTACGAGGAACAGACTCCGCAGGGCCTTTGGGCGGCGCTGCGCCGAGACTGTCTCAATCGAGGCAACGGCTGCGACGTACTCACCATCCCCCACAACTCAAACCTCTCCGGCGGGCTCATGTTCCAGCCGGTCAATCCCGACGGCTCTGCGCTCTCGCGCGATCAGGCGCTCGAGCGTGCATTCTTTGAGCCGCTGGTCGAAGTGATGCAGCACAAGGGAGACAGCGAGTGCCGCATCGGACCAGGCACCACCGACGAGCTCTGCGCCTTTGAGAAACTTTCTTACGACTCCTTTCAGGGCAAGTACGTATCGTGGCTGGCGCGACCTCCAGCGCCTTCGAACTTCGTGCGCGACGCCCTCAAGCAGGGTCTCGTGGTGGAAGAGCGGATCGGCGCGAATCCCTTTAAGTACGGTCTTCTGGCGAGCACCGACACTCATCTCGGCACCGCCGGCGCGGCGGATGAGGATCAGCATCCCGGCCATGGCGGAGCGGGCGCGCCAGCGGCGACCACGCTGCCCGAGGGATTGCCCGACGACATCGAGTTCGGTCCGGGTGGTCTCGCGGTGCTCTGGGCCGAGGAGAACTCCCGCAACTCGCTCTTCGGCGCCATGCGGCGGCGCGAGGCTTACGGCACGAGTGGGACGCGGCCGATCGTGCGGTTCTTTGGCGGGTGGGACTATCCCCCGAATCTTTGCGACGACGCTGGCTTTGTCGCGACCGGCTACGCAAAGGGAGTCCCGATGGGCAGCGACCTTCCGCTGCGACCGGCCCATGGCGCAGCCCCTCGGTTTGCCGTGTCGGCCCTCGCTGATCCAGGGAGTCCGGGTCACCCGGGAACCCCTCTTCAGCGGGTTCAAATCGTGAAGGGCTGGGTCGCTCAGGGAGAAAGCCATGAGCGTGTCTTCGACGTGGCCGGCGATCCCCACAACGGTGCAGACGTCGATCTCGCGACGTGCACGCCCCGCGGCGCAGGTTTCGAGAGCCTTTGCACGGTCTGGAGCGACCCGGAGTTCGAGCCTTCGGAGCGCGCCTTCTACTATGCCCGCGTCCTCGAGAACCCGAGCTGCCGCTGGAGCGCCCACGTCTGCCGCGCCCACGGAGTGGATTGCCGCGATCCCCGCACGCTGAAAAAGGGTCTCGAAGCCTGTTGTGCACCCGATCATCCGTGGACGATTCAGGAGCGCGCGTGGACCTCGCCCATTTGGTACGGGCCGCCCCCGGCTTCTCCCACACCGACAGCACCGTGAGCTCACCGCTGGCTCGCTTCGCCCTTTGCGGCGCGCTGCTCTTTGCCGGCGAGCGCACCCTCGTTGCCCTGCGAACGCCCCTTGTGCAGGTCGAGGAGACGACATCCGCGCCGACGCGTTTGGGCCCCGAGGCCAGGTTTCTCACGCCGGACGACGCGACCCTCTATCGCGAGGCGATCGCGCAGGGCCTCTACGAGAGCGATCCCGTCGTCCACCGCCGGCTGGTCGAGAACCTGCGTTTTCTTGGGCTTGGCACGGGAGAGCCAGAGTCCGCGTTGGCCCGCGACGCCATCTCGCTTGGCTTCCATCGAACGGACCCCGTGGTTCGGCGAAGGCTTGTGAATGTGATGCGCCTCCGACTCGAGGAGACGGCGCGCAAGGCCGAGCCAACCGACGAGGAGCTCAGTGCGGAGCTCGTCGCGCATCCCGAGCGCTGGAGAGAGCCGGCGCGCGTCGCGCTCGTCCACGTCTTTTTGAGCCGCGAGCGGCGCGGGCCCGCCCTCGATGCCGACGCGCAGCGGCTGCTGCGCGCTCTGCGCGAGCACGGCGCAGCGCCCGGGAGCACGCCGCGCCTTGCAGATCCTTTTCCCGAGCCCCTCGGCGATGCCCCGCTCTCGCAAGCCGAGCTGGCGCGCATCGTGGGACCCGAGGCGGCTGCGGCCGCCCTCGCAACACCCGTGGGCTCTTGGTCCGAGCCCGCTTACTCGGCCCTTGGCGCACATCTTTTCTTCGTGCGCGAGCAGACCCCGGAGCACACGCCGCCGCTCGACGCCGTGCGCGGGTCCGTGCGCGAGTCGGTCTTGGCTGAACGCGCCGAGCGCGCGCTCGCGCGGGGCATGGCAGAGCTCCGCGCACAGGAGCCGCTGGATGGGAGGCGCGGCGGATGATCCGACCCCGAGAAAGGACGCCTTCCGCTCACCGGCTGCGGGGAACGGCCGTCCTCGCTTTCGTCTTCGCCGCTGCGACGATCCGCGGGGAAGATGTGGCGCAAGCCCACGCGCTCGCTCCCTCGCTGCTCGAGCTGCGCGAGCTTTCACCCGGGCAGATTGGCCTGCGCTGGAAAACGCCGCTCATCGCGCCGCGCGGTCCCCGCGTCGAGCCGCTCCTGCCCGCCGTGTGCACGGCTACCGGTCCGCCCGAGGTGGGAAGCGACGAGGCGGCAGTGGTCGAGCTTTCAACCCTTCGCTGCCCCGCGGACGGCCTCGTAGGGAAAACGGTCGGCGCCCGCGGCCTCGAGGGCGCAGGCACGAACGTGCTGCTTCACATCACGCTGCTCGACGGGCGCGTCCTGCGAACGGTCCTTACCGCCGACTCCCCGAACTTTGTCGTGCCGCCTCGCCAGAGTGTCGGCGCCGTCCTCGCGGCGTACGGCCGGCTTGGCGTTGTGCATCTTTTGACCGGCGTTGATCACGTGCTTTTCGTGGGCGGGCTCCTTCTCTTGGTGCGCGGGCGACGACTTGCCCTTGCGATCACATCCTTCACGTTGGGGCACAGCGTGACGCTGGCGCTCGCATCGCTGGGATGGATCTCGCTCTCCCCACCCCTTGTGGAAGTTGCGATCGCAGGGAGTCTCGTGGCGGTCGCGTCGGAGGCGGCCCGCGCGCAGACCGGTGCAGCCCCAGGTCCGATTGCGCGCGCACCGTGGCGTCTTTGCTTTGCCTTTGGGCTCCTTCACGGGCTTGGCTTTGCGGGAGCGCTTACGCAGGTCGGCCTTCCGCCCAATGCCGTACCGCTTGCCCTCGTGGGCTTCAACGCGGGGATCGAGTTCGGGCAGCTCGGCATCGTAAGCACAGCCTGCGCCGCTGCGCTGGTCATGCGCAGGACGGGAGGGCTCGGACTCCCCCGCGCCGAAGCCATCACCGCCCATGCTGTCGGTACGGTAGGGATCTACTTGTGTCTGGATCGGATCGCTGCGCTCTGGTGAGCAAGGCCGCGAGCGCCTCGTGGTATTGTGCCTCGAACGACCAGGAGGTGAGCATGAGCGCCGCAGCAGAGGCCGCACTGGAGCGCAGCCCGTACCTCGAAGGAAACTATCGCCCGATCGATGCTGAGATCGTCGCCCGCGACCTTCCCGTGATCGGGCGCCTGCCCGAGGACCTGGTCGGCATTTTCGTGCGCAACGGCAGCAACCCAAAGCTTGCCCCGAAGGGCCGTTACCACTGGTTCGACGGCGACGGGATGCTTCACTGCGTCGAGCTCGAAAGCGGACGTGCGATCTATCGCAACTGCTACATCCGCACCGAGGGTCTCGAAGCGGAGATCGCGGCAAAGCGGCCGCTCTGGACCGGACTCCTCGAGCCTCCCGACTTTCGCAACCCGCGGGGTCCCTACAAAGACACGGGGAATACGGATCTTGTGTATTTCCGCGGCGAGCTCCTGGCGCTCTGGTGGCTCTCGGGCAAAGCACGCGTTGTGCGCCTGCCGGATCTTGAGACGCTCGGCGAGGAGAGCTTCGGCGGCACACTGCCACGCTGCATCTCTGCGCACCCGAAAATCGACCCTCACGCCGGAGAGATGATCTTCTTCGACTACCAGCCGGTGCCACCCTACCTCGTCTACGGCGTGATTTCGCCAGAAGGACGCGTCGTCCATCACACCTCGATCGACCTGCCTGGGCCGCGCTTCCAACACGACATCGCGATCACCGAGCGATTCTCGATCGTGTTCGATTTTTCCTTGCAATGGGACGAGGCGCTGCTGGCACGGGGCAAGAGTAAGCTCGTCTTCCGGCGGGATCGACCGACCCGGTTTGGTGTGATTCCCCGATTCGGGCGTAGCGAGGACGTGCGCTGGTTCAAGGCCTCGCCCTGCTTCATGTATCACACCATCAATGCCTGGGAGGAGGCGGGGGAGATCGTGCTGCTCGGCTGCAAGAGCGAGAATCCGCTCGCAGCCGACCCCGCGAACCCGCCGGCTCGCGGCGCGGCGCCGCTGCTCGGCCATCTGCGGCTTGAGCCTCTGTTCCACCGCTGGCGCTTTGACCTCGAGAGCGGCACCACGAAGGAAGAAGTGATCGACGATGTTTCCTCGGAGTTTCCGCGCATGGATCAGCGCCGGCTCGGCGTGCGCAGCCGTTATAGCCACCACGGGCGCTTTGAACGCGCTGAGGTCATGCGCTTCGACGCCGTCGTGAAATATGACGCGGAGAGCGGCACTTCTAGGGCGCACATCTACCCGAAGGGTTGGTACGGGGGAGAGGCGGTCTTTGCACCCCGGCTGGGCTCAATGGCCGAGGACGACGGATATCTTCTGACCTTCGTTGCGAACGAAGCGAGCGGCGAATCCGAGCTCTACGTGATCGATGCGAGGGACCCCGAGCGTTCGCCTGTGGCCCGCGTGCAGATCCCGCAACGTGTCCCGACCGGTTATCACACCTGGTGGGTCTCCGCCGCGGAGCTGGAGAGTCAGCGAGGTCGCGCTTGAGGGAGCCCGTCTTCGTCCCTCGTGGACGCGTCGCCGCCGTGCCCCAGCGCCGGACGCAGGAGAAGGGGTGACGGAGTTCTGCACCACGCGCCGGGACGGCCACGTCTTTACCGTGACGCTAAACCGCCCGGAAGTGCTGAACGCCCTGCATGCCGCGGCGAACCGGGAGCTCGCTGCCGTCTTCGACGGGTTCGAGGCGGACCCGGAGCTTTGGGTCGCCATTGTGACCGGTGCCGGAGATAAGGCGTTCTGTGCCGGGAACGATCTCAAAGTGCAGGCCGCGGGCGGAGAGCTCGAATTTACGACAGCAGGATTTGGAGGCCTCACTTCGCGCACGACGTGCGTGAAGCCTCTCATCGCGGCGGTGAACGGGGTTGCGATGGGCGGGGGCTTCGAAATCGCGCTTGCCTGCGACATCGTCGTGGCATCCGAGCGCGCAGTATTCGCCCTGCCCGAACCGCGGGTGGGTCTCGCCGCACTGGCGGGAGGGATCCATCGGCTTGCGCGCCAGATCCCTCTCAAGCACGCGATGGGCATGCTGCTCACTGGCCGCCGCGTGTCCGCGCTGGAAGGACACGCCCTCGGCTTCGTGAACGAGGTCGTCCCGCATGGCGACCTCCTCGCAGCTGCCCGGCGCTGGGCCGACCAGATCCTCGAGTGTGCACCGCTCTCTGTGCGCGCAACCAAGCAGGCCGCGATGGCGGGCCTCGATGCGCCGAATCTTGTGGCTGCAATTGCGGGTCGCTATGAGCAGATCGGTGCCATGCTGAAAAGCGACGACTTTCGAGAAGGTCCTCGCGCCTTCGCGGAAAAGCGCAAGCCGCGATGGACAGGGCGGTAGGCCGCGCTCTCTGCCTACCCTCCGGTGTCGATCCGACCCCCCTCGGGAGCAGATTCGCTGAACAGGGCGCCGAGCCTGGCAGCGTGGGAGCCCCTCCTTCGCAGCGTTCCCGCTACGATCGGCAAGGCCACCGGGACCCGATTTTGGGAGGCTCGAGAATGAGGCTGGAGACGCTGATCGTAGAAGAGAGCGAGGGGGTTCTGCTGGTCCGACTCAATCGGCCTGAGCAGCGCAACGCGTTCAACAACCGAATGTACGACGAGCTTCGCGACACGCTGGGCGAGGCGCAGCGCCGCAGCGAAACGCGCGCCGTCGTCGTCACGGGAACCGGCCGGGCCTTCTCCGCTGGGCAGGACCTCGCCGAAATGGCGAGCCCGCCCGGGGGTGACGCTGCTTCCCATGGCTTTGGCCCGTTCATGGACCGGGTCTGCGGTTTCGACAAGCCCCTCCTCGCGGCGGTGAATGGTGTAGGCGTGGGCATCGGCCTCACCCTCCTCTTGCACTGCGACCTTGTCTTCATCGCCGAGGGTGCGCGCCTGCGCGCTCCGTTTGTAACGCTGGGCGTCGTTCCCGAGGCCGCAAGCAGCTATCTCCTGCCGCTGCTGGTGGGCTTTCGCAAGGCGGTTGAGGTCTTCTACACCGCCGACTGGATCGACGCGCCCCGAGCGGTCGAACTCGGGATCGCCAATCGTCTGTGCGGGCCTGAGGAGCTCCTCCCCGTGGCTCTCGATGCCGCCCGTCGGCTGGCGAAGCAGCCGCCCGAAGCGCTCCGCCATACCAAGCGTCTGCTCCTCGCGACGCGAGAAGAGGCCGTCCGCGCGGCCCGCCGGCGCGAAGACGAGGCCTTCGTCGTGCGCGTCGGAAGCCCCGAGAACAGGGAAGCAATCCGCGCGTTCTTCGAAAAACGCGCGCCCGACTTCACGAAGCTCTAGCTCGCGCGCACGGACTGCGGCTGCGTGCTCCGGAGGATGTACTCACTCATCACAGCGGTCTGGATCCGCTCAAGATCGAGGAATCTCCTGCAGTCCTCGAGCACGCGCTGGATGTTCGCCTTCCAATCCCCCGAAACGCCGTAGAAGCGTGTCGGGTCGGTGAGGTCCTCAGCGGTTCGAAACTGTTCGTCGACAATGCCTTTCCAGTCCGGAGAGTCGGGCGTGAGTCGCCGGGCCACCACGTTGCGCACATAACACCACATCGGGTGGATTTCGAGCGACAACGGGGTATGCGAGCCATGCCAGCGCTCGATGAATTCCTCGTACGTGAGGCGCTCGGGCTTTTCGAAGAGCGTGACGAGCTTGACACCGGGGCTGCGCTCGCCGTCCGACCAGGTGCGCGCGTCGTAGTCGCGCGGCACAGACTCCGTTACGAGATAGCCCGCAAGGCGCGCGCAGACCTCCCGCAGCGCGCGCTCGACGCCTTCGCGCTCATCGACGCAGTCGAGCCACACTCCCACCGTCGCCGCCACGCTCCCCGTCTCGTCCCGCACCGGCACCGTTCCACCGAGCTGTGCATCGACATCGGCGACATTCACGGTCAGGCCGCGAGCCCCACTGCGCAGAATCCGCGGCGCTGCTTTTTCGAGCAATCCGGCACGGAACGTCTCGACCGGGGTTCCCGTTCCCCTCCACAGCACGTACTCGAGCTTCTCCATGCGACTCCCCTTTCTGCGCGCCGCGCGCGAGCGGCGTTAGTCCCGGACCTTCGCGATCACTTCCTCGGCGAAGCGGCGCAGCCCCGCGAGTTTGTCTTCGAGGGCGTCCATCCCTCCCCCGTACAAGAGCCACGGCATCGTGGTGTAGTGCGTAACGCCGAGATCTCCGAGGCGCCGGATGCCGTCAACATCGAAAGCGTCCGAGACGGCGGCGATGATCGAGAACTCCTCGTCTGAGCGACCTGCCTCTCGGCGATATCGTCGCAGCCGCGCCACGATCTCTCGCAGTTCAGCCGTGGTGTGGATGTCGGAGATCCAGCCGTCACACAGCACCGCAGCGCGCCGGAGCGCGACTTCGGACAGTCCTCCGCCATACAAAGGGATGGGGTGCGGACAGGCCGGGCTCATCTGCAGCCGGTCGAAATCGTAGAACCGGCCGTGATGCTCGACCATCCCGCCCGCCCACAGCTGGCGCATCACGGCGATCATTTCATCTGTGCGTCGGCCGCGCGTCTTGAAGTCTTGCTCGAGGAGCTCGAACTCGTCTTGCATCCAGCCCACACCGATCCCGAGCGCCACGCGGCCGCCGGAGATGAGGGATGCCGTGCCGACGGCCTTCGCCACAAGAAATGGGTTGCGCATCGGCAGCACATAGATGTTCGTGAAAAACTGGAGCTGCTGGGTTGCGGCCGCCATCGCGCCGATCGCGACCCAGGGGTCCGGCCAGGGCGCGTCGGGCTGCCAGCGCGGCGTTCCGTCCGGCGTGTAGGGATAGGGCGCTCGGATGCGCTCGGGGTGCACGACGTGGTCCGAGACAGCCACGCAGTCCCAACCCGAGAGTTCGGCGGCGCGCGCGAGCGCGCAGTAGTGCGTAGGGTGACTGAAGGCCATGGGCACCACAAACTTCACGTCAGCATGCCTCCGTCGACCCGGATCGAGCTGCCGAGGATGTGTCGTGCCTCGTCGCTCACCAGGAAGGCGATCACGTTTGCCACCTCCTCCGGCTCACGGAAACCGTCGAAGGGCATGATGCGCTGGAGCAGCGTCTTGTCGGCACCGGGCGGGAAATGAAATGCCGAGTGGATCGGTGTCTTGATGCCGCCGGGGCAGACGCAGTTGACGCGCAGGCCTTGCCGTCCGTACTCGATGGCCAGCGCGTAGGTCAGCGAGAGAATTCCGCCCTTGGATGCGGAATAGGCGGCGGTCCACGGGTGTGCCTGGAGCGCCGCGGTCGACGCCGTATTCACGATGGCACCCTTGGTGGCGAGGAGGTGCGGAATCGCCGCGCGGCACATGAGGAACGTGCCGGTCAAATTGACCGCCAGAATCCGGCTCCAGCCCTCGAGCGTCTCTTCGTGGGTGTGCGCGAAGTGGAGGATTCCCGCGACGTTGCACAGCGCGTGCAGGGCGCCAAAGCGACCGAGCGTCGCCTTCATCGTGCTCTCGACCGATGCGGCGTCGCTGACATCGCAGGCAAAGGCCTCCGCCCTTCCGCCGGCATCGACCGCGGCCTTCGCCGACGCCTCCGCGGCTTCGGCCACGACGTCGATGCAGGCGACCGCCGCGCCGCCCGCCGCAAGGCACAGCGCTGTCGCGCGACCGATGCCCGAGCCTGCGCCCGTCACAAGCGCCACCTTCCCTTCGAATCGCCGCATCGCGAGCTTCCTCTCGTCTTAGGCCAACCAGCGTCCGAGTTTACTGCCCCACAAAAGGCGCATGATCCGCTGCATTTGAGCCGTGCGCGCGGCGCTGTAGGGGTAGTGGGCCGCAGTTTGGCGGCCCTTAAATCGGTCGATCAGCACCGCCTGCAGGTGGCAGAAGCCGAGGAGACCTTCGGGCCCATTCACGAAACCGACCCCGCTCTCCTTGCGCCCGCCAAAGGGGGCCTCAAACGCACCATAGGTCATCGTCATGTCATTCACGCACACGCTGCCGGAGTCGATTTGCGTGGCAAGGCGCAGCCCGCGAGCCGCATCCCGCGTCCAGACGTTGGCTCCGAGTCCGTAGCGCGTATCGTTCGCGAGCCGGATCGCCTCTTCTTCGTCGCGTACGCGCAGGATCGGGAGCACCGGTCCGAAGGTCTCCTCGCGCATGATCTTCATGTCATGGGTGACATCGACGAGGACCGTGGGCTCGTAGTAAAGACCCGCAAGATGCGGGTTTCGCCGGCCGCCGCACAACACCTTGGCGCCCTTCTCGACGGCTTCGGCCACGTGCGCCTCGATGATCTCCAGCTGGCGCGGCCAAATGATGGGTCCGAGGTCAAACTCGCCCGAAACGCCCTGGCGCAGCGCGCGGCTGCGCTCGACGACTCGCTGGGTGAACTCGTCGGCAACGGCGTCCACCACGTAGACGCGTTCCGTGCTGAAACAGATCTGGCCGGCGTTGAAGAAGGCGCCCGCGACCGCGCCGCCCGCGGCGCGATCCAAATCGGCGTCGGCACACACGATCATCGGGTCCTTCCCGCCGAGCTCGAGCGTGCAGGGAAGAAGCTGCCGCGCGCACGCCTCCGCCACGCGCCGCCCGGTCGCGACGCTGCCCGTAAAGCTGATCTTGTCGACCCCCGCTTCGACCAGGGCAGCTCCGGTTTCCCCGTCGCCGAGCAGCACCGAGAGAAGCCCTTCCGGAAGGCCCGCTGCAGCCAAGAGCTCGCCCACGAGGGCACCCGAGCGGGGCGTAACTTCTGAGGGCTTTAGCAACACGGCGTTTCCCGCGAGAAGGGCTTGTACTGTCGGATTGAGCGAGAGAATGAAGGGCCCGTTCCAGGGACTGATCACACCCACCACACCCAGCGGACGAGGAATGAGACGCAGCTGCTTCACGAGGGCGAGGATTCCGTGGAGACGCTGCTTGCGCGGACGAAGCATGCGCTCGGCGCGCTTCGCGAAGTAGGCAAGCGCGTCACACGCCGCGAACATTTCGATCATGAGTGCGTCGGTCTTGGGCTTTCCCGACTCCCGCTCGATCACCCGAAGGTACTCGTCTTGCTTCGCGAGCAGGATGTCGAGCGCCCGCCACATGACCTGCGCACGCTCGGCGACGGGTCGCGCCGCCCATGCGGGCTGGGCGCTGCGGGCCCGTGCCAGCGCCCGCGCCACGTCTTCGGACGAAGCCACCTCGATCTCGCCGATCGGTTCAAGCGAGGCCGGGCTTGCAAGTGCGAGCCTCCGCCGAGCGCCGGGCGCGACCTTGATCGGAGTGACGATTGCCATCCAATCCCCCTAGCCCGGCGCCGGCAGGCCGAGCATCTTCGACAGCAGCTGGGTCACGATGTTGTTTGTGGCAAGCGTGGCATCCGGCGCAAGTGCGCCGGCCGCAATGAAACCCTGCGCCACGCGGATCATGATCACGGCGAAGCGAAATGCTGCGAAGATCTCGTAGTAGTCGACGTGGCGCGCTGAGAGCCCCGTCCGCTCTTCCCAGCCCGCGATGGTTTGCGCGCGGCTTGGGAAGCCGGCAAGGCGTGGTGCGCCCAAACCCTCGCTGTGGTGGCGGTCGAGAAAGAGCCACCACGCCAGGTCCTGGACCGGATTGCCAAGGGTCGCCATCTCCCAATCGAGAACCGCGACGCAGCGTCCCTCTTGGAAGATCATGTTGCCCGGGCGAGCATCCCCCCAGCAGAATCGGACGGGCTCTTCCTCGCGCGGGCGATTGGCGCGGAGCCAGACCAGCGCGGGATCGCACGTCGGGTGGTGCTCTCCACGGGTGGCCCACGCCAGAAACCGCTCGTAGTCATCGAGCTGACGCACGAGGGGGCTCTCCCCCGAGCCCGGCGTGTCCGCGAAGGAAAGACCGAGGGTGCGCCAATCGAGGCGGTGAATCCCCGCCAGCGCGTCGAGGCCGCTCCACCAGAGTGCGCTGCGCTCCGCAGGGGCGATCTCTGTCACCCAGCCGCCGACGTGGTAGGGCGGGCTGTCCGTGGGGATCCGCCCCTCGATCCTTTCCATCACGAAGAAGGCCGAGCCCAAGATGGCAGGATCCTCCTCGAGCCACGGCGTGCGGGGAACCGGCACGTCGGTGGTCGCGAGGATGCGCAGGATCCGGTGTTGACGCGGGATATCATAGGCGGGGAAGACTCGGTGCCCGAGCGGCGCGCGGCGCACCACAATGGGCTCGCGATGCTCTGCCCCGCCCTCGCGCCACGCAAGGTCGAAAAGCAGGGTGTCGCTCGAAAATCCCGTGGCGCCTGAGCGCGCGAGGGGCACGACCGAAAGGGCCAGCGCGCTCGGCATCCTCTTGCCGAACCAATCCGCGAGCCGCTGTGCGTCGCGCTCCGCCTCGGCACCTTCCGCCACGCCTTCTCCCGCGCCCTTAGCCCGCTTCCAGGAAGCGATTGAACTCCACCCAGCCGAGGAGCGGCGCTTCGCCGCTTTGCGGCGTCGCGCGCACGAGCGCTCGGCGATAGAGCGATCGACGCGGTGGGACGAAAGTGTGGGTGATGTCGATCTCGGCACCCGAGATCGACTCGACCGCCGCGCCGAACACGTCGCCGTTCTCGGCCACGATCGAGAACTCTCCCGAGACCGGACGGAGAACGTCCGCTTCGGGATAGCGGAACTGAAATTGCGCTTCCTTCACCGTCACCATCGACTGGCGCTGGAGGTAGCCGGAGGTGAAGCGCCCGACATTTGGAATCCGCGCCGCCGCGCATTGGAGACGGACGCGCTCGCCGTTTAGCACGAGGAAGGTCCACTCGAGATTCCAGTGTCGCGGCCCCCAGGAGTGGTCGCGCTCTCCTCTGCCCGAGAACGGGCGCGCCGCGCCAGCGATCTGCATCACACCCTCGACGGCAATCGGCTGCTCGAAGCGGCTCGCCGGATACGCGGCCGCGGCGCCGTGGCCCGGGGCGACGCTTCGGCCGTGGGAGTGGGGCGGACCGAGCGCGTTCACTGCGAGCTCGACGCCCATGGGCAGGATCATACCCGCGCGCCTTCCCGCGACGACGCGACCAAAGCCTGAGACGCTGAGGCGTCCCGCTTCGAGGGGCGCCGCGACATCCCAGGCGCAACGCAGTCCGAAACGCTGATAGGCGAGCCGCGACACGTCCCAGTCCGCGAGCGCAAGGCGAGGCTCCTCAATCGTAATCCACTCGTCCTCTTGGAAGAGGTAGAACCACAGCCACGCACGCTGCTGGTTGGGATGGATGCCGATGCGGCAGTGGCCCGCGCGCGATCCTGCTGCGTCGAACCAGTCCCAAAACCACGACTCGTTCCACCACTCGACGGCGGGATCGAAGGGATGCGGGCCCTCGTCTTCGAGGCGCAAGCCAAACTGCGTGAGTTCCCCGGGCGTGAAGCGGGTTCCCATAGATTAGAACATGTTATAGTTTTCTTCCCCGCGCCGCAGCAAGGAGAATCCGATGGCGCCCCCCCGACTCTTTGCGAAAAACGAGCTCGAGGAGGCCTTCCGGCGCTACTGGCAAACCGGAGCGGTGGGCGAGCGCTGGTCCGATTGGGCGGACCTTTTTGCTCCGGATGCCCGCTACGTCGAACACGTCCTCGGAACCCGCAACGGCCGCGATGAAATTCGGAGCTGGATCGTTCCGATCATGGCCAAGTACCCCGAGATCTACACGGTGTACGAGTGGCACATGCTCGACGAATCAGGACGCGTCGTCGTGTATATGCAAAACCGGCGAGATCACCCGAGCGGGAGGGGGGTGATCGATTTCCCTGGCGTCACCCTCTTGCAGTACGCGGGAAGCGGTCTTTGGAGCCTCGAAGAAGACTTCTGGGCGGTACCCCAAGCGCAGCGCGCCTTCCAGGAGTACTCCGAGGCATGCAAGCGGTACGACCCTCAGCATGCCCAGAAGATGACCCGACTCGACTGGGGGCGGGGCCCGGAGTTTACGCGGGGTGCGCGGTCGTACGGCGAGCGCCCCTCGTGCGGTTAGGGGTTTGCGAAGCGTTCCCCTTGCGACGAGCGGCCTCGATCGCGCTTTTGCATCCGAGGCGGGATCGCCTCGTCCGACGGCTTCGCCCAGAGTCCCGCTGCGACGCTGCCACAGTGACCCCTCAACGATATGTCTTGTGGGCGCCCGCGGGCGACGCGTATCCTCGTGCGAGGCCGACTTCGCGGCGGAGGTAATCCGATGGCTTCCTGGACCCTGATCGACGAGATACGGGAAGCGCCGGTCGAAGCCGGCGCAGGCGGCGGCACACCCCTCCTCTCCCCCGCGGCGCTGCGCACCGCCTTCGGCTTTGAGCTCAAGCCCGAGGGTTTGTGCAAAGGGGACGTCTGCTTTCCCGTTCGAGACCCCGGCGCACTGGTCCGCCCGGGAGGGATCGACCTTGGCGCCTTCGCGCATTTGCTCGGTCGACCTTTGGCGATGGACGCGGAGGAGCGGTTCGCAGTCCTCGGCGCTTCACCGGCGGAGCGTACGGAGCGCCTCACGTCCCTGCAAGCGCCTGACTTCACCCTCCCCGATCTGAGCGGCAAGCTCCATTCCCTTTCCGAGCAGCGCGGGAAAAAGGTGGTTCTCATTGCCTACGCATCTTGGTGAGGCTGCCGCGAGGACCTGCCGGTCTGGCAGGCACTGTACGAGGAACTCGGCAGCCAGGGCTTCCTGCCGATCACCGTCGCACTCGATCGCAATGCGGACGATCCGCGCCCCTACATCGAGCGAGCGCGCCCGACCCACCCAAGCCTCGTCGATTCCGAGCACGTGCTGGCGGATCTCTACCACATCATCAATGTGCCGACGGTGATTTGGATCGACGAAGGGGGTCGCGTGGTGCGACCAAACGACTCGCAGTTTGGGACCGACACGTTCGTTCAGTTTCACGGCAAGCGCTCGGCGCCGTTCCTTGCGGCGGTGCGCACCTGGGTGCGTGAGGGGCGGGGCGTCGTGCCCGCGGGCGAAATGCGCGCCCAGCAGCTGCTTCCGTCCGCCGAGAGCCAGCTCGCTCGGGCGGAGTTCACGCTCGCCTGGCATCTGCACCGCGCGGGCCGGACGGAGGCGGCGGAGCGTCATTTTCTGCGCGCCGGTGAGCTCTCGCCCCACGACTGGACCATCCGTCGCGGCTCGATGCCGATTCGCGGCATCAATCCGATGGGGCCCGAGTTCTTCAAGTTGTACGAGGAGTGGAAGGCTGCCGGGGCTCCGGGCTATCCCGTGCACCCCCTCGAGGAGGGCTGATTCGTGCCGCGCCTGCGACAGGTCCCGCGTGCCGACGCGCCTGCGGACGTCCAAAAGGTCTACGACATGCTCTTCGGCGGCCGCGATCCGGTAGCGGAGCCCGGCACCACGACGGGTACGCCGGGAAACTGGTGGACGGTCTTCGCGCTGGTCCCCGACTGCTTCCGTCATGCCGTGGCGGGCTTCGCCTTCTACCGCAGCCCCGAGCGAAAGCTCGATCCAAAGCTCCGTGAGCTTGCCCAAACCCGCGCCGGCTTCCTCCGTCAGAGCCAGTTCGTTTTTTCCCAGCACTGCAAGGCGTCTCGCGAGGTAGGCCTTTCGGAAGAGAAGATCCGTGCCATTCCCAGCTGGAGCGGGTCCGAAGCGTTCTCGCGCGCCGAGCGGGCGGTGCTCGCCTACGTCGATGAACTCGTGGGACAAGACGGCAGGGTTCAAGACTCGACGTTCGAGCGCTTGCGCGAGCAGCTCTCGGAAGAAGAGGTGCTCGAGCTGACCTACATCACGTGCCTTTACGAGATGCACGCCGTGATGTGCCGGGCGCTGCGGCTCGAGTACGACGACATCCCGGAGCGCATCGTTGAAGTGCCTGCGCCCTCGCAGGCAAAAGGGCGGGACTTTATGGCGGGAGTTGGTCTCGCCAAAAGAGGCTAGAGCCGCAGGCTGCGCTCGCCCCCCTCCGATCAAACACCGCGGGTAAGGCCGGGTGGGCGGTGCGGGGGGTCGGCCAGCCGATGAGATCGTCGCAGGGCACGGCGGCCCCACGCTCGGGCGCAGCCTTCGCCGCAGCTCTCGCTCGCGCCTTCGGCCATGGCATAATGCACCCGCAAAGCCAGGAGGTGCCATGGCCGCAGCCCCCCCGAGCTACACCATCCAAGGTCGAACCGTGACCCTGCCTTGCATCGTGCGCGAGGCCTCCTCGGGTGCGGCGACCTACCTTGTGAACGCCGCGGCGGCCCGGCGCCTCCTGCCGGGTCCTGAGCTCGATGTCGTCGAACTCTGGCCCGGCTACGCGCTCGCCAGCATCGCGTGCATCGACTACAAGGACAACGACCTCGGCGACTACAACGAGATTTCGATCGCTTTTTTCGTGCGGGAGCGACGAGCGGGTCGCGGCCTCCCGCTGGTCGGGCCGATCACGGACTTCTTTCGCGCGCGTTTGCCGACCTATATCCACCGTCTGCCTGTGAACCAGGCCTTCACCTGCGAGGCGGGCCGCACGATCTGGGGCTTTCCAAAGGTCGTGCACGAAATCGACTTCGAATACGGCGACCGCGCCGTCTGTACCTGGCGAGCGGATGGGCAGCGCGTCTTCACGTTTTCCGTACCGCGCGGCGGAAGCCAGCGCATGCCCGATACCTCCCTCCTGACGTACAGCTATCTCGAGGGTGCGCCCCATCGCACGGCGTTCACCTCGGGCGCCGAGGGCGTGGGCTTCCGGCTCGGGGGGGCGACGCTCGAGCTCGGAACCCATCCCATCGCGGGTGAGCTGCGGGGGCTCGGCTTTCCGCGCCGCGCGCTGCTCTCCACGTGGATGGAGAAGATGCACGGCCGCTTCGAGGCGCCTGAGAAGCTGTGACGAGCGCGAGCTCCCTCTCTCCCGCCTCAGCGGGGAACGCTGCGGCTCACGGCATGCTGATCGCCCTCCACGCCCGGGAGGCTCCAGACCGCCCCGCCATCCTTTCTGCCTGTGGCGACCGCAGCTTCGCGGAGCTTGCGGCGCGATCCTTCCAGCTTGCGCGGGCGCTGCGTGCCCGCGGCTTGCGCACGGGGGACGCGGTCGCACTGCTGTGCTCGAACCGTCCGGAGTTCGTTGAAGTCTATGCCGCTTCCCAGTGTGCGGGGCTCCGCATCACTCCGATCAACTGGCATCTAACCGGTGAGGAAGTGGGCTACATCGTCGATGACTGCGAGGCAAAGGCGTTTCTGGCCGATGCGCGCTTTTCTGGCACTGCCGTCGAGGCTGCACAGCGCGCGCCTGGGGCGAAGCTCCGCCTCGCGATGGGAGGCGCGATCGACGGCTTCGAGAGCTACGACGAAGCCGTCGCCACTCAACCGCGCCACGAACTCGAGGATCCCTGCCTCGGCACGTCGATGCTCTACACTTCCGGTACGACAGGGCGGCCCAAAGGCGTCTATCGGAAAGCCATCCCGCGCTCCCCTCTCACAGGGCCGCTGACCCGTACCGCGAACTTCCGTCCCGCGGAGGACCGGGCTCTCGTCACCGGGCCCCTGTACCACGCTGCGCCGCTCGCACTCAATCTTGCCTTCCCCCTGGCTGCGGGAGTGGGCTGTGTCCTGATGGAGCGCTGGGACCCGGAGAGTACGCTGCAAATCGTCGAACGATTCCGCATCACCCACACCCATATGGTTCCGACCATGTTCCATCGTCTCCTCGCGCTGCCCGAGGAGCAGCGCGCGCGCCATGACACTTCCTCGCTGCGCTGGGTCTTGCATGGCGCGGCGCCATGCCCCGTGCATGTGAAACGCGCCATGATCGAGTGGCTGGGTCCGGTCCTCTTCGAATACTACGCGGCGACCGAAGGCGGTGGCACCTTCATTACCGGGGAAGAGTGGCTGCGCAAACCAGGCAGCGTGGGCCGCAGGCTCGATCACCAGCCCGTCGAGATTCTCGATGAAGCGGGGACATCGCTGCCACCCGGCAAGGTCGGGACCGTCTACTTCGGCGCGCCGCCGACCGGCCGCTTTGAGTACTTCCACGCCCCGGAGAAGACGGCTGCGGCCTACCGCGGCGATGCATTCACGATGGGCGACCTTGGCTACTTCGACGACGATGGATTCTTGTTCCTCACGGGACGAAGTGCGGAGGTGATCATCTCCGGCGGCGTCAACGTCTATCCGGCGGAGATCGACGCCGTCCTCCTCGAGCATCCGGCGGTGGCCGATGTCGCAACGGTGGGTGTGCCAAACGAGGAATGGGGAGAGGCGGTGAAGGCCGTCGTCCAGCTCAAAGCCGAAGCCGCAGCAAGCCCCACGCTCGCCGCGGAGCTGTTGGCCCATGCGCGGGCCCGGCTCGCCGCATTCAAGTGTCCCCGCAGCATTGACTTCACGAACGAACTGCCGCGCCTTCCAACCGGAAAGATCGTACGGCGCCTCGTGCGCGATCGGTATTGGCAAGGACGCAGCAAGAAGATTTAGGGAGAGAACATGCCGGGCCTGTGTGACGGCCGAATTGTGATCATCACGGGAGCGGGGCGCGGCATCGGGCGCGGCTATGCCCTCGCGTTCGCGCGCCAGGGCGCGAAGGTCATCGTAAACGACCTTGGCGGAGGGGTGGACGGAACCGGGTCGACCCTCACGCCCGCGCAGTCGGTAGTGGAGGAGATTCGCAAATCCGGCGGCCAGGCGGTGGCGAATGGCGATGACGTATCGGACTGGGAGGGCGCGCAGCGCCTGATCCGCAGCGCGATTGAGACTTTCGGGGGGCTCGATGTCCTGGTGAACAACGCCGGAATCCTGCGCGACCGGATGCTGTTCAACATGAGCGCAGAAGAGTGGGACGCCGTGATCCGCGTGCACCTTCGCGGCACTTTCTGCCCGACACGTCACGCGGCAGCGTACTGGCGCGATCGCGCGAAGAGCGGGAGACCCAACCAAGCCCGTGTCATCAACACGACCTCGGTCTCGGGACTCTATGGCAACGCAGGTCAGTCGAACTACGGCGCGGCGAAGGCGGGCATCGCGGCATTCACCCTCATCGCCGCGAAGGAGCTCGAGCGCTTTGGCGCGACCGTGAATGCGATCTCACCAGGAGCCCTGACGCGGATGACGGAGAACCTGCGACCAGGAGCCAGCGACGTCCCTGCACAGGGCTTCGACCCCCGCTCACCTGACAACATTGCGCCGATCGCAGTCTGGCTCGGAAGCATGGAATCCAGCCAGGTCACGGGGCGTGTCTTCGAGGTTGCGGGAGGGCGCCTTTGCCTCTCGGAAGGTTGGACGCGCGGCCCGGAGATCGAGCGCAACGCGCGCTGGGACCCGGCCGAGCTCGGCCCGATCGTGGGCAGCCTCCTCGAGAAGGCGCGAGCCGCGGAGCCGATGAGCCGCCCGCGCCAGAGCTAGCGCCGCGTCCTGAAGAATGCCCGCACGTCGTCCACCAAGAGATTCGGGACCTCGAGCGCCGCGAAGTGCCCGCCCTCGGGCATCTCGCTCCAGCGTTCGATGCGATAGAGCCGCTCTGCCCAGCGGCGGGGCGGCCGGAAGAGCTCGTGGGGAAAAATCGCGGCAGCGGTCGGAACTTCGACTCGCGCCTCGACCGGTCCAAAGCGGCCCGAGCGCCGCGATTCGTAATAAAGCCGCATCGACGACGCGATCGTTCCCGTCACCCAATAGAGCGTCACGTTGGTGAGCAGCTCATCTCGCCCGAAACGCCGCAGGGGGTCTCCAGCGCAGTCACTCCAGCGCCGGAATTTATCCAGGATCCAGGCCGCGAGGCCCGCGGGCGAGTCGAGGAGTGCCGCAGCCACGGTGTCGGGCTCGAGGGTCTGGACGGCCTGGTACGCCGCGCCCTCGCTCATATAGCGGCGAGCCGCTTCGAGGTCCGCCCGTTCGCGCTCCGAAAGGCTGCTCGGGGGATCGTCCGCCGGCCGCGGCGCGAGCATGAGGTTGAGATGGAGGCCGCAGCACCGTTCGCGGTCGAGAAGCGCGACATACGAGTTCACCATGGCGCCCCAGTCACCGCCCTGTGCGCCGTAGCGCACGTAGCCAAGGCGCTGCATGAGGGCGATCCACATCTCGGCGACGCGTTTTACATCGCAGCCCGGTGCGCGCGGTGCCTGCGAGAAGCCGTAGCCTGGGAGCGAGGGGCAAACCACGTGGAAGGCCTCTTCCGGCCGACCGCCGTGCGCAACCGGATCGGAGAGGGGAGCCACGATCTTCATGAATTCGGCGATCGAGCCGGGCCAACCGTGAGTCACAAGGAGTGGAAGCGCGCCGGGCTCCTTCGAACGTTGGTGTAGGAAGTGGATGCGGAGGCCATCGATTTCCGTCGTGAACTGCGGGATGCGGTTTAGTGCGGCCTCTTGGCTTCGCCAGTCGAAGTCGGTTTGCCAGAAGCTTGTGATCTCGCGAAGCCACTCTGGGTTCGCTCCGTATGCCCAGCCAGAACCTGGAATCGGTACGACGAACCGCGTGCGGGCGAGACGCTCGCGCAGGTCATCCAACTCGCTTTGCGCGACGCGAATCTCGAAGGGTCGAATTTCGGCGCTCACGCGAAGGCCTCCACGACCGCACGTGAGAGCAGCGTGCGGTTGCGAAGCGCCGGCGTCATCGGAAGAGTTCCATTCGTAAGGAGGACGAACGTGAGGGCGCGCGCTGGATCCGCCCAGCAAAGGACGCAGGACAAGCCCGCATGGCCAAAGGCCCTTGGCGACGCGGCGCTAAATCCAAAGAGGGGCTCGGGGGGGTCGCCTCGCAGGCGCCAGCCGAGGCCCCAGGTCGTGGGACCAAGATCCACCTCGCGCAGTGCCGCTGGAACGCCGGGCCAGAGCGGCAGCCCCTCGCGCACGCCGGGAAACTGGATGCGCAGCGCCTCGCGCACGGTCTCAGCCCGCAGGAGGCGGCGCGAGCCGAGTGCGCCCTCCCCAAGCCAGCAGCAAAGAAAGCGCGCCAAGTCCTCGGCCGTACCGTAGGCACCTCCGGCCGGGTGACCCGCCGCGCGGAAGTCCGCGCGATTTACCGCCTCTGCCCAGCGTTCGTCCTCACGATCCGAGGGGTGCGCGGACACACAAGCGACACGCGGCTCGATTTCGGGAGGGAGCGGAAGATAGGTGGAGCGCATCTCAAGGGGCTCGAGCACGCGCTCTCGAAGGGCGTGTGCCAGGGAGGTCCCCGCTGCACGTTCGAACACCGCTCCGAGTAGTGCAAAGGCGGTCTGGCCGTGGTAGACCGCACGGGTGCCGGGGGGTGAATCAGGGACGAGAGCGCACAGCGTCGCCGCAAAGGACGCGCTGGATGAGAAGCTGAGAACGTCGGGACCGGGCGATACCGGGATCCCGGCGCTGTGCGTGAGGAGATGGCGCACGGTGATGCTGCCCTTGCCGTGGACTTCAAATCCGGGGAGGAACCGCGCCACCGGGTCATCGAGCGAGAGCTTGCCGTCTTCCACCGCGCTTAGCACGAGCGTTGCGATGAGCGGCTTCGTCATCGAGAAGAGCGGGAAGATGGTGGAGGGTTTCACCTGCGCGGGAGGCTCACGACGCGCGAGTCCCACGGCATGGACGCCCGCCACGGTTCCCGACTGCGTGACGTGCAGCACGGCGCCCGGGAATAGCCCCTCTGCGGCAAAGCCGTCGAGGAGCGCGAAGGCGTGGTCAAGGGAGGCTGCCGGAGCCGCGGGCATCGCGGGATTCTAACGGGGGGTGACATTCGCGCGCATCCGGTGTTTGATGCGCCTTGAACGACGGAGGAACGAACCATGGCGACGCGGGCAATCGACTGCTGGGTGAACGTGAACATGGGAGAGCAGGCGAAACCCGAGTGGCTGATCCGTGTCAAGGAAGACTATTTCCGCGCGGGTGACGAGTTCTTTAAGAACCTCTCGATCGATGAGACGCTCGAGATGATGGACCGGGTGGGATGCGAGAAGGCGGTCGTCACCGTCGATGCGGAGCGCCCAAACGAGCGAGTGCTCGAGTTCCCCCGCCGCCAGCCCGCACGTTTCGCGCTGGCCGCGGGCGTTTCTCCGAATTCCCTCCTGAAGGGCTGTTGGGCACTGGAGGACCTGACGCGCAGCGAGCGCGTCGTCATGGCGCGGGTTGTCCCGTTCCAGGTCGACCTCCCGCCGGACCACCGCAACTACTACCCGCTGTATGCGAAGTGCGTGGAGCTCGACCTTCCGATTTCGATCAACACCGGCATCCCGGGCCCGCCAGTGCCGGGTGAATGCCAGAACCCGATGTACCTCGACCGGGTCTGCCTCGATTTCCCGAAGCTAAAGATCTGCATGGCCCACGGCGCGGACCCGTGGTGGGGTGTCGCGATCCGCTTGTTGATCAAGTATCGCAACCTCCATCTCATGACGTCCGCCTACTCGCCGCGCTATTTCCCGCCGGAACTCGTGCACTTCATGAATACGCGCGGCCAGGAGAAGATCCTCTTCGCATCAGACCACCCGGTGCTCTCGACCGAGCGCTGCATCAAGGAGGCGTGCGAGCTCGATCTGCGCCCGGGTGTGCTGGATAAGTTCCTGTACGCAAACGCCGAGCGGCTTTTCTTCTCGCCGCGAGAGCCGCGGCGCTAGGAGAGTGACTCAGGAGTCGCCCACCGATCAGAGGTGAGGGGCCTGGATCCGGGTTCATTCGAAGGCGAGAAGTATCCCGCGTTGCAGACCCTCGGAGGGCCGAGGCGCTTGCGAGGCGCAGCCGCAGCCGGCGCA
>DATGZK010000075.1:0-61586 GCA_035489755.1 Myxococcota bacterium
GTTTATGTCGAGAATCCGCGAGACGCGCAGCGAGGTTTGGCGCATACGGTTGACCGCGGCTTGGGCCAATGCCAATCCCCGGCGCAGGAAACTTTTCTCCGCCATCGAAATCAGGCATTGCGCGTAGCCTCGCGGATTTCCAGTCTCCGCCAGGACTGCGTCGTCGCATGCCATTTCACGTTCCAAAGCCAGCTGGTTTTCGATCCACCAGACTGCGGGATGGAAGAACAAGAGGGCTTTCAGGACTTGCTGGGCAAGGTTCGTCCAATCGTCCCAGCGTCGCAGGTGAGCCAACTCGTGGATCAGAATCGAGTGCAGCTCTGCGGTGGAAAGTTCCCGCAGGGCCCAGGATGGAATCACCACGACGGGGCGCAGAAAACCGATGGCTGCGGGAACTTGCAGGCGGTCGGAGTGACATAGTGTGACCGACCTTACGTTTTGAAATTCCTGGAAGGTTGACTGCAATAGAGGATCGAGGGTTGCGGGATCAATTGCAGTGCAACTGGCGCGCAAGGTTCGCAATTGCAGAAGACCGACGCCCACCCGGAGCAGTGACACGCCTGCAATCACTGCCCAGACGATAAAGATATCGAGCGCCCGCGAGCCTGGTACGGTGAAGGCGGAACTGACTCGCCCGGTCGTGGAACTCGAAGTGGCGATGCCGAGCACTGGCAGTGCTGCGATCGCAAGTAGCGCGGAGAACCATACTGCGAAGCGAGTGCCAGAATTTCGCCGCCCGATTACACGCAGCAGAATCCAGGCAAAGAGTCCGATGGCGATGCCCTCGATTATGCAATTCAGCATGCTCTCGGCCGACATGCGGATTAGGTGGTTCAGATTGAGCATGGGAGTCATTAGTTATTTATGCCTGTTTTGACTTACGAAAAACTGCTCCTCAGGGGCTAAAGCCCGCGTTCTTCTTGGCTCGTTCGGCACGGCTGAAGCCATGCCCTTCCCAAGCCGTGCCCTTCCCAGAGCCGTACCCTTCCGAAAGAAACTATTTATGACGCTAGATCAATTCATTCCTCTGTTTTCCATCCGGCTGGGCTTGTTCCAGGAGTTGCCGCAGGTGATTTAGTTCATCGGCATCGACGCCGCGGTCCTGCAAAATATTCAACACCAGCATTTCGTGGGAATTCTTAAAGAAACGATGGGCCAGATGGCGAATTTCCGAGCGGGAGGCTTCGGCCCGCTCAATCAGAGGCCGGTAAACGTGTGCGCGGCCATCCTTTATATGCCTGAGGTAACCCTTCTTTTCGAGGATGCGGATGGTGGTCAACACCGAGTTATAAGCCAGTTGCGATTTCTTGGGGAGCGCTTCCAGCACCTGCTGAACGGTCGATGGGCCTTGTTGCCATAGCACGTCCATGAGCCGCAGCTCGGCTTCAGTCAGGGTTGCCGATTTAGTTGGTGGCAAGAGCCATCCTCCGGTCTTAATATATTAGACGCAATGAAAGCTGAAAGGTCAACTAATTATTTAGTTGCAGGGCGCAAGTATTTGGTGGCCTTTGAAGCCGACTTGCGCAAGAGAGGGCTGAGCCAGAAGTTATGTCGACATCAGAATCATTCATTCAATACTTGGAGGTTTGCCCGCATGGACGCGTTTCAGTGAACTCACCGCTAATCCTCCAATGCTGTGCGGAGCACTGACTGGCGATTGGTTGGTCGGGGTCGGATTGGGACGTTTCCCATATTGGGAAGTTTACTGGTTAGTACTGGTACCCCCTCCCCCCTTTTTCGGCGCAAAATCCAGAAAACACAGGAGTTAAAATTTGACTATGTGCTAGATCTTTGAGTTGTAAGGACTTATACGCAAAATCTAGAGAACATTGGAGTTACGGCCCGAGCATGCGACAGCTCGCAGCCCATTTTGGGGACTGAGCGAGTTAAGCATTGGGGCGGCGTCCAGAGCTACAGCATCGCCTGGGTCAGATTGTCAAAGATCGATGTTATCTTGTAGATAATGTATCTTGTAATAGATTATCGGATTTGAATCACGCAGTCAACGATAAAGTGCGCTGCGGAACTCATGCTCGGGAAAGAGTCTCATGTCTCGAAAACCACGAAACTCGGGCAGCTGGCCGCCCGACACTAACTTAGGACTGCTGCCATACCTTCGCTATTACGTTCACGACCGGGTTCTGAGCGTAACGGCCCGGTTACAGCAGTAATCGCTAAAGTCCTTCAACTCAGAACTTCGTGATGTTGCTCGCGGGCGGGTTTGGATACTTCTTGAGCGTCTCCTTGTACTTCTCAATCGCCTCGAACGCGGGGTCGCCCGTCCATCCGAATAGCCCGCCGACGACCAGATCCTCGTGCGGGTCCATCTCGATGTTGTAGACCTTCGGATAGCCGGCCATGGGCGCGCTGGCCGCGAACATACCGGGCTCGCGCTGCGGTCCGATGCCGGTGGGATGCACGTCGGTGAAGTACACGCGCCATTGCTTCCACCGTACCGCGACCATCTCCCCGCCAATGAAGCTCAGAAGGCTTTCGCGGTTGCCCCTCTCGCTCTGCCCGAACAGGACGTCGGTCTGGTCAACCCCGTCGATCGGTCGGTCGCTCGGCACCTTGGCGCCGATGATACGGGCGAAGGTGGGGAAGAAATCCATGGTCGAGAACATTGCGTACGAGGTCGTGCCCGGCTTGACCTTGCCCGGCCAGCGGATGATGCAGAAGGTCCTGATGGATCCCTCGGTGGCTTCGCCCAGCTCCCCACGAAACGGACCGGAGTTGCCCATATCCGGCGTGCCCTGGTTGCCCATCTCGCGGACCGTCTCGCCCTGCGGCCCGTTGTCCGAGGCGAAGACGACAAGCGTGTTGTCGTCGACGCCGATTGCCTTCAGCGAGTCGAGGATCTCACCGACGTGGTGGTCGCCCTCCATCAGCTTGTCACCATATTGGCCGATGCGCGATTTGCCCTTGAACGGCTGGGACGGGAGATTCGGAAAATGCCCCATCGAGAACGGCAGGTAGAGGAAGAAGGGCTTGCCGGCCGCTTTCTGCCGCTTCATGAAGTCGATGGACTTCGCCACCAGTTCATTGTCGATCTCTGCCCGGACTTCGCGCGTGTACGGCTTGACCGTGCGCAATGGACCGCCCGCGACTGCCTGGACGATCTGTGGCCCCTTCGCCAGCAATACATCGGGCGGCGCGTTCATCGAGTGCGTCAGCTCTATCGTGTCGACATAGGTGGCCGAGTCCCACGAGATGTCGGGCGGAATGCCGTAGAACTCGTCGAAGCCGTGCGCCGTCGGCAGGCTCTGCGGTTCGGCGCCGAGGTGCCACTTACCAAAGATCGCCGTGGCATAGCCTGCGCCCTTGAACAATTCGCCCAGCGTGACCGCGCGTGCCGACAGCGTGTTGGGACTGCCGGGGATGATGACCAGCGACAGGCCGTTGCGGATCGAGTATTGCCCTGTCATCAGTGCCGCACGCGACGGCGTGCAGCCCGGCTCGACCAGGTACTGGGTGAGCCGCAGCCCCTCGCGGGCGAGCTGGTCGATGCGGGGCGTCGGCGCGCCACGCAGCTCGCCGCCGCCGTACGGGCCCAAGTCGCCGTAGCCGACGTTGTCGGCGAGGATAAAGACGACGTTCGGCTTTTTCTCCTGCGCCATCGCCGACAGCGCGGCAATCGTCGCGACCGCGACAAGTACACAGCCCAAAGCGTTCAGCCTCGTATGTCCCTTCATGTGAAGCCCTCCCACCAGCCGGGACCGCGCGCGCTACCACAACACCGGCACGGAAATCGAATTCTGAGCGTTCCGGAAACGCCCGCTGCAGTGAACCAATTCACTCAGGCAGGAGACCATGCGCGAGCCGTATTCGAGACGCATCACTGCATGTCTGCGGACCTGTTGGACACCGAGGTGGCGGGGTTGATTCGCGAGGCAATCGCTTTAGCGATGAGCGAGATTGCGGCCTCAGTGCTGTCCTCGCGAAGGTACGCTTCTGGGAAACTATTGCCGGCATCTCGATCAACGACCGACAGCGCCACGTTCTCAACCACCTGCTTGATGGCTTTGAGGGTAAGCTCACAACCTCGAAATACGCGAAGCTCGCCAAGTGTTCCAAGGACACAGCTCTGCGTAACATTCTGCATCTCGCAGAACGCGACATTCTCGTCCGGCGCGGGCGGCCTTCGAGATCTTCGGCGTGCGGTCGCTTGGAGCGTTGGCTACTCGGGCAACATCCTCGCCGACTTCAAGGCGAAGCGGAGCGAGGACACCTCGACCGTTCCCATCGGGCTCCAGGTCGCCAAGGTGGTGAAGTTCGGCAAGCTTCCTGTTCGCTTCGCCCTCGCGGGACAGTGGATGCCCGTCCACCCCGAGGAGGCCGGGCAGAAGTGGAACATCGAGATCATCGTGGCGCCGGTTATCCCGAATCTGATCAAGGGCAATTTGGCCGATCCCTCGAGCCTTCGCGCGCGCGCGGCGCCCTCATTTCGCCGGTACGAGAATCCCCTGCTTGATGCGATTTCACTTGCGTCTGACGCACACGCTGGCGGAGTTCATCGAGCCCTGCCTTCTTGCGCCTGGCGTTCATCTCATCGAAGTCGTTTGTTCCTCTATCAAGACTATTCGAAATAGTTTGGTATCTCGTCGTTCAGCACCAGCACTGTCTCTGCCTTTCTCTCCGCCAGCACGAACCTCACGGCCGCCCCCGCCAGCTCCTCCACGCCGATCGTCGGGCACAACCGGTCCACCAGTTTATACAAGCCGTCAAGCGGCACCGCGATCTTCACCGACGTGGGCAGTCCGGGCAGAGTCCTTCTCGTTCCGACGACGAACCCCGCGCGCAGGCAGATCGCGTTGCCGGCGTTCTCGACGTCGCGCTCCACGAACTCCTCGATCTTGCGCTTGCCCTCGTAGTAGCCCGGGATCAGGTAGGGAAAGGGATACCACCAGTCGTCCATGTTCGACCTGTCACGCGTGATCACCGCGAACTTGGTGGCACCTATCTCCCTGCTGATGGTGTACGCGTTGATGTTCGCGTCGCCGCAGGTCCGCACCATGTTCGTCTGCGACCACGGCGTTATCGCGCCCACGCACGAGATACAACCCACGATGTTGTATTTCGGCGTCACTGCGCGTAGCGCGTCCCGAACGGTCTGCGGCGCGAGAAGATCCCCGCTTACAAAGCTGAGTCTCGTGGTTTGGTACACAGGCTCAGCTGAGAGCCACTCGGGTGCGACTCCAGTTCGACTCACTGCGAAAATTTGGAGGTCCTTGTTCTGTAACAAGGCCTCCGCCAACACTGCCGTGCCCACAAACCCCGTGCCTCCGAAAACCACCAACGCGGGGGGAAGTGTTTGAGGGAAAGGGGGCATCTTGACTCCCTATCAGCGATCGCTCTTGTGAAAGAGTGCTCGCGGCCGTTGGAAACCGCGAGTAGAGCGGCATTGGCCTCGAAATACGCGAAGCTCGCCAAGTGTTCCCAGGACACACCCGCGCGAGCGAAGCCGTCGGGTGCAGCGCCGAGTTGTACGGCCGACGCACGACGCAACTAACGGGTTCACCTGCCTCGCTCGGTCCACTCAAGAGGCAGCGCAGCGAACCACATCACGTCGGAGCGGCGACCCTGCCAAACGCCGTGTGAGCGCATCGTTCCCTCATACGCAAACCCTGCCCGTCGGGCCACCGCGATCGAGTCGACGTTGTCCGCGACGATCGTAAGGAACACCCGAGCCGCTCCAAGGTCGAACAGCCAGCGCGTAAGCAGAATCACGCCGCGGGTCGCGAAGCCACGACCTCGCGCTCTCGCGGTGATCCAGTAGCCGATCTGTGCCACGTCTGCCTTCGACCATTCGTCGATGCCGCAGAGGCCGACCAAGTCGGCCGAGGCCGCATCGGCGATCGCGAACGCGACACCCGATGGCCGGCCAGACGAGGCGAACTTCTGCCGGGCCAGCTCGATTTCGTCGATGAGCGCCGCGGCCTCCGCGATCGACCGCGGCGGAGTCGGAACCGAGTACCGCTGGATCGCTGGATCTGCGCATGCGTCGAGCAAGAAGTTCGCGTCGGAGTTTGACCAAGGCCTGAGCATGGCCACGCCGTCGGATAACGTCACGACCGGAGGGTCCATAGCGGGCTTCTCCCCTATGTCTACTGGGACGTGCTTCACGTCTTGCGCTTCCGGTCCGTACAACGCGTCGGTTCAGCGGCGGCGGAACGCCGTCCGCTGCAACCGGTTGTTAGCCGTCACTGCCCCTGGCGTCGGAGTACTACGTGGGTCGCCTTCTCCGACGCCGCGAACTGGACGCACGCGTATCCCATGGCCCGAAGGTCTACCCCCTCGAACAGCCGCTCCCCTTGTCCCAGGAGCACCGGCGAAAGGGCAATGTGCAACTCGTCGATGAGGCCCGCACGAAGATACTGTTGTATCGTACGAGCCCCCCCGCCGATGCGCACGTCCAGCCCGTTGGCTGCCTGGCGCGCTTGGTCGAGCGCTTCGTGAATGCCCTGCGTGACAAAGTAGAACGTTGTTCCGCCTTCCATCTCAATGGCCGGGCGCGCGTGATGCGTCAAGACAAAGACGGGGACGTGATAGGGTGGGTTGTCACTCCACCACCCCTTCCAGCTCAGGTCGGCCCAAGAGCCGCGAACCGGTCCGAACATGTTCCTTCCAAGAATCCAGGCACCGATGTTATGGAATCCGCGCACGGCGAAGTCGTCATCGATACCAGTCGTCCCATCGCCGGCGCCATGAGTCCGCTGGAAAGTGCGCGTCGGAACAAACCACTGGTGCAAGTCCATCCCGCCGACCCCGAGCGGGTTGTCGATGTCCTGAGCCGGCCCAGCTCCGTAGCCGTCAAGTGAGATGGTGAAGCTCTCTACTCGGACCCGCGCCATTTTCAGACCTCCACTTGCCTTGACGGCTAACAGGTCTTGAACTAGCCAGCCCGCAGTCTATGCCGCGCGGCGAAAATGCTGCAACGTGCCGTTGGGAAAGCCGACGGATTGGGAACCTAGTCCCTCAGGTGGGGATATACGGTGGCCCGTGGTCAGCCTCTGTGGACCGGCGCGGCGGGGATTGGACTGCGCGCCATTGCTCCGAGGGATCGGCGCCCTGAGAACGTGGAGCGTGCCGGGTGCTTGTGTGAACCAGCGCTCGCCGTCGTCCGCCGATGGGCCATCTCTCGCTCGATCCGTGCGCGGCGCGTGAGCTTGCGACATGCATATCCGGGCGCGGGCCCGAGGCGATCGCGGCTTTCCCGAGACACCGAGTCGGGTCGCCCTTCAGCGCGGCAGCGACGATCGGTGCCACCTTCTCGGCGCTGCGGCCGACCACGTAACCGCCGAGTCCGATCTGCAACAACGTCCAGCCCTGCGTGAGATTCTGCATCTCGTAGAGCGCGACATTCTCGTCCGCAATCCGGAGGGCGGATGAAGCACGAGCTATGCACTTGCGCCGAGACCATAAGGCTTCACGAGATGCTTTATCCCCAGCCGTGTCAGTTCTCTCGCAATAGGGACGTGAGCCGAAATGACCGGGGGGACGCCAAAGGAAGGCTAGAAAGCCGCTCCACTTGACAACATACTTGACAACAGACAACAAAACGCCCCGAAACAATCAAATTTCACTTTTAAAATCGATAACTTGAGAAAACACCCCAAAACCCTATCCAAGCCCTCAAGCTGGTGCGTCTACCAAATTCCGCCACTGCCGCGCGGAGTTACTTCAGCTCATTGAGTTGACAACACTCGAACCTGAGGCTGCTCGAAACTCAGGTCAAGCATATGGCAAAGAAGGGTGAGCGCGTAAGCGCCCTGCTTCCCCTATTGCCCGGCCCGCCGCTTCCGCGTCGGGCCGGGTTTCGTGAGGAGCAGGACTTTATGCAATCACACAGCTTCCTTGGCAAAGTTTTCGAGAAGGCCCGTCCAGCCGCCCGGCGAGTCAAACGCCTTCCACATCTCTTCGGCGGCCGCACCAAAGCGGTCGAGATTACGATGTTCAAGTTCAACGAGCGTGCCCTTGCCGTCCGCGATAAAGCGGACCTCGACCTCGGTAAGAAAATCAGGATCAAACTGCCATTTCTCGGTGATCTGCCAACCGAGCAATAAGCGACCGGGGGGTTCCCAGGCAAGTACCTTGCCCCATTGGCATTCGCTGCCGTCCTCGCCGCGTTCGAACCACCTGCCGCCGACTTTTCCCTCCATTACAACGTCCTTAATCGGCGATTTCGTTTTGTTGATGCTATGCGTCTTTATCCACCATCGGCTCATACCCGCGGTGAAGACTTCGAAGGCCCTTGTCGGCGCTGCCGACACGCGAATAGTCTTCCGCACAGATGCAATCGTCCCTGTCCTACTCATTTTTTGGTCCCTTTCGCTTTGTCTGACCCAATTCGACCTCGACTTGAAAAGCCGCCAGCGTCTGATCCCAAAACTGGTCGAGCCAGGCACGTAGGGCACGGATGCCCTTGGGATCGATGTAATACAGACGCCTTGTCCCGTTCGGCCGGTCTGCCACCAGTCCCGCATCCTTCAGCACCTTCAAATGCTGCGATACCGCCGGCCGGCTAACGGGCATGCCGCGTGCGATCGCCCCGACCGACTGTGGTCCGCGCCGGAGGCGCTCAAAGACGCCGCGACGCGTGGGATCACCGAGAGCGGCGCCCCAGGGGACAGCAGCGATTATAATGTCATATTCTACGCAATAGATGCGGAGAATACTTGCTTCTTGCGGTGATTACTGGCTATAATCTCCGCAGGAGATGCGGAGAATGTATATCTATGAGCTTCATAACTGGCCGCAGTTTGACTGGAACCGGGAGCGGCTCGCCGAACCTCTCGCCGACGTCCGCCACCGGCAGGGTAGGCTGATCGGCCACATGGAAGCTCTCGGATTCAACCTGCGCCAAGAGGCCGTGTTGCAAACCCTGACGGCCGACGTCCTCAAGAGCAGTGAAATCGAGGGGGAGAAGCTGGACGCAGAACAGGTCCGGTCCTCGATCGCGCGCCGCCTCGGCATGGACATCGGCGCACTCAAGCCTGCAGACCGCGAGATCGAAGGTGTCGTCGAAATGATGCTCGACGCCACGCGCCACTATGACCAGCCGCTCACCGCCGAAAGGCTCTTTTCCTGGCATGCGTCCTTGTTTCCGACCGGGCGTAGCGGCATGACCAAAATCAGAGCAGGGGCCTGGCGTGATGACAGCACCGGCCCGATGGAGGTTGTTTCCGGCCCTATCGGCAAGGAGCGCGTCCATTTCCGGGCACCAGCGGCGCAACGGCTCGATGGCGAAATGCAAGCATTCCTGAACCGGTTCAACGTAAACGCCGACGTTGATCTGGTCTTGAAAGCAGGGCTGGCCCATCTGTGGTTCGTGACCATCCACCCGTTCGACGACGGTAATGGCCGCATTGCGCGCGCCATAGCGGACATGGCTCTGGCGCGCTCGGAAAACAGTCCGCAACGCTTTTACAGTATGTCAGCACAAATCCGGCAGGAGCGCGGGGGCTACTACGACATTCTTGAGCAAACACAGAAAGGGACACTGGATATCACGCCCTGGATGGAATGGTTCCTCGGCTGCCTCGGCCGCGCCATTGACGGTGCACAGACTACGCTCAGTGCTGTCCTCGCGAAGGCACGCTTCTGGGAAGCTATCGCCGGTGTATCGATCAACGAGCGCCAGCGGCTGGTCCTCAACCGTCTGCTTGATGACTTTGAGGGTAAGCTCACAACTTCGAAATACGCGAAGCTCGCCAAGTGTTCCCAAGACACAGCCCTGCGTGACATTCTGGGTCTCGTAGAACGCGGCATTCTTGTCCGCAATCCGGAAGGCGGACGGAGCACGAGCTATGCACTTGCGCCGAGGCCATAGGCTTCACGAGATGCTTTATAAGTCAGTTCTCTCGTAGTCGAGACGTGAGCCGAGATGACCGGGGGGGACGCCAAAAAAGAAGGCTAGAAAGCCGCTCCACTTGACAACAGACAACGGAACAGGCTTTGAAATACTACTGTTTGTCTTTTAAGTTAATCAGTTGCCTGAGTTGAAGGCGGCGGCGAAGCCCCTCAAGCTGGTGCGTCTACCAATTCCGCCACTGCCGCGGGATCGAATCTGAAGCGGGCCGGGCATACCCAGCGGGCGCGGCCGCCGGAAGGCGCGGGGAGCTCGCGTTACGGATTCGCCTGCGCAGGCGCCTTTTCCGCGGGAGCCGGGGGAGCAGTCTGCTTGGTCTCGGGAGCGGGCGCCTTCGGCGGCTCCGCAAACTTCGACTTTTCCTCGGCGACCGGCTTCTTGGACTCATCCTCCATGATGCTCTTCGAGAACTGTTTTGAGCCCACCCAAGAGAGATAGAGGCTCGTCAACATAAAGACCACGGCGGCGCCGCTGGTGAGCTTCGTGAGAAAATTCCCCGCGCCGCGGCTCCCAAACACGGTCGAGCTCGCGCCACCGCCGAAAACGGCGCCGATCTCGGCACCCTTGCCGCGCTGCAAAAGCACGACCACGATGAGGATCAGGCACACCATGACATGAAGCACGGTCGCAAAGATGGTCACTGGGCCTCCAACGGGCGATCAAAGCGCACGATGCGCGAAAAGCTCACCGGGTCAAGGCTCGCCCCGCCGACGAGCGCACCATCGATGTCTTGCTCGGCCATGAGCGCATACACATTGTCAGGCTTGACGGAGCCCCCGTACTGGATCCGCATCTGGGCCGCGGCTGCGCCGAAGGCTTTGCCGAGGCGCTCTCGGATGAAGGCGTGCACCTCCTGGGCGAGGCCGGGGGTCGCGGTCTTGCCCGTCCCAATCGCCCAGATCGGTTCGTAGGCGACAACCACCTCCTCGGCGCGCCCGGCCGGGACGCGCCCGAGACTTGCTTCGAGCTGCGTTTCCACCACCTCGAAGGTTTGGCCGGACTCGCGCTGCGAGAGGGTCTCGCCCACGCACACGATGGGACGAATGCCGTGGGCGAGGAGGAGCTCGGCCTTGCGCGCAATCCCCGCATCCGTCTCGCCAAACAACTGGCGCCGCTCGCTATGTCCCACGATCGTGTAGGCACACCCGAGATCGGCCAGCATCCGCGGTGCCACCTCGCCGGTAAACGCACCTTCCTCGTGCGCCGCGACGTTCTGCGCCGCGAGCTTGATCGGCGTGCCGGCAAGCGCCCGCGCCACCGGCTCAAGCGCTGTGAACGGCGGCGCGAGCACGATCTCGATCGAGTCCGTTTCCTGTGTGTACGGCAGAAAGTCCGCTACGAAGGCAAGGGCCTCACCGACCGTCTTGTACATTTTCCAGTTCGCCGCGAGAATCGGACGCCGCACCTAGCGCTCCAGCGCCGCGACACCCGGGAGCGTGAGACCCTGGACGAACTCGAGCGAGGCGCCGCCGCCCGTCGAGAGATGCGTGATGTGCGAGCCGAGGCCAAGCTTGTTGACGGCTGCGAGCGAGTCACCTCCGCCGACGACGGAGACGGCCTTCGAGTCCGCGATCGCCCGAGCCACCGCTTCTGTGCCTTTGGCGAAGGCCTCGATCTCGAACACCCCCATGGGGCCGTTCCAGAAGATCGTCCCCGCCTTTCGCACCTCGGCGGCGTAGATCGCTGCCGTCTCCGGTCCGATGTCGACTCCAAGCCAGCCTTCGGGGATCTGCTTGGCCACGCGGCTTACCGCACCGGCCGCGAGCCTCTCGGCCACCACGTGGTCCACCGGGAGGAGGATGCGCCGCCCGGCCGCGGCGGCCGCGTGCAGCACGCGCCGGGCATCGTCGACATGGTCCTCCTCCACCCGCGAGCTCCCCGTGGGTTCGCCCGCTGCACGCAAAAATGTGTAAGACATGGCCCCGCCGATTGCGAGTACGTCCGCCCGCTCTGCAAGTGCCTCGAGCACCGCGATCTTGTCGGAGACCTTCGCCCCGCCGAGCAGGCACACCAGCGGTCGGATCGGTTCGAGCACGACCCGCAAGTGCTCGAGCTCCGCCCGCAAGAGATCTCCCGCGGCCACACGCGGAACGAGCGCGACCATCCCCGCGGTCGAGGCGTGAGCGCGGTGGGCCGTCCCGAACGCATCATTCACGTAGATGTCCGCAAGTGCGGCAAGGCGTCGCGCGAAGGCGGGGTCGTTCTTCTCTTCCTCGGCGTGGAAACGCAGGTTTTCGAGCAGGGCCACCCCTCCCGAGGGAAGCTTCTCAATCGCGCTCTCTGCCACCGGGCCGACGCAGTCCAGCACGAAAACGACGGGCGTCCCGAGAAGCTCGCCAAGGCGCTTTGCCACCGGCGCAAGGGAGTACTTGGGGTCGGCCTTGCCCTTCGGGCGGCCAAGATGAGAGGCCACGATGACGCGTGCGCCCGCGCTGACAAGGCGCCTCAGGGTCGGAAGCGTCGCCCGGATCCGCGTGTCATCTCCGACGACTCCGTCCTTCATGGGGACATTGAGGTCCGCACGCACGAATACCCGCTGCCCGCGCACGGGGGCCTGCGCGAGGAGCTGGTCCAGGGAGGGAACGGCCACGGGGACTGGTCCTAGCGGGACATCAGGAGGGCAAGGTCGACGACGCGCCGGGAATAGGCCCACTCGTTGTCGTACCACGCCAGGATCTTGGCGAAGTTCCCACCCATCACCTTCGTTTCGAGCGCGTCGAGGATCGAGGAGTGCGGGTTGCCCCGGAAGTCGATCGAAACGAGGGGTTCTTCGCAGACCTGAAGGATGCCCTTCATGGGTCCCGCCGCGGCCGCCTTCATCGCGGCATTGATGCCGGGGGCATCGGTCGACTTTTGGAGCTCGACCGAGAGGTCGACGACCGAAACGTCGGAGGTCGGCACGCGGATCGCGAAGCCGTCGAGCTTGCCGGCGAGCTGCGGCAGCACCTCGCCGATCGCCTTCGCCGCACCCGTGCTCGTGGGGATCATCGACACGCTCGCGGCGCGCGCGCGCCGCAGATCCTTGTGCGGAAAGTCGAGGGTCACCTGATCATTCGTGTAGGCGTGAATCGTGGTCATCCATCCGCGCTGGAGCCCGAAGTGATCGTCCAACACCTTGGCCACGGGTGCGAGGCAGTTCGTCGTGCAGGAGGCGTTTGAAACGATCTTGTGCTTGCTCGGGTCGTAGGCCTTGTCGTTCACTCCGAGGACGATCGTCACATCCGGCTTCTTGGCGGGGGCGGTGATGATCACGCGCTCGGCTCCCGCCTGAAGGTGCTTTGCCGCATCCTCGCGTCCGGTGAATTTCCCCGTCGACTCGATCGCGAGCTTGGCGCCGAGACTCGCCCAGGGCAGCTTCGCCGGATCCTTTTCGGAAATCACCGGGATCTTCTTGCCATCGATCACGATGGCGTCAGCTGCGGCTTCGACGTCTCCGGGATAGATGCCATGCACGGAGTCGTACTTGAAGAGGTGAGCCAAGGTCTTTGCGTCGGTCAGGTCGTTGATGCCGACGAACTCGAGCGGGGTGCCGCGGGCCGCCCGCAGGACGAGCCGGCCGATCCGCCCGAATCCGTTAATTCCGACCCGCAGTGACATAAGAGCCTCCGGTCGTTTGAAGAGGGGGGAGGGTACAAAGCGCTCGCGGCGACCGCCATCGAATGGGCGCGGGGCTACCTTGCGGCCCCAGGGACGGAGGTTCTGTGATCGTCGGCAGTGGCATCGATGTGATCGAGATCGCGCGCATTGAAAGGCTTTTGACCCGAAGCCGTGAGCACTTCGAGCGACGCGTCTTCACTGGCGCCGAGATCGCCGACTGCCGCCGCTTCCACTGCGTCGCTCCGCAGTTTGCGCTGCGTTTTGCGGCGAAGGAGGCGCTGATGAAGGCCGTCGGCACCGGCTGGGCGCGCGGCGTTCGCTGGGTCGACATCGAAACTCGTCTTGATCCCCGAGGGCAGGGTGGGAATCTTCGCCTCACTCTCTCGGGCCGAGTTGCCGAGATCGCCCAGGAGCTGGGTGCCGGTGCCACTCATCTTGCGGTCTCGCGCACCCGAAGCCATGCCATGGCCGTTGTGCTGCTGGAGGCAAGGTGAGCGCCATCACAACGCCCGGCACGCAGCCGACTGGGCTTGGCGGGGGACTCGGGGGCCGGCGCCGCCGGTGGGGGGAACCCCTTCTCGTCGGCGCTCTGGCAATCGGGGCGGCGTTTTTCCTGATCTCCCTTGGCCTCTCGGCGCTCCGCGAAAGGCGCGCCGAACGCGATGCCTTCCCCGTCGAAGACGGGACGGTCCGCGTGACGGGCATCGAGCATCCCGTAGGGATCTCGCGGGACGCTCGCGGAACGCCCCACGTCGAGGCCGAGAGCGAGACCGACGCACTCTTCGGCCTCGGTTTCGTGCATGCCCAAGATCGCCTCTCGCAGATGGTGTGGCTCGCGCGCAGTGCCCGCGGCCGCGCGGCGGAGCTCGTCGGCAAGGATGCCCTGGCCGCTGATCGCCTCGCCCGCACGCTGGGTCTCGGGGAGCTCGCGGATGCACAGGTCGCGCGCCTTGACGCTTCGACGCGCGACGCCCTCGTCGCCTACTCGGCGGGGGTGAACGCCTGGATGGACGAGATCCGCGGCGGGCGCGCCGGTGCTCCCCTTGCCCTTGAGCGGGCCGGAGTGAGTCTCGAGCCATGGACGCCGGGCGACAGCATCGCCATCGTGAAGTTCTACGCATGGGTGCTCGGCAATAGTCTCGAGGCGAGCGTGCTCTACTCCGACTTGATCGAGCGCCTCGGTGGCTTCGAGGCGCGTTTTTTCTTTCCAGACCCGCCAGGAGGGGACGGCGTTGCTCCCACCCAGGAGGCGGTGGTACCCCCCGCCGCGCCGTGGGCGGCAAGCGCTCTCCCGGCTCTCCGGCAGGAGGATCCCCTCGCTCTCGCCGCGGGTCTTGCCGGCCGCGGCGCCGGGAGCAGCGCGTGGGTCGTGTCCGGTCGCCTCTCAAGGAGCGGCAAGCCCCTGCTCGCTGCCGATGCGCACCTTGAAGCCACCGCGCCCGGTCTGTTCTACGAGGCCCATTTCCGGGGCGGCGCACTCGACGTGGCCGGCGGCACCATCCCCGGCGTCCCGGTCGTGTGGAGCGGCGCGAACCGCCACGTGGCCTGGGGGGCGACCTCTGCCGGGGCCGTTACGACCGACCTGTTTGTGGAGACGCTCGACGCCTCGGGAACGCGCTACCACGACGGCGACGCCTTTACCCACCTGCGCGTGCGCAAGGAGCAGATTCGAATCCGAGGCGCGAGCGACGAGGTGCTCGTGGTTCGCGAGACGCGACACGGCCCCCTCGTGAATGCGCTGCTGTCCGGGGAGCATGAGCCCCTCGCGGTAGCTTGGACCGGTGCAAGGGCGGGCGATGGCATCGGCTCCATGCTTCGGGCGGCACGAGCCACCAACACCGCACAGTTTCGAGCGGCACTCGCCGGGCATCACGAGCCGGTGCTCGCCATCGTCTTTGCCGACGCGGATGGCACAGCGGGTTTTCAGGTGGCGGGCTATGTGCCGCGCCGCGGTCTGGCGACGAACTTGGCGCCCGTCCCGGGACGCACGGATCTTTACGACTGGAAGGGCGCGCTGCCCCTTGAGGCGCTGCCCCAGGCGTCGCTTCCGGCGGGAGGGAACTGGCTGATCGCAGCCGATGCAGTGCTCTCCCGCGGTGGCGTGCGCGGTGAGTGGTTTTGGCGTGAGGGCAACCGCCAACGAAGGATTGACGGCCTCTTGCGCGAGGCACAGCGACGTGGACCCATGGAGGTTCGCGATCTTGCGGAGATGCAGGCCGATGTGGAGTCCCCCGAGCAGCGGCAGCTCGTCGCGACGGCTCTCGCGCTCGCGGGCGATCCGTCCACGCTCGGGGCCGAGGCGCGTGAGGTCGCGCAGGTGCTTGCGGCGTGGGACGGACGCGCCTCCGCCGACAGCGTCGGTGCGGCTCTGTCCCATGTCTTCGTCGAGCGGCTCGTGCAAGAGCTTTTGGCAGAGCGCCTCGGACCCGATCTTCTGGAGCGCTACCTTGCTTCGCCCCGCACAAGTCCGGTGTACGTCCTCGCGCAAATCCTTGAGCAAGCCCGGGCGCATGCGGCGTCCGCGCGGGGCAAGGGCGGCGCGGGATCCGACGCCACGGCTGACGCCATTCGGCGTAGCCTGCGGGAGAGCTGGCTCTTCCTCTCCGTGCATGCCGGCTCGAATCGCGAGAAGTGGGCGTGGGGGCGTCTGCACACGGTGACCTTCCGCCCGCTCGGTCTGGCCGTGCGTCTTGGGGCGCGCGGCGATGCCCTTGGACCCTTTCCGTGCGACGGAGACGAGGCCACAGTGGCCGCCGCCGAATACGACCACCGGCAGCCCTTCGAGGTGCGCCTGGCCTCGACCTACCGCTTCGCCGTCGATACCGCGCAACTCGACCAAGCGCTCTCGGCGCTGGTCCCCGGCGAATCAGAGCATCCCGGCCATCCTCACGAAACGGATGGAATCGCGCGCTGGCGCGAGGGTCGCCCCCGACTCCTTGGTACGAGCCGGCTCCTGATCGACGAGACGAGCCGTGCACGGCTCTCCCTCGAGCCCGCACCGCACCCGCAATGAGGGCTGCGGGTTGAGCCCTGTGATCCTCTTCGCCGAGGTGCCGTCGTTCTACGCCTCGGTCGAGCGCGCCCTCGATCCCTCGCTCGCGGACCGACCCGTGATTGTCGGCGGCGACCCGAGGCGGCGCGGGCTCGTGCAGGACGCGACCGACGACGCCCTCGCGGCGGGGGTCATTCCTGGCATGACGATGGAAGAAGCACTCCAGCGCTGCCCGCGCGCGCGTGCGATCCGTACCCACATGCCTCGTTACCGTGAGGTTGCGCGGCACGTGCGGGCGTGCCTGCGCCGACGGGTAGAGCGTTTTGAGACCGAGGGGCTAAGCGGCGCCTACCTCGATGTCTCCGAGCTCGAGGAGCCGGCACAGGTCTTCGCCGAGTCGCTGCGACGCTCCGTCGGAGCGGAGCTGCGGCTTCCCCTGCGCGCGGGAATCGGTCCCAACAAGCTTCTCGCGCGCCTCGCCGCCGAGGTTGCAGGGACGGGTACGCTCGAGATCCGGCTCGGCGCGGAAGCCGAGTTCCTCAATGCCCTTCCGGTGGCACGGCTTCCTGGCATCGGCCGTCACACCGAGGAGCGTCTGGCCCAGCTCGGCGTGCGTCACGTGGGCGAGCTCGCTGCGATCGACGCGGCGATCCTCGCGCAAGCGCTCGGCCATCGCCGTGGCCTTGAGCTCCACGCCCTCGCGCGCGGCCAGGGCGACAGCCGGGTGCGTGGGGAGCGCTACCCCGGAAGCCTCTCCCAAGAGGCCACCCTTTCGGGCGCCGAGACCGACCTCATGGTTCTCGGCGAGCAGCTCGATCGCCTCGCCCACGGCCTTGAAGGTGCACTCCGCCTCCAAGGCATCGCCGCGCGCCGCGTCGTTTTGAAGCTGCGCTACGCGGACTTGGAGACCACGACCCGCAGCCGCACCCTCGCCCATTCGGTCTCGACCGCGGGCGAGATTGCGGCGGTGGCAAGAGGCCTTCTCGACCGCACCCAAGCCGGCGTCCGCCCGGTCCGCCTGCTCGGAATCGGCCTTTCGGTCTTCAGCCGAGCTCGCAAGGATGACCGGCAGCTCGACCTCTTTGCCCGCCGCTCCTGACGGCTTCGTCGCCCGGGTACCCCCTCAAGGGCATCGAACACGGCGCCGAAAGGGAGGCAAGCGCGGCGGGCGCCGCGCGAGGGGGAGCAGGCGATGGGCAAGGCTGGGGCCGAGCGCCGCAAGTATTCGCGCATCGCAACGGACCAGATGATCTCCTTCGCCCCAGTGGATACCCGAGACCGCCTCGCCGTCTCCCGGAACATCTCCACGGGGGGCATCCGCTTCGAGGCGGTAGGCTGCGAGATCACCCTTGGTGACGTTCTTCGCGTCACCTTCAATGTGGGCGACCACACGATCGTCGCGGTGGGCAAGGTGGTCTGGGCGACAGACATGGACCCCATCACCATGGACGTCGGCCTCGAGTTCATCGAGATCGATCCCCTGTCCGTTCGTCTGATCGACGAGGCTCGTAGCGAGTGATTTTGGCCCCACATCTATCTGCTTGACATCCCAGTCGACCCGGTGTGACCTACCAGTTCCATGGCCGACTTCCACCAGACCGGGGTCGTGACGACCCTCCATCGCCTCGGCCGCACGGAGCCCGAGCGCCTCGAGCGCGACCTCCTGTCGTACTCCGAGGAGCGGCCGATCGCCCTCGTGCTGCCCTGCCTCCACTCTGAGGTGCGAGACGTCGCGCTCAAGGGCATCGTCGAGACCCTAAAGCGTGTGCGGTACCTCCGGCAGATCGTCGTCAGCGTCTCGGGCACAAGCCGCCAGGACGAGTTCGACGAGCTCCGGTCGGCCTTCGAGGGTGTGCGGACCTTAAGGGGTGAGCTGCCCGTCTTCCTGTTTAACGGCGGGCCTCGGATCCAAAGCATCTACGAGCGGCTGCGCGAGGAGGAGCTAGACCCCGGGGGCGACGGCAAAGGCCGAAGCACCTGGCTTGCCTATGGATATGTCCTCGCAACCAACGTGGCGCGCGTGATCGCGCTTCACGACTGCGACATTCGCGAGTACCGTCGTGAACTTCTGGCCCGGCTCTGCTTTCCCACGGCAAACCCGCAACTCGGCTATGAGTTCGCAAAGGGCTACTACGGACGCGCCACCGATCGCTTGTATGGCCGTGTGACCCGCCTTTTTATGACGCCGCTGCTGCGGGCAATGAAGTCGGTGCTCGGCCCGCTGCCGCCCCTCGACTACTTGGACTCGTTTCGATATCCGCTGGCCGGCGAGTGCTCGATGACCACGGATCTGGCCCGCATTAACCGCATCCCAGGGGACTGGGGTCTTGAGGTCGGGGTGCTGGCGGAGGTCTACCGCAACTGCGCCCTAAAACGCATCTGTCAGGTCGAGCTGGTCGAGAACTACGACCACAAGCACCAGGAGCTCTCCGAGAGCGACGCTACGCGGGGGCTACACCGCATGGTGGTCGATATCGCGGCCTCGCTGATTCGCAACCTCGCCAGCTACGGCGTGGACTTCTCGGCCGGCTTTCTCAACACGCTGAGCGCCACCTACCGGCGGCTGGCCCAAGATGCGATCGCGAGCTACAGCGACGACGCTGCGCTAAACGCCCTCGCATTCGACCGCCATGAGGAGGAGATGGCGGTGGAGACCTTCTCCCGCGCGCTGCGGGCGGCGGGACTTGCCTTTGTCCGAGACCCCATGGGGGCGCCGGCCATCCCGAACTGGAATCGGGTGACTTCAGCGCTGCCCGAGATCCTGGACGACTTGCGCGAGGCCGTGGAAGCGGACTCCCGCGACCCGGCGTAAGATCGCCGCACCCCCTCGGTCGTCGACATTCGGCTGGCCTCACCGTGATTCGTCGCGGCGCAGGAGGATTCCATGAGAATCGGTCCGATTCCCGTCGGTGAGGGTTCTCCCCTCGTTCTGATTGCGGGCCTCAACGTCATCGAGAGCGAGCCTGCGACGCTCGAGGCGGCGGAGCGGCTCCAGGACCTGGCACTGCGCCACTCCCTGCCGCTCGTCTTCAAGGCTTCGTTTGACAAGGCGAACCGCTCGAGCCTGCGCTCCTTCCGGGGTCCGGGGCTCGACGAGGGTTTGCGCATCTTGGCCCGCGTAAAGCGTGTCACGGGACTTCCCACCCTTACGGACGTCCATGGGCCCGAACAAGCGAAGGCCGCGGCCGGCGTGGTGGACTGCCTGCAGATCCCGGCATTCCTGTGCCGCCAAACGGATCTCATCGCCGCATGCGCGGCAACCGGTCTCCCGATCAATCTCAAGAAGGGCCAGTTCATGGCACCTCTCGACATGCGCAACGCCGTCGAGAAAGCGCGTGCCCTCGGGGCGACCGGGGTCCTCGTGACCGAGCGTGGCACGAGCTTCGGGTACAACAATCTCGTCGTGGACCTGCGCGCGCTGCCGTCGATGCGAGCCTTCGCACCCATCTGCTTCGACGCGACTCATGCGGTGCAGCATCCCGGTGCTGCGGGCGACGCGAGTGACGGAGACCGGCGCTTCGTTGCGCCGCTTGCCCGGGCGGCCGTGGCAGTGGGGATCGACGCACTCTTCATCGAGGCGCACGCCGACCCCGATCGCGCTCCGTGCGATGGTCCGAGCCAGGTCACCTTTGATGCGCTGGCCGAGCTGCTTGTCGAGGTGCGCCGGATCGATGCCGCCGTGCGCAGCACGGGTGGGGGCGAGTCGCTCTGAGGGAGCGCACGCGCGAGGCGCTGGTCCTCGCAGCTCTACTCGTGTTGGCCGGAGCTCTGCGCGCCCAACACTGGATCCGCGAGGACGTTCTCTTCAACGACGGGCCAGAGTTCCTCCGGATCTCCAAGGCCATGGCCGCCCACGACTGGGGGGCGGCGCTCGCCGACGACTACCACCCGCTCTATTCCTTCGCGACTGTGGCGACGCAGCTCGTCGCCCCCCTCCCGAATGACGGCTACGTCTCGGCGGCGGTTCTGGTCTCCATCCTCGCCGGTGTTGCCTCGGTCTTGTGCCTCTACCTCTTCGTACGCTCGGCCTTCGGCACTGCGGCCGCGTGGCCTGCGGCTCTGGCTCTTGCAGTGCATCCCTACGCCGTGCGGTTCTCCGCAGACGTACAGAGCGATGGCCTTTATCTGGCGCTGTTCCTGGCTTCTGTAGCGGCGCTGTGGGCCGCGCTGCGGGACGGAGGGCCCGCGCTTGCGGGATGGGCCGGGGCCCTTTCGGGTCTTGCATATCTGACGCGCCCAGAAGGGGTAGGGGTCGCCCTCGTGGGCGGGGCCTTGGGGGGGCTGCGCACGCTCGGCGCCCAGGGCTCGAGGGCGCGCTGGATGGGCTGGCTCGCCGCTCTCGGCGCGGGCTCTCTCCTTGTGATGGCTCCCTATCTCGTATCGATCCGCGTTGAGACGGGGCGATGGCAGCTTACGAAAAAGAAGTCCCTCGAACGCGTCGCCTTTCTGGATGAGGAGGCCGCGGCCGCACCCGCAAGCCCTGCGCCCGCTCCCGGGTCCGTCTCGACGCCAGCCCCGGCTGCTCCGCCGCAAGGCCCCGCACTGTCCTCCTCGGCGTCGCCCGAGGCCGAAGCGCCTTCGCCTGGGCGGCGCCAGGTCTTCTTCGGATTTGTCTCGACGCTTGCCTCGACCATTCGCCCCGAGATCCTCCTTCTGCTGTTGGTGGGTGTCTACTCCTGCCGCGGTCGGCCGGGTCCAAGGGCGGTCTTTGTCCTCGCCTTCCTTGGCCTCTACGGGGTCGTTCTCCTCGGTCTTGCGCTCCACTATGGCTACTTGAGTCGCCGCCACGCCTTGCCGCCCCTCGCTCTTACGTTCGGCTACGCCGCCCTCGGCGTACCCGTGCTCGGCCACACGCTCGTTTCTTTAGGAGGGCGTCTTTTTCGCGCAAAGGCCACACCGCGCCCACGGCTTGCTCTCGGGCTTGGCCTCCTTTGCCTTCTTGCCCCGAGCCTTGGCAAGGAGCTACGGCCCCGGGACCACGCCGGACTCGCCGAGCGGCGGGCGGCGGAATGGCTCCGCACCGAGGGGCTTGCGCCCGGGCCCGTAGCCGCCAGCAAGGACCGAGTTGCCTACTATGCGGACGCGCCCTTCGTCCCGCTGCGCCACGCACCCGATGCGGGTCTCGTGGCGGACCTCAAGGCGCGCGGAGCCCGCTACCTCATCGTCGAAGAGGACGGGGGCGAGGGGAGCCGTGCCGCGCGACGAGCCCAGGAGGGCGGCTTGCCGCTGCTCCACCAGGTGGAGGCGGGCGGCCGCGAGGCGTGGGTCTACGCGCTGCCCGCGCCGCAGGGGGAGGGCCCTTAGATGCTGAATCGACACGGGGAAGTCTTCCGCACCCTCCTCGGTGCGAGCGACCTCGTACTGGTCGCCGCGTCGTGGCTCGCGGCGTACGGCCTGCGCTTCCGCCTCGGCTTCGACGCGCCCCAAGGCGTCCCAGAGTTCCGCGCCTACGTCATGCTCCTCGCGCTTATCCTTCCGCTCTGGTTCGTGCTCTTCCGAGCGCGCGGGCTTTACGAGGCCCAGCGTACGAACTCGCTCTGGCGGGAGGCGAGCCAGGTCTTGACGGCCACAGCGATCGGTGTCGGAATCCTCGTCATCGCGACCTTCTTCTTCCGCAGCTACTTCTATTCGCGCGCCGTCGTCCTCCTCTTCTTCTCCCTCTCCTTCGTGTCGGTGAGCACCTCTCGCCTCTCCGTACGGGGGGTTCTGCGTGTGCTGCGCCGCCGAGGCTACAACCTGCGCTACGCCCTCGTCGTGGGCGGGGGCGAGCTCGCAGGCCAGGTGATCGAGCGCATCCACGCTCACCGCGAGGCCGGGCTGCGCGTGGTCGGCGTCCTCTCCGACGATCCCGGGCACCAGGGGCGCAGCATCGTGGGCGTCCCGGTGCTCGCGGGCACGGAGCAGCTCAAGCAGGTGCTCCAGCGCCAGAAGGTTCAGCAGGTCCTGATCGCGCTGCCCAAGGAGGACGCACCCCGGCTCGAGAAAATCCTTGCAGACCTCGACGACGAGACCGTGAGCATTCGGCTCGTGCCCGATCTCCTCCATGTGCTGACGCTCCGCAGTTCGGTGGAGGACCTGGACGGCCTGCCGATGATCAATCTGCGCGAGAGCCCCCTTGTGGGCTGGGCCGCGGTGGGCAAGCGTGCGCTCGACATCGTCGCATCCGGGTTCGCACTCCTCGTCGCGGCACCGGTCCTCGCAGCGATTGCCATCGCGATCCGAATCACTGCGGGGCGGCCTGTGCTCTATGCCCAAGAGCGCATGGGGCTCGACGGCAGGGTCTTCCGGATGATGAAGTTTCGCACCATGGTCTCAGACGCAGAGGCGGAAAGCGGTCCGGTCTGGACGGTGCCCGACGATCCGCGACGCACACGTCTTGGGAGCTTTCTTCGCCGCACGAGCCTCGACGAGCTTCCGCAGTTCTGGAACGTTCTGCGCGGCGACATGAGCCTCGTCGGCCCGCGCCCAGAGCGGCCGGTTTTCATCGAGCAGTTCCGCCGCGAGATTCCCGGGTACATGCTGCGGCACAAGGTGAAGGCGGGTCTTACGGGCTGGGCGCAGGTTCACGGCTGGCGCGGCAACACCTCCCTCCACGAACGCGTCGAGCACGACATTTACTACATCCAGAACTGGTCTATTGGCTTGGATCTGCGGATCATCCTGATGACAGTGTGGCGTGGCCTCCTGCACCGAAACGCCTACTGAGGCGCCGGCGCCCCTCCCGAGCGACGACGATGCGATCCTCGGGGAGCTCGTCGCCTTGGCGGGTATGGGGGGCCGCGACCTTCCCCAGTTTGAGAGCCTTGTCTCCGCGCACCAGTACCGAGGGCTCTACCAGCTCTTCCGTGCGCACGTTCCAACGGGTGCCGAAGTGCTCGACTGGGGCGCGGGTAACGGTCATTTCTCCTACTTCTTGCTGCGCGCTGGCTATCGGGTGTGCGGGTTCGCCCTGGTCGACGAGGGATTCGGGGCGTGGCGCCCGAAAGGCCCCTACCGCTTCGTCCGGGGGAGCGGGAAGGATCCTGTGAAGCTGCCCCTTGCAGACGCGAGCTTTGACGCGGTCGCCTCGGTGGGTGTGCTCGAGCACGTGCGCGAAACGGGCGGCGAGGAGCTCGCGAGCTTGCATGAGATCGCCCGCGTACTCCGGCCAGGGGGCGTTTTCGTCTGTTGGCACCTCCCGAACCGCTGGAGCTGGATTGAGGCCCTGGCGAATCGCCTCTCGGGACAACACCATCACGCGTATCGCTTTACGAGGGGCGAGATCGAGGCGCTGCTCTTTGCCGCCGGGCTCGAGCGGCTCTTGGTCGGGACCTACGGCTTCTTGCCGCGGAATGTCTGGGGCCGCCTGCCGCTCCTCCGCGGGCTCGCAGGACGGCGCGCGATGGCGCGCGCATGGGACGCCCTCGACCTCGTGCTCGGCCGCGCCTTCCCGCTCTTCTGTCAGAACTTCGCCTTCGTCGCCCGAAAGCCCGCGATCGCGCGCTCATGAAGCACGTCCTCGTCGTCTCCTATCACTTCCCCCCGGCGGGCGGGGTGCCCGTGCGCCGGGTGCTGCGGATCCTGCGTCATCTCCCGACGCACGGTTGGCGCTGCACGGTGCTGACCGCCGATCGCCCGTTCGACCCATTCCACGGAGAGGATGCGGCGGGTCTTGCGACACTCCCCCCCGTCGAGCGCGTGCTCCGCGCACCTGCGCGATCGGGGCTCGAGCGCATTCTCGCGCGCGGTTTCGACCTCTGGTCGGGCGCAGCCCGCTCGGTCGATCGCGAGGCGAAGGGCCCCCCAGCGGATGGTCCGGCGGGAGGAACCCTCCGGCGGCTTCTCCATGAGACGCTCATCTTCCCCGACGCCAAGCGCCCCTGGGTGCGGGGTGCTGTAGCGCTCGCCCGCGCCGCTGCCCGGGAGGATCCTTTTGACCTTGTGCTTGCCACCGCCTTCCCATGGTCCGCATTTGTCGTCGCGGACCGCTTGCGGCGCTCCCTCGGACGGCCCATGGTGCTCGACTTCCGAGACGCGTGGACCCTAAACCCGCGCGGGCTATGGACCGGCCCCCGCAACCGCCGGCTCGAGGCCGAGCTCGTGTCCAGGGCAGCCGCCGTCGTCGTTGCGACCGACTGGATCCGCGACCATCTGCGCGCCCTTTACCCGGAGCTCCCGCCAGAGCGCTTCGTTACGGTGACCAATGGCTACGACCCGGCGGAGCAGCCACCGCCCGACCCTTCGCTGCGCGATCCCCACCATCTTGTGCTCACCTACACCGGCACCTTCAACGATGCGCTTCCCCCTTCGCGCTTCGACCACACGCCCTACTACCTGATCGAGGCGATCCGCCGAGTTTCGGTCGAGACGCGCGCCGCACTGCGCGTGCGCCTTGTCGGACGCGTGGGATCCGCCTATCGCGCGCATGTTCGCGCACTGGGCCTTGAAGACGTGATCGAAGTCGTGCCTCCGGTGGCGCACGCCCGCGCCTTGCAATACCAGATGGGGGCGGATGTGCTGGTCCTCGTCGTGTGCGATGCGCCCGGGGCTGCGGCCGTGCTGACCGCGAAGCTCGTCGAGTACGTGGCGGCGAGAAAGCCCATTCTCGCGCTCGCCCCCGACTGCGAGGCGAGCCGCGTCGTGAACGCGCACGAGCTCGGCTGGGTCGAGCCGCCGGCGGACGTGGAGCGCATCGCGCAGCGACTAGAAGCGCTGGTGGGAGACTGGCGCAGGGGCGCCCTTTCCAAAGGCGTGCCGGATGTTCCCGCGCTCGCAGCCTCCGTCCAGGTCGAGCGCTTCGCCGAGGTTCTGACGCGTGCGCTCGTTCCCGAGCGTGCGAGCGGCCACGCAAGGGCGAGAGCGCTCGGTCCCCGCGCGAGCAAGGAGTAGCGGACCGGATGTGCGGAATCGCAGGAATCTTGCGCCGAGACGGGGCGCCGATGGACGTGCGCACACTCGCGCAGCTCACGGCCTCGCTTGCGCACCGCGGTCCGGACGACGTCGGGTTTCTCGGCGGCTTCGACGACGGGACGCTTCGCACCGCGCACAGCGCCGAAGTGGCGCAAGGCAGTCGCGTGGCACTCGGCCACCAGCGGCTCTCGATCATCGAGCTCGGTCCCGGTGGCTGGCAGCCGATGGTTTCACAAGACGGGAGCCTCGCCCTTGTTTTCAACGGGGAGATCTACAACTACCGAGAGCTACGTCGCGAGCTCGAGGCGGAGGGGCACCGCTTTCGCGCACAAAGCGATACCGAGGTCCTGCTGGCGAGCCTCGAGCGCTGGGGCCTCGGCGCGCTCTCGCGCCTTGTCGGAATGTTTGCGTTCGCGGCGGTGGACGCGCGCGCCCGGCGCCTTGTGCTCGCGCGGGACCCCTTCGGAATAAAGCCTCTCTACTACGCGGAGGGGCCCCACGGGCTCCTTTTCGCCTCGGAGCTTCGGGGACTGCTCGCCGCGCGCGGGGGGTCGCGGCGCATCCATCCCCGCCGACTCTACGACTATTTGCGCTTTGGCTTAACCGACGACGGCGAGGAGACGCTCTTTGCCGGCGTTCGCCAAGTCGCGGGGGGACACGCGCTCTCCTTCTCCCTCGACCGAGCGGACCCGCCGACTCTTCACCGCTACTTTGGCCTCGGCGGGAGTTCGGAGAGCTCGCGCGACCCATTCAGCGTGCGCTCGTTCGAGGAGGCGGCAGAGCAGCTGCGTTCGCTCTTCCTCGAGAGCATCCGGCTTCACCTGCGCAGCGATGTCCCTGTGGGAGCTGCCCTCTCCGGCGGTATCGATTCGTCATCGATCGTGTGCGCGATGCGCGCCGCAGCCGAGCAGCCCCTTGAGCTGCACGCCTTTAGCTATGTCGCGGACGACCCGGCCCTTAGCGAAGAGCGCTGGATCGACCTTGCGGGAGGAGCGGCACGGGCGCAGATCCACAAAGTGCGGCTTACGCCGCAGGAGCTCGTCTCCGATCTCGACGAGCTTCTGCGGGTGCAGGAGCAGCCCTTCGGCAGCACCAGCATCTACGCCCAGTACCGAGTGTTTCGCTTGGCCAAGGAACAGGGCATCCGTGTGCTGCTTGACGGACAAGGGGCGGACGAGATGCTGGGTGGCTACCGCACCTACCTCGCCTCCCGCCTCGTCGCACTTCTCCGCAAACGCGAGTTTGGCCGGGCCGCGCGCTTTTTCGCGCGAATCGCACGCTCGATGCCTGCCGAACGCGCGGATCTCATCGCACGTACGGCCGGGCTCTGTCTCCCGGCACCGCTCCAACGCGTTCTGCGGCCGCTCGTGGGCCAGGAGCTTGAGCCCGCCTGGCTTTCTCGGGAGTGGTTCCGAGCCCGCGACGTTCATCCCGCGCCGCTCTGGCAGAGTCGCTCGCGCGATGCGCTGCGTGAGCACCTTCAGGTGACGCTTTTGCGTACGAGCCTTCCGATGCTGCTGCGCTACGAGGATCGAAACTCCATGGCGTTCTCGATTGAGAGCCGCGTCCCTTTCCTGCATCCCGAGCTCGTGCGGTTCGTGCTCGCGCTGCCCGAGGAATGGATCCTCGGCGAGGACGGCACGAGCAAGCAGGTCTTTCGGCGGGCCATGCGCGGCCTTGTACCGGATGCGGTGCTCGATCGTCGAGACAAGATCGGCTTCGCGACCCCGGAACGGCGCTGGCTGGAAGCCGTTGCGCCCTGGGTGGAAAAGGTGCTGTCCGGCGAAGCCATGGCCCGCGTTCCGGTGCTTCGTCCGGCGGCGCTGCGCGAGAGCTGGCAAGAGGTGCTGCGCACGGGGCGGGGCTTCGACTTCCGCGTCTGGCGCTGGATCAATCTCGTGCGCTGGACGGAGCTCTTCGACGTCTCCTTCGTGGGCTAGCCGGAGCGAGCAGTCGACCCCGAAAGTGGCGGGATGAGCAAGGGGTCTCGGTTCTCTAGCGCTAACGCGCTCCCGAGACAGAGGCCTCGGCCCGGTCGACCACCGGGAGAGCGCGCCGGGAATGGTGGACTGGAGTGGGGAGGCCCGTGTACTCGAAGAACTCGGCTTGGTGCGGATACTCGGCGTCCGGGTCGAACCGATCGATGGTGCGGCACTTGGCACAAATCGGGTTCACCGTGTTCCCATTCACCGTGCGCCGATAGGCTTGCAGCGTCGGTGCATTCCAGATCGCACGCAAACCGCTTTCGCTTGCAATCTCGTCCCGATCGAAGAAGACGCCGAGATCCGAGGCCAGGCCGCAGCAAATCGTGACCTCTTCGCGGCGGCTCTTGAAGCCCCAGAGCAGGTAGAGGTTCGTCCAGGGATAGGCGCAGTCCGGAGGTGGCTCACCGGCCGTACGAACGCCGAAATAGATGTGAGACGACGCAGGCTCGCGGAAGCGGGGAGGGACGATCACCTCTACACCGAGCTCGCGCGCACGTTCTTCGATGCGATCGAACATCGCATCGGCTCGCTCGCGGTCGTAGTAGAGGGACTCTTCGCGGGGGAACTTCTCCGTGAGCACCGCCGTGCTGCCCTGATGCAGATCGCGGATGTACGGGGTGTAGTAGTGGTGGAACAGAACGAGATGCGCTCCGTGGTCATGGGCGAACTCGAGGTACTGCAGCGCGCGATCCAGGTTCCAGCGCATGAGCACAAACGACGCCGTGACCTTGGGCCGGGCCGAGCCCGCGAAGATCTGCTTCATCGCAGCCAGGTTGCGCGAGAAGCGCTCCCAGCTTCCATCTTTGATGACTCGTTCGTAGTCCTCGGGATTGCCCGCGTTCATCGAGACATGCAGCGCATCCAGGTTGTCCCGCAGCGCCCGCAGGATCCGTTCATCGAGAGTCTTGCCGTTGCTCAGCAGCGTCAGATGAAGGTGTGGATGCGCCGCGCGCATCCATTCGAAAATCTCGACGAAGCGCGGGTTTGCGATCGACTCCGCGGTCCCTGCGCTCAAGTTCAAAAGACTCACGTACTTGAGCCACTCGATCGACTGGATGTGATCGAGGGTCAGGTGCTCGGGCACGTGGTGCTTGTGTACGTACTTGCAGAACCTGCATTGCACGGTGCAAACGTTCGAGAGATCCATCCACACATTCACGGGGAAGGAGACGAGCTCGCTCGATCCCCGCGCCATCTCGTCTTCTGCGAGCAGGCGGTTGGCATGGTGAGGTTTGGGATGCGTCCGGAGCAGTCCAGTCAATAGGTCCCGCCGGTTGCTGATGGCTTGGCTCTCCAGCCCGCGCAGGGCAGGAACGACCAAGCCCGGATCGTCACCGCCCCCGCAGAGCGCGACGGCGAGATCGCGGCCCGCCCCCGTTTGCAGGCCGTCCCACGGGGAGCCCGAGAGTCGTCTCCGCGCCCGCCGGACGACGGATCGCAGGGCGGTCAAGCTCGGCATGTGTGAGAATCCCCCCGCTCAATTGGATGGATCTTTTGCGCGCGCGGTAGGGGGGCTACCCGAGCTCGCGCACGTGGATCCGAGGCTCGTAAACGTAGCGTAGGCTGCCCGGCAGTTCACGGCGAACGGAGAACACCACCGGCCGCTCGAGGTAGTGGAGGATCAGCTCGCGGCTGAGGGGCAAGGCGTACGCGCAAAGCGAGCAGCTCACGTGATAGTCCCCGGCGCCGAGATCAAGGCTCGGGATCTCAAAGGCGAACCGTCCCTCTCCGTCGAGCGCCGCTCCCTGCCGCAGAAATTCTCCCCGCTCCCACGACTCGTAGCCCGTCACTGTGCGTAGGGCCGCGTCGTCGATGCGCAGCCCCGCCCAGACCCTTTCGGCAGCGCGCCCCTTCCAAGTGACGACAATCCGCATCGTTTCGCCGGTCGTGAACAAGTAGCGTTCTTGCCCTTGCGCATCCGTGCACTGCACCGAGGCGATTCGCAGTTCGGCGTTCTTGAGCTCGTAGGTACCGCTCTCCATCGCATCCCGGATCTGCGCTGCATCCGCCGCGCGACGTTCTTCATTGCGGTCTCGGTTGCGCGCCTCGATCCCACTCCACACCGCAAACTCGTACGCCTTGGCGACGTTGTGCGCGGGACCAAAGCCCCGCACCTCCCCGTTCTCCAACCAGAGGGCGCGATGACAAAGGTCGTAGACCAGCGGGAGGGAGTGGGTCACGAAGAGCACGGTCGTGCCTGACTCGCAGATCTCCCGGATGCGTGCCACACACTTCTGCACGAAATGTGCGTCCCCTACCGCGAGCGCTTCGTCGACGATGAAGACGTCCGGCTCGAGGCTGGCCGCCGTCGCGAAGGTAAGGCGCGCCTGCATCCCGCTTGAGTAGGTCCGAAAGGGCTGGTCGATCACGTCCCGAAGCTCGCTGAAGTCGATAATCCAGTCGAGCTTGCGTTGGACCTCCTCTCGGGACATGCCGAGACACAGGCCGCCCATGTAGATGTTCTCCCGCCCGGTGTACTGCGGATGAAAGCCGGTGCCGAGCTCGAGGATCGCCGAGATGCGCCCGATCATCGCGACGGTTCCCGCGCTCGCATCCAGAGTCCCAGCGAGGATGCGGAGCAGGGTGCTCTTGCCGGCGCCATTGCTCCCAATGATGCCGACGACCTCCCCGCGATTGACCTCGAAGGAGACGTCGCGCAGGGCCCAGCGCTCTGTGTGGCGGGGTCGGCGCAGGACAAACTCTCGCGCGAGGTCGAGCGGGCTCGGGTAGATGCGAAAGATCTTCGAGAGGCCCTGGACGCGGAGCGCCACGCCCGACGGGAGGTCGCTCACAACACGTTGCCCAGCATCGACTTCAGCTTCCGAAAGACCCGGTAGCCGGCGTAGAACGTGAAAAGGCTCACGGTGGGCAGCACGATCCAGGCGAGGGGATGCTGGAAGTGACCCCAGTACAGAGCATCCTGCCAGCACCAGATGAGATAGCTGAAGGGATTGGCGTAGAGAAAGGGCTTGAACAGCCGCGGAACCCAGTCCGGTGGGTACACGATGGGCACCACGTACATGCCGGCGTATCCAAAGATCCGGACCAGCTCGGAGAGGTCGCGGAAATAGGCGCCCACCGGCGCGAGCATGAAGCAGACACCGATCATCGCCAGAAGTTGGAGCGCGATCAGCAGGGGAAGCAGCAAGAACGTCAGGGGCAGCGCGTGCTGCTGCACGAGCATGTAGATCGCCAGCACTGCGATCGGGACGAGCAGCGTCGGAAGCAGGGAGAGCACGATCTTCACCGGCAAGACTTCGATCGGAAAGACGATCTGCTTCACGAGGGCGGCGTTGGTGACGATCGCCTGCGTTCCCCGCGTGAGGGCCTCCTGGAACGTCAGCCAGGGGATGAGCCCCGCGAGGATGTAGGTGGTGTAGTCGGCCGGAAGCTTCTGGGCGTCGGGGAGCCGTGCCTTCAGCACGAAAGCGAAGACGAAGACGTACACGCCCATCAAGAAGAGCGGATGGAGCAGGGCCCAGGCGCCGCCGAGCATCTGGCCCGCGTGCCGATCGACGATCTCCCTCTTTGTCATCTCCCAGGTCAGTTGACGATGGCGCGTGAGCAGCGTGAGCATCTCTCGCGTCGCCTGCCAGTGGTGGCGGGGATTGAGCAGCGGAGCCAGTCCGCTGGAACGCGGAGGCGGGCTGGGGGCGGTGAGCATCCACACCTCCTCTAGCGAAGGCCCTGAGAATGTTGATCCGTTCTGCAAGGGCGCGCCTTCATCTCGGGCAGTCGATCGTGGGGTCGGCTCTGGACACGGAAGGGCTGTGGGCGCGCTCGCTGAGCCATCTGCGCGAGGTGTATCACTTGGGCTCGGAGGGAGCAACGCGTTGGGCCCACCGACGGTGCTCTTCACTCCGGTCTCGGGAGGTCGACCCGATCCTGGCCGCGGAGCTCTTGCGGCCCGCGCGGCTCCTCGGTGCCGCTGGGAGCCGTCTTCACCCCGTGCGTTGGGCCGCCCGTCCCGCGTGGATCAAGAATTGCGCGGTACACGCCAAGGTGCGTGCGCACCACACGGTCGACGCCGTGCTCGCGGTGGGTCCAATCGTGGGCGCGCTTGCGGAACTCACTGCGAAAGCCGGGATCGAGGGCCTGCTGCACCGAACGCGCCACGTCTTCGGGCGTGAATGCCGCCAAAATCGGTGCGGGTTCGTTCAGGATCCAAGCCGTGCTCTCGGGGCGGTAGCTCATGATGACCGGCGTGCCCGCAGCGAGTGCTTGAGGCGCTGTCGAGCCAAAGCACGGCAGGGCCATCTGGTCGAGCACGACGTCGGCGGCTTTCGTGTAGCGCAGAAGAGCGGGTCGCGGCACCGGTGGGATCCAGTGCACGGCATCTTCGCAGCGCAGCTCGCGCAGAAGCGCCTTGCTCTCTCTCACCTGCGCGCCCCATTCGGTCAGAAGCAGCACGACCCGTCCTGAAACGTTGCGACGCACCAGCGGCAGCGCCCGCAGATGGATATCGGTTCCCTTCACCACCCAGTCGTGACGCAGCGGACACAGCAGGAGGACGTCCGCTCCAAGTTCGCGCCGAATGCGGGTCGGTGCATCGCCGAGGTCCTGTTCGTGCTGGGGCACGTTCACCGGGTGGATCATCGGGCTGTAGCGCGTGATCCCGAGCTTTTGCGCGTACTCGAGACAGTCCCCGTTGGTGATAAAGCAGTGCGCGGCCTCGCGGTACGCGAGGGAGGTCAAGCGATGGAGCGGGTCGTTGCCCAGGGTGAAGACGCGAAGCGTGCCATGCTCAAACGCGACATAGGGCGCGGTATTCGCGAGAAGCGCGAGAATAGGGTCCGTGCTGTAACACTGAACAATGTCGTACTGCGCGAAGAGCTGACGGAAGACGTCAAGATCGATCAGGTAGTCGGAGAAGTCGGCGGGGGTGAGAACATCGGGCCGTTCAGGGAAGCGCTCACGGAAGAGTCTGGTGAGGCGTAGCAATTGATCGCCGTGCGAGAGCCCTGCGGCGTCTGCGGCTCGACGCAGACGACGGCTTCCGGGGAGAGCGGCGATCCGCAGATACCTGCTCTTGTGGAGCCGCTCGATCAGGCGATTGACCAGAAACTCGTCGGACTCGCGCACGCCAAAGAGCGGAGCGCGGAGCAGGAGGGCGATCGCCTTCGCGCTCCGGTAGAGCGCTCGCTGCCTCGGTACGCGGTCCAAGAGGCGCCAGTAGGTCTCCGAGCGGACGCGCTGGCCCGCGTTAAGTGCCGTGAGGTAACGCGCACACAGGTAGAGGGGGCCTTGCACGAACCAGCGCGGACGCACGAATCCGTGCAGGTTCACGCGATGCCAGTTGGGACTAAAATCGTCTCCGGGGTCGCCCTCGAAGTCGGCGTCCTCGAACTCCGGGCACCCCATGATGTGGTAGTACTCGTGGCAGAGAACGTGAGCGTCGACGCCAGCGGCGCGAAGGAACTTGGCGTTCAGGTAAGCGTTGTTGGCGATGTTTCCAACGTGGAGGACGCGCAGCGGGCGCCCTTTGCGGCGCGCGAACTCCTCGAGCCACAGTTGGGTGTCCTCGTCCACGGAAGGCGCCATTGTGGCGGCTCCCGATGTCGTGGGAAGTCTCGCCCCATCCATGCTTTTCCTCATCGCGGGTGAGGATTCCGTCTAGCGCAAGGGCCGGGGAGTCTCAACCGGGGAAGTCGGCAGTCTCTCGGCAAGGGTGCGCTCGAGCGCTTCTGGAAGGCGGCTGGCGACACCTCTTTGCAAAGCCTTTGGCAGCTCCCCCAGCAGCGGCAGCTTTGCGCCGAGGGCGGCGAGCGCCGAGCGGATGCGCTCCAGGGACTCGCGCGGGGTTTGACACAATTCGGAGTATTCTATCGCGATGGCATGCACCTTCGGAGTCGCAAGCTCGAGCTCGAGCTCACGGCGGCAGTCGATGACCTGGTGGGCGACCTGCGCCGCAGGGTCCGACTCCCCGCCGAAGGGCCAGGTCGACGGCTTAAGCGACCACCAGGCGTCGTACGAGCCGTAGCGCTCCTTCCGGCAGCGAAGGATGGAGCGAGCGCACTCAAGGGGGTCTCGGCGGATGTGGACAAAAAGGGTCGCGGGGTGAAGCCGCGAGAGCACTCCCGCGTGGAATCCGCAGATCGAGTTCCGAAACGCAACGGGGGCCCGGAACGAAGCCAAAAGCTCGTCCTCGAGCGCGCGGCGAAGTCCCGGAACGTCGATCCGGGCCTGGTGCTCCGGCGAGAGGTGATGCGTCGACGACTCGTCAAGACGCAGCCAGTGCCGCCAGAAGTAGCCAAACTCGTGGGGCCCGGTCGCGCCCGCGGAAACGCCGTGCCGTGAGGCGAGAGCAACCTGGCGCGCGCCGATCGGGCCCAGCACCGCAAGCGAGAGCGCCACGCCTACCGACGGGCGCCGCCAGAAGCGTGCTGCGATGCCATCGATGTAGCCGATGGGAAGGTGGCGTGCGACGAGCTGGGCCAATACGGTCGTCCCCGAGCGCGGTACGCCCACGGTGTAGAGGATCGGGCGCGAAGCCGCGCCTGGATCGGGTAGGGGCGCGGGCAGGGGTGCTCCCGCCAGCAGCTCGTTCACGCGAAACAGGAGATCCTCCGCCCGCTCGTCTTTGGCGAGCTCCGCAAGGCGCGGCGCGGTCTCATGGGGATCGTGCCTCACCGTGCCGCTTCCTCGTCGAGCTGTGCGAAGGGGTACACGTAGTAGTAGGGGAAGGCGTCCCCGATCCTTTCGCGCGCGGCAAGCAGGCGCGCGCGCGCTTCCGGGCTCGCGAGGACGAGGTAGCTGTAAGGCCGGTCCACGGCGCCGAAACCCTGCTTGAAGTGGTGGAGAGAGTGTTGTGTGATCCAAGTCCCCCCCCAGTTCCACGCGCGCCGGCCTCGATTGGCCGCCTCGAGCATGCCGTGGAAGATCAGAAACGAGAGCGGCTGCCGCGCCCGGTGCTCGCTCCGGACCACGGGCGTTAGATATTCGACGGTGTGTCCAAAGAAAAGGAGCAGCAATCCAGCGATCGGCTCGCCGCCCCACATCGCGAGCGATAGGCGGCGGGAGGACTCCGGGATGTGCCGCCGCAGGGCCTCGAAGTGCTCCCATGGCTTTGGCTTACCACCGATCGCTCGCATGTTCTCGCGATGCACCTCGTGGAGGAAGCGCCACGCCCACTCTTCGTCCGTGCACACCTCGCGAAATCCCTGTCTTAGCGCCTTGCGCACCAGGTTTCGCGTCTTCTGACGGAACACCGCTTCAAGCCGCACGGGCAGCTCCGCGCCGGGCTCAGGCAGCGCTGTCCACTGACCAATGCGCGAATCGGTCGCCGCGGGTGCGAGGCGACGCGTGTACGCGGCGCGGCTGGCCTCGTCGCTCGGCGAGAGGATCAGCGTCGTGGAGAGAACCTCCCGGCCCGAGGTCGCCGCGAGCAGGGCTTCGAGCAGTGCGTCCCGTGTCGCCGCCGCGCCAGGCTCAGAGACGAGACAGCCGCCGTGACTTCCGTACCAGGGCAGACTGTTCCAGACCTCGCCAAGCCCGGGGCTGCGCCGCACGAAAAACGGCAGGACGCCGCACACCTGTCCGTCGCGCCATGCCACGAAGTAGTGGGCATCGCCCCCCGCCGCAGCGCGCAGAAAGTCGCGGAACGGCAAGGTCGTGTAGAGGAGGCTCTCTTCGCGGCTCGCCACAAAGCGTGTATATGCAGCCTCGTCCTCGGGTGCGAGTTCACGCACCTCCACCCGCAAACCTGTTTCGGACGGTGCCCCTCGTTCCACATCGCCCTGGGACTGCGTCCTCATGATCCAACTCGGTAGGTAGGAAAGGAGGGTGCGTTCGCCAGTTCCGCGGCATGATAGGCGACCTCCTCGGCGCTAAGGGGTTCGCCGAGCGGCGAGTCTTTGAAGTCGAAGCGGTGGCCGAGGGCCGTGGCGATCAGAAGCGCCGCATAGTCGGCCGCCCAGCGGCGACCGGAGTGATTGGCGAGAAACCACGCCCGCGCCGCGTCACCTCGGACGCGGCGCGCAGCCGCGTCTGCGTGGAGCGTGGCAAGGTGCGCTGCCACGCCCTCCGCTCCGTCGGCCTCAAGCACGGGCGGAGCCCCCGTATCGCACAGCGCTTCATACTGGGCCAGCTCAAGCCGCATGACTACGGGACGAGCGCAGGCCATCGCTTCAAGTGCCGTTGCACCGTACTGACCCAGCACAAACTGGTCGAGGACACAGTCGGCGGAGCGGTAGCAATCGACGAGGCGCCGTTTGCCGGAGAGCGGGAGCACAAGGACACGCTCGGCGAGGCCGGCGTCGCGCATGTGTTCGAGGAGCCGTGCACGATCGCGGCCCCAGTTCACGACCACGAGACGGGCGCCGGGGTATCGCGGCGCGAAGCGGCGGAAGCCGTCGATGACGATCTGCGAACCCTTTGTCTCCTGGTCCAATCGACTCGTCGCCAGCACGAAAAAATCCCCGCCGCTGCGTTCCATCCACTCCGCGCGGAAGCGAGGCGCCCCGGGCGCGTACGCGTCCTCATCCAACATGAGTGGGAGGTAGATTCCGTGGGAAAAGCCGAAGCGCCGAGCGTGGGCGCAGGTCCAAGGGTTGTTGATGAGCAGTGCGCGTGCGCCCGCGAAGCCTCGACGTTGGAGGATACCGAGCGCGTCGCCGCGGGATGCCTCGAACCACAGGTCGCCGCCGTTTTGCGTTGCGAGGTAGGGGCGCTTTGCCAGGTAGGCGATTTGGACCGACTGCGTGACGAGCAGTGCGTCCATCTGCTGGAGGCGATCGAGCGTGGGCAACACCGAGAGGTAGGATTCGAAGGCCAAAAGATCCACAAGGTCGAGGAACGGGTAGCGTTGCAAAGCCATCCGGACCTGACCTTCCTCCCCGGCGCGCACGGCGCTGTGAATCTCCTGCCACGATTCATCCTGCTCCGTCCGTACGACGTCGGACACGAAGGGCAGCGCGACGCCCGCGCTGCGCAGCGCGCGCACGTCGAACTCATCACCCTCGATCGCCCCGTCGAACTCCTCCCAGGCAGGGTCGCTCAGTGCGAAGTGGTCCTGGGGGTGGAGGAACTGCGTGACATGGAGACCGAGTCTGCGAAGCGGGACCGCGCGCACGTAGAGCGCGTTGGCGATGTTTCCGACGAACCCGAAGCGCAGCTGGGATGCGTCTGCGTCCGCTGCAAAGGCGCGCGCGTCGGCGAGGACACGGTCGCTGGTCGCTCGCAGGCGTTTTAGGTGCACCGCCGTAAGCCACGGATGGCGCCAGGGACGGCCATCGTAGCTCTGCCATTGAGTGGGACTCTGCCGCAGCCTTTCAGAAAAGAGCAATCGCTTCCAGCGTGGCATCGAGAGCACGAGACTGTTGCGTTCCTCGCGCGAACACGCCGCAAGGAGTGCGACCATGTGATTTGAGTCATCCACCGGGTGCAGCGCCCCAAGCACGCGACGCCGCTCCTTTGCCGGGAGCTCGCCCGAGCGTTCGGCCGCGGCACGGGCAGCCTTTCGCCCGCGCGCCCCAAGGATCCGAGTGAGCGGTGAGGCCAGCGCCGCCAGCCACCGCGTCCAGGATTTTTGGGTGCGCACGGATCGGAGTATGCCCGAGCTCTTGAAGGGTGCCTCGCCTTCGAGTCTGGCATTCATGCGAACGCGAATGCCGAGCGTTGACGGGCCTTCCCAGCACCCGGTAACGTGCCGGACTGGCGCGCGCTGCACCGCGTGAGGTCTGTGGGATGGAGTCGATGCCGCTCACATTTCCCGACTTCGACGAATCGGAGATCCGACTCCTGCGCCGTTGCCTCGATTCGCATTGGGTGACCCAGGGCCCGCTCACTCGGGAGTTTGAGGAGCTCGTCGCCAAGCGACACGGTCTTGGCCATGCCCTCGCCACGACTTCGTGCACGGCGGCGCTCCATTTGGCGGCGCTTGCGCTCGAGCTCGGCCCGGGCGACGAAATCGTGGTGCCCGCATTCACGTGGGTGACCTCTGCGCACTGCGCGGAATACGTGGGTGCCCGCGCAGTGTTCGCGGACGTGGACCTGGGCACGCACAATCTCGACCCGCAGGCCTTCGAGGCCGCGATCACACCGCGAACCCGCGCGGTGGTTGCCGTACACCTGTTCGGATTGGCAGCGGAGATGGATGCGATCCTCGCGAGCGCGCGTCGCCGAGGTCTGGCGGTGATTGAAGACGCAGCATGCGCCATTGGCGCGAGCTATCACGGCCGCCCAGTCGGTGGGCTCGGCGATGTGGGCTGCTTTTCCTTCCATCCGCGGAAAATCGTAACGACCGGTGAGGGAGGGATGGTCACGACCGACCGGGACGACCTCGCGGAACGCGTGCGGGGTCTGCGCAACCACGGAGCATCTCCGCCGGGTCCCGCCCAAGGTCCGCCGGGAAGGCCGTACACCATGGCCGCCTTCGACCATCTCGGCTTCAACCTCCGAATGTCGGACATCCAGGCTGCGGTCGGGGTGGCCCAGATGGCCAAGCTCGACCGCCTGCTCGCTCACCGCCGGGCCCGAGCGGCGTACTATGGGCACCTGCTGTCCGCGCTCGAGGAGTTCGGTCTCCCGCCGCATCCAGAGCAAGCCCCTGGCCACACCTATCAGTCCTATGTGATTCGGCTCCGCTCAGGAGACCGCGCGCACCGCAACCGCATCATGGAGCATCTGGCCGATCAGGGAATCGAGACGCGGCCGGGCACCCATGCCGTTCATCGGCTCGGCTACTACGTTCAAAAATACCAGCTCAAACCCGAGCAGTTTCCGAATGCGGTCCGGTCGGAGGACGCGACCATTACGCTGCCTCTGTTTCCCGGCATGAGGGAAGCCGACCAAGAGCGCGTCGTGACCGCGCTACGCGACAGCCTGACTGCCCGCCGCGCGTAGGGGGCGCCGTCCAAAACGCGCCTCGGCGATCTCCGCATAGGCTTGCGCCAGGTCGGCCGCGATGCGTGCCGGGTCGTGCCAGCGCTCGACGTAGCGGCGCCCGCGGCGCCCCTGTTCCGCGCGGTGCTCGGGAGACGCGGTGATCCATTCCTTGAGCACCTCATAGATCGTCGCGGGTGCAACGCGCACGATGGGAATCTCCTCTCGCATCTGCGTCGGTACGAAGCGCAGGTCTTCTTCCCGCAAGAAACACAGCACCGGTCGCTCGAGTGCCATGAGCTCGACCGCGACACCTCCGTACCAACCCACGAGGAGTTGGTCCACGAACAGGTCCGCTCCCTCGTATGCCCTTCTTGCCTCACGATGAGACAGGCCCTCGACGAGCCGCAGCTCGAAGGCGACGCCCTCGCTCCTCAGCCGCTCGGCCGCGGCGAACAGAAAGCGTGAGCCCTTCACTCCGCGGTGGGTCGGCGCGTGCACGACGACTGGAACACCGCCCACCGGCCGGGGCGCGGGGGGGATCCACTCCCGTGGATCCACATGCGCATAGGGCAAGAAGCGCGCGCGGGGGGGGAGAACGTGCAGGAGGTCGGGATTGAGCGCGTAGATGCGGTCGGCGTAACGGTCGAAGCAGGCGATTGCCGCACGCTTTCTGGCGTCGCCCTTCGGGTCGTAGTAGCCGGGTTCCACCTCGCCCACCGGCGACACTTCGCCGAACTGAGCGGCGACGTCTCCCTGGCGAGCGTCGTCCCCCTGGTAGGTGACGACGATGCCCTTGCCGAAACGACGAAGCAGCCAAAGGTCGCGCAACTCAAGACTGCGTGCATAGAGTTCGTAGCCGCTTCGCACGATCGCGGGAACCTGCGACCGTGCGAGCGTGTCCAGCGAAGCGAGGCTCGGCAGGATGGTGCGCCCGAAATTGAAGTGCACGATGTCGTAGTCCCGAAGCGCGCGCCACAGAAGCCTCCACCGACGCAGCTCGAAGCGCAGGTAGGATGTGCCCGGCGTCTCCAGGATTTCGTCCGCCGGGAATGCGAAGGGGCTCGGACGAAATGCAACGCAGTGGCTCTCAAGCCCGAGGGCGCGTTCGTGCCGCGCTAGGCTCGATGGATTTCCGCCGATCAGAGCGGGACAGTGGAGAATGCGCAGCGCAGACATCGACCCTACGCCCCGTCGCCGGAGGGCGCGAGGCCGAGCGATCGGTTGATCCGGTCGAACGCGGCCCCGATGGCCTCGAGGGAATGGTGGCGCAGCACAAATTCGCGACCGCGCCGCCCCAGCGTCGGCAGGGTGTCCCGGGCCAGGGCGAGGCGACGCAGCACGTCCTTCACGCTCGCGATCGAGCAGTCGACAACGGGAAGGTCATCTTCCCCGAGCAGGCCGGCATCGATGTAGAAGCGTCGCAGGTCTGCGCGGATGTAGCAGAGAACGGGCTTTTCAAGTGCCATGGCTTCCAGCGCGAACAGCGCATACCAGCCGATCACGAGCTGGTCTGCCACCACATCGGATTGGCCAATGAGTTCGTGGATCCGCTCGTTTGGCACGCGCTCGGCGATCACGAGCTCGATCGCGACCCCCTCCTGGCGCAGCTCCTCCACCGCCCGCACGAAATGCTCCGTTCCCTTGATCGCACGATGATTGGGTGCGTGCAGCACTCGCAACGGGCGTACGGCGTTGGTCGTCGTGGGCGCAGCGGCCGGCTTCCACTCATCCGTGTCGATCGAAAAGTGAGCGAGCAGGAGGGTGTCCCAGTGGTAGAGGTAGTCCACCCAGTCGCAACCCGCGATCACATGGTCGGCACGGCGCGTCCACAGATCGAGCCGGGCGGCGGTGCGGCGGCGGGCGTGGCGATGGAGCGGATAGTCGCGCGCGATGGCATCTCGCAGCAGGAGATTTGGGGTGTGCAAGAGGTTCTGGACGTCCGAGCCGTAGGGCATGACGACCGTCTTGACGCCGGCAACGCCGTAGAAGAATGGCTCGAGGCGCCAGAGCAGCACGGTCGCGCCGAGCGGTCCACCCCGGAACGAGAAGTACAGGCACCGGAAGCGCCAGCACGCCGCAATGAAGAGCAGCGGATAGGTGAGGTAGTTGAGCCCTGGGGGGAACCGAAGCTTCCAATCGAAGTTCTCGGTGACGTAGTAGGTGTGATTCACAAACGTGCGCACCCGATAGTGCCGCTGCTCGAGGGCGCGCTTGTGGTGCACGTGGTTGACGAGGGGCTCTGGCCCGAGACCCACGTCGTACGGGCGAACCGCGAGGCGCGAGAGCAATGCGCTCGCAAGCAGGGGGACGAGCAGGGTGAGGTCGACAATCAGGTAGACGGGGAACCGAAGCCGTCGAAGAAAGGCGCTCCCCTGGATCACAGGAACCTCACCATATCAGATCGGCTGTGGGAGGGGACGACGCGCGAGAGCTTCGCCCTGCTCCCTGCCGTGCGGTTGACAGGGGTGAGGGTGAGGGGCAACGTCCCCACCTCGGGGGGGTGGATCCGATGGACCTCGAAGGGAAGCGCATTCTCGTCGTTGGCGGCGCGGGCTTGGTCGGCTCGCATGTGGTGGAGGAGCTCCTCAAGGAGCCGGTCGCCGAGATCCGCGTCTTCGACAACTTTAGCCGAGGAGTCCGGGAGAACCTTGAAGAGGCCATCCGGGATCCGCGCTGCCAGATCTTTGAGCTGGGCGGCGACATCTGCCAAACCGACATTCTCGACAAGGCGATCGAGGGTTGTGACGCCGTCGTGCACTTGGCAGCGCTCTGGCTGCTCCACTGCCAGGACTTCCCCGCTTCCGCCTTCGAAGTGAATGTCCGCGGCACGTTCAACGTGCTCCAAGCCTGTGTCCGCCACAAAGTCAAGCGCCTTGTGTACTCTAGCTCAGCCAGTGTCTATGGGGACGCGGTCTCCGAGCCGATGACCGAAGACCATCCCTACAACAACTGGACCTTCTACGGCGCCACGAAGATCGCCAGTGAACACATGTTCAAGGCATTCCACAAGCGCTATGGGCTGGAAGGCGTTGGCCTTCGGTACATGAATGTCTACGGGCCGCGCCAGGACTACCGCGGCGCCTATGTCGCGGTGATGATGAAGATCCTCGACTGCGTCGATCGCGGCGAGCGGCCGACCGTGTTCGGCGATGGCAGCCAGGCGTACGACTTCGTGCATGTCCACGACGTCGCGCGCGCAAACGTGTGCGGTCTTAAGAGTGAGGTCCCCTTCGGCTTCTACAACGTGGGACGGGGCATCAAGACGTCGATCAAAGAGCTCACCGAGCTCCTCCTGGACCTTACGGACTCGGATCTTGCGATCCAATACGTGCCAAGCGGCACGACCTTCGTCACCAACCGCCTCGGTTGCCCGAAAGCGGCCGAGCGCGATCTCGGATTCCGCTGGTCGATAGACTTGCGCGAGGGCATGGCGAGCCTGATCGAGTGGCGCGCGCAGCACAAGCGGCAGGTGGAGACGCAGCGAGCCCGAGCCTAACGCAGGGGTCGGAGCATGTGCGGCATCGCCGGCGTCTTGAGTCTTACCCAAGCGCCGATTGATCCCATGCGCGCAAGGCGCATGTGCGATGCGCTCGCCCACCGCGGGCCAGACGATGCGGGGTACGCGTTCTTCCGCCAGGGGGGACGCGGGACGCGCGATGGCGGCTATTGGGTGGAGTTCGCGGACGAGCGTTTCCGTCATTTGAATGAGCATCTGCCAAGTCTTCCAGGGGAGTACGCGAAGCGTGAGATCGAGCGCCACCGCTTCGACCTCGCCCTCGGTCACCGGCGGCTCTCGATCCTCGATCTCTCCCACCTCGGGCACCAGCCGATGTCGAGCTCCGACCGCCTTTACTGGACGGTATTCAACGGAGAGATCTACAACTTCCCTGAGCTCAAGCGTGAATTGCAGGCCAAGGGTCGCGTGTTCCGCACCACGAGCGACACCGAGGTCTTACTCCAGCTGTGGGAGGAAGAGGGCACGGACTGCGTCGAACGGCTGAACGGAATGTTCGCCTTCGCGCTCTACGACCGCACGGGGGGCAAGCTCTTCCTGGTGCGAGACCGCTTCGGGGTAAAGCCTCTCTACTATGCGGACACCGGCGCATACCTCGTGTTCGCAAGCGAGCCGAAGGGCGTCCTTGCCAGCGGGCTCCTCGAGCCCCGCCTCGATCCGGCCTCCCTCGCCGAGTACATGACGTTCCAGAATCTCTTCGGCGACCGGGTGATCTTCGGTGGGATGCGCCTTCTCCCGCCGGGATGCCTCGTCGAAGTGGATGTCGGCGCCAAGGAGCGCCGGATGCGCGAGCTTCGCTACGCGCACGCGACCGGGCGAGCGCACGCGCAGAGCGAAACTTTCGAGAAGACGGCGGACGCAGTGCTCGACGCCTTCCAAAGCGCGGTCGAGCGACAGCTCATCAGCGACGTACCCGTCGGCGCGTATCTCTCGGGGGGGATGGACTCGGGCTCCATCGTCGCCGTAGCTGCGCGCTTCATTCCCCGGCTCACGACGTTCACGGGCGGTTTCGACCTCACGAACGTGAGCGGGATCGAGCAAGGCTTCGACGAACGGCCCCAAGCCGAGCGCCTGTCGTACCTCATGCAGACCGAGCACTATGCGGTGGTGCTCCACGCCGGCGACATGCCCGCCGCGATGGAGCGGCTCGCATGGCACGTGGATGACCCTCGTCTCGGGATGTGCCACCAGAACTGGTATGTGGCAAAGCTTGCGAGCCGCTTCGTGAAGGTCTGTCTTGCGGGAGCGGGCGGTGACGAGTTGTTCGGCGGGTACCCTTGGCGGTATCGGCCCGCGCTCGAGGCGCAGTCCACGGACGAGTTCGACGAGAGTTACTTCCACTATTGGCATCGCCTCCTGCCGCGCGAGCGTCTGTCCAATCTCCTCGGCGAGACTCTGCGCGCGCACCTGGGAGAGACTCGCGACGCGTTCCAGGCCATGCTCGACAAGGAAGACACAGCAAGCGGGGAGCTGGACCGTCCCTCAAGGCTCCTCGAGCGCGCATTGCGCTTTGAGTTTCGAACGTTCTTGCATGGCTTCCTTTTGATCGAGGATCGCCTCAGCATGGCCCACGGCCTCGAGTCCCGGGTCCCTTTCCTCGACAACGCGCTCGCAGCTCTCGCCTGGGAGATTCCCCCTCACTTCAAGGTGGACCTCGACGCTCTCTCGGGGCCTGAGGGTCGCAAGCACCTTGAGACGGAGAAAGGGAAGCTGGTCCTGCGCAAGGCCATGGAGCGTCTGCTTCCGCCGGAGTTCACGCGCCAGAAGAAGCAGGGCTTCTCGCCGCCGGACGCCAACTGGTACCGCGGGCCGTCGCTCAGTTACGTGAAAGAGATCCTGCTCGATCCGCTAACGCTCGGCCGGGGGTGGTTCGACGAGAAAGTGGTCCGGTCCACCCTCGACGAGCACTTCCGGGGCGAGCAGAACCACCGCCTCCTCATCTGGTCGCTACTCTCCCTCGAGTGGCTGCAGCGCCACTTCACGGATTCCCCTCCTTGGCGCACCCCATGAAAGTGTTGATCGCGGGTGCGAGTGGTTTTCTCGGTTTGCGGACCGTGGAGCAGCTGCGCAAGCGCGACGCCGAAATCACGGCACTGGCCCGGGGCGTATCCCGCACCGTCCTAGAGGCTCGGGGCTGCAGGGTCGTCGTGAACGACCTGGGCGGCGAAGAGGCCTTGCCCGACCTTCCGCACCACGAGGTTGCGCTCTTTCTGGCGCAGTCCAGCGCTCATCGCGCCGGTTCTGCAGGGAGGCCCGACGTGATTCGGGTGAACCTCCTGGGCCTCGTGCAGTTTCTGGATGCCGCTCGGCGCGCCGGCGTCCGCCGGCTCCTGTACTTCTCGAGTGGGAGCGTCTACGCGCCAAGCTTCGAACCGCTGGGCGAGGCTGCGCCGCTCGGGGGCACGGACTTCTATGCCCTCTCGAAGCGTCTCGGCGAAGAGCTTGCCACTTCGTACCGCGACAGCTTCGAGGTGCTTGTGCTGCGCGTCTTCGCGCTCTACGGGCCCGGTCAGCGCGGGCGCATGATTCCCGACATCATCGCGCGCGTGGCCCGGGGGAAACCGGTCGTCCTGAACCCCCGCGCCGCCAACGAATCTCTACCGGGAGGCCTCGAGGTGACGCCGTGCAACGTCGACGACGCTGCGCGTATCACTGTGGAGCTCGCCGCCGGGCGGGTCCAAGGGGTTCTGAATCTCGCCGGGGCCGATCGGGTTTCGGTGCGGGAGATTGCCGAGCAAGCGGGACGCGTCCTCGGCCGGGCGCCGATCTTCGAAGTCCACAGCACGACACGGTCCGGGAACCTTGTGGCCGACGTATCGCAGCTGACCCTGCAGGTGGGGAAGGAGTTCGTTCCCTTCCGCACCGGGCTCGAGGCTGTGGTGCGTGCCGGGATTCCAGGCTAGGGCTCCGCTGTGAATCGCGGAACTCTTGCGCCTGCCTCCGTAGGCCGACCATGCTTGCGACGATGAGCCCGAGCCCGGCCGCTCGCGGACCCCGCCTGCCGAGCTTCGTGCGGACGCAGTTTCGGCCGATGCTATGCGCGAAGCCGCTCAGCGGCCTGATCGGGTGGAACCAGGACGCGCTCTACGTCAGCCGGTTTGAATACCCATCGGCATGGGTCGCGAGGTCGATCCGCTCGGTCGTGGGTTTAGCGCTAGGCGACCTCTTCTTCCGAGAGATGAAGTCGATGTTCGGGGGCGCGTGGTGAACCGGAGTGACTCCGACTGGGCAATCCGCGTGGGGGGGCTCGCCAAGTCCTACAGGGTCTACGACCGTCCCCTCGACCTGCCGCTCGAGGTGCTGACGCGCCGCCCCCGCCACCGCGAGGTGTGGGCGCTGCGCGACGTCTCTTTCGAGGTCGCCCGAGGCGAGGTGGTCGGCGTGATCGGTCCGAACGGCGCGGGAAAGAGCACCCTTCTCAAGATCCTCGCCGGGACACTCTCGAAAACATCGGGTGGGGTGGAGGTGCGGGGTCGTCTCTCGGCCATCCTGGAACTCGGCACGGGCTTCCACGACGCATACACCGGGCGCGAGAATGTCTACATGGGCGGACTCTGCTTTGGCATGTCCCGGTCGGAAATCGCGCGCAAGTTCGAGACAATCGTCGAGTTCGCTGAGCTTGGCGAGGTGATCGATCAGCCCTTCCGCACGTATTCGAGCGGGATGAAGGCGCGCCTTAGCTTCGCGACCGCGATTAGCGTCGAACCCGAGATCTTTGTCGTGGACGAAGCGCTGGCTGCCGGCGATGCGTACTTTGTGAGCAAGTGTCTCCAGCGTATTAAGACCATCTGCGACAGCGGAGCGACCGTGCTGTTTGTGAGCCACTCGCAAGGGTTCATCGCCGAGATCTGCCAGCGGGCGCTCTGGCTCGATGCAGGGCGGCTGCGTCTTGACGGCGAGGCGGAAAAGGTCACAACCGCCTACAGGCACAGTGTGTGGGAGCGCATCGAAACCGCAAACGAGCTTGAGAACAGTACGCTCGCGGCGCGGATTCAGGAGACTGGGCAGACTGGTGTCTATACGTTGGGCGGCGAGAAGCTTCGCATCCACCATGTGGAGCTTCGCGGAAGCGACGGCCGGCCGCGCACCGTCTTCCGAAACGGGGAGCTCTTCGAGCTTTGCGTGGAATGGGAGGGCGTGACCGACAAGCCGAACGTGTATTGCTCGTTCCGGATCGATGGGGAACGGCTCCGCTCGGTGACTGGCGTCGAGGGATTTGAGGAGCGGCGCTTCTTGTCCGGCGGAAAGCCACTTTGCGGGCGCGGGCGGGTCCGCTACACGGTGCCCCGGCTGGAGCTCGGTGAGGGGCACTACTGGGTCTCGGTCTCACTCTGCCACCATATGCTGCCGAAGGGCAGAGAGGCCGTTTTGCACTACGTGGAACGAGTCGCCCGATTCTCGGTGCGACGCGGCCCCGCGTTTTCCTTCACCTACGTGTACGAGCCGGAGATCCGTTTCGTGGAGGAAGCGCTCGAGGCGGAGCCTGATCTTGAGGACTGACTGGAAGGAGGCCGCGCGCCTTTTCTTCTCTGAACGCGCGAAGGACGTGGTCGAGACCCCGTCGTCGGATGACCTCTGCTGGATCGCTGGCCGCGATCCGCGGCTGTGGCGAGACATCTCGCTCTTCGAGGAGATGATCGAGAGCATCCTTTCACAGCTCGACGTTTCTCCGGCGCACCGCCTGCTCGAGGTCGGCTGCGCGAGCGGCTTCCTGGCACGTGGGCTTGCTCCGCGCTGCCGAGAGTATGTGGGGGTCGATCTTGCTGCGCCTACGCTCGAGGTGGCGCGACGGCTTGGGCTCCCGAATGCCACGTTCCTGTGCGAGGACGCTACGGCGCTGCGTTTACCGGACGCGAGCTTCGACCGCGTGGTGAGCTACGACGTTTTCACGAATTTCGCCGACTTCGAAATCGCTGAGGCGGTCGTTCGCGAGATGTTGCGGGTGTTACGAGGGGGTGGCCGCGCGATGGTAGGGTCGATTCCTGACGTGGAAAGGACGGAGGAGGCCGCTGTGCGAGCGAGCGCCCTCGGCGAAGAGCTTACGAGGCTCCACGGTCCGCTCCCGCCTGCCCCGGAGGGCCTGGCACGAGCGCCTTTCTGGCGGCGACTCGGTCGGCGAGTGATTCCGCGCATCGAGCCTCAGATCTCCTGCTATGCGTTCAGCACTTCCCAGTTCGAGAAGCTCGGAGCACTGCTGGGTGCAGCGACGCACATCTTGCCGATCCATCCCCGCAACCCGTACTACGGCTGCCGCTTCAACGTGGTCTACGAAAAGCCGTCATGAGGCTTGTGCCTTACGTCGCGGCCGACCGCGAAGAGTGGAACCGCGCCTGCGAGGCCTCGTCCGAGGCTTGGCTGTTCCATCGGCACGAGTGGGTCGAGATCGAGACTCAGCAGCGGGGGCTCAAGGCGGTCGGTTTCGCGGTAGCGAGTCGCTCCGGTTCGATTGTGGGCGTCATGCCGCTCTACCGGGAGACGATCCCGTTGGGAGCGTTTTACGAGACGCTTGTTCACTCGGGGCTTCACCGGCACGCGGGCCTTGCCCTCGTGGACGGACTGTCTCGGGCTGAGCGAGGTGCGGCGCGGAGTCTCGCCATGCAGGCCGTATTTGAAGCGGCGCGGGCCGCGGGCGCGGACCGCATTCAGCTTTCGGTCCAAAACCTTGCGCCGGCGAGCCTAGGGCCGACCCGCGAAGAGGTGCCGTTCTGGGTCTCAGAGCACGGCTTTTTCTTGGGCGTTGGCGTAGGGCCGAACGGGATCTGCCCAGCGCCGGGGCTCTCCACCCTGGCGGCCGACCAACTCGTTGTGCTCGATGACGCGGACGAGGTGGAGCTCTTTGCACGTCTCGAGGACTCCTGCCGCCGCGCCGTGCGCAAGGCGCAGCGCAGCGGTCTGAGCACGGAGTGGGCTGCGCCGGAATCTGCTGCAGGAATCTACTCTCGCCTGGCCGCGCGGTCTGCCGAACGCACGGGCGAGACGCTGACGCCGCCCGCGTACTATGAGGCGGTGCTGGGTCTGCCCCCGGTGGGGGCGGCGGCGCGTCTTCTCGTCGCGCTGCACGAAGGCGCAGAGGTGGGCGCGCTCGTTCTCCTTGCGGCAAAGGGCTCGCTCCACTTCCTCGCGGGCGCGTCCGACCCGGCTGCGCTCCCAATGCGCCCCAACGATCTCCTGCACTGGACAGCCATCGCGTCTGGCCGCGCGCTCGGCCTGCGTCGCTACCGGCTCGGCCCGATCTTTCCGGAACTCCCGCGATCTTGGCCGGTCGCCACCGTCTCGCGCTTCAAGGCGAAGTTCGGCGCCCGCAGTATTCCCATCCTCCAGGGAAGCTTCTTCCTACGTCCGGAAAAATACGAGATGCTCGCACGAGACCACCTCGCGGCGCTGCGCGAGGCAGCACTGGAGCGTGTACCGCCGGTCTCAGCAGCCGCCTTCGCGGCGCCTCGCCACCCGATCGAGGTCGGGCTGGATGGTGCACGGGGACGGGACTTCGAGGTGGTGCTGCGAGGTTACGGTGCTCTCGATCTCCCCCTTCGATTCAGCGGCGACGCTGCGGGGCGTGCAGACGGAAGAGCGCGCGTCCTTTTCGTAGATCCAGCCACGAAGGAGCTCCCTGGAGGGATCGGGGTGGCACCGGCCGCACCGGGTCGCTGCTACTTCGAGGCGAGCCGGCGCTCAAAGGCTCCCATCTACCGTGCGCTGCTGCCCCACGCCGTCTTCCAGGGCCCTGCGCTTCGCCCCCTTTGGGTCGACGCCGAAGGGCACGCGAGCCTCGCCTGGGTCGGGCAACGACCGGCGCAAACGCTTCTCGTCGGCTTCGACGTCGCCGATGAGATTGTGCGCTGGCGCCAAGGCGACCCGGCGCGCACCACGGACGACGCGCCGCGCGCCAGGTTGGGATTCGGGTTCGAGCGCCCCAACTACCTTTTCGAGCACCAGCTCGATCCTGAGCATCCGACGTTGCCCTGGGCGGATCACCTGGGATTCGCGCTCGCCGAAGGCCTGTGCGAGCTTGCGGGCTGGCCGCTCATCGAGCCGCTCCCCGGTGGTCTGCGCGGCCTTGTTCTTTTCACGGGTGACGATGACGAAGCCTACCTCGAGCGCTACCACGAGCAGCTTCGCCTGATCGGCGACTTGCCGGTGACCTACTACCTCGTCCCCAAGACGCGGCATACGGGGGAGACGCTCGGGCGGCTGCCTGCGAATGTGGAGCTCGGCCTCCACATTGACGCCTTGGACAGGCCCGCAGACTACGCGCAGACGTGTCATGAACAGACGCGTTTTTTGCGTGGGCTGACTGGGCGAGCCTGTCGCACGCTGCGCAATCACGGCTACTTAAACGATGGATATCTGGGACACCTCCCAGCGTGGGAGGAGAATGCGATCGGGCTCGATCTAAACCTCCCTGGGGTCGACGGAACGGTGCTCAACGGCTCGCTCCTACCGCTTCGGCTGCGCCGGCCGGATGGCACGTGGTCCGAACACTTTTCCCTGCTCACCGCATTCGGTGATGGGATGCTCCAAGCCCTCGGGATGGGGCAATGGCAGGCTGGGCGGAAGATTCGTGCACTCGTGCGCCAGATCGAGGCCGCACGGCCGGGTGTCCTCGTCTTCAACTTCCATCCGCAGAACGTTCCGGGGACGCGGAGACTCCATCGCGCTGTGCGCCGCTTGGCGAAGCGGCGGGGATGGGCGGCGCTCGGTGCGGAGGGGTACCTCGCGTGGCTCGAGCTCCTGCAAGAGCTGCGGGTCGACCATTCGGGGGGCAGCTTTCGCTTGCGCTCGGCACGCGCCGCGCAGGGGCTCGTACTCCGTGTGCCGCTCGGGGGCAGCTGGCGGCGGGTCGAGATCCCGCCGTTCCGCGGCGAAATGCGGGTCCCCGGGAGCGGGCCTCCCGCGGCTAGCGTCGCAAGAAGCTAGCCACCGTGCGCGTCACGTGGTCGAGCTGCTCGAGCGTGAGCTCAGGGAAGATCGGCAGCGCGAGCGTCTCGCGCGCCGCCGCTTCCGTTTCCGGCAGATCCCCCGGCTTGCCGCCCAAGTCGGCGAAGCACTCCTGCTGATGCAGGCCGAGGGGGTAGTAGATCTCCGTCCCCACTCCCTTTTCTTGGAGGTGGGCGCGAAGCGCGTCGCGCAGGTTTGCCGACACACGGATCGCGTACTGGTTGTAGATGTGCGTGGCCGGCGGCGTCGGAGGACGCGGGGTTCGCAGCGCAAGGCCGCTCGCTCCAGAGGGCACGCCCGACGGCGCAGCCCCGGCGGCCGCGAACGCGCGGTCGTAGTGCGCGGCGTGCTCGCCGCGGGTTTTGGTCCAGGAGTCGAGGTGGCGAAGCTTGACGCGCACCACCGCCGCCTGCAGCGCATCGAGGCGTGAGTTCACTCCCACGAACTTGTGGAAATATTTCGGCTTTGAGCCATGCACGCGGAGAACCGAGATCCGCTCTGCAAGCTCCGCGTCGTTCGTGGTCACGATTCCGCCGTCCCCGAAGCCGCCGAGGTTCTTGGACGGGAAGAAGCTGAAGCAGGCGACCGCGCCTCGCGTTCCCACGCGCTGGCCCTGCTCATCCCGGGTGCCGATGGCCTGGGCCGCGTCTTCGATGATCGGTACGCCGAACTCGGCTCCGAGCGCAAGGAACGCGCCGAGGTCGACCGACTGGCCAAAAAGGTGGACGGGGACGATCGCCTTGAGGCGGGTGCAGCGCGCCGCGGCTCGGCGGGCTGCCGCGGGGTCGAGGTTGTAGGTCGCTGGATCGATGTCCGCGAACACGGGCTTCCCGCCGAGTCTCGAGACCGCGCCCGCGGTCGCGAAGAACGTATAGGAAGGACAAATCACCTCGTCGCCCGGACCGACACCGAGCGCCATCAACGCGAGCAGAAGGGCGTCTGAGCCAGAAGCGCAGGAAATCGCGAAGCGGACCTCGCAATACCGAGCGATCTCTTGCTCCAGTGCTTGAACCTCGGGTCCGAGGATGAAGTGCTGGCTTTCGACCACGCGCTGGATCGCCTCGCCGATCTCCTCGCGGATGGACTCGTACTGGGCGCGGAGGTCTAACAGCGGGACTAAAATCGGTTTCGTCATAGATCCTGGCTCTCTTTCAAGGGGATGAGCTCGTCGCCGACGTCCTTGTACTCATTTTTGCAAGCGCCGCAGGTGAGCGGGGCAGGGGCCAAACCCGCAGGAAGCGTGACGCCGCAGCGGCAGACCCAGGCGCGCCGCCGTGCGGGGACACCCAACATGAGCGCGTAGGCGGGGACGTCCTGCGCGACGACTGCGCCGGCGGCGACAAACGCGTAGCACCCGATTTCCACGCCGCACACCACGGTCGAGTTTGCACCCAGCGTGGCACCCCGCCGAACCAGGGTCCGCCGGTACTCGCCGCGCCGGGAGATTTCACTTCGCGGATTTAGGACATTGGTAAAGACCATCGAGGGTCCGCAAAAGATGTCGTCCTCGAGCACAACGCCTGTGTAGATCGAGACGTTGTTCTGGACCTTGACGTTGTTACCCAAGGTCACGTCCGTGGACACCACCACGTTCTGGCCGAGATTGCAGTTCTTTCCAATCCGGCTGTTCGCCATGACGTGCGAGAAGTGCCAGATGCGGGTGCCCTCGAGAATCTCGCACGGCTCGTCGACGTAGGCCGACTCGTGCACCTGGACGCCGGGGTGGCGGGAGGCATCAAAGCCGGGCATAGGGTCGATTCGCTGCCGCCGCGGCTTTGCTCTTGGTGCCTCCCGCTAAAGGGGCCACGCCTTGCGCCGCGCTTCGTGCCGGTTCGAGCTCGGATCCGAGCGCGACGGGTCTGCCGTTTGTGATCATGGAACGCTGCGCCGCGTGGAGGATCTGAAGCACACGCAGGCCGTTGCGTCCGTCGGTGCGGGCCTCGGTGCGCTTCGTCACGCACTCTGCGAAATGGATACACTCCTCCCGCAGCGGCTCGTCCGCGGGGAACTCCACCTCGATTCCCGGAGCGCGAACGGGGACGGGTTGGCCCTCTTCCCACTCGACCTTGAGATCGGTCAGCGTGAGTTTCTTGGAGATGTCGTCGAAGCAGACCATCTTCTTCGAACCGATCACGACGAGCTTTTGCTCCTTGAAGGGATGGAGCCACGACACGAAGATGTGGGATCTCGCGCCGTTGTCGAAGAGAAGCTGGGTTACCGTGACGTCGGCGATGTTGGGCTGGACGTAGCAGCCTCCGGTAGCGACGACCTCGAACGGCATGGTGCCCACCAGCCGCAAGATGACGGCGATGTCGTGGGGTGCGAAGGACCACAGGGCGTTCTCTTCTGTGCGGATTTTGCCGAGATTGAGCCGGTTGGAAATGACATAGCGGATCTTGCCAAGCTCACCGCTCTGGACGAGCTCGTGAAGCTTCAGGATCGCCGGGTGATATTCGAGGAGGTGCCCCACCATGAGGATGCGGCCGGCAGCGTCTGCCTGCTCGATCAGCGCGCGCGCCTCCTCGACGTCGATCGTCATGGGCTTCTCGACAAAGACGTCCTTGCCAGCGGCGATCGCGGCCGAGGCCACGGGGAAATGAGTCTCCGCCGGCGTCGCAACCATGACCGCTTGGATTTGCGGATCCGAGAGGACCGCGTCCGCGCTCTCGTGGATCGGGACAGAGGGCGCAATCTCCCTTGCCTTGGCCCGACCGGACTCCGAGGGTTCGGCAACCGCAGCCAAGAGGCCGAGCTGATGCACGTTGCGCACCAGATTCCGGCCCCATTGGCCACAGCCAATCACGCCGATCGTGGGCCGCGTCGCCATGAGCCCCCCCAGCTCGGCAAGAGGAAAATGCCGCTAGCGCCGCACCCGCGGGGGAAAATCCCCAGGCACGGGCAGCAGGCGCGAAGCAAAGCTACCGGCTGCTATCCCCCCCGTCAAAATCGCCCGGCCCATTTTCTGCGTGGTCTTAATGAACGAGTCCCGGCCAAGTCGCGCCCGGGCCCGAGAGGCCGGATGCGGGTGCAACGAGAATCCAGCCACTGCCTTTGGGCGTGTTCGCCATCGGGACAAAGCCGCTCGAAGTGTTCTCGAAGATTTGCATCCAGCCGTAGCCGCCGTCCCCGAGGCCGAGCACGATGTCGGGCTTACCGTCGCCGTTGACGTCGGCACAGCTCGGATGGGTGGTGCCGTTGCTGGCGTTGTAGCCGCCCCAGTTGGTTTGGATCCAGCTGCCGCCTGGGCCGGATCTCTGGGCGAACCCAGTCGTCGCGTCGTCGAGGATCTGCACCCAGCCGCTGCTGCCGGTGCCATGGCCCACCACGAGCTCGGCCTTGCCGTCTCCGTCGAGGTCGCAGGCCGCGAGATAGCTGTCGCCGTTGGCAGAGTCGTAGCTCGGCCAGGAGGGCGCGATCCAGCCGTGGGAGACCTCGGTCATCGGAGCAAAGCCGTGGGCCTGGTCATCGAAGACCTGGATGAAGCCGAAGCTTCCCGTGCCAAGACCCACGGCGATCTCCGCCATCCCATCCCCGTCGAAGTCGCCTACCGCGGGATGGGTGGCCCCGTTGCTCACGTCATAGTCCGGCCACTGGACCTGCAGCCAGCCGCCCGCGACCGGGGTTCCCGGCATCGGGGCGTAGCCGGTCGTGGCATCGTCAAAGATCGCGATCCAGCCGTCACCGCCCGTACCGAAGCCGACCACGATCTCGTCGCGCCCATCGCCATCGATGTCGCCGCAGGCCGGGAAGGTCTCGCCGTTGCTGGCGTTGTAGGCCGGGTAGTTCACCTGGATCCAGGCCAGGTGCGCAAAGCCTCGGTCGGCGCTGTCGAGCACTTCGAGCCAGCCGCCGCCGCCCTGGCCAAAGCCCACCACAAACTCGTGTCGGCCATCGCCGTACAAATCGCAAGCCGCCGGTCGAGTCTCGCCCCCCGAGCTGTTGTAGCCAGCCCAGGCCCGGGTCATGGAACTCGTCGCCGAGAACGGGAAGCCCTGACCGACCACCGAGAGCACGCCGCCTGAGCCCGTGCCGAAGCCGACCAGGAGGTTCGTGGTCGTGGCGGAGGACACGGTGACCGATACCGGAATCGTTTGCGTGAGCCCGTTGCCGGAAACCGTAATCGTTGCGGTGTAGGTGCCCGGAGCAAGACCCGCCGTCGAGAAGTTCACCGTGATCGTGTCGGCCCCACCGCTCGACGTGCTGCTGGTAGGCGTCACCGACAGCCAGCTCTGGTTGTCGCTGACCGCGAAACTGAGGGTCCCGCCGCCCGAGTTGCGGACCGTGAAGCTCTGGCTCGAGGGGCTCGCGCCTGCCACGGCCGACGCGCTGACCGAGTTCGTGGAGAGCGCAATCTGTGGCGGTGGCGGCGTATTCACCGCCGTCACCGTGAGCGTGACACCGATCGTCTGTGAAGCGGTACCAGTCGCCGAGGCGGTAATCGCTGCGGTGTAGGCTCCCGCCGCGAGACCGGCCGCGTTGAAGTTTACGGTGATGGGGTCGTTCTCACCGTTCGAGGTTCCGGAGGAGGGCGACACGGAAACCCAGCTCTGGTTCGTCGTAAAGCTGTAGCTAAGCGCACCACCGCCGGAGTTGTGGATGAGAAAGCTCCCGCTCTGCGGGTTCGAGCCGGCCTGCGCTGCCGCGCTAAGGCTCGTCGTCGAGAGCGCAATCGCCGGGGGAAGCGGGACGAACTGAATCGCGGCGGAATCCGGGGAGAAAGGTCCATAGGTGCCCGACGCCGTGTAGGCGGCGACCTTCACGGTGAATGAGTCCCCGTACGCCCCTGTCACTTGCCCGGTCGTGCTGGTCGTCGTGAAGTTCGGGCTCGCCGGATAGGGAGCGCCGTTGAGCGCGACGAAGACGCCGTAGCCCGCGACCGGGCCGGAGGCCGCGCTCCAGCTGAGGTTCGCGGTCTTCGAGCCGACCACATTCACCGCGCTGGCGGCACCGCACGCAAGGGAGATCCCGAGCGCCATCAGCGCTCGGAGCATCGCTTGAAGAGTGCGGTGCCTCATGATCTCCGCTCCTGGCTGCCCGGGCGGTTCCCCTGTCCTGGTTCCGCCGGTCGCGAAGCTGTCGGCCCGGCCCGCTGGCCGCGAAGACACTCCGCACGCTCAGGAGGGAAATTCGGAACCACGCCCCCATCTGCGCGTGAGGGCGATCACACCAAGAACCTGCGGTGAGAAAGGCGCCTAGAGGGATGGACTTCCCCGAGGGCGGGTCAGGGCGCTAGCTCTTTTCTTGCGCGAGTGCGAGCTCGATTTCGGCGCCGATCTGCGCGCGGAAGCGCGCCGGGCTGAAACGCTCGGCATGGGCCCGGATCGCTTGTGGGATGAAGGACTCCTCGCTTGCCTCGAAGATGCGGACCGCGGAGGCCAACGCCTCGGGCGTCTGTGTGTCGAAGTAGAGCCCCGTGGGAGGGGTCCCCGCGGGCTGTTCGGAGCGTAAGGGGATCACGGTCTCGAGGGCCCCCCCGCGCCCGAACGCGATCACGGGTCGGCCACACGCCTGCGCTTCCAGCGCGACGATCCCGAAGTCCTCCTCTTGCGGATAGAGAAGGGCCCGACACCGGGCATAGAGGCGCGCGAGCTCTTGGTCCGGGACGCGGCCCAGGAACGTCACGTTGGCCGGTGCGCGGGCCGCAAGGGCAGGGCGCATCGGGCCCTCGCCCACCACCACGAGGCGGCGGCCGAGACCTCGGAACGCATCGATCGCGAGATCCTCCCGCTTGTAAGGGACGAAGCCGCCCACCAGCAAATAGAAATCTTCGGGCGAAGCGTCCGAGGGTCGGAGGCGGTCGACGTCCACGGGCGGGTAAACCACAGAGGCCTCTCGTCCGTAGTGGCGAAAAATCCGATCTGCAACCAATTTCGAGATCGCGACAAAACGATGCACGCGGCTTGGCGTGCTGGTGCGCAGATCGAACTCCCGCAGGTAGCGGACGAGGGGTGCCGCCAGCACCCGGCGCAGGCCGTGACCAAGGTAGGCGTCCGCCTGGTCCCACACGTAGCGCATCGGCGTAAAGCAGTAACAGAGATGCACTGCGCCGCGCGGCACACGCACCCCCTTCGCAACGGCGTGGCTCGACGAAAGCACGAGGTCGTAGTCGGCCAAGCGGAAGCGCTCGATGGCCCAAGGGAATAGAGGAAGCAGCTTGCGGTAGTGTCGGGCGGCTCCCGGAATCCGCGAAAGCGGGCTCGCAAAAATGCGACGGGCCTCGATGCGTTTGGAAGTGGAGCCGGGCACGTGCACGAGAGTGTAGAGATCCGCATCCGGGAACAGGCCGCAGAGCTCGTCGAGGACTCGCTCTCCGCCACGCATTCCGGTGAGCCAGTCGTGGACGAGCGCGACGCGCACGGCGGCGCAGGGTAGCGGCGAATTCACGGGGATCCGGCGAACGGGCTGATCGAGCAGATCAGATCGAGGCATTTCGCATCCTTACGCGACGCGGGATGGAGATCTGGGGTTCGCCAGTGGGATCCGGTGCAAGTCCGTCTCCGCGGCGGCACGCCCCACGCACTCCGCGCGGTCCATCACCCGCCGTCTCGCCCGGGTCGCGGTGCGCCGTCGCCGGCGTGCTCGGTTCCCATGCCCTGCAGTACCGGGATGAGTTGTTGGGTGATCGCAGCAGCGATCGTGGCGTTAGCCTGCTCGGTGACATGTCCGAATTGATCCAAGAACTGATCGCCTTGTACCCCATCGAAGATCGTGTGAAGCGGGAAATAGTTGATCCCCTTGCGACTTGCGAGGCGCGCTTCCACGTCGGGCACACAAGCCTTGGTGAGCTTCACGAGAGGCCCGCCGGCCTCGTCCGCCATGAGATGCGCTTCCCAGGGGCCGAGTTGCTTGCCGCTCGTCGCGAGCGCCGGCTGCCAGAAGAAAATCGGCGTGAACTCGAACTCCCGCCCCAATGCCTCAGCCACGCGGACGAGATTCAGGTAGTTGTCGGCGATGGCCTGACACGCCGCGGGCACATCGATGTCGGCCGTGGGGGGGGTCGGCCGCAAGCGCTGCAGCGCCTGCACGATGTGAAGATTGGACCAGAGTGCCAGCAAGAGTTCGTTGGTGGTCGCGTGGGTCAGGGCAAAGCGCCTGCGCGCATCCGCTTGGCCGTAGATATCGCCCGGCCGGTCGCCCTCGGCGACAGGACCGACTTCATTGATCCCGTCCAGGAAAACGACGGCGCTTGGCCGGGCGCCGCGCCGCAACTCGAGGACCAGCGTCGCGAGGTTTTGGGTGAGGTTGAATCCGCACTGCGCCTTGTTGTCGATCTCGACGTCCGTGATCCCTGCCGCAGCGAGTTGGCGTGCGACCCAGGAGGGAATGGTGGCCTGGTCGCGCGCGGTGTAGCCCCACATCGCAGAGCCACCGAAGAGAAAGACATGGCGCCACGTTGCCGGCTCGCCGTGCAGCGACTGCTCGGTGTGTCGGTAGCCCGAAGGCTCCACGTTGAGGCCGTTGTGTTGGCCGGGACGCACCCACCAACCGCGATAGGGATCGTAATCGACGTACCGGGCGTCCGCGCGGCCCATGTGGAGGTGACGGACTTCTTTGAACTCGGAGAACCACGCCTCCGAGGCGTAGGGATCCTTTGCCGCAGCGCGAGGAGCCTGCGACGGAACAGCGCCGGGGGCCTGCGACTGGGAAGCGCCGGGGGTCTGCGACGGAGACGGGTGCGTCGGAAGCCGCTCATAGTACCGGTAGCTGTTCTCCAGAACGAAAAGCAGTGCGAAGGAAAGACCGAGAATCGCCCAGGCGTCGCGCAATTGGCGAGCAATCGTGCCGAGCACTCTTCCGACTCTCGATCCTCGCGCTCGGGTCTGCATGTTTCGTCGGCTCCCTCCCTTGCCGCGACGAGATCAGGCGTTCTTCGGCACGAAGAGCCAGCGTGCCGAATACGTCAGCGTTTACAAGGGCGCCTCGTGCGGGAAAAAGCTCATCGGACGCCCCAACATGCGATTTGGACAGATCGGATGGCTTGCGAGCCCGACGCTGCAACTCGCAGACGGAGGTGCCCGTCCGGGCTCACCCAAATCCATATATAGGACTCGCATGAGCGGGGTGAAGGCGAGCGGCTCTGGCACCACAAACCGCACCGAGCTTAGAGCCGACCGCCGCTTCGCCCTAACGAACGCGCCAAGCGCTAGGCCGCGCGGTCTACCGCCGGCTCAAGGGCGGCCTCAATCACCTCCTCGACACTATCCGCGAATCGAATGTCGAGCTTTTCGGTGACCTCCGCGGGTACCTCGACGAGGTCCTTCTGATTCCTGCGCGGTAGGATCACGGATTGAACGCCCGCCCGGGCCGCCGCCAAAACCTTGTCCTTGATCCCGCCGACCGGCAAGACGCGGCCGCGCAGCGAGATCTCCCCCGTCATCGCAACGTGGCTCTTGGCCCGTCGCCCGGTCAACACCGAAACGAGTGCGGTGGCAAGGGCGATGCCTGCCGAGGGCCCATCCTTGGGGACAGAGCCTGCGGGAACGTGCAGGTGAATCTCGCCGCCCTCGAGTGCCGGGGAATGGATGCCGAGGGCATCGGCATTCGCGCGCACCCAAGAGAGCGCAGCCTCGGCGGATTCGCGCATCACGTCGCCGAGCTGACCGGTAAGACGCAGCCGCACCCCTTCACCCCCGGGCATTGACGTTGCTTCGATGAAAAGGATGTCACCGCCGTGGTTCGTGCGCGCGAGGCCGACGACGACCCCCGGGATCGTGGTTCGCTCGGAGACCTCGGGCAGATGCGGCGGCGCGCCAAGGCCTTTGCTCACGAACGCGGGATCGACGATCCACGTCGCGGATGGACCCGCCTGCGCGAGCTCACGTGCGGTTTTGCGCAACAGCGTCGCGAGTTGGCGGTCGAGGTTGCGAACCCCCGCCTCCCGCGTGTACTCGTGGACCACCTTCTCGATCGCCTCGGGGGTCACGGTGACGCGAGCGGGCGTGAGTCCATGGGCTTCGATCTGCTTTGGCACGAGGTGCTTTTCTGCGATGAGGAGCTTGTCACGCTCGGTGTAGCCCGGGAGCTCGATCACCTCCATGCGGTCAAGCAGTGCGGGGGGAATCGTGGCGAGCGTGTTTGCCGTAGCGATGAACAAGACGTGCGAGAGGTCGAACGGAACCTCGATGTAGTGGTCGCTGAACATGCTGTTCTGCTCGGGATCGAGCACCTCGAGCAGGGCGGACGACGGGTCACCCCGGAAGTCGGCGCCAAGCTTGTCGATCTCGTCGAGCACGAAGACGGGATTGCGTGAGCCGGCGCGGCGAAGGCCTTGCAGGATGCGCCCCGGCATGGCCCCGACGTAGGTGCGACGGTGACCTCGAATCTCGGCCTCGTCCCGCACACCTCCGAGCGATGCGCGGACGAACTTTCGCCCCATGGCGCGAGCGATCGAGCGGCCGAGGGATGTCTTGCCGACGCCCGGCGGGCCGACGAAACAAAGGATGGGCCCCTTGGCCTCGGGTGCGAGCTTGCGCACAGCGAGGTACTCGAGGATCCGTTCTTTCACCTTTTCGAGGTCGTGGTGATCCGCGTCGAGGACAGCGTGGGCGGCGGGGACGTCGAGGTGGTCCGTCGTCTCCACGGACCATGGGAGATCGGCCATCCACTCGAGGTACGTGCGCACCATGTGCCGGTCGGGCGCCTGCTGCGGCATGGCGCCCATACGCTTGAGCTCGCGCTCGGCCTGAGCGCGTGCCTCTTCCGGGAGGTTCGCAGCGGCGATCTTCTCGCGCAGCTCGTCCACCTCTCGCGCGCCTGCGTCACCCTCACCGATCTCGTCTTGGATGTCGCGCATGCGGTGACGCAGCAATCGCTCACGGCGACGCGGGTCGTCCTCTTGCGACTCCGTCTCGCTGCGCAGGGTTCGCTGGGTCTCTGCAATCGTAATCTCGCGTTCAAGATGGCCCGCGAGGCGAACGAGGCGGGGCAGGGGGTCGGGCTCCGACAGAAGGGCGATCTTCTCTTCCGGTGCGAGCGGGAGAGTTGAGCTAATGAGATCGGCCAGAAGGCCGGGGGTGGGGATCCCGGCGACGAAACCCTTCCACTCGTCGGGAAGATCGTCGCGCACCTCGATCACCTTCTGCGCGAGCTCCACCACCCGGCGCCACGCCGCGGTGCGCTCCGGCGACTCGGCGCCGGTCTCCGCGAAGGGTTCGATGCGAACTCGGAGCGCCGGCTCGGTAGCGACCGCCTCACCCATGCGAGTGCGCGCGACACCCACCACGACAGCCTGCTTGCCCTCTCGTCGCGCATCGACGATGCGAACCACGCGAACGATGCAGGCCACGGGATGGAGTTCCTGGAGGCTCGGATCCTCAACGCTGGCGTCGCGCTGGGTCGCCACCACGAGAAAGCCGCCTTGGCCAGCGGCATCGAGAGCGGCGAGAGACTTGGGCCGACCGATCGAGAGTGGATTTGTGACCCCCGGGAACACGACGGCGTCACGGACCGGCAGAACCGGGAGAATCGAGGGGACTTCGATGCGCTCTCCGCCAAACTCAAGCGAGCGTGTCGCTTCGGCTTCGGGCAAGGGTACCTCCAGGGCTTGTCGCCAACCCTAAGAGCCAGAAACGCAAGGTCAACCGGAGAAATGGTCCGCGGGAGGAACCCGCGCGCGGCTAGGGTCCCGCGGGACGACGGCTGGGTGCTTCGCGGGGCACTTCCCAACCATTCCTAAGTCCTAGGGCAGACTGGGTCGGCAGCCCGGCGCCGGTCGTGAGGGGCGGGTTGTTGCGATGGTGCCCGGGACTGGACTCGAACCAGCACGGCCTTGCGACCGCCAGACCCTGAATCTGGTGCGTCTACCAATTCCGCCACCCGGGCAACATATTGACTTTACTAGGTTTTTTCCCTCTAATCTCCCCGCCTATCCATCCGACCTGTGACGGTGAAATTGGCACAAGGGGAGGAAGCAAGGTTGGCAGTCAAGGGGCAGATTCGCAAGCGCGGACGGCGTTCTTTCGGAGGTTCGCGAGAGTGCCCGGCGACCTGATGTTGGCGAAGACGAGGTGGTCGTCGTCCCAGACCGCGGTGGTGCCCTTGGGCGAGAGATTCGGAGTACCGTCGGGGCAGACCGTGGCGACGAAGCCAAGGCGTTGCTCCCCGACGACTCGCTTCATATCGGCCGTGAGAAGCCCCATGGCCCCGCCTCCTCTCATGCCGCCAAGCGATCGGTCTGAAGCACCATGTTAGGGCGTGACTGAGGGCCAAGGCCTGCGAAGAAGGACGTATATCCTGGCGGCCATCCAGAACACCAATGGGTTCACGGCCACTACCCTGCCACACCCCCCGCTCGAAGATCAGCGAGAACTTCTCGCCAAGCGCGAAGCGCATCGCGATCCAAGCGCTGAGCGCCGCGCGAGCGTGGCCCGCGTGCGACCAAGCGCTTAGCGCTTTAGCCGGGGCGCGCCATGACGACTCAGCGCTGAGCGCTCGGTGGAGCTATGCAGGTGCGCATACGGCCAAGCGCTCAGCGCCTCGCCGGCCAGCTCCCTCAGGAGCCAGCGTTCAGTAGTGGATCAGTTTGAATTCAGCTTTCTGCTTCGAAAGGTGCTTGGCCGGTCGCCTGTCGACAGAGCCTTGGCGAGCTGGTTCGCCCCGTGGCGCTTGCCCGCTTAGGCACGCGGGAGCACGGTTGGGAGCATGTGAAACACCCGGCCCGAGACACCATGGAGAGCACATTGACTACAAGGTCCAACCTGGGTCGGCTCTTCACCGAGCAACACGGCAGCTACGAGCGATTCATCCGCTTCGTGCGCTACCCACAGGGCATCCGCGACTTCTTCCTGCAGTGCCCGCTCATTCGCTCCGGGCTTCCCCTAGCTCAAAATCACGCCGTCAAGACCGGGCACGCCCTGCTCGAGGGCTCGCCGCATCCGGTAGAGGTTCGCCTTCACCGCGTCTTCGGACTTGCCCAGGGCGCGGGCGATGGCCCGAATCGGCTGCCGACGCAGGTGCTTTAGATGGAAGATGCGCCGCTGA
>DATGZK010000076.1:0-20637 GCA_035489755.1 Myxococcota bacterium
AGGGGGTCGGCGGTTCGATCCCGTCCGCGCCCACCAAGAATCCCCCGACAAACTAGCCTTTTACAGAATCCATCCCTCGCGCCTGCCTTCTCCGGCGCAGCTACTGGTGGGACTTTTGGAGAGTTCGCGATTCGGCCACAATCCGAGCGGAATCTGTTGTCTGGATTTACAAATCAGAGAAACAAGGCGGTGTCGCGCGCGCATATGCAAAATCTCCGGTCCAAACTGCACACCGCGCCGATGCAATTCGGAAACTCAGGCGCTACTGCTTAATGTTGCGCTACGCATGTGCTCCGCGATTTTGCAGGCCCTGCAGATACTGTGTCAGGTCGGGCGCTCGTGACGTCGGCGGCTGCGCCGATGCTCGTGCCATGATCGCAGTGCTCGCGGAACAACGCGGTAGCCGCCTTCAGCACCGCGCGTTTGCGCGGCGACCGCGCCAAACTCTGCCCTCGCGGGCCAAGTCGGTTCGAAGCCTTCTGCGGACCGCTCATCTCACGGTGGCGCGCCAGGATCCATTGTTTCCGATCCCTATGTGCCGCTCGACTCGATCTGCCTCGGCGGCGCAGATCGCTCACCTGCGCTGCTCCAGCGGGAGTCGACTCGGACCGCGAGCCACGAATGACGGCAAATACTCTGCCGGAGCGGTCCGCTGGAGTCGGGGGAGATCGTCGAGCAGCGTCTCGAGCACGACCCGCGCTTCGAGCCGCGCGAGGCCCGCCCCCAGACAGAAGTGCGGCCCCAGGCTGAAGCCCAGGTGCCTGCGCGCGTCGCGCGTCACGTCGAACGCCTCGGCCGTCGGTCCCCACTGACGCTCGTCGCGGTTGCCCGACGCGAGCAGCAGGGCGACGTGGGCATTGCGCGGAATCCTCACTCCGGCGATCTCGACGTCGCGGCGAGCGCGGCGCGCCGTGAGCTGGGCAGGGCCGTCCCAGCGCATCACCTCCTCTACCACAGCGGGAATGAGCGCGCGGTTGCTCCGCACCTGGTGGAGCTGCTCGGGATGATCGATGAGCGCCTTGACCATGCTCCCCAACAGCCGAGTGGTGGTCTCGTTGCCCGCGACCAGCAGTCCCACCGCGAAGAACACAGCCTCCGGTTCGCTGAGGACGCCCTCGCCAGTCTGGGCGCGAACCAGTGTGCTGATCAGATCGTCCCGGGGCTCGCGGAGGCGGGCGCGGATCGTGCGCCGCATCGCGTCGCTCAGGTTGCCCAGTGCCTCTACCGCACCACTGCGCAGGAACCCTTGCTTCCGCTTGGGTCCGAAGATGGCAGCGATCAACGCATCGGACCAGCGCTTGAACTCCTCGCTTCGCTCCGGCTCGACGCCGAGCAGCTCGACGATGAGGGTGACGGGGAGCGGTACGGCAAAGTCCGTCACGAAGTCGAACGACTGCTTGCGCCGCAGCTCCGTGGCGAGCGTGTCGGTGATGGCACGGATCCTCGGCTCCCATGCGGCGATGCCGCGAGGCGTGAAGGCGCGGTTCACGATGTTCCGCATGTGGGTGTGTGCGGGCGCGTCGAGCGAGAGTAAGTTGCGCCCGGCGATCACCTTGACGATACGCGGCGAGTGGATGAATACACGCAAGAGCTGTGCGCCGAGCCGGAGCTTCGACGGCAGGTCGACGGCCGGCCCCGCCCCGTTGATGACGGTGCGTGTGGCGTCGGAGCTGAAGTGTTCCGGCCTACGCAGCACGTCGACCACGTCCTCGTAGCGCGACACGCAGTACATCCGGCTCATCGGGGCGAAGTGTACGGGCGAGTCCCGGCGCAGCCGCGCGTAGTGAGGATACGGATCGGCGAGCACCTGCTCGCTGAAGGGGTCGTAGTCGAGATGGCTGCGAGCCGCGCGCGGCAAAGTCGTGTCAAGGGCAGGCGCAGGCTGCATGGGGACTCCTCGAGATCCTTGTCGATGGGGGTGACGCAGGGGGGAGCGAATCGATTAGTCGCCGCGTCCGCCCTTGAAGCCGGCCATGGCGTTCAGGACGCCGATCGTGCGCAGCATCCCGTAGAACGCCGCGTTCGGGACCACCCCGCGGAGCATCGGCAAGGCGGCGAGTCGACGTGGGACATGGACGTTCGAGCGGCCGGCCTTCATGCCCTCCCAGGCTGCGCGAGCCACTTGCTCCGGTGTTCGCCCCGGCAAGAGGCCCGGCAGCGTCGCGCCCTCGAACATCCCCGACGTGATCAACCCCGGGAACACCGACGTCACGTGCAGGTGACGGATCCCGTTCTGTTTCAGCTCCTGCACCAGGCCCTCCGACCAGCCCATCGCTCCCCACTTGCTTGCCGTGTAGACGATCGCCCCGGGCAACGCCAGATAGGCGCCGGCCGAGACCATGTTCAGCAGGTGGGCTTCGGGAAGCCCGAGCATCGCTGGCAAGAACGCGCGCGCGACGTGCATGGGTGCCAGCGTGTTCACGCGCACAACGAAGTCGATGCGGTCGGGGTCCTGCTCCCAGAAGGGGGCGCTGTTCACCACGCCGGCGTTGTTCACCAGCACGTGCGGGGGGCCGACCTCGGCGAGCACTCTTTCAGCGGCCGCTTCGATCGCCTTCCGATCCGAGAGATCCACCACCGCGGTGTGGACGGCCGTATCGCGCGCTCGATGAGCGTTGGCGACCTCGGCCATCTCGACCGAGCGGACGTCCCAGATCACGATTGTCTTCGCGCCCTCGCCGGCCGCGAGTCGAACGAACTCGCGACCGACTCCCAGCGCGCCGCCTGTGACGAGGACCGTTTTCCCTCGGAGCGACACCATCGCGACTACCTCCCCTTGGTCAGGTGTCCCCCGTCGATCAAGCGACCGATCTTCCCGTCGCTGTCCATCGGCGTAGACTCCCCTCTTGGCTCGACCGGGGCGACCGGTCGAGCGGAATGCAACATGCCCGCAAGCGCCGCGTCGGCGAGGATGCAGCCGAGCTGCTCGGATTCGAGCTCGGTGTCCGCAACCGCGGCGTAGCCGATCGTGAAAACCGCAGCCTTCGCGAGCGTCCGAGCGCGGGTTTCGCTCAGCTCGGGCCGCGCACGGAGCAGATGACCCAGCCAGCGTTCGTAGAGCCGGCGCTCGGCACGCTGCATCTCTGCATAGATCGCGGGTTCGAGATGCCGCGCCTCGAATAAATACACTGCGAGCCGTTCGCGGTCTTCCAGGAGCGTACGCGCCAGAGCACGAACGAGCCGGTCCAGGATTTCTTCGGGAGAGCGCTCCTCTTCGGCGATGGCCTCGCGTGAGGCCCGGTCGACCTTGCGCATCGTCTCCCAGATCGCGGTCTCGAGCACCTCGTCCTTGCTCGAGAAGTGGCGATAGAGCGCCGCGCTTGTCACTTCGGCCGCGGCGCCGATGTCACGAATGGTCGTGCCGTGATAGCCGTGTTCGCGGAACAGCCGTATCGCCGCGTCCAGGATGGCCCGCTTGCGTCGAGAGAGGGGCTGCCGCGGCGGGTGCGGCGGTGTTCCCTCGCGCGCCTTCTCGAAATCCTGGGGATTGCTCATCGACTCCTCACGCTGGCCGAGCCCGCGGTCGGCCGTACAGCAGCCTCATGGCTCCACGCAGCCACGCCTGCTTCGTGCGGCTCCTCGGATACCAAAAGGGCTCGCTGCGCAGACCGAGTCGATCGACGACGAGGGTCTGCTGCTCGCAGTACTTGCGGATCCCCTCGGCTCCATGGCGCCGTCCGATGCCGCTCTGCTTCATGCCTCCCATGGGCGCGTTGGGGAAGAAGGCCTGCACAAGGCAGTCGTTCACGCAGACACCGCCGGCCCGAATGCGTTCGGCAATGCGAAGGCCCTTGCGCCAATCCTTCGTGAAGACGCTCGCTCCGAGGCCGAAGCTCGAGTCGTTCGCGAGCCGGATCGCTTGTTCCACGTCCCCGACCTTCATCACCGGAATCGTCGGACCGAAGGTCTCGTCGCGCATACATTCCATGCTGTGGTCGACGTCGAGGAGCAGCGTCGGCTCGAAGAAGAGCCCGGCGCGCCCTGGCGTGCGCTTTCCGCCGCTAACGACGGTCGCGCCGCGGGCCAGTGCGTCCTGGACGTGGCACGCGACCTTCTCAAGCTGCGAGGCCGAGGTCAGAGAGCCCACGTCGGCGCCTTCGCCGGGCCCACCCTGCCGCAGAGTTCGAAGCTTCTCTTCGAGCCGGCGCACGAACTCGTCGTAGACCGGCGCCTCCACGTAGACGCGCTCGACGGAGAGGCAAGCCTGGCCCGCATTCAGGAGTGCCCCCCAGACACACGCATTCGCGGCGCGCTCTAGATCGGCGTCGGCGCACACGATCATGGGATCCTTGCCGCCGAGCTCGAGCGAGCAGGGCACAAGCAGCTCGCCGCAGCGCATCGCGATGCGTCGCCCGGTAGCGACGCTGCCCGTGAACATCACCATGTCGACGTGCTCAAGGAGCGCCGCGCCGAGGTCTCCCCTCCCGATTACCACCTGGAAGATCTCCGGCGGAAGGCCCGCTTCTCGCCAGAGCGCAGCGGCGAGCAGCGCCGAGCCCGGCGTTAGCTCAGAGGGCTTCACGATCACGGCGTTGCCGGCGATCAACGCAGGGACGGCGTCACCCACCGCGATCGCGAACGGGAAGTTCCAGGGGCTGATTACGCCCACCAGTCCGCGCGGAATCCACCGGCTCAGCACGCGCTTGTGCTTGAACAAACGGGGACGGATGCGCTCGGTTGCCAGCAGGCGCTTCGCGTTGTGCGCCCAGTGGGTGATGCCCTCGAGCACCAAGAAGAGTTCGGTCGCGTGCGCCTCGGCGAGGGGCTTCCCCGTCTCGGCCGCCACCACCGCCGCGATCTCGTCTGCACGCTCTGCGATTAGTGCGCGGAAGCGCAGCAGCTGAGCAGAGCGAGTCGCGATGTCGAGCTTCCCCCAGGCACACTGCGCTTCTCGTGCTCGCCCCGCGAGTGCCGGTAGCTCGGTCGGCGCGACGAGGGGCACCTCGGCCACCAGCGTGCCGGTGGCCGGGTTCGTGATCCGGAGCGACTCGGCGCTAGGAGACACGCCGGTCCCTTCCCATCCAGTACTTCTCGCGCACCTGGCGACGCAGCACCTTACCGACGGCGGACAGCGGGAGCTGCTCGACGAGCGCGACGCTCTTGGGCACCTTGAAGCGCCCGAGGCGTGCCTTCACGTGCTCGATCAGCTCCTCGGGCGTGGCACTTGCGCCCTGCTCAATCATGACCTCTGCGTGAACCGCCTCTCCCCACTCCTCGTGCGGGATGCCGACCACCGCGCACATCAGCACGGCCGGATGGGAGGCGAGCGCCGCCTCGACCTCGGTCGCGTACACGTTGAAGCCGCCCGTTACGATCATGTCCTTCTTGCGATCGATCAGGAAGACGAGGCCCTCGGCGTCGAGCGTTCCGATGTCGCCGGACTTCCAGTAGCCGTCCTGGAACTCGGCGGCGGTGCCCTCGGGGTTCTCGAAGTAGCCGTCGATCGTGCCCCGGGAGCGCAGCCAGATCTCGCCCATCTCACCTGCGGGCAGGTCGTTTCCAGCGTCGTCCACGATCCGCAGCTCGATGCCGGGCACGACGCGCCCCGCCGAGGCCAGCACGCGGCGGCCCGACTCGCCCGGGCGCGCGTGATCAGCCTTGCCGAGGCAAGAGGCGAGGCCCAGGCACTCCGTCGCGGCATACACCTGCACGAATACGTTGCCGAACCGGCCCTGTAGGCGAGCGAGCTTGTCTGGGCTCATCGGCGCCGCGCCGTAGAAGATGGTCTCGAGCGTAGAGAGGTCGCGCTGCTGCGCTTCGGGCATTTCGAGCAGCCGGTAGAGCAACGTCGGCACCATCATCGTCGCGCTGACCCGCTCGGCCTCGACGTTGCGGCACCACTGACTGAGGTCCGGCGTGTTCTGCGTGATTGTGCAGCCGCCGCGGAACAGCGTGGGCAGCACAGCCAGACCCGAGCCGTGACTGATCGGGGCGAGGTGCAGCATTCGCATCCCGGAGCGGAAGAGCGGCTCGGGGATGGCATAGAAGGCGTCGCGGGCGGCGAGCCAGTTGTCGAGCGTGTACTGGGCGCACTTGCCCTTGCCGGTGGTGCCTCCGGTGAACCGAAGGAGCGCAATCTCCTCGACGGCCTCGCGCTGGACGCACGTCTCGGCCTCCTCCGCCTCGTCCACGAGTTCCCAGAAATCGTAAACGCCTTCGGCGCGCGGAGGCGTGTCGAGGCACACGAGCGCGCAGCCGCGCGCACGAAGTGGGTCGTGGTAGCGATCGATGAGGGCGCGCTCCAGGAAGACGACCTTCGGTTTCACGCGCTCGATCTGGGAGAGGTGCTCGTCGAGGGAATCGCGGTAGTTGGTCCAGGCGCCGCGCGGCTCGGCCTTGAGTGCGGTCCAGAGGTGGAGCAGGCTTAAGTTATCGTTCTCGAGGATCGAGAGGTACGTGTCACCCCGCCGCAGGCCGAGGCGGTCACGCATCGCGTTGGCGATGCGGTTGCTAAGGAGATGCAGCTCACGGAAGCCGTAGCGACGCTTCCGCTCCACGTTCACGAGCGCCTCTTGGTCGGCGAAAAGCCGCGAGAGAAGCTCGAGCTGGCGTCCGAAGTCGATCTTCATGGGGCGGACCTCGCGTCACATCCGCGCGCCGGCGTCCAAGCTCAGGCACGTGGCGTTGAGATACGGGATTTCGACGATGCTGCAGAAGAGCGCGCCGACCTCGCGGGGTCGGCCCAGGCGCTTCGGGAAGAGCGGGAGCTTTGCGAGCCCGGCGAGCGCCTTCTCCGGGAGGCCGGCAAGCATTCCGGTGTCGATGAGTCCGGGTGCGATCGCCAGCACGCGGATCCCGTGTTTCGCGAGATCGCGTGCCGCAGGAAGCACCATGCCGATTACACCGGCCTTGGTGGCGCTGTAGGCGGCCTGGCCCATCTGCCCCTGCCAGGCGGCGCCCGAGGAGACGTTCACGATCACGCCGCGTTCGCCCTCTTCGTCCGGCGCGTTCTTTAGCATGGCCGCAGCCGCGAATCGCGTCACATGGAACGTTCCCGTGAGATTCACGGCCAGCGTTCGGCTCCAGAGCTCGGAAGGGAAGGGGGTGCCATCGTCTGCGACGATCTTCGCGGCATGGGGAACGCCGGCCGCGTTCAGCACCGCGTGCACGGCGCCGAAGCGCTCGAGCGCTGAGCGCATGCCACGCTCCACCTGGTCAGCGTCGGAGACGTCTACGGTCACAAAGTGCGCGTGCTCTTCCCCGAGCTCACGCACCGCCTCCTTGGCGCGCTCCTCCTGCACGTCGAAGAGCACGACGCGCCCCCCGCGTGCCACGAACTCGCGGCAGCTGCCGAGCCCGATGCCCGAGGCGCCGCCCGTGACCACTGCAACCTTACCCGCGATCTTCATCCTATTCTCCCGTTCACGAGAAGGCCGAGAGACCCGTGAGGCTCCGGCCGATGATGAGCTTCTGGATTTCGGTGGTGCCGTCCGGAATCGTGAGGATCCGCGCATCCCGGAAGTGCCGCTCGACGGCATGCTCCTTCGTGATTCCGACGCCGCCGTGGATCTGCAGGGCCTTGGAGGTGGCGCGCACGGCCATCTCGGTGGACCACCACTTTGCCATCGCAGACTCGGTGTCGCAGCGCACGCCCTGCTCGAGAAGATGCAGCGCACGCAAGCAGAGCAGCCGCCCCGCGTCGATCTCCGTCGCCGTCTCGGCGAGATAAGCCTGGATGAGCTGGTGTCCGCCGATGGGCTTTCCGTGCTGGCGGCGCTCTTTCGCGTAGGCCACGGCCTCTTCGAGCGCGGCGCGCGCCACGCCCACGGCCGAAAGCCCCACGAGGACGCGCGCGCGCTCGAAGAGCCGCAGCGTGCTCCGGAGCCCGTCACCTTTGCCCCCGAGCAGATAGTCTGCGGGAACGCGCACGTCGTCGAAAAAGAGTTCCGATGTGGGCGCCGCGTGCAGGCCCATCTTCGCGACGTCGCGGCTCTGATAGCCGTGCTCGCGGTCGGCGAGGATCAGACTCAACGTGTCGTCGGTGCGACAGACCACCACAGCGCAGTCCGAGAGCGTCCCGTTCGAGATCCAGAGCTTCTGGCCGCGGATCACCCAGGCGTCACCATCTCGCGTTGCGCGCGTCTGGATCTCACCCACATTGGAGCCGACCGCCGGCTCCGAAATGCACATGCAGACCATGCGTTCGCCGTGGAGGGCCGGCTCTACGTGGCTCGCGCGGAGCTCAGGCGGAGCGAGCTCGTCGAGGGCTAACGCGCCGAGCGCCTGGATCACGGTGACGACCGCGAGATCAGCCCACGCCCGCGCGAGCTCCTCGCACAGGAGCCCGTAGACGACGAAGCGGAGCCCGGCGCCGCCGCGCTTCTCGGGAACGAGCCCGCTCACGAGCCCGAACGTGTCCAAGCGCTGGAACAGCTCCCGGGCCGTCTTGCGGTCGAGCACCGGTCCCTCGGCAAAGCGCTCGGCGAGCGGTCGGAGTTCCACCTGCGCGAAGCGGGAGAAGCTCTCGAGCAGCGCGCGCTCCTCGTCGTTGAGGCCCGCGAACTGGGCGATGCGTTCGACCGTCATCGTGGGCAGCACGCTCCTCATCGCGAGAGCACCGTCACGCATACGGCAGCTTCCTCGACGCCGATCAAACCGCCGCCGTTCTCGGCAACGGCCACGCGTGCGCCCTCCACCTGACGTGGACCCGCCTCGCCGCGCAGCTGCGTCACCAGTTCGAAGGTTTGGGCGAGGCCGGTGGCCCCGATCGGATGTCCGCGGCACTCGAGCCCGCCCGACGGGTTCACCGGGAGCCGCCCGCCGAGTTCGGTCTCGCCGCGCACTGCGGCGGGACCTGCCTCGCCGCCCTTGAAGAGCCCGATCGCCTCGAGCTCAATCACTTCACCAACCGCGGTGGCGTCGTGCACCTCGGCGAGCGAGACGTCCTCGGGGCCGAGCCCGGCCTGCTCCCACGCCGCCGCAGCCGCACGGCGGCTGATGTGGCGCTCGAGATCGTCGGGATCGCGCTCGCTGCCGCTGCGCAGTGCGACGGCACGCACTGCCACGGCACGCCGGCGGCCGAGGCGTGCGAGCGCGCGCTCCGTGCAGAGCGCGACGGCGGCCGCGCCATCGCTCACCGGCGAGCACATCGGCACGGTGAGCGGATACACGATCGGGCGCCCCGCGAGTACCTCCTCCGTCGTGTAGGGCCTGCGATATTGCGCGAGTGGGTTGTGCACCGAATGCCGGTGATTCTTCGCGGCCACCGCGGCGAAGTGAGTCTGTGTACTGCCGTAGAGGCGCATGTGCTGGCGCGCCAGTGCGGCATAGACGTCCATGAAGACGCTGTAGGGCGCGTCCGACTGGCTGCCCTCGGGGACCTCGACGGCGGCTCCGAGCGCGAGCAGGCGCTGCCGATTCTCTTCCGCAATCGAAACGTCCCAGCCGGCATCGAATGCGGCGAACATGCGCTCGCGGTCCTCGGAGTAGAGTTTCTCGACGCCGACGGCCAACGCGATCTCCGCCATTCCCGAGCCGAGCGCGCTCGTGGCCAGGGCGAGCGCGGAGCTTCCGCTCGCGCATGCATTCTCGACGTTCACGACCGGGATCCCGTCGATCCCCATCGCACGCAGTGCGATCTGGCCCCGGATCGAGTGCTGCCCCTCCATGTGGCCCTGCGCCACGTTCGAGAACACGGCGAGCCCGAGCTGCGTCCGCTCGCAGCCGGCGTCGGAGAGCGCCGCCTCGACGGCCTCCCTCGTGAGGTCCTTGATCGAGCGGTCGAGATGGCGCCCGAAGGGGGTCATCCCGATGCCGATGATGAAGATGCCGTTCACTCCGCTTCCTCCTGTCTCAGCAGCCGCTAAAGCGCGGCGCGCGCTTCTCGCGGAAGGCCGCGAGGCCTTCGCGCAGGTCGGCCGTGCGTACGTGGGCCCGGAGCGCGAGCTGCTCGAGCCGGAGCGCACCGGCCAGCGACTGGTCGAGGCCGTCGTCCACCAGCCGCTTCATCGCGCGCAGTACGAGCGGGCTCTTCGCGGCGAGCGTCTCGGCGAGCTTCTCGACGCTCCCCTCGAGCTCGGCGTCGGGGACGACGCGGTTCACCAGGCCGAGCTCGACCAGGGCCGGCGCCGCGACCAGTTCGCCTGTGAAAAGCAGGGACTTCGCGCGACTTGCACCGAGCCTTCGCGCGAGGCGCGCCGAACCGCCTGCACCGGGAAGCAGCCCGTAGTTTGCGTGAGCGTCGCCAAGGCGCGCACTCTCGGCCGCGATTACAAGGTCGCAGGCGAGCACGAGCTCGAGGCCACCCGCGAGCGCGAGGCCATTCACGGCCGCGATCACGGGCTTCGGGAAGGCGGCGACGTGCTCCACCAGCGCCGCGGCGCGTTCGACGAAAGCGAGCAGCGCATCGCCCGCGTCCACGCTGTCCAAGGCGAAGGCCAGATCCGCGCCCGCGCAAAAGGCACGCCCCGTCCCAGTGATCGCGAGGACGCGCACGCTGGCGTCCGCTTCGAGCGAGCTGAGCGCGCGCTCGAAGTCGGCCACGAGATCGGGAGAGAGCGCGTTTAAGGCCTTTGGGCGGGAGAGGCGCAGCCAGGCCAGCGCACCCCGACGATCGATCTGGATGACCTTGGATTCCATGGACAGCCTCTCCGAGGGCATAAAATGTCATCAGTTGATAACTCTGTCAACGAAGTTATTTATTTTTATGGTATTAGAGCGACCGTATGATTACATCTGAATCCCCCTTGGGGACTCGCGGCCCGAGTCTTCGCAGTCGCTGGCTCTGCGCCTGGCTGCGCTGGACCGTCCGGCCGATCTGGGGCGAGACCCCGGATCCGCTGGTGCTGCGTGCGCGCGCCGACGCTCTGGACCGCTCGCTTGGATGGCCGCCCCCGCGCTGCGAGATCACGCCGGTCGCTGCGGGCGGCGTGCCGGCGCAATGGGTGACAGCCCGGGGTGTCACACCGGTTCGAACCCTTCTCTATCTACACGGCGGCGGGTTCTCGTTCCACCTCCCACGCTGTTACACGCGCTTTGCTACGGAGATCGGTCGTCAGCTCGAGGCCCGCGTTCTCCTGCCGGACTACCGGCTCTCACCCGAGCATCCGTTCCCGGCGGCGCCGGACGACTGTCTCGCGACCTACCGCTGGCTGCTTGAACAGGGCGTCGACCCGCGACGCCTCGCGATCGCGGGCGACTCAGCAGGCGCCAATCTCGCGCTCGTCACGCTGCTCCAGGCGAAGCAGCAGGGGTTGCCGCAGCCGGCGGCCGCCTGGCTTCTGTCGCCTGGTGTGGACTTCGACTGGTCGACCACAGACTTCGAGACGCTCGAGCCGATCGACCCGATGTTCACGCGGCAGGCGATGACGCTGATGGATCCCTACGTCGGGGGCGCCGATCGCCGTGATCCGCGCCTCTCTCCGATCCACGGCGATCTCGCGGGTCTCGCACCGCTCCTGCTCGAGGCCGGCGAGCGGGAGGTACTCCGCGAGCACGTCCGCCGGTTCGGAGAAGCTTCCCGGCGTGCCGGAGTCACCGCGACCGATCGCGTCTGGCCCGGCCTTCCCCACGTCTTCCAGGTGATGCCGTACCTTCCCGAGGCGCGCGAGAGCGTGCGCGAGGCGGTGGCGTTCCTGCGCTCGCATATAGAGTGAGGATCCCTATGCAACAGCTCACCGGCACGGACGCCCTGTTCCTCCATCTCGACAGCCCGCGCTTCAGCACGGGCGCGACGATCGTCTTCATCTACGACCAGAGCGCGCGCGCGAAGCCGCTCCGCTTCAAGGAGATCCTCCAGCATCTCGAGAAGCGTGTACCTCAGCTGCCCGTGCTGCGGCGCAAGCTGCACCGGGTTCCCTTCGATCTGGATCGCCCGTATTGGGTGGACGCCCCCGACTTCGAGATCGAGCATCACGTACATCACGTGCGACTGCCTCACCCCGGCGACTGGCGCCAGTTCTGCATCCTCGCCGCAAGGCTCACGACGCCGCACTTCGACCTCACGCGCCCGCTTTGGGAGATGTATGTGGTTGAGGGTCTCGATCATGTGGCTTGGCTTCCAGAAGGGAGCTTTGCGATCCTGCTGCGCGTCCATCACGCCGCCGTCGACGGCACCTCGGCGCTTCGCATTATGGAGGAGCTGCACGACGAGTCGCCCGAGGGGCGCAAGGAGCGGCGCGCTCCGACCCGCCAGGTACCGGAAGGTCCGCCGGGGCTCGCGACGATGCTCCTGCGTTCGGGCTGGAACAATGCGCGCGCCGCCTTCGAAGTGCCGCGCGCAGGAGTGCGGATCGCGAGCCAGTTTGCGCGCTCGGGCGACACAGGCGGCGACGCAACCGGGCAGGTTCGAGCGCGCGACCCGGTTCCGAAGACGCGCTTCAACGTGCGGATTTCCCCGTATCGCGTGTTCGAGAGCCGGCTCTATGACCTCCGGGACGTCCGGGCCTACAAGGCTCGCGTCTCGGGCGCCACGGTGAACGACGCGGTGCTCGCGATCTGCGGCGGCGCGATGCGACGCTACCTGCTCGCGAAAAGCGAGCTTCCGAAGGAATCGCTCGTCGCGCTCGTACCGGTGAACACGCGGCGTCGGGATGTCCGAGCGGGCGCAGGCGGCAACGACATCACACCCGCGACCGCTCCCATTCACACCGAGATCGCAGATCCGATCGAGCGGCTCGTTGCCGTGCGCGAGGCCACCGCTGGCCTCAAGGCGTTCCTCGACGCCGTCGGCGCCAAGGAGATGACAGACCTCACGCGCCATGCGCCCGAGGCTCTGCTCGCCTTCGCAGGGCGCATGGCCTCGCTACTGCGCTTCGACGCCGGTGCGCTCGGCCGGCCGCTCTTCAACCTCGGGATCTCCAACGTCCCCGGGCCCCAGAAACCGCTGTACCTGCGAGGCGCGCGGCTCCGGCACCTCTCGTGCGTGGCGCCCATCGCGGACGGTATGGGTCTCATGATCGGCGTCGCGAGCTACGACGGCGGGATCGGGCTCTTCCCGACCGCGTGCCGGGACGTCGTCCCGGATCCGGAGTTCCTGGCCTCGTGCCTCGACGAGAGCGTCGAGGAGATCCGAGGCGTATTGGCAGCCGAACCCAGCCGCACGGTGGGTCCGTGAGAAACGTGACGCACAGAAATGGGACAGGGTGTGAATGGTACACCGCATGGCGACGATCATCGATAAGAACTACGAGGTGCCTTCGAGTTCACCGGCAAACTCGCGAAGCTGACGATCAACCGGAGCAGTTGACGAGCGAGGACCATAAGGTCATTAAAGAAGGACTCGCCACAGCAAGAAATTAGGCGTGCGTGTCAGCCCTGCAGTGCAGATCTCGACAGGGGGGCAGTCTTACAGCCGTCCGGCTGCCGTGGTGCAGGCCGATGGCCGATCTCCGCATCGCGAACCTTGACCTTGCGCTCCTTTACCTCCGGAACGCGGGCCAAAGCATCGGGACGGCCATGCTCGGAGACGTTCTCACCAAGACCCTCGTCGAAGGGACCGCTGTGCGGTTCACTCATTACTTGACCCGCGAGGTCTGAAGGAGCGGGCGGAAGAGCATAAGAGTCATGACCGCGTGAAACGCCACCGCCGGCCAAAGCAGGCTGCCAACCTCTTCTCCGCGTATTCCCACGTAGCCGAGGTAAAGTGCGGCAAACAGGTTATAGATCAGCATCGCCGGCAGCGGAGCCCGCACGCCGCGTGCGGGCTCCCTCCCGGGCCAGCAGGCCAGCCCTAGCGAGATCAGGGCGAAGCCCAGCAAACGACCGAGCACCTGCCCCGGACGAGAGAGCTCCGCACCCAGGAGCAGTCCAACGACGAGCTGGGGACTGAGCAGGAGAGCAAGGCCCGTGATCGCTTCGGCCACCGCACACACAACGAGCCACCTGTTCGCCGGCATTCCGCTCATCTAAACGAGAGTCCTTCCAAAGCGATGTGGCATTCTCAGATGTCGTCCCCACTCGTAATCGCTTCGCTCGCCAGCGCCAATGCGCTTGGATTCACTGGCTAAAAAAAGCCGTGACGAGTGCTGCGTCATTCCCAAGAGCTCGGATGTACAAGGCAGTTTGTCGCAGTCATCCAGGTGTTCACGGTCCATCGTCCTCGATCTTCCACTTCAAGGTCGTGGGGGTTCCGATCATCTCGAACCCCGCTGCACGCAGATGGCGCAGGACTGCTAGGCCGCACGCGTCTACCGAGAGGAGGTTGCTGAGGTCCAGCCGGTCTCGGGTGCGACCGGCTCCGAGCACCCCCTCGAGCTCGGGCACTTCCTCCCGGGTGAGTCGGCCTTCGACATGGATGATGCGCCCCGACGGGGCATCGCGGATGGAGATCCGGAGCGTCACACAGGCGCGCTCGTGCACAACCCGTACCGAAGTGATTCAGCCGGAGGGTTCCGACCACAACCAAAGGCTTCCTCATCCCGACTGCAGGCCAGAGCACGATCCCGCAAAGGCCCGGAACGGAGCGGCAGATGAGCGCTTTGTTGCCCACCGCTAGAAAGAGCCACGCTATTTGGTGGCTGGAGGAAGACCTTAAGGTAGAATCAAGGGCAGTGGATGGACCCTCGCGCTTCGAGCTCCTCCTGGCTGATCTCTCGACGCGCTTCACAGGCGCACGTTCCGAGCAGTTGGACGGGGAAATCGATGGCGCACTCGCCGCGCTGGTCGAGTTTATGGGCACGGATCGCGCCTCCTTCGCCGAGCTTCTTCCCGAACCTGGAGCGGTCTTGATCACCCACTCCTGGGCTAGGGCGGGCTTCGCCGCGGTGGAGCGATCGACGCCGATGACCACGTGGTACCACGATCGGCTCCGACGAGGGGAGACTCTCCGCTTCGATCGAGTGCCCGACGACCTTCCGGCCCACGCGCGAGCCGAGCGCGAGTTTGCAACGGTGCTTCCCATGCTCTCCCACGTCGCCGTTCCGCTCTCGGTGGGCGGTCGCTGGGTGTGCGCCCTGGGCACGGCGACGGCGACGACCTTCCGCTCCTGGACGAATACTGACGTCACACGCATTCGGAGCGTGGGGCAGATCCTCGCGAATGCGGTTCATCGGCGGGGTGTGGAGTCCGAGTTGCGCGAGAGCCTCGCCGAAGTGCGTCGCCTCCAGGGGCATCTCAGCGCCGAGAATGACTACCTCCGCGAGGAGCTCGAGTCCGACGCCAGCTTCGAGCAGATTGTGGGCCGCAGCGCAGCGCTGCGGGCGGTTCTCGCGCAGGCGACGCAGGTGGCGCCCACCTCGGCCACGGTCCTGCTGCTCGGCGATACGGGCACGGGGAAGGAGCTGCTTGCACGGGCCATCCACGCGCGCAGCAAGCGCAGCGAGCGCGCGCTCATCAAGGTGAACTGTGCCGCGATTCCACCGACGCTCGTGGAAAGTGAATTATTCGGCCACGAGAAGGGCGCATTCTCCGGCGCCACGGCGCCCCGGCAAGGCCGCTTCGAGCTGGCCGATGAAGGGACCCTCTTCCTCGACGAGGTGGGCGAACTCCCGCTCGATGTCCAGGCCAAGCTCTTGCGGGTGCTCGAGGAGGGGGAGTTCGAGCGTCTCGGTTCCAATCGCACGCACAAGGTCGACGTCCGGATTCTGGCCGCCACAAACCGAAACCTCGAGCGGGCCATTGCCGAGGGCCGCTTCCGCGAGGATCTCTTCTACCGCCTCTCGGCGTTCCCGATCCACCTCCCGCCGCTTCGTGACCGCCGCGAGGACATTCCGCTGCTCGTGTGGGCTCGAATCGAGCAGCGGCAGGCTGAGCTCGGCCGGCGGATCGACCGGGTGCCCGAGCGCGTCATGCACGCGCTCACTCGCTACCCGTGGCCGGGGAACATCCGCGAGCTTGGGAACGTGATCGAGCGGGCGCTCATCCTCTCGGCCGGTTCGTCGCTCCGCCTCGACGAATCCTTCGCGGCTCTCCCTCCGCGGCGGGAGGTGCCGGGAGAGCATCTCGCCGACGCCGAGCGCGCGCACCTCCTCCTCGTGCTCGATCGCTGCGGTTGGAAGATTGAGGGCCCGGACAACGGAGCGGAGCGGCTCGGGATGCGCCCCAGCACCTTGCGGGCGCGTCTCCGGAAGCTCGGAGTCGTGCGACCGCGATCTCCCCGCAGCGCCTGAGCGTCTCCGATCGATCGCGCTTCTGCTCGGCTCCGCCAAATGTCGTGGCTGCCCTCAACATTTGGTGGGGAAGGCGTTGCGGAATGGCCCCTCCTGGCGCTCGGCCGCTGGACTCGATCTCCCGGTCGATTCGACGTCGCCTGGCGGGTTCGAGCAGATCCGGCCGGGCGAATCGATCCGAGTGCGAGACTAAGGGTCAACCAGGCTGAACCGTTCGCCCGAGATGCTTGTTTCGTTAGAAGAGCGAGGTTGACCCTTTTTGCTCGCCCCGCCAAATGCAGGCTGGTACGTCCGTTGCAGCACGATTGCGTGCGCTCGAGTGCGAGGCGCGAGAGGAAGATCCAATGAGCAAGACGAAGGAAAGGTTCTTGCCGGGGCGTAGTAGATCCAGCAGAGGGTTGGGCAGCAGGATCCATCGGACCGTCGTTGCCTCGGGTCTTGGCATTGCTCTGTGCATGACAGGCTGCGCGGCACAGTTCAAGAGCGAGGAGCAGTCGGCCAAGACGATGCCGATCAACTGCGCCACCGCGCAGGGCGATCTCCGCGTGCTGCAAAGCGAAAAGGCCAACGTCGTGCAACAGGTCGCCATGGGCGTGACGATGATCTATCCCGCGAGCGCCGTGCTCAGCATTCTCACCGGGGTGGAGGGCACGAAGTATCAGGTAGCGACCGGCGAGTACAACGCGGCGATCGACAAGAAGATCTCCGAGATTAAACGCACCTGCGGCCTGTAGGACCTTAGTCCGGGCGCAACAAGAGAGAGACCCTGCTTCGCATCAACAAGGGGACACAGGGTGAAACGGGAACCGAGAGAGATCCTCGTCGTCGCGAAAGTCTGGGCATCTCTACTCGCTGCCACGCTGGCCGTCGCACCGGTCGCGGCGCAGCAGGTCACGGGCAAGCCCGGTTCGCCCGACGCCACCACTACGATCGACGGCCGCTACCTCCCGCCGCCGCCGCAAAAGTTTGAGGGCCAGATCAACCTCAATTTTGTCCAGTCGAAACCGGCCTGGCCTGCGCGCGTGGTCCCGCCAAAGGGCGCGCCGAACATCTTGCTGATCCTGACCGATGACGTCGGATTTGGTGCACCGTCCACCTTCGGCGGCGTCATCCCGACGCCCGCGCTGGACCGCATCGCTGCCAGCGGGTTGCGCTACACCAATTTCCACTCGACTGCGCTGTGCTCGCCGACCCGGGCCGCGTTGATTACCGGGCGCAACCACCACTCGGTCGGATTCGGTGTGATCTCCGAGATCTCGACCGGCTTCCCCGGTTACAACAGCTTGATCGGCAAGGATAGCGCCACGATTGGTCGCATTCTGCTCGAGAACGGCTACCGCACGTCGTGGTTCGGCAAGAATCACAACACGCCGGTCTATCAGACGAGCATGGCGGGTCCGTTCGACCAGTGGCCGACCGGCATGGGCTTCGAATACTTCTACGGTTTCATGGGCGGCGATACCGACCAGTGGACGCCGGGCTTGCTCTTCCGGAACACAACGCACATCCAGCCCTTCACCGGTAATCCGCAGTGGAATCTGACCACCGCCATGGCGGATGACGCCGTCCACTGGTTGAATGAGCTCAACGACATTAACCCCGAAATGCCGTTCCTTTTGTACTACGCGCCGGGCGGCACGCACTCGCCGCACCATCCGACGCCGGAGTGGGTCAAAAAGATCAGTGACATGCATCTGTTCGATAAGGGCTGGAACGCTGTGCGCGATCAGATCTTTGCCAACCAGAAAAGGCTCGGCGTGATCCCGCAGGACGCCAAGCTGACGCCATGGCCGAAGGACCTGCTGAAGGAGTGGGACCAGCTCACGCCGGTCGAGAAGAAGCTGTTCATCCGCCAGGCCGACATATATGGCGCGTATCTCGCCTATACAGACCACGAGATCGGTCGCGTCATCCAAGCCGTGCAAGATCTGGGTAAGCTCGACAACACGCTCATCATCTACATCAGCGGCGACAACGGCTCCTCGGCCGAAGGCTCGCCCACCGGCACGCCGAACGAAATCATTCCGTTCAACGGCATTGAGTTGACGGCCGAACAGCAGATGCCGTGGTACGACGCCTGGGGTACCGACCAGACCTACCCCCACTATTCGATCGGATGGGCGTGGGCGCTTGACACGCCGTACAAGTGGACGAAGCAGATCCCGTCCTTCTTTGGCGGCACGCGCCAGGGCATGGCGATCTCTTGGCCGGCGAAGATCAAGGACAAGGGCGGCGTCCGCTGGCAGTTTCATCACGTGATCGACATCGTGCCGACGCTGCTCGAATTGACCGGTATTCCGGCACCGGTCATGGTCGACGGTGTCGCGCAAAAGCCGATCGAAGGCGTGAGCATGGCCTATACCTTCGACAAGGCGAACGCCGCCGCACCCTCACGCCACCACACCCAGTATTTCGAGATGCTGAGCGTACAGGGGCTGTACAACGACGGCTGGATGCTGAGCGGGGTTCCGATCCGCGCGCCCTGGCAACTGGACACGAAGTCAATCCTCAATCCTGCCAGCGCCTACAAGTTCGAGCTGTATGATCTTAGTAAGGACTGGACGCAATACACCGATGTCGCCGCAGCCAATCCGCAAAGGGTGCGGGAGATGACGGACCTGATGTTCGGCGAATTCGCCAAGTATCAGGTGTTGCCGCTGGATGGCACGGCGTCAGCGCGGTTCGTCACGCCGCGTCCGAGCGCGGCAGCGGGCCGAAAGGTCTTCAATTATTCGGGTTCGGCCGTCAGTATCCCGAACGGCAACCAGCCGAGTCTGCTCAACACTTCCTATACCATCACGGCCGACATCGATGTGCCGCAAGGCGGGGCCGAAGGCGTGATCGTCGGCGAGGGGGGACGATTCTACGGGTACGCGCTGTACTTGCTGAAGGGCAAGCCGGTGTTCACGTACGATCTGCTCAACCTCAAGCGGACCCGCTGGGAGGGAGCGGAGGCGCTGGCCCCCGGCAAGCATACGATCGAGTACGACTTCAAGTACGAGGGGCTCGGTGAGGCGACGCTCGCTTACAACGATACGAGCGGTGTCGGCCGCGGCGGCACGGGCACGCTGAAAGTGGACGGCAAGGTCGTGTCGACCCAGAAGCAGGAGGGATCCCTTCCCCTGGTTAAGCCCCTCGACGAGACGTTCGACATTGGTCTGAGCGGCCCCACGCCGGTGGATGACCGCGACTACAAGGTGCCGTTCAACTTCACTGGCAAGATCAACAACGTGACCATCGCGCTCGATCCGCCGAAACTGACACCGGACGATGTGAAGAAACTGGAGGCTGCCAACGGCTCCGCGGCGGACTAGCAGTAACCAGTACGCCACATGCGGAATGGCCGAGGGACGCGCGTCCCTCGGCCCCGATGGGCGGCGCCGCCTCGTGCGGCGCTGCCGATCCATCGTGGAGGTCGGCACCGGAGTCGTCTGATCCATACGACGATCGTCGTCGCATTGTTGCTGGGCGTAAACGTGCCAGGCGTGGGAATGCCGCACGGCCGGTTCGCGGGCGTCGCGTTGCTCGCGCTGGGATCGGTGCTGCCGGTTGCGATCCAGCTCGGATGGATGGATGTCGGCCGCTTCCCCTGGTCCGCTAGAGTTCTCGCCGCCGTTGCCTACTTCCAAGCGGCCAGACAGCCTGGATCATCGCGAACAGGAACGCGGTGGTCAGCCCGAACAGCAGCATCCCGTTGAGCGCCTCCAAAGCACCCATAAACTGCCAGTGCGCTTGCAGATACAGGTTGGCGTGGCCGTAGGTGGTCATCGCGCTGAGCGAGTAGAGCATCGCGGTCTTGTTGTCTGGGAGGGCGCCTAGAAATCGGTATGCGGCACCCCAGATGCCCCCCTCGATTCCGTGCAGAAGGGTGGCCAATAAGGCCGTGACGCTCATGACCACGGCGAACTTGGGCAGGAAACCGCGGCGTTCGACAGCACCGCTCAAGACATGACTGACTCTCTCGTGGATAAGCCCGAGACCACATACATGCATGACTACAGTCAGCACGATCAAGGGCAGGCCCCAAGCCCAGTTTCCGCTCCAGGGGGTCACATCGATAGGATTCATCTTGCGCTCCTTGCGGTTCAGTCCATTCGAACCGCCCACTATCTGCGTGACATTGATCTGCCTCTACCAAGAGTGTTGGCTCGCTTACGCGCCGGCGTCCCCTTCATCGGTTAGCGAGGAGAACGCGAATGCGGGGCGTAAGGTTCGCGCGGCCATCGCCGGTGACCATTTTGATCCATCAGTAGGCATCAACTGCCGACGCCTCGCTGCGAAATGGCTCTGGCACACTACGTCTTCGCGTTCAGTCACGACTTCCTGAGGCGCAGAGCGTCGCAACCATCCTGGTTTGCGTGCGTCATTTTGCGGTGAAGGATGACTTAGACAGTGCAACTAGCGTAGATGGGCAAGTGCGTCGCGCATAGGTTCGCTCGAGATCTGAATCAACCCGGCGAACGGTTCATCCATCTCCACGATCAGAAAGATCGCACCCGACACGGATAGCGCGGACACGAATAGCGCGGTAGTCACCGTGGCGTTGGTCGGCGCGAGCAAACCAAAACTTATGAAAATCGCAGCAAGCCAG
>DATGZK010000077.1:0-424776 GCA_035489755.1 Myxococcota bacterium
GGTGGTGAATCCGGAGGGTTGCCAGTCCCAGGAGAACGCAACGGTCACCGTCCTGCCCGCGGCCGTCGGTTGCGGTCTCACCGGGGTAGAGCCCTTCGCGCTCCTCGGTGGGCTGATGGTCTTGCGGCGCTGGCGACGACCAAACGGATAGCCCGCGAGAGTCATGGCACGGGGGCTTGGTGCGACGAAGCGCAGATCGGAGCGCACTGCGCTTTCCCAGTGCGCTCCAGCGCATGGATCTCGTTGCTCTTACCGTCTCGCACGCGAAGACGCTACGCGCCGGGCAGCGGAGCTGTGAACGCAGCTTGCGGCGAGCGCTCCTGCCGGTCGCGCCGCTCGAAGACCGCTAGCGAGCCCCAGATCCTCGGATCACTGAGCTTTGGCACCGCCGCCCGCATCCGCTCAGCGTCGGCGTCCGACAAAAGCGTCAGACGATCGCGCGCCGGTACCGGGACGAAGCCCGCGGGGCGATAGTCCCTTTGCAGGAGGTCGACCAGGCCGCGATAGAGATCGTCGGGCGGTGTTTTCGTACCACTGAAGCTCGCAGGCACCGTCGTCGTGACGATGAAGGCCGGGCGCGCTGCGCGCACCTCCGCCAGCGCTTCACGCTGCCGATCCTGCGCGTCGAGAAAGGGGCCAAAAAGGGGATAGACGAGGATGTAGCGCGTCGCGCTGCGGCGCTGTGCTTCGAATAGAATCTGCGGCTCCGAGCCGAAGACAAAGACCGTCTCGTCGGGGCGGGTGCGCTCCGCGATGAAGCGTGCCACGAGCGGCGACTCCGCGAAGGCGCTCCGGCCGTAGAGCCAGCGGGAACGCTCGTCGCTTGAGGGATGGAAGAAGTAGAAGTGCGAGGCTCCGATGCCAGCGGCCAGCGCCGCGGCAACGAGGAGGAGAGAAAGGCGCGCGCGTGTGCTTGCCGCCATCGACCTCGGCGGAAGCCCGAGGGCGCCCATGGCCGCGAGCAGTGCGACGGCGGGCATCGCTTGCAGAAAGTAGTGCTCGCGGAAGTATCCGCCCGAGGCCACCCCGAGGAAGGAGAAGGCAAGCCAGCCGACTGCGATCCCGCGCACGGGCAGGGAGTGCGGTTCGGGAAAAGACGCAAGAGCGCCCGAGCGCTGGAAGAAGGCTGCAACGGCGAGCGCGTAGATCGCGCCGCAGGAGCCGAGCGACCAGGAGAAGGTCGCCCAGAAATTTTTCGGGTACTGGCTGAGGGGGACGCGCGCCGTGTACGCGAGATTGTGGAGCAGCACGTGCTCAAGGAAGGTGTGGAACGCTCCCGAGCCGACAAAAACCGCGACGACGGGGAGCACGGCTGCGACCGCGCCCAGCGTGAGCGCAGCGCCGCGGCGCAGGCGCGATTGACGGGTGCCGAGGAAGACGACGATCAGCCCAACGAAGAGCAGATCGAACGCGGCCACCTGTTTGAAGAGGCAGGCGAGGCCGCCCAGGAGACCTGCCGCCGCGCTCCATCCCAGCGAGTCGCGCTCGATGGCGCGCACGGCCGCCCACAGCGCGAGGATGATCGGCAAGAGCAGGAAGGTCTCGGTGTTCGAGGCACTGCCGAGGAAGCTCGCATCGAGCGTGAGCAGCGCGAGGAACGCCGCGGCGGCGACGCCGACGGCCGGCGAAACGAGGGTGCGACCGACGGTGAAGAGCGCCGCCAGGGTGCCGAGCGTATAGAGCTGGGTGCCCCAGTGCACCGCTCGAGGGCTTGTGCCGAAGAGCCTGATCAAGGTCGCGTAGGCGAGAAAGACGCCGGGTGGCTTCTGATCGAAAGAGTCCACGTAAGGCAGGGCACCCTGGAGCCAGCGCCATGCGATGTAGCCGTACTCCCCTTCGTCGCGCTCAAACGGCAGATCGACGATCAGCGCCCGCAGCACGAGTGCAAGAGCGAAGACGGCTGCGAGCGGGAGGACCCCGCGGGTCGCGGAATCGGAAGGTTTCGTCCCGAACACGCGGGACTACTATAGGTTACGCACGCGGATGGAGCGGCGCAGCACGGCGGCGGAGCTTCTTGAGGGACGCGGGTTGTTCCTGCTGTTCGCCTTCGCCCTTGCCGTCTCCACGGCGGTCTACTGGCCTGCGCTCTCGGGTCCGCCGATCGCCGACGACTTCGCCTACCTGCTGAACCCCTGGATCACAACTCCGAGCCCCGAGAACCTGAAGGAACTCGTCGACCCGTGGAGCCAGGCTACCAGTAGTCTCAAGAACTACGCGCCCGTGCGAGCCTTCGTCCACAGCTTCCAGTGGTGGGCGCATCCCCAGGTCTCGCTCGCCTACCACCTCGAGAACTTGGTGGTACATGCGCTCGCGACGACGCTGCTCGCAGCCTTCCTCTTCTCGGTCGGGGTGCGCGCGACGGCGGCGCTCGTGGCGGGGGCGATCTTTCTCCTGCATCCCGCGAACGTCGAAGCCGTGGCGTGGATGTCGCAGATCTGGAGCCCGCTCGCCCTCAGCTTTGGACTCCTCGCACTGCTCGCCCTTTTGCGTCGTCCGGCTCTGGCGACGCTCTCCGTCACGCTTGCGCTGCTTTCAAAACCCATGGCTGTTTTCGCGGCTCCCGCGGCAGCCGTGCTGGCCTGGTGCGGCGCGGGAGGAGGCGCTTCGTCTTCAAAGGAGGGGATAGCGCCGCGCTGGGGTTGGATTGCCGTCTGGTTCCTCCTCACGGGGCTTTTCACGGCGGCGCAGGTGGCGGCCTACGGCGATTCGGGCCCGCGGCCGCTGAACGCGGATTGGGCTGTCGTCGTGCGCAGCATGGCCAGCTATGCCCTTCGCTATCTCGTGATGGCGTACACGTCGTATGGCGTGGCGGCGTTCCAGGAGCCGCCGCTCTCGCTTTCCCTGGGCGATCCCTTCACACTTGCCGCGCTTGCGACCCTCTTCGTGCTCGCGGTGCGGCTCGCGGTCACGCTCCGTCGGCGAAGCACCGAGGCGGTGGGCTGGGTCTGGACCGCTGCAGCCTTTGCACCGGTGTCGCAGATCTTCCCCTTTCTCTATCCGGTCGCGGACCGTTACCTTTATTTCATGCTGCCGGGGATCCTCCTCGCCAGCTGCATCGCAGGTCAGGATCTGCTCGAGCGCGTCGCCGATCCGCGGCGGCGCCTCTTCCTTTCGCGCGGCCTTCTCGCGCTCGGACTCGCCGCTACGGTCTTCTTCGGTGTCCGCAGCACCGAGCGCGCGCGGCTTTGGCGCTCCGAGGACGCCCTCATGGCGGACGCCGCACGCGCCTATCCCGATGGAGTCTCGTCGCTCGTGCTGCGCGCGCAACGCGCCGCTTGGCAAGGCGACGCCTCGACCACAATCACGCTTCTCCGGACGGCAAGCCAGCGCGACTGGGACTACTGGAACTTCGTGCTGACGAGTCCGGCGTTTCAGGAGGTGCGTGGCGACCCGCGCTTCAAAGCCCTGATCGCCGACCTCGCCGAAGGCTGGATCGAAAAGGCGGAGCGGCGTTCGCGCCCGACACAGCTCGAGCTCCTGCAGCTCGCACAGGCCCACGAGATCCGCGGAGAGACCGAGGCGGCCGTAGCCGCGATCGACCGCGGGCTCGCCCTTGGCGGCCCGCTCGACAAGGAGTTGCGGAGCCTCCGAGCAGATTTCCAGCGAGCCGGGGCGGCACGCTGACCGGGCGTCTGCTCTTCTGCCAGCTCGCGCTTCCTGCCCGGGGCGTGCCAGCGGGGCTTCCTGGCGCACCCGCGCTCGGCCCCGGCTTGCCCTCGCAAGCGTCGGCCCAAAAGAGCCGCCGTCCGGGCAGGGCCCGGGAAGGATTGAGGTCCTCGTGCCGACACACGGGTGTGGGAAGGTTTGCGGATGGACGCCGCGGATTTAGGCCCCGTCGGCAAGCCGCGAGCTAAGACGCTCGGTTCCAAGGTGCGTCGCCAAAACTGCGCACCAACGATTTCCGAGGCGGATCGACGGCTGCTCGATCCAGCGGAAGAAGAGCGCCGCCAGGGGGAGCGTCACCACCAGAACCGACGTCGCCAGGGCCAGAAAGCTCAGAATCGGCGAGCGCCCGAGCACGAAGGGGGCGAGCAGGATCAATGCGGGCATGTGCAGCAGGTAGAGGGAGTACGAGGTGCGTCCCAGAAAACGCAGGGGGCGCGCGGCCAGGAGGGCCCCGACCGCGGGCACGAAGCGCGCCGCGGAGATCAGCAAGAAGGCCGCAAAGCCGTGCACGATGAGCCCGGACCTCTCAATCGCGAAGCCGAAGGCGAGTGGCGCTGCAAACAGGAGCAGTGCGAACGCCACCACGGCACCCTGGGCCGCAGGCGACGCGCGCGAGAAGGCGCTTTTCATCCGCTCGCTCTCCAACAGCGCGACCATCCCAAATGCGAAGCTCGCCCCGTGAAGGGGCCAACCGACCACGCGAGGATCCGCAACCACCCATCCGAAAACGAGCGCGACGACGCTCCAGTGCAGACTTCGCGCCACGAAAAGCATGACGGGCAGGAGGCCGGAGAAGATCATTTCGATTCGGAGCGTCCAGCCCACGCCGAGCAGGTTATAGGCGGGCCCCGGGAACGCGAGACTCAAGAGGAGCTCCCTCGTCGTGAGGTGCACGCTCGCGGGACCCGCGATCCAGGGAGAACCGAAAGCCGCTATCCGGTAGAAAAACACGCTCGCCGCCCACGCCATCAGAACACCCGCCGCGTAAGGCGGGTGGATCCGCATGACGCGCCGGACCGCGTACTGCGCGAGATCGCTTGGATGGCGATTGCGCAACAGCGATCCCGCGAGCACGAACCCGGAGAGCGCGAAAAAGAGCTGGATCGCTGCATCGGCATTCAGGAAGAGTGCGAAGGGGCTCGCGAGCAGGCGAAGGCGCAAATCATCAGGGATCGCCGTGGCGGCGTAGCAGTGACGAACCACGACGATGGTGGCAGCAAGACCGCGGAGCCCGTCGAGCGCAGGGAGGTGACCGGGGTCGCGCGCATCCCGCACGCCCGGAGCCTACCGAAACCTTCGCCGGGCACTTAGGCCCTTCAGAAGGTGTCGCGGGCCGCCGTCCCGGCCTGTTGGCTGGCGTCGCGTCTTGCGAGATCGAGGACGGAGCGGATCAGCTTGCTGTCGGGCTCCAGGGCCACTGCTTCCTCAAGGAGCGGGACGGCCCTCGCCGGATCGCCCGCGCGACGCCACGCGGCACCCGCTTTGTAAAGCAAGACGGCGGGCGCAGGATCGAGCTGCGCCGCAGCGGTGTACGCCTCCGCTGCCCGCTGCCACTGGTCGCTCTGCTCCGCCACCTGCGCAAGGCCCAGCCAACCTGCGGAGGACGGCCCGCGGGAGAGGCTGGCTTCGTACTGCTGCCCTGCGAGCGCGAGCTCGCCGCGAGAGAAGGCCGCATCGGCGAGCTGCCCGTGCTGGACCGCATCGTCGCGTCCGAAGAACGCCAGTGCCGAGAGCGCGCTCCGCGCCGCCGCAAGGTCCCCCGCCGTCAGCGAACGCCGGAAACCCAGCTCTCCAATCACGATCGCGAGGATCGTCGTTGCAGCCAGACTTCCTCCGACGACCCAGATCGTCCGGCGGAACCAGCTGGATCGCGGCGCTGCGCCAGCCGGGGGCGGCGCCGGAGCGGGCGCGCGCAAGAGGATGCGGGCGACGCGTCCGTCTCGCAGCTTCCAGATGGCGCCGTCCAGAATGAAGTGATGGATGTTTGCGACCGCTAGGACCATCACGAAGACGCTCGCGGTTCCGAGGCGAGGCTCGAGAGGACCCCGAAAGACGAGGCTCGGAATGCCCCAGAGCGCTGCTCCCGACGCGAGGCACAGGCCGTAGTAGCGAAGCTGTTGGCCGAGGGGACGGCGGCCCTGCGCGTAGTAGGTCGTGACCCACAGGTATTGGAGGGCGTGACCAAAGGCGACCCAGGCGAAGACATAACTCACATACTCGACCGACAGGGGATCCACGTCCGCCAACACGCCATAATGTCGCGCAACCGCCGGCACGGAGAACCACAGGGCCTGCGTCACAAACAGCATCGCCGTCGGGAAGACATCACGCGTCGAAGCCCGGCGGAGGAGGAGCCCGAGCGACGAGAGCACAAGCCCGGCATAGGCGACCGCCACGAGAGCGAATGCGGGTCTCACCAATGCGGCGGGCAGGCCCAGGGTCATGAAGCGGTAAGAGCCCGGGTACTGGATCGGCGCATAGTTCGCCCCGGGCAGCACGCCGTGGATCGACAGAAAGACGAGGAGGTAGGACAGCAGGAACGAGAGATGAATGAGTCGCTTCTCGACGGCCTGGATCTGCACCCCGCGGCGGCCGAGGAACATGAGGGCCACGCCGTAGTTCTGGCCTGTGTAGTGCCAGGGGCTCCAGGTGAGGTAGACCGAGAGCAGGAGCGATCCGATGGTGGCCTGATAGAGCCCCGCGACGAAGAGCGCCGAGACTGCGAACGTCGCGATCACGGCGAAGAAGAAGTATTTCTGGCGGCTCTCGCGTTCGCCGTACACACGCAGCAGTGTGGCGCCGTAGTGCGGAGTGCCGCCTACCACGCTCAGGAGCGGAAGGAGCCCAGGCACGAAGAGGTTTCGGAAGGCCGCACCTCTCACGCAAAACAGCGCGAAGAGGAGCGCATAGGCGAGCCCGCAGCCAAGGAGGAGATCCGGGACGGGCCCGAAGAGCCAGCGCTTTGTCGCGACGGGGAGAGTCGCGGCCGTCATCGGTGCCTATTATCTCATGGCTTTGCCCTGCCCGGCAGCGTGCCGGTGCTTCGCGGGCTCGCGGCCCAACGCGCGTCGGAGCGGCCCCCGGCAGCGAGGGGTCGGACCGATCAACCAGCGTCGTGAGTCCCGCCGTCCCCATCTCTTTCTCCTCCTCTCCGGCCGAGGGCACGGAGTGCGACGCCCGCGCACACGAGGACCGCCACGGCGGCGAGCGCGACGCCAATGCGAAAGCCAAAGGGGCGGTAAACGAACTCGATGCGATGGGTTCCCGGTCCGACGACCACCGCGCGGCCTACGGTGTTCGCCCGCAGGACCTTGACCGGTGCATCGTCGACCCTCGCCTCCCAGTCGGGAGAGTAGGCGTCGCAGAGCACGACGATCCCCGCCGATCTCCCTCGGGTCTCGAGCAGCACGCGCTCTGGCGTGTAGAGGGTGATCTCGACCTCGCCGGCTGGGTCGAGGTCCACGCTTCGCGCGTCCGCGAGCGCCCCCGGCAGCGGATCGAGCAGAACGCTGCGATGGACGTCGAAATCCGGTGCCACCAGCCGCTCGAGGGCGGCCTGCGGGTCGGCCGGCGTGGGCTCCGCGCGCGTCACGCGATAGGCCCGGGGGAGCGCGGTTGGGTTCTCGAAGACGAGAGGTCGACCACCGAAGCTCGACCGAACCGGGTAGCGCTCGCGCAGCCACGCCGGGGGCTCCTCGGCGACGAGGAACCGAACGGCAAGCGCGTCCAGCAGGGGCGTGCGCGCAGCGTCCTGCGGCAGGACAGCGCGCCCGAAAAACGGAGCGGCTCCCGGGACACCCGGGAACCGCTCGAGGGTGCTGGCTTCGCCGCGCTGCAGGAAGGTGACCGCGCGCGCTGTGTTCTCAAGCGAGAGGGGCTCGAGATCGTTCAAGAGGGGAACACGCACGCCCAGCCGTTCGCGATAGGTTTGCCGGTCCCAAAGGGCCCGTGCGAGGGGGGGACCGGTCGCGGCGACTGCCTCGAGCGCACGCAGACGCAGATCCGGCGGCGCCGCGGTCTCGGCGCGCGGAAAGGGAGGCTGGGCGCGGACCACAGCCACGGCTTGCCCGCCTGCCGCGAGGAGCGCAAAGCAAGCCAGGGCATACGCCAGTTTTGGTGCACGGGGGCGCAGCTGCGCAAAGGCGCGCCCTGCGCCCACGCCCCCGCAAACGGACAGGCCGAAGGTCGAGAGGAGGCGGTAGCGCATGGGGAAGCGGAAGTCGCCGAACAAAGGCAACCGCCGCAACCCGCGGTAGAGGGGCGTGTGATCCGCGAACGAGATCATGAGCGCCAGGACGACGACGGCGAGCAATGCAGCACAGCGTACGCGAGCCGGGCCGGGTATCAGCACGGCGAAGGGGGCAAAAAGAAGAAGGCCGAGTCCCGGGATCCCATCGTTCACGCCCCGGCGCAGGAAGACGCTCAGGAAGACCGCCGGGTCGTGCTTATTTCCAATAAAAATAGCTTGCGTCGCATCCAGGAGACCAAGAGCACGCGAGCTCTGCGCGGTGAGCGCCCGCGCGGGGAGGAACTGCGGGGAGGCGAAGGCGAACCCGAGAAGCGCCGCGGCCAGGAGGGCGAGAACGCCGGCGAAGGGTACGCGCCGCTCACGCGCGACTTGCTCGCCGAGCGCCGCGGCGCTGTAGAGCGCCGCCAGCGCGCAGGTCATGAGAACCATGTAGGGCCACCCTGCGAGGGCCTGGAGGCCGATCACCCCCGCGAGGCAAGCCGCCCGCCCGGCCGTCGGACGCCGGATCACCCGGTCCACGCCGAGCAGCACACCGGGGAGCCAGGCGGCGCTCCACAGGATGGGCGGCGTCCAGCTGGCGGAGCACAGGTGGCTGGAAAGGGCAAAGCCGAAGCCGGCAAGGGCGCTCCCGAAGCGGCCGGCCCCGAGGGCGCCTGCAAACGCCCCAGCGAGCGCCGCTGCGAGCGCGAGATGGAGCGCCGTCAGGACGCAGAACGCGGTCTGAACCGGGAGGAGCGTGTGGAGGAGATTCGGGGGGTAGAGGACCCCCGTCTGGAGCGTCGCGAGAAACGGCCCACCAAGCGCTTGTTGGTTGTCCCAGAGCGGAATCTCTCCAGCGCGCAGGCGTGCGAAGGCACGCTCTGCGTTGGGCCGGTAGTAGGCGAAGAAGTCGACGAGAGCGGGCGGCGGTTTGGCTTCGAAGGCAGGCACCTCAGCCTGCGTGATGGCGCCGAGCCACACAAGGGCCACCAATGCCGCGGTCGAGCCTAGGGTGAGGAGCCAGAGCTTCATGTGTCTCCTTGGGAAGTCGAAGGCGCAAAACGCTGCTCCAGCGGCCGACCGCGAGCCGCGAGCTTTGCGAACTCGCGTACCTGGGGTCAATGATTCCCCGGGGAGCCTGCGCCGCCGCTCGCTGCTCCGGTAGAGCCTCCGAGCATGGGGACCTCGGCCCGCGCAGCTCTTGTCGCTGCCCGAATCCCTTTGGAGAGCGGACCCCCTGGGTTGCAGCACTCCTTCGGAGCCCCCCTCGGCGGACCGGCCCGCTTCCGCCTCTTCCCCTGAACGTCGTGCATCTTGGACGCAGCTCAACGTCGCCGAGCTCTCGTGCGTCGCCTTGCAGTCCGTACCCCGTTTCATGGATGATTCCTTCCGTGCCTGCGTCGCCCTCCTCCCGCTGGCTGTTCGGTCCCCTTCCCGACCTTCTCCTCGGATGTGGAATCGGCTACGGCCTCATTTTCACGGTCCTCGTCCTGGTCGGACCCCAGGTAAGGGCGATGCTTCCCGACGGCCTGATGCCGCTCGTCCTCCTCGTTACGGGAACTCCCCACTACGGGGCGACGCTCCTGCGCGTCTACGAGAGGGCAGAAGATCGGCGCGCCTACGTCTTCTTCTCGATCTGGGCAACACTCGCGGTCTGGACGCTCTTCCTGGTCGGGCTCCACTCGGTCCTGGTGGGCTCGATCCTCCTCACGATCTTCCTCACCTGGAGCCCCTGGCACTACACGGGGCAGAACTATGGCGTCGCCCTCATGCTGCTCCGCCGGCGCGGCGTCGAGGTGACGCCGAATACCAAGCGGCTCATTTACACGTCTTTTCTCTCGTCGTTTGTGCTGACGGTTCTCGCGATCCACGGCGCCACGGAATCGGTGGACTATGCGCCCATCACCTACGGCAGCACGCTCTACCACTTCCTCCCGCTCGGGATCCCGATCGGGATCCAATCCGCCGCATTCCTCGTGGTGGGCGCGGTTTGGCTCGGCGCACTTTTCGCGGCCGGCTTCTCGCTCCTGCGTCAAGGGACGGCCGCCGACGTGGCACCAGCCGGGGTCGTGGCTGGCGTACAAGCGCTGTGGTTCGCCCTGCCCGTGATCGCACGCGGTGCCGGCTGGCTCCGCGGCGTAACACCGTTCTCGGTGGAGTACGCAGCCTACACGTTCCTCTGGGTCGCCGTCGGCCACTCGGTACAGTACCTGTGGATCACGGCATACTTCGCGCAGAAATCGAACCGCGCGCCGCGGCTCGGTTCCTACCTCGCAAAGGCACTTTGCGCGGGCGCGGCGATCTGGACGGTTCCCGCGCTCCTGATGGCACCGGGTGTGCTCGGGAGGGTTCCGTTCGACGCTGGCCTCGCGACGATGGTCGCAGTCGCGGTGAACCTCCACCACTTCATTCTCGACGGCGCGATCTGGAAGCTCCGCGACGGGGCCGTAGCGCGGGTCCTGATTCGCTCAGCGGCGCCGCCGGAGCCGATCTCGCCGGCTCCCGGCGCCGTGACGCCGCTGCGCGGCCTGGTTGCGCCCGCGCTCTATCTCGTCGGGGCCGCCTGCGCCGCGATCATCGCGCTCGCGACCCTCGAGGAGGAGTTCGGCGTACGGCGCGCCTTCGCGCAGGGCAACGTAGAGAATGTCGAGGTGGCTACCGCCCGCCTTGAGCGCATGGGCCGCGCCTCTGCGGAGCTCCTCGCGAATACCGGCGTCTTGGCCGTGAACCAAGGAGACGTGGAGACCGGGCGACGCGAGATCGCGCGCAGTCTTGAGCTCTGGCCGTCCGCCGAGGGTTGGCGCGCACTTGGCTGGCTCTATCAGCACTCGGGCGAACCCGAAAAGGCCATCGTGCCCTACAAGAACGCCCTCGCACTACGGCCCGGCTGGCCGCAGGTCTCGAACGATCTCGCCTGGATCCGCGCCACGCATCAGAGCTTCGCCGTGCGCGACCCCGCCGAAGCGGTGCGTCTCGCCGAGCAGGCCGCACGCGCCGCAGGCGAGGGCGATCCGAGCGTGCTCGACACCCTCGCGGCAGCCTATGCCGCGGCCGGGCGCTTTGGCGCCGCCGTGAAGGTCAGTGAGCAGGCTGCGGCGCTGGCGCGCGAGGGGAAAGATCCAGAGCTCGCGGCCGAGATTGAGCAGCGCACGGCGGGCTATCGCCGTGGGAGCCCGTTCCGCGAGGATCCCAGCGCGGCGCGACGCTCCAACGTGCGATTTGATGTGAAAAATCCTGAAGGCCAGCTGGTGAATCCGATCGCCCCGGCTGGAAAGCCCTGAGCGAGAGGCAGCCCTCCTCGCCTAGGGACCCGCGCGCCTTGACGCGGGGCCCCAGCGCCGGTGCGGGGACCGATGCCGGATCGCGGGTCTCAGGCAAACTCGGGGAGACGAGCGTTGCGGCCCCCGTGTCTACGACCCCCATCGGCACGCCGGAAAACTCCCGAAGGAGTGCACCCCCCCCGCGGCGCACTTCTCTCGAAGGCCGCAGCCTTCGCGCGATGGGCCACCTGGCAACGCTCAGCGTGGGCCGCCCCCCTCTAGGAGCTGCCGCCGCAACGCGCTGAGTTCGGCCTCGAGCCCTGGATCGCGTAGGCTCTCGCGATCCACGGAGGCGAGCCAGCGCCGGGCTTCGTCGAAACGTCCCAGCGCGACCGCAGTGCGCGCGAGTGCGATACGCAATTGGGGGTCACCGCGCGGCGGCTCAAAGGCGAGGAGCGAGCTGTAGATCCCGAAGGCGGCGGAGGCTTCGCCGAGCCGCTCCCGCGCGAGGCCGAAACAAAAGCGGAGCTCGGGATCGGCCGCGAACTCGGAGCGCGTGGCCTCGAGCTCGCCCTCGAGGAGCAGGGCCGCCTGTGGGCGGCGCTGCGCGATCTCCACCATGCAGTGGAGGAAGAACACGCTGCGCGCCGGCAGGAACCCGTGTGTGCCCTGCATCGCAGTGTCGGGATGAATCAGCGGGGCGAGCATCCGCTCGGCATCGACGACTCTGCCCTTGCGGTAATCCTGCTCCGCAAGTTCGTAGCGGCCCTCGCGGAAGGCCGGGTCCCGCGCCACGTCGCGCTCGAAGAGCGCAGCGGTCGATCGCCAATCCGGCTCCCGGACCCAGGTGCGCTGGCCCAGCGCGAGGACGAACACCCCGGCCGCTCCGAGAGCGGCGGCCCGTCGCAGCGCGCCGGGCGCGGCGAACAGAGGAAGCAGGATCGCGTCGGTGACGAGGAGGGCGAGGCCATAGACCGAAAGATGGAGGTACCGCTCGCCACGGGCATGGACCGAGGGGATGAGGTTCGCCGTGGGCAGGAATGCGAGCCAGATCCAGGCGAGACCAAACGCCGACCAGGCGAGACCGCCTCGCCACAGGAGCCACCATGCCGCCAGCGAGCTTCCGGCCAGCGCGAGGCCCAGCCACGGCCAGGGGTCGGCGGCGCTGGCGACGACGCGCACGCTGTCGGAGGTCGTAGACGCGAGCGGAAGTACGAGCCAGGCGAGCGCGCGCGGCCAGTCGGCGAGCGCCGTCAGCCACTGGATGAACGGGCTGCCCCCGATCCAGCCCGCGCCACCGGTGGGATGGCCCAGGATCCACGGCCGCCACGCGACAAGGAAGCCGACGGCGAGCACGCACTCCCCCGCGAGCCACGGATCTCGGGCGGCGCGCCAGGCGGCCTGGAAGAGTCGGGGAGGCGGCGTCCGCGGCTCCAAGCGCGTGTGCGTGATCGCGAGGGCCGCGGTGAGGAGCGGGATCGCGGCACCGTTCTCTTTCGAGAGCAGTCCCAGGCCGAAGCACGCCATGGCGAGCGCGCCCCAGCCGCGCCGCCCACGCGGCGTCTTAGCGCGTAGGTGGAGAAGGAACGCCAGGAGGCTCAGCACGGCGAAGAGGTCCACCAGAGCTTCGGAAAAACCTGCGATCCAGACGTAAACCTCGAGACCGGCGGGATGCACCGCCGCGAGCATGCCCGCCGCAAGGGCTGCGTCGAGGCGCTGGAAGACGAGCCACGCCAGCAAGGTGAATGTCACAGCGGTTGCGGCGCCGAGGGCGAGCGAGACGGCCCGGAACACCTCCGGCTCCTTCCCGAAAGCGTTGTGCAAGAGGCTTACGCACACGACCTGGAGGGGGCGGTAGAAGGGCTGCGTCTTGTGAGCAAGTCCTGCATCGAGATTCGTGAACAGAGGCTCAACGAGGGTGTGGGGCAGCGATGCATTCGGGCGGATCAGGGCCTCGCGCACGATCTCGCTCTCGTCCATCCACACAAAGTCGAAGTGAAGCGCGCGCGCATGGAGAGCCACGAAGAGCAGTGCGGGCGCGAAAGAGGCCAGTAGAACAGTGGCGGGAAAGCCCGCGCAACGCATGCCGCATCCTAACCCGCGGCCGAGGAGACGGCCGCGACCCTGCTCCGAAGCACCTCGAGGGCCAGCGCAAAAGCCGCAGGCGAAGGCCACACCAAGAAGAACTGGGATGCTTGGGACCTCATACCGTGCTCCCGCTGGGCGGGGGTGGGCACCCCCGCGATGGCTGTGACTCGCGAATGATGGGGGTCAATCGGGCTGACGGGCGGGGGCGAGCCGTGCGCTGCCAGTTGTCACGGCGCGGTAGGGGAAGAAGCGGCGCAGGCGATGGGCGTGGACCTCGAGCCCGTACCAGCTCCCGAGGGCTAGCAGATAGGTGCAGCCAATCGCCGCTGCCCAGTACACGAACTGTGCCACGAAGAAACTCCCCTTGTACAACTCGGGATCGAAAAACACGCGGGCGATCTCGCCTCCGAGCATATGGAGGAGGTAGAGGCCAAAGCTGTACTTGCCAAAGGACCGAAGCACGGCCGACTCGAGGATACGGGGAAGCAACGCCCCGCGCGGCGCGATCATGGCCCGCACGAGGAGTCCGCCAAAGATTGCGGCGAGCAGAGTAAAGGCGATGGTCTGCATCCGCGTGGCGAGGCAGAGTTGCGCCACGACGTAGGCCAGTATTCCTCCCCAGAGTGCGGGCCGCGACCAGCGCGCGAGCCTCGGGATATTTGCCTCGTCGACCGCGAGCGCGGCGATCAACGCGCCTGCCGCGAGCTCGTCAAGCCGACAGGGCGTGAACGTGTAGAGGAAGATGGGATTTGGCGTGCCATACCAGGCAATCGCGAGCCGCATCGCGAGCGCGCCGACCAGAATCCCGGAGCAGATCCAGATCAGCTGCCGGCGCGAGGTCACATAGACCAGCAGCGGCCACACCAGGTAAAACTGCTCCTCGATCGCGAGCGACCAGGTGATCTCCAGGAAGTAGTGCTGATAGTTACCGGTGAATGCGGCCTGGAGGTTCGAGAGGAAGAGCCAGTACCAGACGGTCTCGCGGTCGGCACCCGCCATCCAGAAGCCCTCGGCTTGGGTGGTGATCGCGGGAAGGACCCAGAGGAAGAGCACGAGTACCGCGTAGTAGAGCGGGAAGATTCGGATCACGCGGCGCGCGTAAAAAGTGCGGAAGTAGCTCGAGGAGTCGCGCTGCCGGAGCAGGATGCTCGTGATGAGGAAGCCCGACAGCACGAAGAAGAGGTCGACGCCCGACCAGCCCATGACGACGAGCGTGGTGAAGACCCGTGCTACCGGCGTCTTGGCCAGCCCGTAGTGGCAGAGGTGGTAAAAGAGGACGAGCAGGATCGCGATGCCGCGCAACCCGTCGAGGCGCGGCGTGTGGCGATCGAGCGCCCGATACCAGGACGAGGGTGCAACCGGGGGGGAATCGGGCATGCGCGCGGTGCCTTTCCAGCGCAAGGTACGTCATCATTGGGGGGCAGCGACTCTTGGAGGCTCCCGTTCGCTCACCCTTGTGCTTTGAGAAGACGCAGCGAATGCCGGGGACTTTCGCACGGGGAGCTGTGCCCGGGAAAGGACGGTGCGAAGCGCGGGGGCGAAGCGGGAGGGATGCGACTCGACGCGCCGGCCCGCGCGGCCCGCGGATTTCTCCCCTTCGTTCGCGCCCCCTCGCAAGCCCAGCGGCGCTCAGAAAGACTTCCCGCGATGGCGCGCTTGGGCTGGGCTTAGTGGACGATGTAGCCGAGCGCTCGCAGCTGCTCGAGCTGGTCCTTATCGACCTCGACTTTCGTCGGTGTCCCCCCTGGACCGAGGGGCAGCGCGAGATACTGCGAAATGAGCGGCTCGAGTTCCGCCCGCGCGGCTCCCTCCTCGTTGGCGACGTTCTTCCGATCCCCGGGATCCTTGTTCTCGTCGTAGAGCTCTTCTGGCTCCTTGCTGTTCATGCTGTGGATCAGCTTCCAGCCCGCTTTCTTGACGGAGACGATGGGAGCCGGCTTTTGCTCGATGGAGCCCCAGGTCCTGTCGAGGTGCGCGAAAGCCGGAGGCGGCGGATCAGGCACAGTCTGTCCGCGGCCCGCGGCCTCGACGAGGGGCAGCAACGAGCGTCCCACCGCGCCCTCGATCGGGGGCAGTCCGAGCAGATCGAAGATCGTGGGCCAGACGTCCAGGTTGCGGACCTGCTCGTTCACGACCACGCCCTTGGGCAACAGGAAGGGAAATGAGACGATGAGCGGGACTCGCGTCGTCTCGCTGTACAGGGTTCGCGCGTGCCCATCGAACCCGTGCTCACGGAAGGCCTCGCCGTGGTCCGACGAGATCACGAGGACCGTGCGGTCAAGGAGCTTCGCGTCGTCCAGGGCCTTCTCGATCACCCCTAGGTTGTGGTCGACCCAGTTGATGGCGCTGTCGTATGAGTCCATGTACGCCGTGCCGTAGACAGGCGTTGAGACGTCATACGCATATTGGTGGACGTCCATCAGGTGCAGGTACAGGAAGAACCGCTCGCGTCCGTAACCGCGCAGGAACTCGAAGACCGATTCCGTAATGTCTCCGTCCGAGCCCTTCAGCGGGTGGGCGGAGGGATTATGCCGCTCAAAGCCCCCCGGCTTGATGTCGGTGCTGGGGCGATAATAGGTATCGAACCCTTGACCAAAGCCGAACTTGGTCCCAAGCCAGCCGTTGCGATAGATGCCGGCCGTCCGGAAGCCTGCGTCTTTGAGCGCTTCCGCCGGCATTTTTACCTTTTCGGCGAGCGACTGATCCCAACGCAGGATACCGGTTTGGATCGGCCAGAGGCTGGTCCAGAGCGAGGCCATTGAGGTCTTCGTCCACGTGGACTGCGCCTCCACGTGGGTAAAGGAAACGCCTTCACCCGCAAGGCGATCCATCACCGGGCTGGTCGAACGTGCGTAGCCGTAGCCGCTCAGGTGATCCGCCCGCAGCGTATCGATCACCACCCAGACGACGTTCAGGTCCTTGCGCTCCCGCAGCCGTGCGATGTCGTCGATTGTGCCCGCGTGGCGTGGAGGGAGTCGAATCTCGAGCTGCGAGAGGATCGCGGCGATGAGAAGGAGGGCGGCGAGGGTGAAGTAGAGCCACGGAGAGTCCAGGATCCGTCGCAGCATTCGATGCCCTCTGTGCAAATGGACGGGCGAGGTTACCACCGGCATTGTGGCCTTGCACCCGGACGTGGCAACCCAAAAAGGAGGCGGCCACCCCGTTACCGGGGTGGCCGCCCGTCAAGGCCGAGAAGCAGCGCGAGGCTACTTGCTCATTCGCTTGCGACCGAGGATCCCGAGTCCTACGACACCAGCGCTCAGCAGCAGCAGCGTACCCGGCTCGGGCACGAAGTGCAGGTTCAGGATGCCGAAGGCGGGAAGCAGCGCCGAGGCACCGATGCTGGTGCTGATGATCGTCGGCGTAACCAGCTGCACAACACCCGAGGCCTGCCCCGCAGTCGCGGCACCGCCTGACGCCGGGCCGTGGACGAAGCCCATGATTGTGATCGTGCCGACCTTCGCGGTCGTCGCAACCCAAGGAGCGCCTTCCACTGAGATCTTGATACCCGACGCCTTGTTGGCGACGGTGACCGGGGCCCCACCAAGGCCGACACCCCTCGTGCCGTTCACGGTGAACGGTACGGCGAGGTTAGCGAGGGCCGAAGAGCACCCGCTGCCGAAGAGACACACGGTCGCGCCGCCCTGGACTGCCATCTTGCCGCCGAGGGAGAAGGAGCCCGCACCGTTCTTGATGTTCTTCGCCTGGACCCCGACGATCGGGGCCGCCGCCGGGTCCGTCACCGGAAGAGTGACAAAGGCAACGGAAAACGCGCCTGAGGCAAGATTCATGGTCGTCACGTTCAACCCAGAAACCGTCGCCGTGCCGGCACCCGGCGCAACGATCCCGGGAAGACCCGAAATCGACGTGACCAAAGCTCCGGTGAAGCCAAGAGTCGCCGCGTGAGCCTGCCCGGCTACGACTAACGCCGCCGCCGCGATGAGACCAAACAACTTGCGCATAAAGAGCTCCTTATTTTGATACATCAAGTCAATCTAGGCCGAGGCATTCCCAGGCACCCTGCCGAAACCTCAGCCCATCGAAGCCGATCCGTATCGTCACTCTGCAATCCCAGTGCCACCCGCAGGCGCCTTCTCGATTCTCCTGTAACTGCCTGATTTTGAAGGTTCCCTCTCGCCCCTCGCGGCAGGCCCGCGGCAAACGCGCCCGCTTCGTGGAAGGGAGTTTCTCTCCCCTTGGGCAAAGTCTTTCCTATATGAAGCTTTTTGAGCCGCGAGGTCGTCCGCCCGCCGGCTCCCTCGAGAGGTGCCCTTCGTCCTCGCTGCTCCCGCGGCGCGGTAGGCGATCCTGCCGGCGCTTCCCAACCCGAAGTCGCGAGCGAGCCTAGAGAGCGCCCGGCCCGCGCAGGGTCGCCCATATATATTCCTCCCCGATCGCGAGGAACTCGCGATCGGGACCACGAGACCAAAGGGCCGCTCGGAACGGGAAGTTCGGCGTCGCGCTGCCGGCGCACGAAGCCGCAGCGGGTGACCCATGGCGCCAAGCAGCGGCTCCGGGGTGTGCCTTGAACGGCCAGTCACCCTGGAAGCTCCTCTGCCGATATCTATACTGTGAGGTTCGCCTTAGCGATGGAGGCTCTGTGCTTATGTCTAGAACCCGTGTGTCCCTGTGCGCCTTCGGTCCTCTCACGGCCGCCGTTTGCCGCGCCGCTGCCCGCTTCTCGGCGGGCTTTGTCGCACTCGCTTTCGGGTTCCTCGTCGTCGGCTGTGGCTCGAGCATCGACTCGCGCCTCGAGGAAGTTCGCACGCTCCAGGACGCCGGCCAGTTCAACGATTCCATCGAACCCCTACGGTCGATCCTCGCACAGGCGCCCGACCTTCCGGAAGCGAACCATCGCCTGGGCTCCGCGCTCGTTCAAACCGGACAGCCGAGCCTCGCGGTCTGGGCGCTCGAGAAGTCCTCGAAGTCGCAGGAGTATGCGGTTCCTTCCGGGATCCTGCTGGCAACCGTCTTCATGGCCCTCAGTCAGCCCGAGGATGCGATTCGCGTGGCAACGCACGTGCTCGAAATCGATCCCCAGCGCCCGGCAGCACTCCGCATCCTGACCGAGGCGCAGCTCGCCACGGGTCAGAAAGAGGCTGCACTGGCCGGCGCGAAGCGACTCTCTGAGATGGTTCCCGACGACTACCAGGCCGCGCTCCTCCTCAGCGCTGCCCTCGCCGGGCGCGGCGACTTCGACGGTGCCGAGAAGAGCTATCTGCACGTGAAAGAACTCGGCGCGAAGAGCGGCGATCCGGTCCTCGCTGCGCGCGGCTGTCTCGCGTTCGCGAACTTTTTCGATACGGCCCGGCAGGACAAGACGCGCGCAGAGAAGGAATACCAGAGTTGCCTCGCAACCTATCCGACGGAGCCCGTGGCGCTCCAGCTCGCGACACAGTTCTACGACGGGATGAACCACCCGGAGAAAGCGACCGAGCTCTGGAAGCACGCCGTCAGCGAGGCGCCAGAGAACCTCTCCTTCCGGGTGATGCTGGCCGAGCGTGTCGCCGCAACCGGCAAGCTGGACGAGGCGTTCGGGATCCTGAAGGACGCGGCAGAGTCTTTTGAGACACCCGCCGCCTGGCAGGCCCTCGCCGACCTCCAGCGCCGTCACGGGCGCAACCAGGATGCCTTAAAGTCGCTGGAGCACGCCGCGCAGCTTGCGGGCGGCGGCGATGACTCGCTCCGCTTGGCGCAGGGCGAACTGTACGTGGAGCTTGGCCAACTGGACAAGGCGGAGGAGATCTCCGCCGGCATTACCGGGGGGCCCTACAAAGATTTGCTGCATGGCCGCATCCTGCTCGCACAGGGCGATCCAAAGGGGGCGCTGGAGGCACTTGCCGCGGGCATCCGTCGCTGGCCCGACAATGCCGGGGCGCGCTACCTCGCCGGCATCGCCGCGCGCGACTCCGGGGACATGGAACGCGCGCTCGACGAGCTTCGTCAGGCCGAGCACGCGAGCCCCGGAGGCAGCGATGCGGCACTCGCCCTCGCCAAGATTTACTTCGACCGCGGCGACTATGGAGCAGCATCTCAGTTCGCGAGCTCCCACCTACAGAACCGCGATCCCAACAGCGTCGAGGCCTACAGCATCGCGCTGCGCTCAGCCGTCGCGGCAAAGCAATTCGACACGGCGCGCGTGACGCTGAATAGCATGAAGAGCCTCAAGGGTTCAGAGAGCCGCGTGGCCCTGGAAGGCGCCGCCATCGAGCGGGCGGCGAAGGGACCCCAGGCGTCGCTCGCCTTTCTTGAGGCGTCGAAGCTCGACCTCAAGAATCCGGAGAACGAGCTTGTGCTGCGCGCGGTGGTGGAAGACCTAATCGCCACCGGCCATCCGGACCTTGCCATTGCCCGCATCGACGGGGCGATTGCGGCGCATCCGCAATCGGCGTCGCTCGTCGAGTTGCGGGGAGAGGCGCTGGCACGGAGCGGCCGGACCGACGAAGCGCGGGCCGCCTTCGAGAAGGCAATCACCGCCGACCCGAACCTGCCCCGGGCGCTGATCGGCCTCGCGACCCTCGACGCTGCGGCGGGCGACAAGGCGCACGCGATCGAGCTCCTCGACCGAGCCGCGTCGCTGAAACCGAACGACGGTGTGGCAGAATACTTCGCTGCGCAGCTCCTGCTCGCGCAGGGGAAGACCGCGGACGCCGAGCAGCGGCTGCGCGAGGTAGTCAAAGTGAGCCCTTCGAACAGCGGGGCGCGCAACGACCTCGCGTTCCTCCTGGCGAGCCGCGGCACCGAACTCGACACAGCGCTCTCGCTGGCCGAGGAGGCGCGGCGTCTGAGCCCTTCGACGCCCGACATGATCGATACCCTCGGCTTCGTCCAGCTCAAACGCGGCGACACCGCGGCGGCCATCTCCTCGTTTGAGGAGGCGCTGGCACTGCGTCCGAAGGATCCAACGATCCGCTACCACCTCGGCCTCGCGTTGGCACAGGCGGGGAACACGGAGCGGGCTGTCTCGACCCTGCAAGCGGCGATCGCCGCCGGGCCGTTCCCCGAGGCCGAGGCTGCTCAACAGGAAATCGCCCGGCTCCAGCAGACCCCGAAGGGCTGAAGTTCCCGGTCGAGCCCAGCGCAAAAGGTGGCTGCGAGGAGTTCCGCCATGAATGATCGGAAGCTCTGTTGTGCAGGGCTGGCCTGTACCGCCGCGCTGCTTTTCTTTCTCGGAGCCTGCTCCTCGAACCAGGAGAAGGTGCAGCGCTACCTTGACCAAGGGGCGGCCTACGCCAAGGAAGGGAAGACGAAGGAAGCGCTGCTCCTGCTGCGCAACGCGCTCAACCTCGATCCAAAGAACGCGGAGACGAACTATCGCATCGCAAAGCTGCTGGAGGAGGAGGGGAACTACGCGGACGCGGTCTTCTACCTGCGTGAAACAGAGCGGCTCGACCCCAACCGATCCGATGCGCCGCTCGACGAGGCGAAGCTGCTGTTGGGGGAGGATCTCACGCGCGCCGACGAGCTGGTGACAGGGGTCCTGACGCGTGAGCCCTCAAACCCGATGGCGCACCTGCGACGGATGGAAGTCGAGCTCCGCGCCGGTGATACACAGCAGGCACTTGCCGAGGCCAAGACGGCGATCGAGCTCGCGCCGAAGGACGGGCTCTATCAGCTTCAGCTCGGCATTGTGCACCAGGCCCGCGTTCGCGAGCTCCGGACCCAGGGAAAGACCCCGCCCGACGATATCTTCCAGGCCGCCGTGGACGCCTTCCACAAGTCGGATGAGCTCTACGGCGGCAACGTCACCGTGCGGTTGTACCTCGGCGAGACATATCTGGGCTGGCCGAACCACCGGGACGAGGCCGCGGTGGCCTTCCGCAGCGCAATCGACCTGGCAGAAGAGAAGGGTGACGTAAAGGACAAGAAACGCGCAGCGGGAGCTGGCGTCCAATATGCGCGGACTGCGAACGATCCGGCTTTCGAAGAGTTCGCGCTTGAGAAGCTGGTCGCAGCGGACGAGTCGAACCTCGCCGCGTGGGGTCAGCTCGCCGATTTGCATGAGGCGAAGGACGGCGGCGGAGAGGCGGTCTATCACCGGCTCTTAGAGAAGCGTCCTGACGACCTTGACGCGCAGTGGCACTTTGCGACATGGCTCTTCCAGAAGGGTCGCGGTGACGATGCGCTCGCGCAGTTGAAGGAAGCCGCGCGCAAGTCGAACTCCCGCGCGCGGGCTTTGGACATGCTGAGCGGCCTTCAACTCCAGATGAACAAAACCGACGAGGCGTACCAGACCATCGCCACGCTCAAGAAAGAGTTTCCCGGCGATCCCAGCACGCAGCTGGCGACCGCGCGGGCCGATACGTTCGCGGGCCGCTATGAGGAGGCCGCTCCGGTCCTGCGAAGCCTCGCGAGCTCGCAGGAGAGTCCGGACGCGCTGCGGCTTCTCGCCGTGACCGAGTTTCATCTGCACAACTATCCCGCAGCGCTGGCCGCGGTGGATCGGAGCTTGGCTCTGGCCCCTGAGCCGTCGACCGAAGTGATGCTGCTAAAGGCCCGCATCCACAGCGCCTCCCGCGACTGGCCGCTCACGATCCAGACCTACATGCAACTCGTGCGGAACGATGCAGCCATTCCGCCCCGCGACCTCGCGCTCCTGGCCGCGGCGCTCTACGAGACAAACCAGCCGGCGGCCGCCAAGCAGGTGCTCGACGGGGTACTCGCCTCGCCAGAGCCGCCGTTCAATGCGGTGATCGAGTTCGCTGCTCGTGAGGGCGACAAGTCCCCCAACGAGGCGCGCAAGCATCTCGAGGCCGCACTCGCGCGCGCCCCAACACAACCGGACCTGCTCTTGGCCATCACACAGATCGACGTACGGGCGGGACGCACGAACGAGGCTCTGGCGCGCCTGAACGCGGTGATCGAGAGCGGCAAGGCGCCGCCCGCGGCGCTTCTCGCGCGGGCGCGTCTGCTTGCAGGTCAGAAGCAATTCGACGCGGCGGAGAAGGATGTGAGCCGCGTCCTCGAATCGTCCCCCGATACCCCCGGCGCGCCGGAGCTGCTGGTCCAGATTTACGCAGCGCAGAACAAATTGGACGAGGCCGTGAAAAACCTAGAGGAGGCCGACAAGGCGGGCGCACTCGCGCCGAGTGCGCGGCTGCTTCTCGGGCGCCTTTACGTCTCGCGCGGCGACGATGCGAAGGCGCGTGCGATGTTCGAGCGCGTGCTCTCGGAGCGCTCCGACCTCGCAGGCGCGAAGAACGACCTCGCTTTCCTGCTCGCGAAGGACGGCGTCGAGCTCGACCGCGCGCTCCGTCTTGCGACGGAGGCTCAGCAGGCTCTCGCCAACGATCCGAACGTCGCGGACACCCTGAGCTTCGTCTACTTGAAGAAGGGCCTGAACGAGCCCGCCCTGCAACAGGCGAACTACGCGATCCAGCTGGCCGAGGAGGCCCGGGAGCCGCAGGCGATCTTCCAGTACCACCTGGGGCTCGTGCTGCGCGCGCTCGGACGCAACCCCGAGGCCGCCCAAGCGTTTGAGCGCGCCCTCGCGATTGATGACAAATTTGCGGAGGCCGGTGCGGCACGGCAAGAGCTCGAGGCCGCGCGCGCCGAGAGCAAGGCCCCGCCGGGCTCCTCCTAGCCGCGTTCCCCTTTGTGACGCGCGGTGTCGCCGGGTGCCTCCTTTTCCTCACGGCCTTGCTCGCTTTCGCGGTCCGTTCGCTGGGCCTTGAGACGGTTTTCCCCGGTGACGGGTCGGTGGTGTTCGCGCTCGGGGACGCCTTCTACCACGCGCGGCGCGCGCTTTTCAGCTTCGACCACTTTCCTCAGGTCCTGCTCCGCGACCCCTACCTCAACTACCCGCAAGGCGCGTTCGTTCCGTGGCCACCGCTCTATGACCTCGCCCTCGCCGGCACCGCGCGGCTGTTCGGAAGCTCGCAAACCGTCTTCGAGCGCGTGGCGGCGTGGGCGCCCGTGGCGCTCGGGGCGCTCACGACACTGCCGGTCTACGCGGCCGCGCGTCGGGTCGCGAGCCGAGCCTGTGCGGTTGGCTCCGCGGTGCTCTTTGCACTCTTCCCCGCCACTGTCCAGTATTCCAACGTCGGCAATGCGGACCATCACGCGGCACAGGCCCTGCTCGGCGCCCTCGTGTTCGCGCTTGTGCTCGCGATCGTCTCGGAGGCGCCGCGGGACGTGCGGCGGGTTTCGCGTCACTTCGCCGCCCTCGCGCTGGCCCGCGCCGCACTCCTTCTCACGTGGCAGGGAAGCCTGATCTACCTCGGACTCACCGAGGGCTGTCTCTTGCTGGCCGGGGTCATCACCGGGCGGCAAGATCTGCTGGCAGGCGAAGCGGGGAGCACGCTCGCCAGCGCGGCGATCGTGCTCCCCGTCGTGCTCGTCTCCGGCACGGCCGTGGGCGGCCCCTTTTCGGCCGTCGAGCTGTCGCGACTACACGTGGTTGTGTTGGTAGCTGTCGCCGCAGTCGCACTCGGCGTGCGCACGCTCGAACACCTGCGGCCCTCGCGGTCCGCCGTCCGTCGCATGTTAAGGGCCGCTGCCCTCGGCATCCCGGCTCTTGTCCTGCTGCTCGCGACGACGGGCGCCGTCCGAGAGCTCGGCCTTGGCTTCGGCTACGTGTCGAAGACGGACGCCTACGGGGGGCGGAACCTGGAGGAGTATCCGCTCTTCTCCTTTCAGCCCCGATTCTCCGACCGCTTCGCGCGGCAGTGCCTGGGCTTTTTTGCCTGGCTGATCCCCGTGGCGCCCCTGGCCGCACTCCTTGCCGCGCGCCGGAGAACGCTGCGCGCCCCCGCCCTTGTGCTCGCGGCATGGGCCGCCGCCCTCGGGGCGCTCGGGCTGCTGCAGGTTCGCTTCGCGAACGACTACTCCCCGGCTGGAAGCGTCGCGTTCGCGCTCATGCTCGGCGGAGCTGCGAATGCACTTGCGCGGCGTGCGCATCCGCGTGCGGCCGCCGCCCTTGCAGTGACGCTCGCCCTTTTGCTTCTCGCGCCTGTGCTCAAGCTCCACTGGCGCAACGCGCTGCGGACGGGGCAGGCGCTGCGCTACGGAATCCCGGGCGGGGACCCCGCACTTCTCACCTATCAGGGTTCGATGGTGCGCTTTGCAGAGCGCGTGCGAACCGCGACGCCCGAGACCGCAGGCTTCGACGATCCCTCGGTGCAACCCGAGTACGCCATCCTTGCCTATCCCGGCATCGGACACGTGCTGCACTACGTCGCGCACCGTGCGACGCCGGCCGACAACTTCGGGCCCTACATCGGCCTCGAGAACTATATCGCCGTCGGCTCGTTCTTTGGTCTACGCGCCGAGCGCGACGCGATCGCTGAGGCGGAACGGCTGAAAGCTCGCTACGTGGTCACGACGGATTACGGCGGCCCGGTGCCCTGGACCCTCGTAAACCGCCTGCACCGCAGCGACGGAAGTGAGCTCGGCGGGGAGCCCGCGTTCGGACGCTTCCGGCTCGTGACGGAGGGGCCGAGCGGGGGTCTCGCGATCGGCGAGCAGTTCAGCCGCGGGGTTCGCTCACAGGGCGCGCCCTACAAGCTGTTCGAGATCGTGCCCGGCGCAGAGCTCGAGGTCCATGCAGCGCCAGGAACGAGCGTCTCGGCCGAGGTGCTCCTCAGCACCCCGCTCCCACGGCAGTTCACCTGGCGGACCACAGCCCTCGCAGGCGACGACGGAGTGGTACGGCTGCGTGTGCCCTACTCCACCCAGACGGGGCTGCCTACGCGAGCCGTTCAGCCCTATCGCGTAACGGTGGGTGGGGTCGCGCACGCGGTGTCGGTGCCCGAAGAGGCCGTGGCTACGGGCAAGACAGTGGAAGTGGGTGAGGCAGTCCCGTGAGCGCTCCGGCCCGGGGAAGCGGGCGTCCGGGTATCTCGACGCACTCAGTTGTCGCAAACCTGCTGCTCGCCGCGGCGGCCCTCGCCGCTTTCCTGGCGGCTGCCGAGGGCGTTTGCCGTTTGGTGGATCTCCGGCCCCGGATGGGTAGCGCGATGGCGAACCCTCCCTGGATGCAAAACCGCTGGCTTCTGGCGCGCGATGACTACCGCAAGGCCTTTGCGGACGAGGGGTTTCTCGGCCGCTACTACGAGGTCTATGAATGGGACCGCTGGCTTTTCTACCGGCTGCGGCCCAATCGGGAGCTCTCATTCCTTGATCCGTTCGCGCCGCGAGAAGGGCGCGAGAGCACGCGCTGGACCGTGCACACCTCTGCCCAGGGCTATCGCACAAAACCATTCGAGCCGAAGCCCGCGCCCGGCAGGAGGCGCGTTGTCGCCCTCGGCGACTCGTCCACCTTTTGCTGGGGTGTCGAGGGTACGGAGGCCTATCCCGCGCGGCTCGAAGAGAGCCTCGATCAGCGCGAGGGTGGAGGGGCGCGCTGGGAGGTGCTCAACCTCGGCGTCCCCGGCTACTCGACCTTCCAGGGACGCGTCATGCTGGAGCGCCAGGCGCTAGGGCTCGCTCCCGACGTTGTGACCTGGAGCTATCTCGCGAACGACGGCGCCATGACCGGAGAGGCGGACCGGGCCACCTATGCGCAGCGGCAGGGTTGGCTGGGCGCTGCGCTCGAGTTTGCGCACCACAGCCGCGCCTATGAGACGCTCGAGGCTTGGATCGCGCGGCTGCGCCGCGCAGACGGAGAGCACCCTGCCACCAACGTGCGCAACGTCGCGAGCTACGCTGAAGCCTCAGCGAATATCGGCGATGCCATCCAGATCGCGCGGCAGGCCGGCGTACCGCTCGTTCTCGTCGCGAACTGCGTGCGCGGCCCTGTCGCCGAGGTGGTGGCGCGGGTGGCCCGGGAGACCGGCACGCCCTACCTCGACGCCACGGCGTTGGTCGACGCTGCCGTACCGCAAATCGCTCAGGATCCGGCCTTCGCTGCCGACCGCGAGCGCCTCGCGCAACGCTACGGTGCCGAGGCCCTCGCGGCGAACCCGGCGCTCTACGGCTTCCTGCCCGACCGGTGCCATCCAAACCGCATCGGCCATCGGGTGATCGCCGATGCACTCGGCGAGATCGTCGCCCGCGCGGCAGGGCCAGAATCCGCCCGATGACAGCCGAACTCCGCCTCGCCCTCGTGCTCGTGTGCTTCCTGCTCTCGGGCTTTGCCGCCCTGCTCTATCAGACCGTCTGGACGCGGGAGTTTGCCTTTGTGTTCGGAACTTCGGAACTCGCGGTAGCCACCGTCCTCGCGGCCTACATGGCAGGACTGGCCGGGGGGGCGGCAGTGGCCGGCCGGCTCGCGCACCGCGTCCGCCGTCCTGTGCTCGCGTATGGACTGCTCGAACTCGGCATCGCGCTCTCGGCGCTGGCCGTGCCCCTCGCAGTGGGCGCCTCGACGCTATTCTATGTGGCGCTCTTCGGCGGCAAAGACGCGCCTCCAGCGTCGGGGGGCGCGGCCCAGGCCGTCTATTGCCTCGTCTCGAGCTTCGCGATCCTCTTCGTTCCGACCGCTCTCATGGGCGCAACGCTCCCGATGCTCGCGCGCCACGCGGTTCGGCACGAGCGAGAGATCGGAGCGCGCATCGGGCTGCTCTACGCGACGAACACACTGGGGGCTGTCGCTGGCACACTGGTCGCCGCCTTCGCGCTCCTCCCGCGCCTCGGGCAGCAGCGAACCGTCCTCGTGGGAGCAGCGCTGAACGCCGGCGTCTTCGCAACCGCGGCCATCCTCGCACGGTTCGCTGCGCCGGTGGAGCCCGGGAGGGCTGCCGAGGCTGTGGCCCGCGCGCGCGGCAACGGCGCCTGGATCCTCCCGGCCGTCCTCCTCTCCGGCATCTGCTCGTTCGCGTATGAAGTTCTGTGGACTCGGCTCCTCGGCCATGTCCTCGGCGGGAGCGTCTACGCCTTTGCGACCATGCTGGCGAGCTTCCTCATCGGGATCGCCGTGGGCAGCGCAGTGGCTTCGCGTCTTGCCCGATCGCCTGGACGCGCGGCGCGCGGCTTCGCCGTCGCGCAGCTCGGCACAGCCGCCTTGTCACTGCTTGCCTTTCACGCCGTGGACAGGTTGCCCGAACTCGCACAGCGGCTCGGCGCCGGTTGGCAGGGCAGCCTCGGCGCCAACGCCGCGCTCGCAGGCTCGGTACTCCTGCCGGCCACGCTCTGCATCGGCGCGACCTTCCCCTTCGCGGTGCGCGTCCTGGCACGCGGTCCAGCCGACGCCTCGTCGGCGAGCGCACGCGTTTACGCCTGGAACACCTGCGGCGCGATTGCCGGTGCCATCGGCGCCGGCTTCTTCCTCATCCCAGCGGCCGGCTACGCAGGCTCCATGGCCGTGGCGGTCGCCGCGAACCTCGCGCTCGCCGGAGCGGCCGCCTGGTACGCCACTCCACCGGCGCGGCCCCTCTTGGCCTTGGCCGCCCTCGGCGCCGCGCTCCTCGTCTTGTTCCCGCCGCAGACCCCTTGGCGCATGCTGCGAAGCTCTCCCTTCGAGCCCGCACCGTTGAGCGGCGACGTCACCTACTACGCTGTCGGTCGCAGTGCGACGGTGCTCCTCTTCCAGCGACCGAACGATCCTGGCTCGTGGCATCTGCGCACGAACGGCCTGCCCGAGGCCTCGATCGGCGCGCAAGGAGATCGGGCTGGCCGCTATCCGGTCAACAGCTGGCTCTCCGTGCTGCCGGCACTGCTGCGACCCGAGGCGAAGAGTCTTGTGGTCGTCGGCCTCGGCGGCGGCCTCGCCCTCGAAGACGTACCGGCAAGCTTCGACCGCATCGAGGTGGTCGAACTCGAGCCCGAAGTGGTGGCCGCCAACCGCTCCGTCTCCGCGCAACGACGGCGTGATCCGCTTGCCGACCCGCGCCTGCACATTCGTCTCAACGATGCCCGCGCCGCGCTTCTGCTCACCCAGGGTCGCTTCGACGCGATCGTGTCGCAGCCATCGCACCCGTGGACCGCGGGCGCATCGCACCTGTACACGCGAGAGTTCTTCTCCCTCGCGCGGGATCATCTGAGCGCGTCCGGCGTCTTCGTGCAGTGGATTGGCCTTTCTTTTGTAGACGAGTTTCTGCTGCGCAGTCTTGTGGCAACGCTCCTCGACGTCTTTCCTCACGTGCAGGTCTACCGGCCCGAGCCAGGTGCCGTGCTCTTTGTCGCCTCAGCTGCGCCGCTCGACCCGGCAGGCTCGGCAGACCGCGCCCTCGGCGCCGACCCCCTCCTTTATGCAACGCTCGGCCTCCACGAGGTCTCCGACGTGATGCGAGCACTCGTGCTAGACGAGCAAGCCGCAAGACGCTTCGCGTTGGGTGCGCCGGTCAACACCGACGACCACAACTTCTTCGAGACGCGCTCCCCGGCAGGGCTGAGACCCTTGCGGGAGGCGGGCGTCACGCGGCTTCTCGCGCCGTTCGACCCGATGGGGCGCGAGGCAAGCGACACGAACCGGGTTCGCGACGTGCGGCGTCTTCTCGCGTCAGGGGCGATGGACCGGGCGCAGCGCGCCGCCTGGGCCATGCCAGACACCAGCCAGCGGCGCGGCGCACTCGCATTGGTAGAGAGAGCAGAGGGCCATGACGAGCGGGCCGCTGAGCTCTTGAGCGAGGCGCTGCGCCTCGATCCCGCAAACTCTGAGGCTCGCTGGGCGCTGCTGGGCTTGCGACGGGGGCCGCTGCTCGCCGGCAATGAGCGGGCTTCCCAACTCGCGCAGGGGCTCGACGACGGCGCCACAGCCGTGGTGGAGGGATGGAAGCTCGAGTCGGCCGGGCGCTCGAGTGAGATCGAGGCCCTCGAGCCACGCCTTGCGAGCGTCGCCCCGCGTAACCCCGCGTTCGCAGATGCCCTTCGCCTGCGTGCGACGTGGCGTGTGGCTAGCGGCGTCCCGGCCCGCGCTCGGGAAGCGCTCGTGCTGATGGATTGCCTCGCGCCGATCGACTCCGCACCCGGGGACGGACTGCTCCGCACGCGGGCCGCCGCGTTGGCCGGTTACCCCCGCGCGGCACTCTCCGCTGCGGGCGAGTTGGCATCTGGACTTGGCCGGATGCCGCCCGTTCGGGCCCGCGAGACGGCGGCAGATCTCGCGACCCTCGTGGATGCCATGAACGTTCCCCCGGAGCTGGCCGGCGCGAAGACCCGACTGCTCTCGCAGCTCGAGGCCACGCAACGCTGAGCCTCTCACACGAATCGAGGGACCCCGCCGCGTTTACCGAAAGGCGCGGGATGCCGATGAGCAGCCGCCCTGCTCGAAGGCGACACGCAGCGGTGCGAGATTCGAATGATCGCGCCGCCCTGATCCTGAGCGGAGGCGGCGCCTGTCTCGAACGATCTTCGGTCGGGGCCGCGTCGCGAGGATGCGTCCCGGCGCGGCCAGACAACACGGGTCGTCCGGTCGAGGACCCGATTTGCGCAAGCGCAGCCCGCGCAAGGCGCTCTTCCAGGTTCTCGCAAATCGTCAGCTCTGTTCGTCCAGCGGGGCCGCCCCGAGAAACGTCCAGGCTTATCGGGACGCCAGCACTGAATATTGGGCGCCCAGAGGGACTCGCAGCAAGAGAGGTTCGAGCGGCCGGAAGAACCTTAGCGGGCGGGGAAAATAAAACAGATAGCCGGTCTCGATCGGCTTGAGCGACGCGGAGCGGAGACGCCGGCGGATCTCTTGCGGCCCGACGGAGCGCGTGCCGCGGTCGAACGGAATCCGCGCCATCACCATCCGGGTGCCTGGATTCCACGGATTGTTCTCGAACACTGCAGCCATCCCTTCCGGCGCAACCAGGGCGGCAACCGCCGCGAAGAGCTGCGGGCGCTGATTCGACGGCACATGGTGCACCACGCCGTTCATGTGGATCAGGTCCGCGGTGCCCGCGATTGTGGATCCAAAGCCTTCCAGCGTTGCAAACGAAATGCGCGGTGCGGTGTATTCACTTCGCGCGCGCTCGATGCATCGGGGAGAGGGATCGAGGCCCAGCACCTCCGCACCTGAGAACATCTCCGCGATCAGCGCCGTCACATCTCCCACTCCGCAGCCGTAATCAATGATCCGTGTGGGTTCGGGGCGTGCCATGGCTTGCCAGCGTTCCCGCAGATGGGTGAGCCGACCCCTGGCGTAGAACTCCTTCGACTCTCCCGAGAGTCGGAGGCCCTCCCTCAGTTGCGACTCGTAGTCGCCGGCATGCGAGTCGAATGCTCGGTCCGAAAGCGGCTGCTGGCTCACGCGGGGTCGTCTCCCAGGTCGGTAGACCCGAAAGGCTTGGCGCCAATCGCGGGGCTGGCACGACGCACTCGATGGGGTGGATGCACTCCCGATGCCCCTTGTCGCTGCATTTGGATGAGGTCGAGCATGTTGAGCAGGAAAGTTGCGGTGCCGAGGGCCGCGGCCAGGACGAGAAGGAGTGAAGCGAGCATTACGCGGGACCAGTGGATGGTCACATGCCCGGTCGTCGCGTACTCCGCGATACCCCGAACCGTGAGAGCGAGCGCGCACGCGACGAGAAATGCCCCGATCAAGCGGCGTCCACGGCGCGTGAAAAGGCGCGAGATCAGCGCGGTGATACCGCGGTCGCTGGGCGGCCTATCATGTGCGGTGGCCGCGATGCGCTCGGCTACCACCGCGCTCGAGACAAGCAGCGCAACCATCGTCGCAACCAGCGACGTCAACATAATTCGGTAAATCATCCATTCTTCGAGCCGGGAGTGTCGCAAGTAGAAGACAGTCGGCTCGAGCCCCACCCAGAACGAAACCACCGCCCCGAGGAAGGAAACTACGAGGAGCGGCCGTGCAGGGCGATAGCACATGGCGGCCTGAATGATCGAGATCAAAAAGCGGAAACCGTCCCGCACCACAGAGAGTTTCGAGCCGCCGACGCGCTCGGCGTAGGGCATCGGGACCTCGACAAGCTTGAGCTTCCCCTCGAGCAGCACGCGCGCGGTCATGGCCGGCGTAAAATGGAGACCATCCGGTAAAGGATAGAGATCTAGGAGGCAACTCCGTCGGAGAACGCGCATGCCACTCGCCGTGTCGCCGATGATACGGCGGCTGAGGAGCCCGAGGATCAAAGCGAAGATCAGGTTCCCCAGCCGACGTATTCGCGGCATTAGGCTCCCTGCATTCATGCGCGAACCAAGAGCCACATCGGCACCCTCGCGATCGAGCGCATGGCAAAGATCTACAAAGAAGTGCGGATCGCAAGTCCCATCGGCATCGATGAAGCCGAGGAGGTCTCCCCGAGCGAGCTCAAATCCGCACTTGATCGCAGCTCCATACCCCCGGTTCCGCTCGAACGTGATCACGGTGACATCTTCGAAGGAACAGGCGATCGCCTCCGTACGGTCGGTGGAGCCGTCGCTCACAACCAGGATCTCGACGTCCGAGAGCCCCACCTCCGAGAGGAGCGCGGGACGCGCTTCGAGGCAGCGCCGAATCGTGCTGCCGATCGCACCCTCCTCGTTGAGGGCCGGGATCACGATGGAGAGAATCGGACCCACCGAACGCATCAGCGCCTCCCTGAGAGCAGCCGTCGGCGCGGTCGAAGGGCTGCGCGAGCCAAGAACCGCAGCCCATACGCCCGATCGAACTCTACCCAATCGCGTCCGATGGCGGGGAGACGCCCACCGCCCCGCAAGGGTCACTTTGCCGATTCCGCGCCTTGTCTCGAACGATCTTCGGTCCGAGGTGTGGAGCGCTTGCTCAGGGTCCGCGTCGCGGCATCGAAGATGGATCGGCTGCCGTCGCGGTCACGGTGGGATCTCTGCCGCAGGGGCTCGCAGATCGATCAGGACCCAGATCCTTCCGCCGCGAGCACGCAGGGGGCGCGGATCGGGGCGCACGGCGGCGCGCCCCGTCCTCAGCCACGCGTCCACGGCGGGGTTTCCAATCGTGCCGTCCGTGCGCCACGAGGGCGCAGCGTCGAGGACGAGCGAGCGCACGCCGCGAGCCCGAAGTAGGGCCAGCAGCTCGTCTGGCGGCGTCTGCCGCCCAAGCACGCGTTCGAAGAAGATCTCTCCGTTTCGCTCCCAGTTGAGCACGTAGACCGGTTTCGGCATCCACGCGACGGCGCCGCCCGGGATTGCCACCACGGGCTCCGCTCTGCGCACGACCTCACGGAGCGCAGCCTGATCCGGGAACACCGCCGCCTCGTAGGCCGCGGGGTTCCGCAGCGCCGGGATCCGCGGCCCGTAGCGAAGCGCCACGACTGCGCTGTGGTGCAAAAGGAGTACGGCGATCACCACAGCCAGCGTCCGCCGCGCCACAACACCGGAGCGTGCAAGGCGAGCGCCGCCCACCGCGGCGGCCACAGCCACGAAAGGGAGGAGCGGCGCGCCGAAGCGCAACGCCGGCATGAACACCACTTGCAGCGCGAAGAGCGCCATGAGCGTTGCCACGAGGGTTGCGGTCGGGCGGGAGAACCGATGCCACGCGAGCGGGGTGAGTGCGAGCGGCAGCGCACCGACAAGACCGCTCACGTGCGGATTGCGACCGAAGCCGAGCGAGAGCAGGTAGCGAGGGAATCGGCTGGCGAGACTCGGCGTCGGGAAGTCCGTTGTGAGCCGCAGCTGGCGAAGGCCAAGATGTTCGGGGGTAGTGGCGCCAGCCCCGAGCCACCCCGCAAAGAATGGAAAGAACGGGTTCCCCGTCGTGAGTGCGCTCTTCAGCAGCCACGGCGTGACCAACGCCCCTGTAAGCGCGGCGCACGCGACAACTCGCCGCAGCGTCACAGGGCGACCCCCGAGCGTGACAAGCGCGAGCACGGCGGGCACGAGCGCACCTGTGTGGAGCTTCGCGTTCGCTGCGAAGGCCAGGGCGACCGCGCAGGCCACAAGCGTGCGCGCCTCGCCTCCACGGTTCCAACGATCCGCCAAGAGGAGCGCAGTGAAGCCGTAAGCGCCCACCCCAAGGTCGACGTATGTGGATGGGGCATTTTCGAGCGTGAAGGGGGCCATTAGCGTGAAGAGCCCCGCTAGGGCGGCCGCGCCCGGCGAGGCGCGGCGCCGTGTCTCCCCGCGGATCAACGCCGCTAGCGCGGCCGCGAAGCAGGCGGACACCGAAGCCGCGGCGTCTGGCTCGCCTGCAGCCACGGCCGGGATGTAGAGCAAGTCGACCCCGGCGCGGAACTCCGCGTCGAGCATCCCCGGCAGCGCGCGGATTGGCCCCCGGCTCCACGCCTGCACCATGGGCAGGTGATACTCGAACCCGTCCCAGAAAGTATTCGGGCCGAGTGCAGCCACGAAGGTGATAACGGCCAGCCCGAGGGTCGCGGCGTCGACGGCTCGCGACCACCTCGGAGCAGCCTCGCAGCTCGGCGATTGCGCCACGACCCCGCGCAGACGCGGGAGACCGGCAAGGGCCACGAGTGCCAAAAAGCCGAGCGGGACCGGCACGTCGGCGAGGCGAAGCACGAGGATGGCGAGGGAAGCTGCACCACTCCCGAACACGAAGGCCAGCGCGAGCCGCTCGCTTCCCGTCGCCGCCAGCCGCAACGGGCCGAGCAGCCAGAGGCCCACGGCGAGGTAGGCAAGATTCGGAACAAGGCCGGCGGCGAACAGCGACGCGAGCCCAAGCGCGCTTCTCACGGCACGAGCGCGCGACCGAACTCCCGCGTCGCGAGGTAGAGGAGCGTCACGCTTACCACCCACACCAGCGCGAGTGCCAGGCGGAGTCCGCGCAGCGGAGGCAGTTCATGCGCAGAACGCTGCATGCGTGCAGCGTAGCCAAGCCTGCCCCGGCGCTCGCCTGGGCGGCTGGCGGTGCGTATCCCCCCATCGCACACTCCGTGGCGATGGACTCCCCTCCGCCGAGCGGTCGCTGGCTGCCGTTCGCTGCTTTCGGGATCGGGCTTGTAGCGTCGCTCACGCTCGCCGAGGTGGTTCTCCGCGTCGTGCGGCCCGCGCAGCTCTCGCGCATCGAGTATCCGTGCATCTACGAACCTGATGCCGAGATCGGATTTCGCTACATCCCGGGATCGAGCGGACGTGTCTCGGGCCACTTCGAGATCAACAACTGGGTTGAGATCAACTCGCTGGGTTTCTACGACGAGGAGCCACTTCCCCCCGAACGTTCGGATCTGCGCGTGCTCGCGGTCGGAGATTCTTTCACCGCCGCCATGAATGTGCCGCGCGCGGACGTCTGGACGGCGGTTACGGAACGTGAGCTCCGGACACGCGGCTTTCCGACGGCCGATGTCGTGAACCTCGGGATCGATGGCACAGGGACCGACGTGCACGTGCGACTCATGGAGCGCTTCGTGCCGCGCCTGCGGCCACAGGTGGTCGTGCTGGCCTTCTATGGCAATGATTATCTCGACGTGCAGACCGGGCGGTTCACTCGCGAGTGTTGGCGGGGAACCGTGCTGTCCTACCAGACGACGGCCCAACGGGACGCGCTCCGCGAGCGCGCGGACGCCTTGGCCGAGGCCCGGGTCCGCCGCTTCTTGTTCGACCACTTCTTTGTGGCGCGCCTCGTAGCCTATCTCTCCGGTGGCGTCCTCAACCCATACCGCCTGAACTTTCTGCAGCCGCGCCTCGCAGAGCTCGGCCTCGACGCGGCGGTGATCGCCTCGCGCCTGCCCTGGGTTACAGAGGTCCTCGATCGCCTTGAGCGCGTCGGCGCCGAGTGCGACTGTCGGCTTCTCATCGCACCCGTACCCGCACGCATCGATCTGGAGGGGAGCCTCGCCGTTTTCCGCAGCCAGGTCGGTTTGCGCCGGTTCGACGTGGTCGACGTCGCTCCCGTTCTGCGCGCGGCCCTCGCGCGCGACCGGCTGTCGCCCAACGACCTTTTCTTCGTCCACGACGATCATCTCAATGCCTATGGCAACCGCCTCTACGGCGAGGCGGTCGCCGCCGCAATTCTGCGACGCGTCGGTGCGACACCAGGAGTCTCAGCGGGCTCAAGGGGTGGGCTTGTCTCCCGCCCATCCTCGGCAACGTCACCGTGAGTCGGCGGTGGCTTCCTGCCTTCTTGGCGTTGGCCTTCCCCGGCGCCGGTCATCTCTACGCCGGCTACCCACTGCGCGCACTCGGTGTCGCCGTGGTCACGGCGGGGTTGCTCCTGCCGGGTGCGCTCTACATCTGGACGCTCCCGGTCCTTCCGATCTCGAGTGCTGCACCCCTGAGATCGGTGGGCGCCCTTGCCGTCCTCGCGCTGCCGGCCCTCGACGCGGCGCGCCTGGCCACGCGGAGGAGTGAATCGTCCGCAGAGCGCGCGCGCTTTGCGGCCGCGGGGGTAGCGCTTCCCTTCGCGGTTTTCGCGTTGCTCGCCCTCGATTTCTCGCTCGTGACCTCTCGCTGGCTCGCACCGATGCGCCTCGATCGCGAGTCAGGGCGACCCAACCTTTTGCCGGGAGATCTCCTGCTCGTGGACGTGCGGCCAGATTTGCTCCATCGGATCGCACCCGGTGATCTCGTCGTCTTCGAGCATCCGCCCACATCGGGACGACTGCACGTGAAGCGACTCGTCGCGACCGAAGGGCAGGAGATCTCGGTTCGAGAGGGAGAACTGTTCGTCGACAGCGAGGCGCGCGGCGTGACGCGGGAAGGCGTGGAACCGGAACTCCGCGAGGAGCAGCTCGGGACACGTCGCTACGTTGTGCAGCCGGGCCGCGCGGATCAGCCGGGCTTCGGCCCGCTCCGTGTCCCCACGGGCACGTTTTTCGCACTGGGTGACGACCGGGCGGTGAGCCGCGACAGTCGCGCCTTCGGTCCACTGCCTGTCGATCTCCTGCGCGGGCGGCCGTTGCGCGTGCTCTGGTCGATCGATCCCGCCACAGGCCAGTTGCGCTGGGAGCGCATCGGGCACGATCCCGCCACCCGACCGCCTTCATGAGGAGGACTCTTTGCGCAAGCCGGGAGAAACGGGTTTTGTGTAGTCGCCCTGGTGACGAGCGCGCCGTTCGGCGCTGTTTCCGCCCGGAGAGCGCATGACCGAGGCCGAGGCCCTCGCCCTAACGCCCGAGCTGCCCTCCGAGCGCTGGCTATTCCGCGTCGCCGCTGCAGTCGCGCTGGCGCTGCACGCTGTCGTCGTCTTCGGTGCGCCTGGCCTGCATGGCGGCGAAGACCTCGTGCCGCATCTGCGGCTCATCGAACTCATGCGCGACCAGCCCGGGCTGCACAACGTCTACGCCCCGGCCTATCACGTGCTCGGCGCCCTGCTCTCGCACTGGGTGGGACTTGATCTCTATCCGCGACTGTTCGCCTTCGCCGGGGCTGCGGCGCTAATGGCGGGCTTCCGGGTCTTCCAGCGTTGCGCTGGGCTCCCCGCCGCTTCGGCCGCCCTCTTCTGTTTCATGCCCTACGCCTTCTCACTTTCCTGGTGCGTGCCGAAGGTCGAGGCCATGGGCTATGCGCTTACGCTCACGGGACTCGGCCTGCTGCTGCGCCGCCGACACGTGATGGTGTCCATCGTGCTAGCGCTTACGTTCTTCGTGCATACGGCGGCGGCCCTGCTGTTCGGCCTCGCGGGCGGCATCCTTGCCCTGGCGAGCCGAGACCGGGGCAGCCTCCTCGCGCTCGCGGCCGGCACGATGCTGGCCTCGCCGCTATTTGCAGTGCACGTTGCGAGCGGCTGCACGCTGCGCGAGGCCTTCCTCTTCTCGCGCGACGACTACCTGCGCGGGCCTCTCCCCTGGAGCTTCGCTGGCAATCCGACGGAACTGCTCCTGCTCGCGAGCCCGCTCGCCCTGGTGCTGGCGGCAGCAGGCGCGCCCGCTCTCTGGCGCCGCCATCGCGCCGTGGCGGTCAGCTGCGCGGTGCTCGTTGTGTTCTACCTAAACGAGATCTGGTTCAAGCCCTTTGGCATGGGCACGACTCTCGACCTCCGCCGCGGCCTCACCGTCCTCGCGATCCCAGTCGCGGCCTCAGCCGGAATGGCGCTCGCGGCGCGGCCGCGTCTCGCGGCGCCCGTCGTCGCGTTCTCGGGCGCCTTCGCGCTTAGCACAACGCTCTTTGTGGTACAGAGTTCCTGCTTCGTACGGCCGATCGATCTCGCCGAAACACGCGAGATGACGGTCCAGCGCTGCGTCTTCCGCTGGAACGGTCCGGCGTACTGGCCGGGAGGGCGTCGCCTTCCGGGAGACTCCCGATGAGCGCCGTTCCGAGGACCGCGTCGTCTCTCTGCAGCACGGCGACGCCGGGCTTTCGAGCCCGTGCCCGGGAGCAGCGACTCGACGGGTGCGAAAGGTCCTCGAATGGGCGCAAGCACACGCTCGCGGCCAAATTCCTCGACGACTTCCTCGTTTCGCGAGCGCAGCCGGGCCGACCGGAGACGCGGTGACGCGCGGGATGGGCATCGTGCTCGGGCTCGCTTGCGCCCTCGTGCTCGCCTGTTCGCGATCGCATCCGGAAACGGGCGTTACGGGCGAAGCATCCAAGGGTCTCGTCTTCGTGCGTCTCGAGAAGGGCGTAAAGGACCTCGCCCGCGCACGGCTGCGCGATGGCGCCGTTGCACCGCTCCACCCCACGCCGAATCGCGAGGAAGACTGGCCCTACTGGTCACAAGCCGCTGGCAAGCTCCTGGTGCAGGTGAAGCCCGCCGGACGTGAGGCCTTGTCCGAGCTGGTGCTTTGGGATCCGGCAACGGACGCGGAGCGCCCGCTTGCCCCGGCACCCGACCGCGACGAACAGTGGCCGATGTGGTCGCCGAACGGCCGGGAGGTCGTCTTCGCCTTCCTCGGAAGGTCACCGCCCAGCGGTATCGGCGTCGTCGACCTTCCGACCGGCGTAGTGCGGCTCGCCGCCGCCGCCGGCCCGCAAGACTGGTTTTTCCGGCCGCATTTCGCGCCCGATGGCGTTCATATCGTTGCGCAGCGGCGCTGGGCAGACTCTGCCGGGTCGAGCCTCTGGCTGCTTCAGGCCGATCATCCGCCCCGCCCGCTGCGGGACGATCGCGGGAGCTTCTACCAGAAGCCGTGGTTCACGCGCGACGGCGGCGAGATCGTCTATACCGCGCGTCCGGTCGCAGGCGGGCTGCGAAAGATCTACGCCATCGACGCGGAAGGCCGAGGCGAGCCTCGGACCGTGGTGAACGTGCCCGGCGCGGACAATCACTCGGCCATGCCGAGTCCGACCCGCAACGAGATCGCCTTCGTCTCAAACCGCGACGGAAGCATGGACGTCTTCCTCGCCGACCTCTCGGGCGGTGAGCCCAGAAACCTGACCCGCTCCCTAGACATGGACGAGTACGCACCGCACTGGTCGCCCGACGGAGAGAAGCTCGTCGTGACGGCCGAACCCGCTCACCCACGGCCGCAGGGCGCGGGCGACGACATCGACCTCACGAAGGGCAAGATCATCGTGCTCGATCGCGAGGGCAAGCGCCTCTTCGAGACGTCGGGGTTCATGCCCGACTGGATGCCACCCTGGCCGTAGTCTTCACGGCCTCCACGAGCAACACGTCGAAGAGATTCACGCGGAGAATGAGGTCTGAGCCCCGGAAGGCGTGGCCGGAGCGACGGTTGCGTCCGAGCAGCGTCTTCCGAAGCCGCTCCGCAAGGTAGCCGAGGGGATAAGACGCGCCTTGTGCGCGCATCCGCTCGACGCGAAGCCCGTGCGCCTCGAGCAGAAGATGCAGGCTTCTTCGCGAGAAGAAGAAGAGATGCTCGGGGATCGTGTAGAGGTGCCACCGCTCGCCGGACAAACGGGCGACGAGGCTCTCGACGTCCCCCGTGGTCAGCGCCAGGCGGCCACCGGGGCGTAGACAGCGCGAGATCTCCGCCACGGCCCGATGCGGGTCCGGCAGGTGCTCGATCACGTCCCAGAGCGTGATCACGTCGAAGCGCGCGTTCGAGAAGGGAAGCTCGACCGCGCTCGCGCGGACGACCCGCCTGCGGATCTGCGCAGCGGCTCGAACGGCGGCTTCAGCCGAGATCTCGAGGCCTGCGACGCGGAAGCCCGCCCGCTCGGCTTCCGAGGCCGCGAACCCGTAGGCAGTGCCCACGTCGAGGAGCCACGCACCGGGCTTTGCGCGCAGGCGCTCCAGCCGGCGACGGAAGGTCGAGCGCAAAGCGGGTTCGAGAGCGGCGTAGTCGTCGTAGCCCGCCGACGCGTCGCCGCTCGCAAAGTACTGGCCATCGTACAGGCGCGCGGGATCGAAGCCGTCTTCGGGAAGCCAGAAGGCGAGTGCACAGGCGCGGCACTGAAGCACGTCGACTCCGTGCGTGCGGAGCTTCGGGCGCACGTCCTGAGCTCCGCAGACAGGGCAGCTCAGCGCCACTCGATGCCTTCGAGCCGATCGATCACGTAGCGGGGTCGGCGCTTCGCCTCTTCGTAGGTGCGGCCCACGTACTCGCTCAGGATGCCCACCGAGAGCAGCTGCACACCACCGAACACCAAGACCAGCACGACGAGTGACGTCCATCCCGTCTGGACGTGTCCCATCATCTGCGCGATGAGGGCGAAGATGCCGTAGGCGATTCCGACCAACGTGGTCGCAAGGCCGAGCAGCGCGATCAGCCGCAGGGGCACCACCGAAAAGGAAAGGATGCCGTCGAGGGCAAGGCGCAGCATGCGCCAGACGTCGTACTTGCTGCGGCCCGCGAAACGCGCCGCCACTTCGTATTCGATCTGTGCATCCGGAAAGCCCAACCAGGGGATGAGACCCCGCAGAAATGCGAAGTGCTCGGGGAGCTGATTGAGGGCAGCTACCACCCGCCGATCCAGGAGGCGAAAATCCGCGGCGCCTGGAGGGACCGACACACCAGCGAGTCGATTCATCAGACGATAGAAGAGCGCACTCGTCCGGGCTTTCCAATCTTGTGGTGCGCGATCGGACGTGCGCCGGATCGTGTGGACGATGTCCGCCCCGCCGCGCCAGACCTCGAGGAGCCGAGGCAGCAACTCCGGCGGATGCTGCAGGTCACCATCCATGGTGACGACGGCATCTCCCTTCGCAAAGTGCAGTCCAGCCAGGAGGGCGGACTGATGACCGAAAGAACGCGTCAGGCGGATGCTCTTGATGTTCGCGTCGTGCGTGCGCAGCGCGGCGATCCGGAGCGGCGTCTCGTCCACGCTACCGTCGTCGACAAAGATCAGCTCGAGGCGAACCCTCGCGGTGTGCGCCGCTGCGGAGACGCGCCGCGCGAGCTCGGCAATGCAGTCCTCTTCGTCCAGGACCGGAACAACAACCGAGACCAGCGGATCGTCGGGCCGGGGCGGAGCGATCACCGCCGCGAAACCTAGTGCAAGGGCGAGGCGCGCGCAGCGCACGAGGAGAGACCGCCTCGGCGCCCGCGGGTCGCCACCCACACTCCGGCTCCGTTCGGGAGAAGCCGCTTTGCCAGGCCCGTGACGGAGCGGCTCCACAGCGACGACGTCGACGATGCATGGCCTCGCCGCGGAACGATCGGTCACCTGCAAGTGAGCGCGAATCCGCCGGTGGGTTGGGGGAGCGAATCGGAGCGCCGCCCTGCGGGCGGAAGCGCTTTTCTTAGGTGGGCGGCGAGGGGGGACGACGCAGCGTGCCGACCCTGCAGGCCGATCCGGCGCTCCGGCCGGAGTCCCCACGCTCGAGCTGCACAAGAGTCCGCGAGGCTGCGGCACCGGGTCTCGCCACTCGGGGCCTCGGTCGTATTCGCCGGCGGGGGGTGCCGCTCGCCCCGCCGCGTAGGGGCTGCTGTCAGCGCGGGTCCGCCTGCGGCGCCGCCGCCGACCGCCGGAGATCGCTGAGCTCCGCGCGGATCCGTTCGTCGATGGGCCCGCCGCGCGCGAGCGCGGCCTCGAGTGCGCGGATCGCCTCCGCCTCTTCGCCACGTGCGAGATGCGCTACCGCCCGCATGCGAAGGTCCAGCTGTGTGGGATCCTGCAGTCGGTAGGAACGCTCGATCCACCAAGCCGCCATCTCGCGCACGATCGCCTGGAAGCGGGAATCGCCGCGAATCGGATCGTACGACGGATCGTTTTCGAGCTGCTCGAAGCGATTGAAGCCCCGCGCCTGCGCGGCCTGCAGAGCCGCCACAGCACGATCCGCGTCGCCCTCCTGCACTGCCCGCTTTGCGCGCAGCAAGTTGGCGGACACGCCATCGGGATAGTTGCGCGCCGCATCCGCCAGCAGGAGAGCCGGCGTCCTCCAGATCTCCGCCCGCGCGTGACTGCGGACGGCAAAAACGATGCAGAGCGCGGTCCCGAGCGCGAAGCCGACCCGCGGCGCCGCGGCGCGCAGCGCCGGCGAAAGACGCCTGGGCACCCTCCCCTTGAAGAGAGCCTGCAGCGCTAGGAGCGAAGCCCCAAGGAACCCTGGCAGGATGAAGTAGAGGTAGCGATCGGCCATCGGATAGAGGAAGGGAAAGATCTGCGAGACCGGAGCGAACGAAGCCGCAGCCCACACCCAGTACACCGCCTCCTCGCGCCGGCGCACGAGACTCCAGACGCTGCGCGCAAAGACCAGGGCCAGCACTGGAATCGAAGCGAGAAACCACGGGTCGGTGGCCGAGAGCGACCGTTCCGGCTCGTGGAAGGCGGAGACCCCGAGCGAGCTGGCCGACATCACGACGTAGCGAAGTGCGATCGCGGCGACGGTGCGGATCCGATCGAGGCCCGTAGCAGTAAGGCCCGCGTCGGGCGTCCCACCGCGCCGGTTCACTTCGATCTGTGCGACGGCGAGAAGGAGAAACCCTGCCGTCCAGAGCGCGAGCCAGACGAGATGGCGGACGGGCGCCTTCCCGCGCCAAAGCCGCACAAAGACTACAACTGCGGCCACCGGAAGCAGGAACGACGCCGTCGGCTTCGCGAGGAGCGCCAGAAAAAAAAGCGGCGTCGCCAAGGCCGGCGACGTTGGGAACGCGAGCAACGCGCCGAGGGAGAGCACGAAGCAGGCCGTCGTCTTGAGCTGCGAGATCCACGCCACGGCCTCGACATTCACGGGATGCAACAGGAAGAGGAGACCGCCGAGCAGGGCCGCGGCGGACTGCACGCCCGAGGCGCGGAACACCGCCACGAGAAGCACTGAGCCCAGTGCGTGCAGCAGCACGTTGGTCACGTGGTAACCGACGACGGAGGGTCCGAACAGGCTCCACTGCACGGCGTGCAGGAGCAGATGCACCGGCGTGTAATTCACGACGAAGATGCCGGGGGCACCCCAAGGATCGAGGATCTGACGGACATTGTCGAAGCTGAGCGACTGCACGTAGGGGTTGGTCGCGACGTAGTGTAGGTCGTCGGAGACGAAGGGACCCTCGAGCGCGGGCCAGTACACCGCGAGAGCCAAGGCCGCGAAAGCGAGCAGGAGTCCCGCGGCCTCGCCCAGCGAAAGGCCCAAGGCTTTGGCCGACGGCACCCCGGTCTTAGGGCGCTTTCGTGCCATCCGTCCTCTCTTGCGTGCGCGCAAGCTCCCGCCGCGCCTGTGCGAGCTCCGCGCGCACGCTGCTCCCCACCGGGCCGGGGGTCGCCGCGGCGCGTTCCAGGACCGAGACCGCTTCCGGCCACTCTGCGCGCGCCGCGTGGGCCTTCGCCAACGCGCGCAGCTCAAGCTGTGTCGCGTAGCCGCGCGCTCGGGCGATCTCAATCCACGCGCCCGCGACTTCGGCCACCGCTGTGCGAAAGCGCGGATCGTGGCGCACGGACGCGAAGCCAGGATCCTCGTCCAGCTGCGCATAGTCGTCGAAGCCGAGCTCGCGCGCGCGGCGGATCGCCGTCACCGTGCCATCCACGTCGTCTTCTTGCGCCGCGCGGCGCGCCCGCAGCATGGCGGCGGAGAGGCCGTCGGGGAAGTGGCGGGCGGAGTCCAGCTCGAGCCCCAGGTTCGTGCGGAACACTTTGGCACGCTCGAAGCTTCGCCAGGCGAAGACAGCCAGGATTGTCATGGCGAGTGCCGCGGCGACGCGCGAGCGCGTCGCACGGTGCACGGGGTCGCCCGAGACGCGGTTCGCAAGCGTGCTCCCCGAAAGGAGCGCCACCCCGAGCAGGCCCGGCAGCACGACGTAGAGGTAGCGATCGGCCGTGGGGTAAAGGAAAGGGAAGAGCTGGGAGACCGGCGCGTAGCCAGCCCCGGCCCAGAGCCAGAAGCCGCCCTCTGGACGGCCCCGCACGATGCTCGCCACCGCGCAAGCGGCAAGAAGGACGCCGACGACGAGGGAGCCGAGCCACCAGGGATCGAGCCAGGACGTGGCGGGTGCCGGGTTCTGGAAGGCAGAGACACCCCAGGACGTCGCAGCCATGAGGAGATAGCGGCCGATGATCGCCACCATGCTTCGCAGATGCACCAGCAAATCCAGAGAGCGCGTGTGGCCGGCCTCGCCGAGGCGCTCGAAGGCGAAAAGCTGCGGGGCGCAGTAGAGGGAGAAAGCGAGCGCCCACACGCCTAGCCAAGCCCAGCGCGGCGGCGGGCCGGCGGGCGTGCGCAGCCCCCTCCACGACAAGAAGAGCGCGACCGGCAATGCAAACGCCGCGGTCGCCTTGCTCAGGACGCCGAGCACGAAAAAGAGCGCGGCCAGCGCCGGACGCCTCGGATGCATGAGCAGCGCCGCGGTGCCGAAGCCCAGGCACAGAATCGTCTTGAGCTGGGCGATCCAGGCCACGACCTCGGCGTTCGCTGGATGGAGCAGAAAGAAGAGCGCACCAAAGACGGCTGCCGCCCCCGCCACGCCCGCGCGGCAGAATACCGGGACGAGCAATACCGCAACGCCTGCGTGCAGAACCACATTGAGGAGGCGCCATCCGTAGGTGTCTTCTCCGAAGAGACTCCACTCGACGGCGTGGACTAGGAGATGGATTGGAGCGTAGTTCGCCGTGTAGGCGGTTGCGGGCCCGAAGGGATCGAGCAGCACGCGGAGGTTCTCAAGCGTGAGCTTGTGAACGTAGGGATTCGTAACGATGTAGCCGTAGTCATCCGACAGGAACTCGCCTCGAAGCGACGGCCAGTAGACGGCGAGGGCGAGCGCGGCGAACAGGGGCCACAAGAGGAGGAGCTCGCGCCGTGAGATCGAACGGCTCGTCGAGGCTGACGTTGCGTCCGCGTCCCCCACGGGCTGCCAGTCTAGGCGCCGGCCTTGCCCATGACCACGGACGACTACGTGCGGCCTCGGCGAAGCGAGGACGAATGGGAAGGAGAGACGAGAGGCCACGGCCCCCCGGGCAGGCGCGCCGGACAGGAGCGTCCGAGAGCAAGGGCTCGTAGAACGACGGCAGTGCAGCGGCCTGCAGATCCGGTGGCGGAGGGCTGCATGGCACGGAAGTGCAACCAGGCTCAGCTCGCCCACACGACTGCAGGCTCGAAAGGCTCCCGCCGCAGCGAAAGAATCCCGTGCTTCTTGCGAGGGGCTATCAGCGCATCACCCCCCTCGAGCCAATCCCGACAGGAACCGGCCCGCAATCCTCTTGGCTAGAATCGGCGCAACCGAGGGGGCGCGCATCGTCGTGATCCGGCTGCTGAACGTCCTCATGCTGCTCGTCCTCTCCAGTCTCGTGGCCGTCTCGGTTTTGCGACACCTCTCGTACCCCCTTCTTTGGAACGACGAGGCTGAGACGGTCGTCTACGGCGATCGGATCCTCGACTACGGCTACCCGAAGATCCACGACGGCCGGAACGTCATCTACGAGCTGCTTGCGCCGCTCGAAGTGGGCACGAAGAAGGCGAACGATGCCTACATTGGCTCGACTTGGGGCCAGTACTATTTCGCAGCACCCGGGGCGGCCTGGGCGCGCGGCACAGACGACCCGTGGGAGAAGACGCTCAAGGTACGGCTCCCCTTCGCACTGGCGGGGCTTGCCGGGCTGGCCGTGCTCTTCCTCGCGGCCACCGTGGGCTGGGTGTCGAACGTCGACCGGAGGCTCCAGCTGGCCAGCCTGTTTGCGCTCCTGGTCCTGCTCTCCACCTCGCTCGTCCTACACCTCCGGGAGGCACGCCACTACCCTCTTGTGGTCCTCCTCGTGGGCTCCTGCCTCCTCGTCCACATCCGCCGCACCGTGCTTGGTCGCATGGGCTTTCGCACGTACCTGGCAAGTCAGACGGTCCTCCTTCTGCTCCTCTTCAATGTGTTTTCGCTCCCGTGGTTCGCGATCGTCGGCGGTCTCGGCCTTGAGCGGCTGTACTTTTTCTTTCGCCGCGATGAACCCATACGCCTGCGGCTTGTGCGTCTCACCCGCGACCTTTCCCCCCTCGTTTGCTCCGCCGTGCTCCTTGTGCCGGTGTGGCTCTACTTCGAGACGTTTCAGATTGCGGCCGTCCTCAGCAAGCTCCCGGTCCGCTTCACGCCGACTGAGCACTTTGCAGCGCTGCTGAAGTATTTTTTGGGCTACTCGACGCTGCTGCCTTCTTCCGCCGCGAAGGTGGCCGCCCTCGTCGCGCTCCGTCGCAGCGGCGGAGCGAGTATTCCGGCGTGCGTTCGAATCGCGACTCAGGTCTCGGACCTCTTCTGGCTGGTCGTCCTCGCCTATGTCGCCTGCACGAGCCTCCTTCCCTTCAGCTACGAGCGCTACGTGCTGGTGTTGCTCCCGATTCTGATGCTGACGCTCCTGATCGATGGCACCACCGTCTTCACCATGGCTCGCGTTGAGACTTCCCGCGCGGCGTCGCGCGTTCTCGTGGCCTGCCTCGGCCTGGCGTGGCTCGGCTCGGCGGCCTGGCTGCTCCCGCTGCGCTTGGCCGAGCTGCGCCTCCATAACGTGGAGCTCGAGGTGCCCTACCGCGGCCCCCTCGACTTTGCGGTGGAGTGGATCCGACGCGAGTATGCGCATCCGGAGCAGCTCGTGATCGCCACCAACTACGAGCAGCCGGCCCTCGTCTACTACTTGGGCAGTCACGTCATCATTGGATCCATTGGCGCGAACCTCCCGCAAGACCTCGAGTTCCAGCCCGACCTCATCATCTGGCGGCCCTGGAACCTCCAGCGGAACGCGCTGGCAGAGCTCACGGAGCGCGATCGCTACCACGCCGTTCGCTTCGATGTTGCGAACCTCCCGTACAACAACATCCCCCAGCTCGTCCCAAGCGTCTTCGTGCCCCTGACGCATCAGTTCACGACGCCGCTTCCGGCCGACCGCTCGAAGAGATTCATGATCCTGCGCCGCGCGCCCAATCCTGGGGCGAAGGAGCCGTGACGCAACGGCGCCGAGTGCCGCCGCGCACGACGCTCGCGGCGGTCACCTGCCCCGCCGCTCTGGCCGCCCTTTTCGCGCTGCTCACCGCAGCGAGCTGGCGCTGCTGGCCCGACGTACAAGTCGACTTCGGACGCGAGCTCTACGTCGCATGGGCGCTCGCTTCGGGACGGACTCTCTACGTGGACGTTTTCGACAAGAACGGCCCGCTGCCGCACTATGTGAACGCGCTCTGGTTCAAGCTCTTCGGGGCGTCGCTCACGGTGCTTGCGGTCTGCAACCTCGCGATCCTTGCCCTCTTCGTCGCCCTCGTCTACCGCACCTGCCTTCGTCTTACAGACCGGCTCACTGCCACGCTCTGTGGTGCCACCGTGCTCGTCGTCTCCGGTATCGCGCAGGAGATCGAGACGGGGAACTACAACTTCGTAACGCCGTACAACCATCACCAGACGCACGGCTTGGTGTTGGGCGCGCTCGGTGTGGCGGGGCTCGAACGCTGGCTCGCGGGCGGGCGGGCGGGCTTCGCGGGAGTGGCTGGCCTGTGCCTTGGTCTCGTCTTCCTGACGAAGGCGGAGCTCTTCGTCCCGATTGCCGGCGCGTCGGTGGTGGCGTGGGGTGCGGCAGTGTTCGGTGAAGATGCGGCGGTACGACCGCGCCGGGCGCTCCTCCCGTTTCTGCTCGGGGCGATCCTGCCAATCCTCGCCTTCACAGCAAGTCTTGCGACGCGCATGCCGCTCGGCGTGGCATGGGACGGCGTGCTGGGAAACTGGCGCCACCTTGGTGCGGGGACCTTCCGCGACCCGTTCTATCAAGCGGGTATGGGCCTCGACCACCCACTCGAGAACCTCGGCGCGATGCTGCGCGCGACCCTCGTGGTATCCGTCGCGGCTCTGGCGGCGATTTGGGGTGATCGGGTCTCGCGCGGCTCGCCGAGAGGCCGGCGCATCCCTGTCGTGGCCAGTACGCTCCTGTTCGCACTCATCGTTGCGTTCGGCCCGGTGATCCCCTGGTTCGATGCTGCGCTCGTATTGCCTGTCGTCTGTGCTGCAGCGGTCATCGGCGGGGCGTGGTGGTGGCATCGTGCCTCAGCCGATGCGCAGGGGCGGCGAGGCGCGCTCTCGATCGCACTGTGGGGCACGTACGCGGGGCTTCTCCTCGCGAAGCTCGGCTTGCTTCCGCGCTTCTACCACTACGGGTTCGCACTGGCCTCGGTCGCTACGGTGTTGGGGGTCGCGCTGCTCGTCGGCGGAGTGCCCCGCTGGCTGCGAAGCAGGAACGGGGCCGGCGGCGATCTGTTTCGCGCGCTGGCAACCGCCGCGGTGCTGGCGTTCCTAATGTTCCTCACGCTCTACTCGAACGCGTGGTGGGCTGGCAAGACGCTGCGCTTGGGAAGCGGCGACGACGCCGTTTTGGTGAATCCTCCGCCGGAGCTCACAGGCGCCATCATGGCACGCGGTCTCGCCCGCCTCCGAGCGGTCGTTCCTCCAGGAGGCACGCTCGCGGTACTGCCGGAGGGGGCGTTCCTCAACTATTGGCTACGCAGCCCGAACCCGACGCCGTATCTCTCGCTTCTGCCAGAGGAGATCGAGGCCGCGGGTGGCGAGCCGGCCGTGACTGCGCGCTTCCAGCTGACAGCCCCAGACATCATCGTGCTGATCTCCCGCAGCGGCGGGGAGTTTGGGGTGGGGATCTTCGGCCGAGATCCGCGCTGGGGGAAGTCGCTCGTCGACTGGGTGCGGAGGGTCTACGAGCCGGTGGAGACCCTCGGAGCCGATCCTCTCGCCGGCCAAGGCTTCGGGATCACGATTCTCAGGCGCGCGGGCGAGGCCGCGAACCGCTAGACCACAGGGATCGACCCTAGCCGTTTGCGAGGATCGTGGTCCGTCGGAACGAAGGGATGGAGCCGTACGGCCCATTACCGCGGGTTACCGCCCGAGGGTGAACTTCGGCTACGGGCGCCGCCGCGGGAAATCGGGACCCCGCAGCGTCACGCCTGCCTGGACGGCCTCTTCTTCCACAGAGATCCGCTGCTGCTCGCCGCCGGCTTCTAGACGATACTCCGGATCGACACGCACGACCGACTGCACTCCGTGCGTGGCATAGGGAACCCGAATTGCGTATCGACCATCGGCCGACGCACGGCTCGTTGCTCGATACTCGCCGCGGCGACCTCGGTTGGTGATGTATCCAAGGCGTGCCACGACCGTATCTCCCGGAACCGCTTCTCCCTCGATCCACGCGCCCGGGACCAGCTGGAAGACCTTGAACGGCGCCGGGCCGCCGCCGCTTGGAACATCGGGGTAAGAGGCCTCATACACGAGTCGATGTCGCGTCATCCCGCGGCCATCGTCTTCTTGGAGGCGGGCCATGAGGCTTCGCGTGCCGGGGGTCGGCGCCACAACGGGAGGATTCTGCTGCGTGACGACGAATCGGACCCCGAGCGAGTCGCCAATCGACGCCGCGACGTCTTCGTCGGTCGCTGTGAAGTATGCCAGAGACTTCGCGAAGTTCTCGCCTCCGAGGTCATCGCCGAAGTTTGTCACAATGGTCGGCCGGCGCCCTCGGTATTCGATCACATGCCCCCGTCCCCACATGGCGAGAACCGCGTATTCCGGTTTCCCCTCAGGATCGAGGAAGCCTGAGGTCTCGGGGGTGTTCTCGCGCAGCCAGCGCGCCGTGGCGACGAGGGCGCGATCTTGGTGGCGTGCAGGGGGCAAGGTGAGTGGGCGCCCCTCGAGCGCTTCGAGGTTGTTCTGCAGCGGCAGCCGGTAGGCATCCAGCACCGGCCAGAACAGGAATGCGAAAACGGTCGCCAGTCCGATCTGAACGGCGCGGCGACGCATTCCGCGCGTCGATCCAGTCCAACGGTTGAGCTGTCGCGCCGTCTCGTGGAAAGCCCATCCCAAGAGGATTGCAAGCGCCACGGCGAAACAGACGAAGAATCGCTTCTGCAGGAGCGTCACGATGCCGAAGACCGACGTCCAGGCGACGAACAGGTAAAGCGCCGCCCCATCACGCCGCCTCGACGCCGAAACGGCGAGAGCCCCGAGCGCGAGGGGCGCGAGGTATACGAAGCGAGAGAGTCGAAGCTCCGCCACTTGGGTGCCGAAGCGACCGTTCACCGAGAATAGCGGCACCGACTCTTCCACCATGGCCTGGAACCGCTCGCCCTTCGTGAGCCAGCCCCAGGCGTCTCCACTGCCTTCGAGCAGCCCAGGGGCTGCGGCGCCGCTTCCCGCAAGCAGGAGCAGCCCGAGACCCGCCGACTGCAACAGCCGTGCCTGCACTGAGTCTCTCCGTCCGACGCCTCGCCAGAGAACGGCGCACCCCGTATGGAAGAGTGTGAGGCAGAGGAAGAGCCAGGGCTGGAAGTGCGACAGCACGACGGGACTGAAAGCGTTCCACTGCGGCCAGGGTGCACTCCGACCGAGCAGCAGAATCAAGACCGCGGCCACGGCGTTGGAGGTCGCGAAGGCGACCGCGGCTCGATGGGCCGCGGCCCGGCTGGTTCGGGTGGCAGAGAAGACAGCGAATACGCCTTCGACAATCGAGACATGAAGCAGCGCTCCTGGCCAGATGAGCAGGACCGCCCCCAGCAGAATACCGACGACCACGGACGCTCGATTGGGCATCCATTCCGCAGCTTCCGCAGTCGAGAGTCGTTGCACGAGCCGCATCGAGCTCAAGAGCAGCAAGGCGCCGCCCAGTGCAACGGCGACGTGGTGGTCCACGAAGCCGATTTGCGTGTACCAGAAGTGGCCGGACAGAATCGCGAGCGAGAACCCGGCGACGACTGCGACCGAGAAGCCGAAGAACCCGAGGGCGAGCCGGTAGACCACGAGGACGGTCATGGCTCCCAGAACGGGCGGGACCCACGCAAGCAGGTGCTCGATCTCGACCTCATTGCAGAACCCACGAAAAGGGTACGCGAGGACCGAGAGAAGGAGGTCAAACGCCGGCGACCAGATCGGCCGGGCACCTGCGGGAAAGTTCAGGTATGGATCGAAGTCCAAAATAGTCGGAAAGTGTGCGAGGGCATATTGGATCCGCCGTAGGTGGTAATAGACATCGTGGTCGATGGGGTAGAGGCCATCGGGCCGGATCACCGTTGGCCACGGCAGGACCCTGATCGCAAGGGCCAGCACAAAGAGTACGGCGGGTGTGAGAACATACGCCCAGCGCCGCGGGCGCTCGGAGATTGACTGCGCCTCCGGGCGAGGTTTCGGCTTCATGCGCGCTGCACTCTAACCCAAGGTCTCGCATCTCAGCGGGAGATGGATCCCATGCTGCGTACGGGGCACCCATTGAGCGATGGTCGGATCTCTTGCGCCGGGAGCCTGAATCCCATCGTTCCGGAATACGACCCACAGCCTTGTGGCCTCTCGGCTCGGAACCTACGGTGCCACCAGTCGAACCGACATGAATGTTCAATCCGAATAGCGGCCAGGCGAAATCGTTGGCGCACAACTGTGTTTTTCCGGCGGGTCGAGAGCGGCGTCCCAGCCCGCAGTCTGGCGAAGACGACGGTTCCGGGCTCCGTAACCTGGTGAGGGGGCTCTTCGCGTAGGACGATTCGACGGCAGGGAGCGGGGTGAAGACTCGGCCACCCTCGACGACGACCGTTGCAAGCGTCTTGGTGTTCGGACCCTCGACACCGCGATATAGTCGAGAAAGATTACCCACGCCTGAGCACCGGTGTCGGCTCGTGGTGTAGGTCGTGGCGCGACTCGGCGGCCCGAGCCTCGGTGGTGAAACTTGGAGAGGGTGGCGCTCCCGGTGCCTCTTGCAGATGGCAACCCCCCCCTCACGCGCCCTGGTCGCGAGGGGACCGCGCCGAGCTGGCGTTCTCCAGAGAACACCTTCCTCCTCCTTGCGCTCCTTTTTGGCCTCGCATTCGTCGCCGTGGTCCCACCTCTCGACCCGCCGGACGAGAACTATCACTTGGCGCGCGTCTTCCTTCTCTCGGAGGGGCGACTCTCCCTCCCCGGAAGGGCTCCCGGATACGAGGCTTCGATCCCGCGTTCGTTAACTGCCCTCCACGCCCCGCGCGAGCACAGGGATTTCGAGTGGCGTCATCCGGTAGCGGAGGTCGCGGAAATGTTCGGGAAGCCACTCGATCCCGACAGCCGAGTCTCGGTGTACGGCGTGGCTTTGTACAGCCCGTTCGTCTATGCAGCACCAGCTACGGTGATGGCGATGGGTCGACCGCTGGGACTCTCAGCGGTTGCGCTCCTCTACCTTGGTCGTATCGCAAACCTCGTCTTCTGGGTCGCCGCCACGTGGCTGGCAATTCGCCTCGCACCGTGCCGGAAGTGGACTCTCACGGTGTTGTCCCTCACACCGATGTCGGTCTCGCAGGCAGCCTCGCTGTCCGCCGATCCGCCGACGAACGCAGTGGCGCTCCTTCTCCTCGTCGTCGTCGCCCGCACCTGGGCTCCGTCGACTCGACCACTTTCGTACCTAGAGGCGTTCGGATTCGTGGCACTGGGAGCGCTGCTCGGCCTCGTCAAAGCGGGCTATTGGCCCCTAGCTGCGCTCTTGCTTCTCATCCCGCCGCGGCGCTTCGGTGCGCGCTGGCAATATCCTGCTTTGCTTCTGGCGACAGCACTGTGCATGGCGATCTCGACGATCGCGTGGATCGCGGTCGTCCGGGCCGCGGACCCACCTCTCAAATCAATCGCGGATCCAGCACAGCAGCTGGCGCTGATACTGGACCACCCTCTTGTGTTGCCGGGAGTCCTCCTCTCGACCATTCCGAAGTACGGACTCTTTTACATCGAAAGTTTCATCGGGATCCTGGGCCATCTCGTCGTTGTCTTGCCGTGGGCAGTGTACGTCGCCTACGGGGGGCTCTTGGCTGCGACGGCCGCGATCGAAAGGGATCAGGTCGGGCTCCTTGATCGGCGAAAACGGGCCTTCCTGCTTCTCCTGTTTGTTGGCACGACGATCCTGGCGATGACGATGGGCTACGTGGGCTGGACTCCCGTGGGTGCTCCGCAGGTCTACGGCTTCCAAGGTCGCTACTTGGCGCCGCTTGCTCCACTCCTCTTTCTTGCGGTGCCCGCGCTTCCCGAGCGATGGTCGCCCGTTCGCGAGCCGCGAGCTGCCTGGGTCGCCTCCGGCTGTGCGGCGATCCTCGCGATCGCGGTCGTCGAAACGGCGAGGTCCTTTTTTCTCCCGCCTTGGTGAGGGAAGCGAATCTTGACCTCTCCGAATCGATACTCTTCGCGTGATGGTTTCGCCATGATCTACTCGCCCGAGGCGATCCTCGATCCCAGCCACAGGGACGGCACCGAGGAGATTCTCTCCGCCGGCGACCCCCCGTGGACCTGTCGCCGGGGAGAACCTTCGTCAAGACGAACGTGTCCTGCAAGAATGCCCTCTCACCCAGACTCGCGTGCGAGAGTCCCATTCAAGCGATGAACGAGACAGCTACCCCGCGCCTTGTGCCGGCCCGCCGCGCCGCGTGTGCCCTTCTCTTCTTGCTCTTCGTCGGTCGGGCGTTCTTCTCTGTGCAGCAGCACTCCGTCACGGTGGACGAGTTTGTCTACTTACCGGCGGGCATCGCCCTCTTGCAAACCGGCGACTTCGGCTTCACGGATCTGAACCCCCCGCTGGCACGCGCCCTACAAGCGCTCCCGATCCTCTTTGCCCATCCGAAGCTCCCGGAGAATGCCTCGAGCCGCACCAACCCGAGTCCCTGGCGTCTTGGCTACGTCTTTCAGGACTCGAACCGTGCGCGGTACGTCCAATTTTTCTCGCCTGCACGCTTTGTCACGGTGCTGCTCGGCGCCTTCGGAGCTGCGGTCGCCATGGGTTGGGCGCGAGCGGTTTGGGGGCAGGGAGCCGCTCTGGCCGCGCTCGGCTTTCTGGCCTTCGAACCCAACTGGATTGCGCACGCAGGGTTGGTCACGACGGATGTGCCCTTCTGCACCGCGGCGCTGCTTGCGCTATGGACGCAAGCGCGCGCCCGCGAACGGCCGAGCCCGTTCCGGACCGCCCTCGCCGGTGTCGTACTCGGCGCGGCGCAGCTCACCAAGTTCACCGCTTTGCTCCTATACCCCGTGCTGCTCGTCCATATTCTGCTCGTGGCACGTCCCGTTGGCCGCGGACTCCGCCAGCTCGCGGTGGTGAGCGCCATCTCCCTCCTCGTGCTGAATGCCGGCTATTGCTTCGAGGGGTCTTGCGAGATCGCTCCGGCTTCGAACACCGCATCTACCCTCTGGCGCACTCTCCACGATCTCCGCGTGCCGCTGTGTCTGCCCCGGAGCTATGTGCGAAACCTGGCTTTGAAGTCGGAGCAGACGGTCGCGGGCTTCCCCACCTACCTCAACGGACGCGTCTATCGCGGGAGTGCGCCCTGGTACTACGCCCTCGAGTGCCTTCTGATGAAGAGCACGTTGGGCGCGCTCGGCCTCTCGGTCGCCGCCGCCTTCGTCGGAACGCGCGCCCTGTCCTCAAAACTCGACAATCGCAGGCGCGTGTCCATCCTCCTCTGGATCACGACCGGGCTCGGGTTGGTGCTGGCTTCCTCAGCAACAAACCTGAACCTCGGGGTGCGCTACGTCCTGTTGCTGTATCCGTTGCTCGCTCTGGCAATGGGGGGCGCATGGAGATGGGCCCCGAGGCTCACCGCTGCACTCTTGGTGGTTCATGCCTTCGAGTCGGCGGCCGCGTATCCCAACGAGCTCGCTTTCTTCAACCTGGTCGGCGGAGGCCCGGGCGGAGGGCTTCGCTACCTCGCGGACTCGAACCTCGACTGGGGACAAGACCTGCCTGCGCTTGCGAAGTTCATGCGAGAGAACGAAACCGGACCCATCCAGCTCGCCTACTTCGGGCGGGTGGACCCTCGGTTGTACGGCGTCGAGTTCAGCCTCCTCGACCCCAAGCCGCACTCGGGATGGGTCGCCATCTCAGCGAACTTCCTGGCGGGGCTTCCGTATCCCCTCTTAGACGCGGCGACCGGAACGAGTCGCTGGCCGGCGCCGGGAGAGTTCGAAGCCTTCGGGAAAATTCCGGCTGTCGCGCGCGTGGGCGCTTCGATCTACGTCTACCGGACTCCTCCGTGACCTGTCTCGGGCAGTCCTGGCGACAGCCTTGCGCTCTCCTCTCGGCGGGGTGCCGGGGAACGGGGGCCGGGGGCGATCGGGGGATGGAGCGGCCGACGCGATGGACCTAGGGCATCAGTGCGCGCGCAGCAGCTGCGCCCTCTTCTTCTCCACAAGGGCCTCAAGGCGCGATCGAAGCGCAAGGGCGCGTTCGTCCAAGGGGTGGCGCTGGACGAGCTCGCGGGCTTGCTCGAGGGCGGGCCCAGCGGTTTCGTGCTCCGCCAAGCTGATCACGAGGCGCTCGCGTTCGACGAAGGCCTCGGGGCGGAGCTCGAGCGCGGCCCGGTCCGCCGCAATCTGCGACCTCCAGTCACCGAGATCGGCGTAGAGCTCGGCGAGGCGCGAGAGAGCATCGAAGCGAAGATCCGGATCTCGGCTTTCGCGGTTCGCGAGGAGCTGCTCATAGTCGAGAGGCAGCACGTCACGCGCGGCCAGCCAGTCGGGACGCGCACGTAGGACCGACGCGACGTCAAAGCCCGCGGCCGGGTCGAAGGCCACGCCCTCGCGCGCGTAGTAGGCCTCGACACGACGCAGATTCTCGGCGTTGCGCGCATTTCGCCGCAAAAAAACGCCATGATCCCGCGCGCGGAAGATGGGGATCCAGCGCACATCGCCCTCAACGAGCGGGAACGTGTAGGTGTTGGCGTAGCTGAGCCCGAACGGCCGGCCGACGGCGAAGAACAGGTCCACGTCGCGCCGGTCCAGGCGGTCGAGGGGGGAGAGCTGGCCGGGCTCGGTGTTCCCGAGGCGTATCGATTCGTACTCCGCGAGCACCTCAGGCGGGTAATGCTCGGTGCGGCCGTCGATGAACGTTCGCAGGTGCGGCGAGAGCCAGTAGCCGAGGAAGCCGCCGAGGTAGTAGGGATTGAAGAGATTGCCTTCGAGGCCCGCGTCGCGGAGGAATTCCATCCCCGCCGCCGCGTAGCGCTGGCGAAGGTAGACGCTCTCGAAGTAGCCCTGGCGCTCCTGTGCCGTTTCTGTCACGAAGCTCGAGAAGCTGATCTGCGCAGGAAACATGACCGCGACCATGAGGGCGCCAGCCGCGAGGCCAAGCTCCGTGCGTCGCCTCGCCAGGGGGTGGGCCGCGAGGAACGAGCGCGCCACGTGCAGCAGGAAAAGAAGCACAAAGAAGCCCAGCCACAGGAAGCGAAGCGCGGTGACCAGAGCCACCGCCGAAGCGACAGCGACGGCAGCGCGCTTGGGATCGAGGGCATCGAGCAGGTTTCGCGAGGGGCGACGGAGCCAGCGCACCGCCCCGAGCACAAGCGTGGCAGCGAACAGGAGGAGCAGGGTGTCGGTAAGACACCACGCGAGGGTCGTGAGCGCAGGGTTGGACGGAGCCGGCGGGGCGAAGGGACGGAAGGGACTCCACTCGTCCGCCACCGCGAGGACGGCTGTCGTCGTCGAGGAGTGGAAGAACGTGAGATGCTGCTCGAAGCCTCTCGGATTGAGCAGCGTTGCGGTGAGCGCCAGGAGCAAGGCCAGACCCAGCACGCGTGCAGCTCGCCACTCGCTGCCTGCGCTCTCGCCGAGCCGCTCTCGCAATCGCGCACGAAGCCCGATGCCGCCCAGGCCGGCACCGAGCAGCCCGAATCCGACCATGAAGACGGAATGCGCGTTGGCCCAGAAAAGAAGGAGCAGCGCCGCCGTACCGATGCGGGCGCGCGTCGGTGGCTCCTCCTTTTCGAGCAGCAAGCGATAGAGAGCGAGCGCGCAGAGGATGCTCACGAGATCCGGCCGGAGCTGGAAGAGCCGGAACCAGGAGAGCACGACGAACGTCATGAAAGCGGTCACAGTGAAGACCGTCCCTGCTCGCTCGCGTCGCAGGATTGCGTAGGCCAGACCGAGGATTCCCATCACCGTCACAACGTGCAGGACCCGCAAGCCGCGCAGGCCCACGACGCGCGCGGCTTCGTACACGAGCACACCGAAAAGCCAAGAATGCTGTACGGGCCGGATCGGGCCCGAGGTGAAAAGCATGGGGTCGGAGGCCGGCCAGAGGCCCTCTCGCGTGTAGGTCTCTCCCATCTTGAGGTGGAACCAGAGATCGTCGGTGCCGAGCGGACGGCCCACGAGATAGAAAACGACGAGCAGGAGCAAAGCGCACGCCAGCCAGACCATCGCGACCGCAGCCATGACGAGCCAGTCTCCGTGCTCGCGGCCATCGTGCGGTCCTGATTTCATTGGCAGAGCTCCCTTACGACACACAGTACGGTCTTCTACTCGATAAAGTGTTGGTCCCGTGAGATCCGATGGGCGCGTCGCACCTCTCATCTTTGGATTGTCTCCCGCGCCGTCGATGATCGGACTGAGATGCCCCGGCTCCGGACCTCGCTTTTCACGACTTCTCGTACGCGGCGGGACCCCGCGGTCTTCGTCAGCTCTGAGCGGCTGCGGCACGACCGGGGTCGTGTCCTTGCGCCTCTAGCCTCCGTCGGCGATCGGTGTCACCCCCTCTGTCCGCAGGCGAACCGCTGCTTGGCGTGTCCATGCGGCGTCGTGATGCAGAGGCGCGAGCCTCAGCGATTCCTCGAGGTCATACAGAGCCTCGCCACGGCGCCCTTGCGCCAGTCGCACGCGCGCGAGCAAGTGGCGCACGTGCCCGTCCTCGGGGTAGAGCGCGAGGGCATGGACGTACGCGGCGGCGGCCTCGTCGAGCGCCCCCTCACGGTGTCGTTCGGCCCCGAGTCCTGTCCAGGCGTGACGGCTCTCCGGGTACGCCGCGAGCGCTTGGGCATAGAGCCGCTCCGGTGCGGCCCAGAGCGCCGCCTGGCGCCCACTTGCGAGGGCGAGGAGCACGAGTCCGAGTCCAACGGCAGCCCCCGCCCACCGCGTACGACGCACCCACACAGCGAGGGGCTCCGCGACGGGGGCGAGAAAACCCGGGAGGGCCAAGGTCAGGTAGCGATCTGCGAAGACGGTCGTCATGGGGATCAGCTGGACCACGGGCAATAGCGCTGCCACAACCCAAGCCAAGGCAAGACCAAGCCGGCGCTCACGCCGCACGGCCACGGTCGCCACGAGTGCGACTGCGATCAGACCTGCGAGCGGGCCCAGTACGCGCGGGTCGAGCCAGCGCCCGATCGCCATGGGCTGGACGCAGTGCGTCGGATCGAAGGGGAGATAGGCGAGGCGTACGTAGCGCCACAACACCTCGGGTAAGATGCGCGCGGTAGCGGCGGGTGAACCTCCAAACCAGGGCGCCACTCCGCCCTCGAGCGCCTGCGCCTTCACATTCTCGAGCGCGACGCTCAAGCCCAAGGCGCCAAGCGCTCCCACAGCGGCGACGTCGCGACGGTGGGTGCCGCCATGGGTCCACCAAGCGATCGCGAAGACGGCCGGCAAAAGAACGAAGCCGGCCTTGGCGAGCAGGGAGAGAGCGGCGAAGCCGAGCGCGGCGACAAGGCGCGCGCGTCGCGGGGACTCCAGCTCGGCGAGCCAGCGCTCGAGCGCAAGCAGCGCGAAGAGGAGCGCGAGGAGGGTCTTCGACTGACTGATCCACGCGACTGCCTCAACGGCGGCAGGATGCACGAGGAGAAGCGCGCCTGCGAGGGTCGCACCCACGGAGGAAGCGCCGCAGCGCCGCATGACCGCGCGTAGGGCGGAGGCGCAGCCCGCGAATAGGAGCACGTTTGCAATGCGGTAGCCGAGCGGTGCGTCCGCGAAGAGATGCCGCTCGAGGTACAGAAACCCCATGTGCAACGGCGCCCAATTGGCAAAAAACGGCGCCTCAAAAATACGCCGGAGCGCTGCAACGAGCGGCAGTGTGAGGATTTCGTTGCGCTGAAGATAAATCCAGTCGTCGGACACGAAGCCGCCCGAGAAGCTCGGCGCATAGACCGCGAGCGCGACGGCGGCGAAGGTCGCGTAGGCAAGGGCCTCTCGCTTCACAGAAACAGGAAGCTCCCTCACGAGGCCGCGCTTCTCAGACCTTGCAGCGAGGTCTTCGGGGGCTTTCGTCTCCCGCGAGATGCGTCCTCCGCGAGCGCCGAGCCAAGCAGAAGCTGAAGAGCCTTGTGCTTCAGGACGGCCATGCCAGCTGCATTAACGCATCGAACACACGAAAGGTACCCCCGCTGGTCTCTCGAGCCGGCCATGTCGACTTTTGTGCCGCGGAGAGTTGGCGCACCAGTAGAGGATGAAACCGCTCACGACGCAGGCACTTTGTACCGGATTAAGGCAGGCACGCCACCGGTCGTTCGACACGTCTTCGCTGTGCTGGCAGGGTCCATCGCCGTCGCAGGAGAAGGGCGAGCAAGCCTCACGCTCGGGCGCCCTACGGAACGCGTGTTGCTGTATCCAAGGGCCTATGGCAGGCTGCTCGGTTGCCTGCGCGCAGGACGCCAGGGAGGCAGCGACGCCTTGGCCGAGAGGGGGATCCGGGAGGTCATTGCCGGGCCGAACGCCCGGCTTTGGCTGGCGGTGTCGGCTGTCGTGGCGGGGCTGGCGGTTGCGGTGCGCATCCACAGCGCTTTCCTCTATGCCCCGCTCTATGACTTCGATGGCCCGGGCCACGCCCTGAACGTTCTCGCGATTCACCGCGGTAGGCTCCCGGACGTCGCGACCTGGGCCGGCTTCCACCCGCCGCTCTACTACGCGCTCGGCGCCCTGGTGTGGGCGCTGCTGCCCGAGGCGGTGCCCGTGCATGTGGGGCTGCGGCTCCTCTCGGGCGCCGCAGGGCTCGCCCTGGCCGTGATCGTCTGGCGCACACTGGCTCGCTTGGTGTCCGCGCCCGACGCCGCGATCGCGGGCGTGGTGGTGTTCTGCAGCCCCGTGTTCACGATCGCAAGCGATATGCTCGGCAACGAGATGCTCTGCGCCTGCTTCGTTACGGCCGCCCTCTCGCGCCTCGTGGCGGTGCCGTGGGAAGTCACCGACAACCTCCGACACGCTGTAGTGACGAGTTTGTTTCTCGTAGGCGGGCTGCTCACGAAGTCGACCGCACTAATCGCAGTTCCCGTCTGCGCCGGGTTCTACGCGCTCGGGTACCGCGGGAGGCCGGCGCGAGCCCTGGTCGCCGCGGCCCTGGTCGGCGGCCTCCCGCTGCTCGCGGCATCGCCGCACTACGCGCGGCTTTTGCACGCGTCCGGTGGCTCCCTGCTCAGCGTCGTGAGCGGTGCAGCGCTTACGCCGGAGGTGCAGCGCGAGATGCGCGTGCAGCCTCCGGGCGAGCGCCATCTTCGCGACTACCTGACGCTTCCTCCCGCCACGTTCCTATCCCCGGTCCATGTTGCGCCCGGCATGGAGCGCTCGGTACCCGGGATGCTCTGGGGAAGCACTTGGGCAGACGCCCACGGCGAGTTCCTTCCGATGGACCAGCCCGCGGCCGTCGGTGGCGCCGCGGCCCTCTCGACCGCGGGTCTGCTGCCGGTGGCGCTCGCGGCGTTCGGTCTTTGGCGGTTCCTTCGCTCCCCGCGCTCCTTCACCGGCGCGGTCGCGCCGCTCGTCTTCGCGGCGGCGCTGATGGTCGCCTTCCTGCGTTACACGTGGATGCTACCGGCCTACTCTGCGGTGAAGGCGAGCTATCTTCTTCCCGCCTCGCTCTCTGCCGCGCTGCTGCTTGCCCTCGGCCTAGACGGCCTCGGACCCCGCGCTCGCGTCGCTGCGCGGATCGGCTGTCTTGCGCTCGCCTTCAGCTCGACCCTCGTCCTGTGGCAGGTGTGGTGGACGTGAGGCTGGCCCCCGCGCTCGCTCTCCTCCTGTTCTGCGGCTGCGGGACTCCCTCCACGCCGACGGAGACGGTGATTGCCTACTTCCGCACGATCGGTCGCGATCCAATCCGCTCGGCGGATCTTCTGAGCGACGCGTTTCAGGCGCGGCACGGGCTGCACGTCGCTACGAGCGCCGAGATGCGCGGCTGGGAGCAGCGCTTGCGCGGTAGTTCGGGGGCGTCCGTCGAGGCCCCGGGGCAGGGAGACACTCCGCGCTCGCTCCACCACGCCGAGATCGCCTGGCTCGGCACGCAGATGAAGCCCGTCTTCCGCGAGCTTGCCGCGGCGCTCCGCGCCACACCCCTCGAGGAGCAGATTGAGGGCGACCGGGCGGAGGTGGCGGTGCGCGTCCTCGCGCCGCAGACCCCGTCCTTCGTGCAGCGGTTCACGCTCTCGCGCGATTCCGCCACTGCGCGCTGGCGCATCGACCGCATCGACCAGGCAGAGGTCGACGAGCGGAACCTCCCCGCTGCCTTCGTTGCGGCGCCTTCCGAAGAGTTGCGGCGCCGCCTCGCGGCGGCGCTCGCGGTACCCGCGGCATAAGACGGAAGGCAAAAGGCGCCGGAGGAGGCCGTTGCAGCGTCCAGCTCCGCTGCAACGGCTGGAGGGGACGGGCCCGTGCGGGTGCCCAGCCGCTTCGACACCAGACGCGACGCAAGCATCCGCCCCGCTCCTTGTGCAACAGCCTCGAAGCCTGAACGGCACTCGGCCGCGACGCCTCCGGACTCCACCAAGCCCTTCCGTTACCCTGCATTCGATGTCGCCAGAGAAAAGCGATCGGCTCGTTTCGCGAGGTGAAGTCGCTTGCGTCGGCACGATCGCGCTCTCCTATCTTCTTGTCGGCCTCGTGCTCCCGATCGGTCCGAACGTCCCTCTCGGCGACTCCTGGACATTCGCGTGGAGCGCCCGGGAGCTCGCAGAGCACGGCCGGCTCGTCCTTTCCGATGGCCAGTCGATGACCCTCGTGGCGCAACTCCTGCTCGCGGCGCCGGCGGGTCTCCTTTTCACCGCCACGCCGTCGGTCCTGAATCTATTCAACTTCTGCCTGTCGGGCGTGACGACGGTGCTCTTCTTCCTATCCTTTCGGGCGCTCGATCTGCCTCGCACAACCGCGCTCCTTGCAGCCGGCACCCTCGCAGCCAATCCGATCTGGCTCGCGCAGTCGGTGTCCTTCGACACAGAGATCTCGTTCCTGTTTTTCTCGGCCCTCGGCCTGCTGGCGCTCCTTGTCTGGGATCGCGGCGGGCCGCGTGCCGCGATCTGGTTATCGGGCGCAGCCTTCGCCGCCGCCGTACTTGTTCGCCAACATGGAATCGTGTATGCGCTGGCAGGGTTCCTCTATGCCGCATGGTCGCGCCGCCAGCGGAGCACGGTCCTCGCTGCCTTCCTGCTCCCCGTGGCGGCGCTCGTGGGCTTTTACGCCTGGCTCCACCTTGTCCACGGTGTCCCCAAGGCCTTTGTATGGAGTCAGAAGATCCTGGCCGTGCGGCTGTCGCATCCGGTGGGTCTTGCAATAGCGAGCGCGCTCGACCTCGTGGTCTCTGCACAGTACTACGGCCTCTTCTTGATACCTCTGCTGCCGCTCGCAGGCCGCGTCGGAACTCTCGTCCCCGCGCGTGGCCCGCGAGCACGCGCGGCCGCGGGGCTGCTTGTGCTGCTCGCCCTCGGAACCGTCCTTGCCACCTTCGGCTTTGGGATGGTCATGCCGTCCCTCCCGAACGTCGTCACGCTGCAGGCGGCCAGCGCACCCTTCGGGATCGACGGCCCGATGGTGGGGCTGCGCATCGGGCTGACCGCCATTGCGGTTGCGACAGGCGCGTGGGCGCTCTTGGCAGGCCTCGCGCACGCGTTTCAGAGCGACGGCGCCTCCGAGGGGGCTAGGCACTTCGTCGCCGCATGTGCGGCGCTGCTGCTCGCATTCAGCCTCCTGACCGGGCTCTTTTTCGACCGCTACCTCCTGCCGCCGCTGCCGTTCCTCGTGCCCCTTGTGCTTCCGCGCGCGGTCCCGGGGCGTTTGGGCGTGGTAGCGAGTACGGGACTTCTCGCCCTGGTTCTCGGATTTTCGCTCTTCTTCGTCGATCAACGCATCCGAAGCTCCGCCTGCGAGTGGGAGGTGGCGCAGGCCTTGCTGCGCGAGACCCAAGACCCGCACCGCATCGATGGAGGTGTCGCCTTCAACGGCTACTACTCCTATCCGTGGCTGTCGAAAGCCTACGGCGCCGCACAGCAGGATCCATGGCCTCCGTGGGTACAGCCTTCTGCGGACCTCGTTGTGCGCCCCTTTGCGCTGGACGATCCGCGGGTCAAGGAGATCGATCGGCACCGCTGCCCGAACCATGCGAGGCTCGAGCCTTTCCAGGTATTCGTGTACCGCCGCACGATCTTCAGCGGGCCACCGCTTCGAACGCCTCAAGGGTAGGAAGTGTGGGCTGGTCCGCGCTCTGCGTGGTCGATCCGCTAGTAGATCACGAGCGCCGGATCTCGAGGCGAGGGGGTGGTGTGCGGAACTGGTGCACCACCTAGAGTCCCGGCCCGGTCGAGAGCTCCGGGTAACACCAAATAGAGACGGCTGCCGCGGGCTCACGACGTCGGGCGCGTGCCCGCGGCGCTCCCACCCGATGCGTGGCTCTGGGTCGGTCCCGGCGTCCGTCATTACGTCCAGAGCGAGAGCCAGCTCGCTCCGAAGAGTGCGCCCAGCCAACCCGCGACCAGCGCCTCGGTCACGTCGCCCCCGAGCCAGCGCCGACCGACTTGCGGCGCGAGACCGAAAGCGAAGAAAAGTGCGAGCACCGGGACGAGCGCGAGCCCGTATGGGGCGCGCGCCTGCGTGAAGAACGGAAGCTTGAGGGTGACGTAGAGCATGGCGAAACCCACCGCAAAGACCACCGTCACGAGAAAGGAGAAGGCCGCACGCTGATGCCCGTCGGGGTCACCCAGGGCACGGGCGAGGACACGAAAAGCACCGACCACGAGCGCGACGGTCGCTGGGAGAGCCAGGAGCGCGACGGCGGCCATGAGTTCGTAGTTGAACGCGGCTTCACGCAGGATGATCCCGGCGCGTCCCCCGAGATAGCCGTCTGCCCAGAACGTGGAGTAGAGGGAATCCCAGAAGGAATGAAAGCCCGAGAAAAGAGGCCGCTCCAAGGCCGCTCCGAAGCGCGTGTAGTACGCCGCGGTGTGGAATCCCGGCTGCTGCCACCACACCAGCGCGTCTCCCGGAAGATCCCAGTTCCCGACGAACGGCCGTCCGAAGTAGCGGACATTGCGCGCGTACCACCAGCCGCAGGGAGCGACGAGCGCCGACGCAAAGACCAGCAGCCTTGCCGCGATGCGCCCGGGCGACGCATGCTCGAGGACCCAAAGCTTGCAGGCAAGGAAGAACGCGACCACCGGCACGACGATCAACGCTGTGAATTTCGTTAAGAGCGCAAGACCGAGGAGAACACCCGCCCCCGCGACGGCAGCCTGGCTCGCCCGCTTCGCGAGCAGCGCGCGCACGGTCACGAGTAGGGCCAGCGCGACCAAGGCGGCGTGGGGCGCCTCGTTGGACGGGTAGACCGCCATGTACAGGTTTACGGGCACCGCGGCCGCAAAAAGCGCCGCGAGGACGCTGGCACGCACATCGCCGGGAGCGAGCGCTCGTGCGAGCGCCCACGCAACAGTCACCATCACGAGACCCGACAAGAAGGGAAGAATGCGCAGAGCACTCCAGGGGTCCACAACCGGAACCCACGCGGCAAAGGCGGCCGACAGCAGCGCGGACGCCACGTAGAAGAGAGGCGGGTGATACGTTGACCAGCCGTCTGTCGCCAGGGGGAGCGCGTGCTGCCGCTGCACAAACTCGACGTAGGCCATGTGGTTGCCGAGATCGAAGCCGAAGCCGCTCCGCACGGGAATCCGAGCGTAGACGGCGAGCACCGAAGCCGCGAAGAGAAGGAGGCCCAGTGCGAGTGCGAACCGGGGGACCAGCGCATGCAAGCGTGGCCCCGCCCTGTGGCGCCAGAGAATGGAGCCCATGCCGACCGAGGCAAATAGGCCGAGAAGCAGCGCGCCGCGCCTCGCCACACTTCGCCACGTGAGGGGCCCGGCACGCCACGCCGGGAAAGGGCGCGTGTCGTCGGCAATGATCGCGGGGCGCGGCGGTGCGCCTTCGTGCTGTGAAGTCCAGGAAGCGTCAGTGCCGAGAGACTCGGCAAGTCCTTCCACGCGAAGCGCGAGCAGCGCTGGCCCACGCGCGTTTCGTACCGTGGCGCGGAGCTCGTTCCTGCCCGCCACCAGTAGGTCGCTCACCTCTGCAGTGGCTTCGCACTTCCAGTCTTGAGACACCTGCGCGAGGGCGGGAACGCGTTGACCGTTGAGCTCAAGCTCGAGCTCACGCAGCGCACGGACGTGCAGCCAGACGGGCCCGGCGCTGGGAGACCCCTCGAAGACGCGCGTGAACGTCGTCGCCGGCTTGGCACCCCGCTCGGGCGGCTGCGACAGCGCTGTCACCTCGTCCGGGGCCATGATCCAGAGGCCACGCGGGTCCTGCGAGACGAAGATCGTTTGAGGTGAATACGTGCAGCGAAACCAGACGAGAAGCGCCGGCAGCAGCAGCAGTGCGGCCGCCCCGGCTTTTTGGAGGCGACTCCGCGGCATTCGCATGCGCATCCTCTCGCGTGCCGCTCACGGCGCGACAGACGGTAGTGGCAAGCGCGCCTCTGCGCCCATGCCACGAGGCACTAGCGTCCAGTCTTATGGAGGAATTGGCTCGCGAGCAGCGTGCGCGCGATGTCCTACGGCCAGACCGGGCGCGCAAGCGGTTTGTCGCCGATGAAAAGGATTTTCCGGCCGTGGAGCCAAGGGGCGCGAGAACCTGCGAGAGCAAAATGCCTATAGCGAGAGCCTGCTCGCGGACGGGCGTACCTGGGCGGTACCTTAGGGATAGACCGTCGTCGACCCCGATCTCCTCGTTTCCTATGGGTGGGGTAAACGAATCGGTCTCCAAATCCGTGCGCCCCATCCCGCGTGGACCCGGCTCACCGAGCGGGTTGTCGCGCGACCCCTTTCTCGAGCCGAGCGGCGCGATGCACCTCCAGCTCGGCGCAGGGCTCGTCTGGGTCTGGGCGCTCGCCTTCGCGGTGTGGGGAGGCGTCCGGGGCGGTGGTCGAATAATAACACTATACGGTGTTGACCGGCTAAGAAAATTTCTACCCGCCGGGCTCAGGGGAGCGCGGCTGCGCCACCACTGCCGCTCCCCGCCTGCCGAAGCTGCTCGAGCTCGGCGCGGGCCTGGCGGTCGTCCGGCTGCCGGGCGAGACCCTGCTCCAGCAGCTCGATCGCGCGGCTCCTCTCGCCTGCGGCCGCATAGACGCGGCCGGCCAGCAGGAGCGCCTTGCCGTGCAGGTCCACCGGGCCGTAGACCGGGGAGACCGGCGGCGTCCCGCTCGTCAGCACGATGTCGATCTCGCGCCGGGCATCTCCGACACGTCCAAGCGTCAGGTAGTCGGAGGCCAGGTTCTGGCGGCATACCAGACAGCGCGGGTTGTCGCGCAGGAAGTCCGCCATCTGCGCCACCGCGCCGCGCACGTCGCCGGCGTCCCGCAAGGCGCCGTTCAGGCCGATCGCGGCGTCCTCGGCGTGGGGATCGGCGGCGAGCGCCCGCTCGAAGGCCAGCCGCGCCCCGGCCAAGTTGCCCGCCTGCCGCTGCGCGAGCGCGAGGCGCACCTGTACCGGCGCGAAGTCCGGGTGGCGCGCGGCCTGCATCGCCCAGAAGGTCACGCTGTCCCCCGGTGGACGGGTCGCCACCCGCGGCACGAGCAGAAGCTGCTCCACCAGGAATCCGAGCAGGATCAATCCGGGGAAGCCGAGCACCGGGAGCAGGCGATCGCGCCACCAGCGGCGCGTGCTCACCCGAGGTTCTTCCGGAAATCTGCGCTCCGCACCTGCCAGATGAAGGAATCGTAGTAGTAGTGGAGCACGCCCGTCGTGCGGTTGATCACGAACACCACTGCCGGCGCGATGGAGCCGAACACCGTGGAGAGAAAGCCATAGGCGAAGATGGCCAGCACGTAGGCCCAGACGTGTCGTCCGGCGTGCAGATAGCGGAACACGCCTGCACCCGCCCGCTCTGGCAGCGCGGCGGCCTTCCGCCGGTTGTAGTGCCACGCGAGGGCGTCGTATTGCAAGCAGTGGAAGAAGCTTGAAATCGCGTAGCTCAGGAAGGGATTGCTATAGACGACGTAGGCGTAGTACCAGACGCCGTAGGTCGTGAGCGTGATCGCGATCTTGAACGGGGAGACGGGCTGGCCCTCGCGCACGCGACGCAGCAGGTCGAGCGCGAACAGCACCACCACGCCCACCGCGACCACTGCGGCGATCTGGTACAGCAGAGCCCCCAGCCACGCGGGCGGCGGAAGGCCGGCGTCGAGCAGGCTGTAGGCATAGATGTAGTTGTAGAGGTCGCCCTTGGCGATGATGTAAATGAAGAGCGAGAAGCAGAGCCAGAGGTCGAGATTCGGCCCGCTGCGCGCGACCACACCGTTCTTGGCGTCGTAGATGCGCATGAAGCCGTAGTGCTGGCGCACGAAGTGATACTGGTCCCAGACGAAGACCAGCTGCAGGAGCTGCGAGCTGCGCGCCGCAAGCAGCGCCATCACACCCACCACCAGGACCGGTACCACCACCAGCCGATAGCGGTTGCGAGCGAACTCGTCGGGATCCGCGTAGGCGCGCAGGAAGGTCGGCACGTGATGGCCGATCGCCATGAAGGTGAGGACGACGCCGGAGATGTTGGCCTCACTGAACCAGAGCGTCGCCACGTTGATCAGGGCAACCGCGAGCAGGGGGCTTCCGATGAAGAAGACCCAGTCGAAAAGGGGCGAGACGATGTAGCGCTGCCGTGACCACGCCTGCCACGCGGCGGGTCGGACGGCACCGGCAGTGAGCTCCCCTGTGGCCACGACACACCCGACTCCGAAATGGCCCAACGAGTATACCCCGACGGGCGGCCACCCGGAGCCGGGGTCGGGGCTCCGGGCATGGCGGCCGTCTACGCCGGGCCAAGCGGCTACTCCACCTTCACGTTCTTGGCGAGGCTGGTCCGCATGGGTGCCCTGGACGCAGGACCGTCGCGGCCTCTTGGATCGCGGGAAGACCGTCCGAGACCATCCGCCCACCGATGGTCGTTCGGGTGCCGCAGAGCTGCTGGCGCTTTGCCTACGGGAGCTGCGAGAAGCGGAATGGCGCCGCTGAAGCCTCTGTGAGGCAGCAGAAGTCAACTGCCGGCCTCTCTTTAGCTTTCCCAATCCGATGTCATCCAAGACTCCACAGCGAGCACCTTGGGAGCGATCCCGCACCCCCGGAGTGCCCGGACCTCGCAAATTCGACCGCGGTAGAATCCTGTGATGCCGGCCTGGTCCAGAAATTCGACGTGGGTGAGAGGGCAGAAGCCGCCTCCTACGATGAAGTGAGCGCAACCGATCGACGAGCCGCAGAAAACGCACGTCGTCCCCGGCACGGCACAAACTGCCATTCCCGCTCCGCCGCTTTCGTTCAGGGACCGAGCGCTGGAATGCGGTAGAGATGATTCTCTCCCACCGAATCGATCCACTCAAAGTGCGAGAGGCGCTCGAACGCCTGGCGATCAGCGTCCTTCCCGCGGAAGAGCGCGTGTGTGACGCCGAGCGCCCGCAGCGCTCGCGAAGCCGGGTCGATGTTCACGATCACACAATCCCGCCCACACAATTCGAAGACCGGTCGCGGGGATGAGACCGCCACGAAGGCGATGTGCGCATACCGATTGTAGATATTGCGCCCGCGTCCTTCGGGATCAAGACGCTCCCACAACGAGAGCTGCGGCACGGGCTGCAGGCCGTTTACCGCGCGCACGCCGATGGCGCGAAACAGGTTTGGCAGGTCGTCGCGACCGAAGGCGACCCAGGTGCTTCCGCCCGGCGTCTCGTGGTCGATCTCGATGATTCGCCGTGAAAGGGGATTTCCCGTCAGGTAGGCGGAGCCACCGATGACGACGGGGTTGAACCACGCGGTCGTCGCAAACGAAGCCGCTGCGAGCAACCACGGAGCGAGAGTGCGCCGGCGCGAAGTGAGCGCCAGCCAGGTGAGGAGTCCGTTTACGCCTGCGAGCCCGAAAAGGACCTGCGGGCGAGCCTCGGGGAGTGCTCGGGCCAGCGGGATCGATAGAACTCCCAGAAGGCCCGCCCACAGCACCGCCAGGACCAGGGCGAGACGACGCTCGGTGCCAATTGCCGGGGGAGCGCAGGCCAGGAAGCGCAAGAGGAGCGCGACGTCTGCGAGACCGATCCCGATCACGCAGCGCGCTCCTGGAACGAACGACAATCCTGTCGCGCGCGCAAGCCAGGCGGGGAAGCCGAATGCCGCGTACACCACGAGTGCGGCCTGGTACGCAAGAAGCAGCAGCGCCACTCGGTCGATATGCGAGCGCCCCCGTGCCGCCCTGACGAGCCACAGCAGCATGGGCATCGGTGCCAGCACCCACAGCGATGCCGCCTCGCACACGTTGTAAAACGGGCCCCACTTGGACGCCCACAGCCCCGTCGCGAAGTTCGCGGTGAGAAGCGCCCAGAGCGGGCGGTCGCCACCCCTGGAAATGCGCAGGCCAGGGTACACCGTCGCGCGCATCGCCTCGATCGCGGCATGCGCTTCCGATGCGAAGATCCCAAGGACCACGAGGACGAAGAGCCCGGCACCCACGAATGCCAGCCCCCGCGTCAGCCCGTGGCGACGAATCGCGAGTCGGTCGGGGTCTTCGAGCCAGAGGCCCACCACCAAAGCGACGTAGAGCCACCCGAGCGTCACCTGGTAGGGTGGGTAGGTGGCCATGGCGAACCACGCTCCAGCGGCGCCAAGCGCAGCACCGCTGGCCCAGATCGCGCCAGGGCGCGCCACGCGAAGGAGTGAGAGCGTCGCGAGGAGTGTCGCTCCCATGGCCGCCGTATGGGACGCGGCATTGAACGACCAGAACTGAAAAAAGGGCGATCCGAGCAGGATCGCGACCCCCGCGGCGGCAAGACCGCGCCGCCCGCCGCTCACGGTCCGGAACACACCGAACCACACGGCGGCGAGCCCGAATACGCGGCTCCACCACAACCACGCCATCCCCGCATCGTCGCCGAGGAAGAATCCCCAGAGCGTGGGGCGGAAGAGTGCGAGGGGATGCGCCACGGGCAGCTCGATCGGGAGAAGGGCACTCTGACCCACGCCGACGAGCGTGTTCAGGAGGGGGAAGGGCGGATGGTGCGCGGCTTGGGCAAATGCGAGGGGCAAGTGCACCTGCCAGTCGTCCGAGCGAATCAGGCGAGGCGCACCGAGCAGAATCTCTTCGGGCGGGCTGCCATCGATCACCGAGTGCCAGGCTGAGATGGAAAAGCCGTGAACGTGGAGCGACACGAGGGTGGCGAACACAGCCGCGAGCGCGAGCAGAGCGAGGGATCTCGTCACGGGCTGCGAACGATTCATGCTGAGATCACGAAGCCGCCGTGCCAGGCCCGCTCGCACGGCGACGGCACTCCTGTCGTTTTTGTCCATTGCCATGCTCCTGCGCCGCTCGGCAAATCAGAGTAGCGACGGCTGACGACGGACGCGCAGGTGTAGACACGGCATCAGGCGACGGGCAGATACACTTTGAGAGGTGCACCCGGTGATTGGTGACAGGGCGCTCCGCACTGTGTCGTGGGCGCGGAGCACAACCTCGATCCTGTAAGACCAAGGTCCAAGCCACGGAGAATTCCGGCGAACGCCGTCGCGGCTTCGGACGCGGGCAACGTTCGTGTCAAAAAAAGAGGCGGCCACTCCCCTTTTGGCGGAGTGGCCGCTCGTCAAGCCGAGAAGCTGGGCGAGGCTACTTGCTCATTCGCCTGCGGCCTAGCGCCACGAGTCCCACAACGCCTGAGCCAAGCAGCAGCAGCGTGCCCGGCTCCGGGACAGCACTGAAGTGCAGGTTCAGGATGCCGAAGGAAGGAATCACCGCCGAGGCGCCGATGCTGGTGCTGATCAGCGTCGGCGTGACCAGTTGCACGACACCCGAGGCCTGCCCCGCCGTCGCGGCACCACCCGACGCCGGGCCGTGGACGAAGCCCATGACCGTTACCGAGCCGACCTTCGCCGTCGTGATTACCCACGGATTGCCGTTCACCGAGATCTTGATACCCGACGCCTTGTTGGCGACTGTGACCGCGGCCCCACCAAGGCCGACACCCCTCGTGCCGTTCACGGTGAACGGCACGGTCAAGTTAGCGAGGGCCGAAGCGCAATTTGCGCCGAAGAGACACACGATATTCTCGCCTTGGAGCGCCATCTTGCCGCCGAGGCTGAAGGAGCCTGCACCGTTCTTAATGTTCTTCGCCAGAAGGCCGACGATCGGGGCGGCCGCCGGGTCCGTCACCGGGATGCTCACCAAGGCCTTCGAGAACGCGCCTGCGCCAATCGACATGGTTGTCAAGTCCAACCCGGAAACGGTCGCCGTGCCGGAACCGGGCGCCGCAACCGGTGCGAGACCCGCAATCAACGTCTCTAAGGTTCCCGTAAAGGAAAGTGTCGCCGCCTGAGCCTGCCCGGCCACGACCAACACGATTGCCGCGATGAGACCAAACAACTTGCGCATGATGCACTCCTCTTTTGATGGGACATGTCAGTGGCCGCGCGCCCTAATCGGGGCCACGCCCTGATCTCAAGCTGTAAGGAAGTGGTTCCCAGAGGCGAAAAGTGTCACGCGCCGCCTGGGACCCGGACAGGCAACGACCCCGCGGGGTGGCCTTCATCCGCAGCGCCCATTCCCTGCTCAGCTTCGCTAGATGCCCGAGCGGAGATGGGATTTTGCCTTGCCCGGGTCGCTCCGGCTGGCAAGATCGACCAGCCGTTCAGTGTGCCCCTTGTAAGGCCCACCCTGGACAACCCCCCTCGCCCCGAACCCGACGACGATGGAGTTCCACATCAACCCTTCGAACAGACCGTCGCGCTGCCGATGATCGGCAGCGCCGTCACTCCGGCCCAAGCTGAACGGGCCGGAGACAACGACCGACTTCCACCCGATGAAGAGCTGCAGTCCAGAAATGATGCAGGAGTGCGGCGTTCGGAGGCCCCATGCCTTCCCGCTGCACACTTGCCGAACCCGTCCGGAGCGAGGGCGAGTGAAACCTCCGCTTTAGTTCGGGGTTCATCCACCCGAACGACATCTATGGGAGAGGCTGCTCCAAGGGCTTCTGAGCCCGGAGAGGACAGCCAAAGGCATCCGCCCTGCTACCGCGCGGGGAGATGCCGGGGAAGGAAGGCACCATGGACCGCAACAAGAAGGGCTGGGAGCACGAGGGCGATACCTGGCTTCATCCCGACCGCGAGTTCTACGTGGTCGAGGATACGGCCCCGAAGTTCGTGAGCACCGACCCCGGGCGCACGGTCGAGTACCTCGTCATGCCTGCAGGCGGAGACAACACCGCAGGCTTCCCGGTCGCGACCTTCGGGACGCTCGAAGAGGCGCTCGCGGAAGCCGACCGGCGAGCAAAGAACTCCCGCTAGCGAGCCGAGGGTCCTTCCTGCCTCGGTCTGATCTGATTGACGCGATCCCCCATCTTGTGGCAAGTGATCTCCGGTTCGGACCTCCCTAAGTAGGGCTCCGTCGCCGCAGCGTTCCCTTTGAAGCCCCGGCCGGCCCGCACATCCCCTCGGCAACAATCGAAGAGTGACCAGAGCCGCCGCCGGCACGGCCTCCCTTGAAAGGGCGGGCGCGCGAGGCCAAGGCGTCTGTGGCACGCTCGGGGCCCGTGTCAGCTGACACCCGCGAGCGGCACGCAGCTTCCCTCGGCGTTCCGCCGTGGCTTCCCCTTCTGCTTGTGCTGGTGATCTTCGAGACGGGCTGGATCGGCTTCGCGATCGGGCAACCCCCGCTCCTTCCCGATGAGCCGCGGGAGGCCGCGATCGCGCTCGAGATGGCGCAGTCGGGCGCATGGACCATTCCCACCCTGAACGGCCATCCGTTTGTCGAAAAGCCGCCGCTCCCGTATGCCGCCTCCGCCCTCGCATGCTGGCTCACAGGATCCGAGTCGGTCGGCGTTCTTCGTCTTCCGCAACTCGTCGCCACGCTCGCGACGCTGGGCGCCCTCTTCGCACTCGGCCGCCGCCTTGGCGGGGCTGCGGCTGGCATGACGTGTGCGCTCCTTCTCGCGACGACGATCGAGTTCTTTCGCACCAGCCTGCGACTCGTCGTCGATCCTGAGCTCCTCGCATGGACGAGCGGCGCGGCGCTGGCCACCGTCGAGTGGTGGCTCACCGAGCGCCCGGCAGCGCGGGCCGGCTGGTGGCTCGCGATCTGTGCGTGCCTCGCCCTCGCCGTCGCCACCAAAGGTCCGGTGGCTCTCGCCTATCACGGCTCCGTCGCGCTCGGGCTCCTCGTCTTTGCCGGAAGGTCGGGGATCGGGCGGCTTCCTGGGCTTGTCGCGGCGTATCTGGTTTCGCTCTCTCCGCTCGGCGCCTGGGCGCTCGCGCTCTTTGCGCAGGGCGGATGGGATCTCGTCTCAGAAGCGCTGCTGCGCAACTCGTGGGGGCGCTTCACGAGGGCTGAGCTCGGGCACAGGGCGCCCCTTTGGTTTTACCTGAAGGTTCTCCCGGTCGTCCTCGCGCCGTGGACAGTCCTTGCACTGTCTGGTTTTCGGACGGCGTGGCACGGTGCCCGCGAGGCCGATATGGACCGTGGCCGTGCGACCATGCTGCGCGCTGCGCTTGGTTGGGCTGCGGGAAGCCTTCTCTTCCTCAGCGCTTCCGCCGCGAAGCGAGAGCTCTACCTCCTGCCCGCGCTCCCCGCCTGGACGCTCTTTGCCGGAGCGGCACTGGGTGACGCAGCGCGTGCGCGTCGCCTCGAGGGGTTCCTTCGCTTCGCCCTCCTCACGACGCTCGTCGCCCTCGCGGGGGCGAGTGTTGCGGGCAGCCTCCTGCTTCCGAGACAGGGCCACCCTGAGGCTGCGCTCTTGCTGCTGCCCGCACTCCTCTTCGGGGCGCTCGTGCGGGTGGCTTGGAGGGGGGGCTGGCCGGCCTTTGCAAGCGCTGTTCTTTTCGCGGGAGTCGCCCTCGCGGCAGCCGGAGCGGCACCGTGGCTCATGGAACGCGACACGGCGCGTGGCTCGATTGACGCGGCGCGCAGCGCGCTCACGCAAGCGGCAGACCGAGCCGACCGCGTGTATGGCGTGGGTCTGCGGGAACGCGACGTGAGTGTGCTCTCCCTCGCCCTGCGACGCAGGTTCACGGAGCTGGACGATCTCGCGCAGCTCGGCGGCCCCGATGCGCCGCTCGCTCAGCGCACGCTCGTCGTCTCCGGGGGCAGCGCGCCGCCTGTAGTCGGCCCGGACCTCTTGGAAAGAGCCTCGGTCGAGGGCGTGGGTTCCGCTCTCCTCGGCTCCCAGCGTCTTTACTTCTCCACTCTCGTGAAGCGAGAGTAACGAGACGGGCGCCCGCTGTTCACCCTGCGGCCCGCGCCGGGTCCTCCTCGCTTCTTCATGTTGAATTTGTACTGTTCGCGCCCGTTGAAGCCGGCCCTCAAAGTCGCGTTCGGGACCCTCGTGATCTACGCGATCGTCTGGGTAGGCTCGTTCCATTTTCACGACGCGCTCGAGCGCCCGCTCCTTCTCGCCGTAAACCGCAGCTCCCAGCTTCCTGGCTTAAACGCGCTCATGATCCTCGTCACCGACTTTTCGGTCCCCTACGTGGCCGTGCTCCTCTCCCTTTGGGGTCTAGGCGCAGAAGCGCTCGAGCGGGGCTGGGTTCGCGCGAGGACGCTCGAAATCGCGTTTCCGGTCGTTGGCTGCGCGATCGCCCTGTGGCTCTCGATCTGGCTTGTGCCGACGTATACGGAATGGACGGCGCCGCTCGCGACCTCGGTCCTCGCCATCGCCGGGCTCACGTTTGCGGGCAGGAGCTATCGACGTTTGCCGCGAGAGACCCTCAGCCGGTTTCGCCGGGTCTTTTGGCTGAGCGTGCTTTCGATCCTCATCGTGGAAGCCTGCATCGAGCTCCTGGTATGGCACACTCCTTTTCGGCCACGTCCTTTCGCGCACGAGAACGCGCTCTGGAACTCCGCGCTGCTGGTCGTTCCCGACGAGTATGTCCGCCACGGAAACTCCTACGTGTCGGGCCACGCCGCGACGCTGTTTGCGCTCCTTACCCCATTCATCTGGGCGGTGCGGCGAACGAGCCTGAAGATCCTGCTGCTCGCCTGGGCAACCCTTCATGCGGTCTCTCGCGTGTACGTGGCCGCGCACTTTCCCTACTGCGTCGTTATGGCGAGCTTTCTCGGCGCGTCGGTCGCTACGCTTCTCGTCTGGGCAACGGTGGGAATGAACCCGCGTGCGAAGGGGGCGCCGGCCGAGACGGTGTCGTACCAAGGACGCGACCGCAGCCGCATCGCAGCCGAGTCTTAGACTCGGCTGCGCCCGCTTGCGCTCGCGCCTCGGGCGCCCATGCCTCCTCGCGCCCTCGCCTTCGGGTTCGCACGCTGCGCTGCGGAGCCGCCTGCCTAGGCTTTCTCGCGCCGCTTCGCGGCGAGACGAAGCCCCCGCTCGGCGTCGATTTCTTTGGGATCCGTGGTGATGGCGATCCGGAAGTGCTTCTCGGCGGCCCCCACGTCGCCATCTTCGAGCAGCATCTGACCGAGGATGGCGTGGGCCTTGGCGTGGTTCTTGTCCTGCCGAACAAGCTGGAGGGCGACTTCCCGGGCGCGCCCCCGGGCGCCCGAGCGCGTGGCGGCGTCGCTCAGCGCGAGCGAGGCCGTCCATGCCGCGTACAGCTGGTACTCGAGCTCACCGGGACGGAGCGAGAGTGCGCGCTCAAACTCCTTCGCAGCACCCGGCGCCGCGCCTTGGCGCAGAAGCTGCTTCCCGCGCTGGAAGGACTGCTCGGCCCCGAGTTCGGCCTCTTTGCGGCTGCGCGTGGCGTCGGGCGCCTTCCGACGCGCGAGGGTCGTCCGCAGCCGGCGCAGCGCCTCCTCCGGCCGCACACTCTTTTGAGTTGGCGGAGGCGGTCGGATCGGATCCGATGGTTGGACCGCGCGCGCCGGTGGCGCCGGAGCTGCGTGCGGCGCTCGCTTGATCGGCCAATCATGGAATTCGAGGCCGCGCGCGATCACCAGCGCCGCCAGCAGCTGACCCGCATGGAGTGCGTCCAGGGTGCCGTCCTGGCGGAGGGCCGCAAGCGTGCGTTCACCTGCGACTCCCCGCAAAAAACGCTGCTCTGCCGGGTCGAGTTGGAAGCGCTCTGCCAGCGCGGTGACTTCTTCCCGAACCGCAGGATGCCGCGCCGCATAGGGCGCGAGCAGCGCATCGATGCGTCGCGCATCGAAGTGCGCCTTCACTCCCTGCAGCATCAGGACCTCGGCGGGGGCGCAGCGGAATGCTCCCCCATGCTCGGGGAGCGTGACACGTGGACGAAACGAGAGATCGACCTTTTCGAAACGGAAGCACGCGACCACTTTCTCGTGCACCTGCGTCACGAGCGCTTCGTACACTTCGACGGGGGTGAGCAGGCCGAGCTCCACCAACGCTTCCCCCATCCGGAGCGGCTCGTGCTCGACCAAGCTCTCGGTCATGCGCTGGATCACGCGGACGTAGTCCTCCTCGCGCAGGGCACCGTGGCGCAAGAGCAGGCGGCCCAGGGTCTCGCGGATCGTGCCGCCCTCGGCGAGCACGGGGTCGCCGGAATGCAGGTAGATGTCGGTGCGGATGCCGTCGGCGCGAACCTCGATCACCCCCGTCTCGTGGCGCTCTTTGAGCTCGACGAGGAGCTCGGCGAGCGAGGGTCCCGCGCGCCCGAAGGCTGCCTCATCTTCGGAAAGCGCGGACCCGCCCAGCATCCCGTCGATGGCCACCAGAAGCCGCGCGGCGTCGAGGGGCGGCGCGAGGAGTCCGTCGGGGCGGAGCTCCTCGGGTAAACTCTCAAGGATGGAGTCGGCTTGCCCCCAGGCATCCACCAGCAAAACACCGGGTGGGGCGGGGCCCTCTTTCAATGCTGCACAGAGACTCACCGGATCGATGTTCGCGAGCGGGACTTGCAGACACACAACGTCGGCGCTGCCCGAGCGCACGGCCGCAGTGACCTCGATCCCGTCGGGAACAAGGCTCACCGACACTCCGCGGGCGCGCAGCTCTTCGATGGCTCGCTCGGCCGCGCGATCCTTGAACCCCACCAGGAGGATTCGCGGTCCATGCTTCGGGTCGTTTTCCAACGCTCACCTGGGTGACGGGAAACGGCAACTCCCGTCCCGCTGGCGTCATCGGTTCGCCGGTCCCAAAACTCGATCCGTGAAACACCGGAGGTGTATTAGACCCGGGAAGGGGTCCGATAGCTGCGCAGTTCCGGGATGCGCGCAGCCACGATGGCCAGGACAACGAGGCAGCCGACTCCGCCACTTACCACGGAGAAGGTGGCATTGGTAAGGGCTGCGACGAAGCCGGACTCGGCTCCGCCCAGCTGGTTGGAGGCCTGGATGAAGAGCATGTTCACGGCGGAGACACGGCCTCGGATCTCATCGGGGGTCGAGAGCTGGATGGCCGTCGAACGCATGATGACGCTCATCTGGTCCGCCATGCCCGCGATCATGTACGTCGCGACCGAAAGCGGGAACGCGCGCGAGAGTCCAAACGCGATCGTCGCGACGCCGTACACTCCAACCGCCAGGAGAAGCGCGCGACCTGCGCGCCGGACGGGCGGGCGCGTGATCATGAACAGTCCCATGAGGAGCGACCCCAGCTCGAGCGAGGCTGCGAGGACGCCATATCCCTGCGGACCTTTGCCAAGGATCTCGTACGCATAGATTGGGAGCAGGGTCGAAGCGCCTCCGAAGATCACCGCGAGCATGTCGAGCGTCATGCAGCCAAGGACGACCGGACTGCGGCGCACGAACCCCACGCCCTCGCGGATCGCCCGCACGCTCATCGCCCCACCCGCTGCGGCAGGCTCCACCGGATGCAAGAACGACAGGAACACCAGGGCGAGCGCAATCAGCCCGCCGTAGAGCGCGTAGACCGTGCGGACCCCGGCTTGTGCGATGAGAACCCCCTGCAGCGCGGGACCCGTGACGAAGGCCAGAGTCATCGTGGTGGAGGCGAAGACGACGGCGCGGGGGAAGGCTTCCTTGCCCACGAGGCCCGGCAGGAATGCCGCCCGCGCGGGGCTATCGAAGGCTCCGGCTGCGGCGATGAAGAAAACCGCCCCGAAGATCAGCGGAAGGCTCACAAAGCCTCGGTCGGTCGCGAGGTAGAGGAGCGTTCCTGCCGCGATCGGCGGAAACTGCGCGAGCATGAGGATGCGGCGGCGATCGAAGGTATCCGCGACCGCACCGCCGAGCATCATGAAGAGGAGCGCCGCCGAGAACTGCACGAGGCCGACAAGACCCATCTGGAAGGGGGAGTGCGAGAGCGAAAATACATGCCAGAGCACCGCGGTCCGGAGCATCGTCATCGCGGTAGCCGCGCAGAAGCGGCTTGCGAGGTACAGCCAGAGACTGGGAGGCAATGGCAACTCGCTGTCTTAGGGTGCTTCGGATTCGCGCACACGGTAACCGACGCGGCAAGCTGTGGCCCCATGGAGATCGTGCGCCTCGCGCCCGACCGCAGGACGGCCGAAGAGTGGGTGCTCGTCCTCGTCGCGGAGGGGATTGAGGCCGGACTTGCAGCCGCGGAAGAGGGCGTTGCAGTCACCGCGAATGGAGCCGACCTCGCGCGGGGACGCCGGCTGCTCGACGCCTGGGAGCGTGAGAACCTGGCTGCCCGCGCCGAGGCCGAGATCCCGCGGCCGGCGGAGTGGGGACCGACGTCTCTTGGTGTGATCCTCGGCGCGGCGCTCGTTCTCTTCTTCCTCTACACCGGCGCTCACGACCCCGATCTCATCTGGTTCGATCGGGGTAGCGCACACTCGGGCCTCATCTTGCGCGGAGAATATTGGCGCACGGTCACTGCGCTCACGTTGCACGCCGACCTCGTCCACGTCGCAGCCAACGCGGCCGCGTGCGCGCTCTTCGTCACCGCTCTTGCCAGAGCCCTCGGTCCGGGCGTCGCGAGTGTGCTGCTCGTGGCCGCGGGTGCGGGCGCCAACGCACTCACGGCTCTCGCGCGTGGGCCGGGCCACGACTCCCTCGGCGCCTCCACTGCGGTCTTTGCCGCGGTGGGCGCCCTCGCGAGCCTTGGCGTCGCGCGCAGAAGGCGCGGGCGCCGCAGCCGACGCTGGCAAGACTTCGCGCCCTTGGCCGCGGGCCTTGGGCTCCTCGCCATGCTCGGAACCGCACCCGAGGCGGATGTGTTCGCCCACCTGTTCGGGCTTGCCTGTGGCGCGCTGCTGGGCGGCGGGGCGGCCTGGCTGCTGCGCCGGCCGCCGCGCCCGATGGCCCAAGGCGCTCTCGCGGCAATCGCTTTTTTGGCCGTCGTGGCTGCCTGGCTGCGAGCCCTTCGCTAAGGCGCCCGTCTTGGATCGAACCCGTCCTAGAATCGCGATGTGGTGAGCGAGACGTCGGCATGCTCCCACGCTTTCTCAAAACGCGCCTGCACCTGCGCCGCTTCTTTCATTTTCTTCTGCGCCCGCAGGCTCGCCGCGAGTCCATAGAGAGACCATCCATTCTCGGGGTTCTGCTGAAGGTCGCTGCGATACACCGCTTCGGCCTCGCGCGCTCGCTTTGCCCGGAGCAAAACCGCACCGAGTGCCTGGCGAACCGGGAAATACCAGTCAGGCGGCTCCATGTAGGCCAGACTGTCCTGGAGCTTCACCGCCTCCTCGAGTTGCGAAACCGCTTGGGCCGATGTTGGGGCCTGCGCGGCCGCGATCTCTCCCGCGAGGGTGTGCGAAGCGATCGCGAGGAGCGTTGAGCCCTTGTTCACCTGGGTGACAACCCGGTCCTTCGGCATGCCGGCTGCGATTTGGTCGAGCGCCGCGAGCTCGGCCTTTGCCTCGCGCACCCGGGAGGTACGCAGGTAGGCAAGACCTCGCGCGTAATGCGAGAGGGCGCTCGCGTACTGCAGCTGCTCAGGAGGGACTGGTCGGGCGAGGATCTCCTCCCACATCCCAAAGCGCGCGCGTGCAAAGAGCGGCACCGCAAGGAAACTCTCCAGCGCGGGCATGCTTGAGATCATGTCGGGAGGGGTTTTCTCGGCGAGCTTGTCGGCTGCCTTTACCGACTCCGCACTCCGTCCGTCGAACGCCGCAGCCGCGTACAGAAAGTGGATGTTGTGCGGGTAGTACATCATCGCGTAGACGCCATGGACCTTTTGGCTCTCGATGTAGGCCTCGTCCACCGCGACGGCTCGTTCGTTGGCCACGACGGCATCGCTGTAACGACCTGTGCGCATGTAGATGTGCGAGGGCATGTGCACGAGATGGCCTGCGCCGGGGACCAGGCTGCCGAGACGATCCGCGCTCGCCAGCCCCAGCTCCGGCGACGGAGAAGCTTCGACCGCGTGGATGTAGTAGTGATTCGCCCCGGGGTGCTCGGGATTGCGTCTTAGCACCGACTCGAGCGTCGCCACGATCTCGAGTGTTCCCGGCTGCGGTTTGCCGCGATGCGTCCAGAGCTCCCACGGGTGCAGATCCATCATGGCTTCGGCGTAGAGCGTCGCGACGTCGAGGTCGTCGGGGAAGCGCTGCGCCAGCCCGCGCATCGCCTGGGCGTAGGCCTCATCGAGAGCCCGCCGATCGGAGGGCGGCGGGTCTGCGTAACGTGTCGCGATCGCCGACAGATAGCCGCGCTCGCGCTCGCTCGCACCGCTCGCCATGGCCTGCGCCTTCGCGACGGCTTGATAGGCCTCGCGGTCGCGGCTCGGGTCCCCCGGAAGGTTGTAGTTCGGCCCGAGGGTGTACGCGATGCCCCAATACGCCATCACGGCCTCGGGATCGAGGCGTGCCGCCTCCTCAAACGCCCGCCGCGCCTCGTCGTGGTTAAAGCCATAGACAAGCCGCAGGCCTTGATCGAAGTACTTCTGCGCCAGCGCCGATTTCGTCGTGATGGGGTGGCTGTAGTTCCCGAGGTTGTCGAAGAGAGGGACGTTGTCGTGCTCCTCACTCCCCTGCCGGTGGAGACCCATCCCACTGCACGCGGCAGCGCACGCGGCGAAAGCCAAGAGCCCAGTCCTTGCGGCCCTGTTTCGCATTCGGTTCATCACGCTGCCTCTTCGGGCCTTCGTACGCCGGCCCACGACCCAATGGGGACGGTCCTTGGAAGCGCGAGCCTAACGCCCCGGCCGGAGCAGCGGGGCGAGCTGTGCGGAGTCCAGATACTCGTCGATCCGCGTGACGCGGCCGCCCTCCACTCGGCACACGAGGCAGGCCGCGACCTCGAGAGACTCCCCGCCAGGGGCCGTGCCGCGCAGCACGTGCTGCTGAACGAAGCCGGACTCCGTCCGCTGCCGCCGCACTTGCTCGTAGCGCAGACCCGAGACGTTCTTCACCACCCAGGCGAGTACGCGCAGGTTCTCCTCGAGGGATTGCTCGACGCGGTCGAAGTTATGCCAGACCCTGACCGTCGGAGCGTAGACTTCGCGCACCGCGCCAACATCACCAGAACAAATGGCTTCGAACAGACGATTGCCGAGCTCAAGTGCGTCCGGGGTCGGCAAGACGTTTCTCCTCCGCCTTTTGAGCGAACCTAAGCCGGGGTAGGTGCGGCTTCCCCGAGATAGGCCTCGCGCACGCGCGGGTCGCGCGCCAGCTCAGCGGCCGAACCCTCGAGGGCGAGGGCTCCCGTCTCGAGGACATACGCCCGCTGGGCGATCCGCAGGGCCTGGCGGGCATTTTGCTCGACCAAGACGACGGTCGTGCCTTGGTCGTTGATCGCACGGATGATCCCGAAGATCTGCTGAACGAGCAGCGGAGCGAGGCCGAGCGAGGGTTCGTCGAGCAAGAGCAGCTTCGGTTCCGCCATGAGCGCGCGGCCGATTGCCAGCATCTGCTGCTCCCCACCGGAAAGCGTGCCCCCGCGCTGTGACAGACGCTCGCGCAGGCGCGGAAACAGGCCGAAGACACGCTCCAGGCCCTCCTGCTCTGTTTCGGGACGCAGGTATGAACCCATCTGTAGATTCTCGCGCACGGTCAAGTTCGCGAAGATGCGGCGCCCCTCGGGCACGTGTGAAATTCCGAGGGCGACCAGCACCTCGGGCGGATGGCCCGTCACGTCGACGCCCTGAAAGTGAATGCTGCCCGCGCTCGGGCGCACAAGTCCCGAGATCGCCCGAAGCAGCGTCGACTTGCCCGCGCCGTTCGAGCCGATCAACGTCACAATCTCCGCAGCGCGCACCTGGAAGCGAACGCCGCGCAGGGCCCGAATCGCGCCGTAGCGCACCTCCAGCCCCTCCACCCGAAGCAGCGGATCCGCGCTCACGGCCCACTCTCGGCGTCGGCTCGCAGGTACGCCTCGATTGCCCAGGTTTCGTCAAAGGCTCGAATTCGAGCCCGCAACCTGGGTTTCTCCCGATCCCTCGTGATTGAACTTCCTCGAAATCCCAAATCCGCCCGAGGTTACCATGGCATCCGCGCTGAGGGGAAACGGGGGGGGCAGAGCGAGGGAAGCGCCGCTCTCTTCCACGGAAGCAAGGATTGGACGCGCGCGCTCAGCTTCGTCTCCAATACCGTGCGAGGCTGCACATCGCCCTCAAGGATCTACCGACCCCTTGCGCGCTCTCAGTCGGTCTCGGTGCCGGGCGGATAATGCCGGACGAGGCCCCGGTAGGCTTCGATTGCGCTCGTGCCTTCGTGGACGACGCGGTGGATCTCCTGGGAGATTGGCATCGCTACATTGTATCGCCGTGCCAGCTGCAGGATCACGCCGCACGTATGCACGCCTTCCGCGACCATGTGCATCTCGGCCACGATCTCGCTTAGCTTGCGGCCCTTACCAAGCTGTTCTCCCACGGAGCGGTTCCGGCTCAGCGGGCTAATGCAGGTGGCAAGGAGATCGCCGAGACCCGCGAGCCCCGCAAAGGTGCGCGGCTCTCCCCCCATGGCGACTCCAAGACGCGTTAGCTCCGCGAGGCCCCGGCTGATGACAAGGGCACGGGTGTTGTCGCCCACTCCTACGCCATCCGCCATGCCGGCTGCAATCGCGATGACGTTCTTCAGCGCGCCTGCGGCTTCGACGCCGACGACGTCGTGGGTGGTATACACGCGGTACAGGCCGCGGTTGAAGAGGTCCTGAAGAGCCTTCGCGACGCTGGTGTCGCGGCAGGCGACGACCGCGCCCGCGGCATACCCGGCCATCACCTCGCGCGCCAGGTTGGGTCCAGACAGGACTGCGCTTGGGTTGTCCGGCAGAATCTCTGCAATCACCTCGGTCATGCGCAGAAGCGAGGACGGTTCGAAGCCCTTCGCAACGCTCACGATCGGTGCCCGGGGCTCAACGAACGGTGCCGCTTTTTCCAATACCGACCGGAAGTAGGGCGAGGGCACGGCCATCACGACGACTTCGGCTCTCCCGACAGCTTCTTGCAACGACCGCCTTGCTCGTAGCGAAGCGGGAAGCCCAAATCCGTTCAGGTAGAGGCTGTTGGCATGGCGGGCATTGATCTCCTCCACCACCTCGTCCTCACGGGCCCAGATCGCGGCGGGTCCGTGCCGGGAACACATCGATGCGAGCGTCGTTCCCCACGACCCGGCACCGATCACAGCGATCCGCGGTCTCATGTACAGGACCTCTCATCGAACGTGGTAGGACCGGCTCGGCGGGAAGCGTCCAGCCCTTCGATGGTGTCGAGGCGCTCCAGGGTCTCCTTGATCTCCTTGGCGAAGGCCGCGCGTCGGCCGGGAAGGTCGGCCGTCTTTGGGTCTAGGAGCCCGCGCCCCTGCGCAACAAGGAGGGCGCTCTGGAACAGGGTGGTCGAGACCGAAGCGCCGCTCCGAATGCGACGCTCGAGCTGGTACTGGCGCCCGAGAGCGAGGCAAGCGTCGAGAAAACGCCGCTCCTCGAACGCGGCGCCCGGCTCCAGGCGGCCTAGGGTCTCGCCCACGATGAGATAGCTCTCTAGGAAGGGACGCAGGATGCGCGGGGCGAGCTGCAAGCGAATGCGTCTTAGAAGCGATTCGACGCCCTCCACTCCCTCGCCGAGCCGTCTCTCCCAGGCGGGGTCGTGGAAGGCCAGCTCTCTGCGCAGCTCCATCCGGAAGGCGTCCGGGTCCACGAAGAAGAATTCGAACTTGAGGAGATCCCGCAGGCGCAGGGCTTCGTCCCAGAGCGCTCCCATTGCATTTCCGCCGTGGGCTTGGGCGGCGCGTGCCAGCGCGAGCTCCGCGATCGCGCCATTCACGAAGAAGTGGATGACCGTGTTCCGATAATACGCCGCCGTGAGCTCCTGCTCGGGAGCGATGAGGTAGACAACCCCGCGTGCTTCGTCGCGGCGCATGACGACTCGATTCGCCGCCAGTGCCTCGAGGGTCTTCCCAACACCTTCCTCCGTGTTTATTTGGTCACACTCCATCGTGATCGGCAGCTTTCGCTCGTTCACGTAGTCGAGGAGCTGATTCACAGCGCTGCAGATCTCCGCGCGTGTCAGGGTCCGGCGCTCCTCCCCGAGGAGTGCGAGGGTCACGAGGGAAATCGGTGTGATGGGAGTGACGCGATTGATGCGTGCGGTGACCTCAAGGGCGAGTTCATCCACGGTGCGGTTGCGTTCGTCGGGGTCCCGCTCGTTGAGCGCCCCTGGTGGGCCGAGCTGACGGCGCAACGAGAGCGGTTCGCCAAATCGCAGGTGCACGTTCCCGAATTGCTGGTGGAGACCGCGGCCTCGCAGGAGTCGGAAGAAGAGTCCCGGCCCTTCTTTCGGCTTGGCGCCACCCCTTTGCTCTGCGACATACGAGTGGATGCCTTGGATCTGATCGTAAGCGATCGATACAGGGAGCAGGAACACGTCCTCGCTTCGACCCCGCTCGTAAGCGTCAACGACGTAAGCGAGCAGTCCGAGGCGCGGAGGCAGCAGTTTCCCCGATCGGGAGCGCGTGCCCTCGATGTACCATTCGAGAGAGAAGCGCTTCTCGATGAGGTAGTCGATGTAGCCTCGCAGGACATGCTTGTAGACGGGGTTGTCTCGGAAGCTGCGTCGGATGAAAAAGACACCACTTCGGCGGAAGATGGAAGCGAGCAGTGGAATGTTCAGGTTGGCGCCACCCGCTGTATGGTTCGGAGGGAGCCCGTTCTCGTGCAACGCGTGTGCGAGCACCATGTGGTCGAGGTAGGACTTGTGCGTGGGCAGGAACACCACGGGGTGCCGCTGCGCCAAGGAGTAGACACGGGCCAGTTCCTCCCGATCGTAGTGGAGCTCTCCGTAGCCTCGGGTGTAGAACCGTCGATTGAGGTGGGCGACCAGATCGATCATGTAGGGGCTGTGGGTCGCGGCGATCTCACGCAGATAGCGAGTGGCCTGCTGGACCACCTCCACCTCGGGGCGACCGAGTTCGTGGGCGAGCGCTGCGAGATCGCCGCGAAAGTCGGGGCGCGCGAAGATTTCCTCGCGCACGAAGCGCGGGACCTTGTAGCGTGCGCCGCGCAACCGCCGCTCGGCCCGCTCGAGGGCGAGTGCTGCCTGCCGGCACACGAACTCCGGAAGGCCGGAGATCAGATGCGTGTCCGTGGCTCCCGCGTCGCGCCAACGCTGGCGCAGCTCAGAGACCAAAGCGACTTCGGCCGCGAGGATGCGACAGCGGTCCGGATGGCGATGAAGGACCCACGCTTGGCGCAGGGAACCGGGATCGCGGGGATCCCCAAGGGTCAGGAGATCCGAAAGCCGCACGGCACGCACGCCTTCTTTTAAGGATGGGAGCCAAGCCACGCGCAGCGGAGCGAGCAGCGGATCATCCGGAGCAGCCAGTTCAGCCTGGAGGCGCGGGTCGAGACGCTGGCGCTGCGGGCGGCGCGAGGGGGGCAAGAAGATCACGTCGTAGTCGCCGGGCAACGCGGTACTCGGGCGCTTGCGCCAGAGCCAGCTGTTGAGCAGGCGCTTCTCGAGGGTACTCGAGGCGTCGAGGAGGAATACGACCCGCCGACCTCCGGCGTCGGGCCAGGCCGGTTCGTCTGCGAGTCCGGAGTGCATCGCGGCCATCAGCATGCTGCCGGGGGAATAGGCGCTGGAGCCCATGCTGTATCGGGAAGCGTCGTAGCTGCGCGGCAGACATCCGCCATATCAGTTCCACCCCGCTGCGTTCTCTAAGTGCTTCCTCTACACCCCTGACCGCCCGGTAGGGAAGCCCACGAAAAGCCCGCTCCACGCCGGGACTCACGTGGTCTAAGCATCTCCTGTGCCGAATCCAAAAGGGAGCCCGTATGGCGTTCTTCCGCAAGCGGGGTTTCTGAGCGTGGCGAACTGTCGCGTCGGTGTGGCTGGCGGCCCCCAAAGCCTCACTCGCCGTCGGATAGGCGTCGCGCAGCCTTATGCCAGCCCCCGACGTACCACCGAGCAGTGGCACGCTGGGTGCAAGTCAGTCATTCCGGATTGCAATGCCGCAATGCGGTGGAGGGAAGGAACGATGACACAAGCCAAGAGGACGAAGGGCGAGGGCCGGGCCGAGGCAAAAAGGCTCGTGGATCTCGTGCAAAGAGAAGTCGACGACGGAGCCACCAGCGTGGAAGAGATTCACAAGGCGATCGCGAACTTGCCTCTCGACATCCTCGACCGACTGGACATCTTCGAGGAGGCGGCGAAGGGCGCACGCAAGGTCCAGGAGGCCAGCATCGGCGCGATGTACGACGTGATCCGCAAGGTGAATGACGAGGTCGGTAAGCTCGCGAAGGAGCTCTTGGCGGGCCGCGCCACCCACAAGAAGGCAGTGCACGCACACGACGCAGGATGAGCTGACCTGGTTTGGACGCGAAGCGTACCCAGCGGGCCTGTGATCGACGATCGCTCTCAGCGACGACTATGCCGCGACCTCCGATTGGCGGCAACGGAGCGCGCCGGCCGGCGAGGCCGTGATTTTCAGGCGCTTTCCGCGTCCGCTCCGAGGTATGCCTCGATTACGCTGGGGTCGCGCCGCACAACATCGGGCGGGCCCTCAGCGATCTTTTCACCATGATCGAGCACGCTGATGCGATCGCAAAGGTTCATCACGAAGGCGACATCGTGGTCGATCAGCACGATCGAGACCCCGAACTCCTCGCGCAAGCGCGCGACGAGGCTGCGCAGCGCTGCCTTCTCCGAGGGGTTCATCCCGGCAGCGGGCTCATCCAAGAGTAGGAGTCGTGGCCGGGTCGCGAGAGCGCGCGCGATTTCGAGGCGGCGCTGCTCTCCATAGGGAAGGGAGTCGGCCTTCGCGTCGGCAACGCGCTCAAGTCCAAGACGCGTCAGCAGCTCGCGCGCGCGTTCCTCGAATGCCTGCTCGCGCTCCATCCACGCGGGACCGCGCACCACGTCTCGGAATCCAGAGCGCCGGGCGCCTGCCAGCGCGGCCCGCACATTCTCGAGCGCGGTCAGCGAACGGAAGAGCCGGATATTCTGAAAGGTCCGGGCGATGCCGTGGGCGCAGATCCGGTGCGGGCTTACTCCGCCGATCTCATGGCGATCGAAGCGCACGGAGCCGGAGCTCGGGGCGTAGATGCCCGTAATCACGTTGAATGCCGTCGTCTTCCCGGCACCGTTCGGGCCAATCAGAGCCACCAGCGAACCGGGCTCGACCGAGAAGTCGAGGCCCGACACCGCGGTCAGTCCGCCGAAGCGAACGGTGAGCCCCTGAACCTCAAGCAGCGGCATGCGGCTGCCTTGGCCGGGTCGCGAGCCAACGAAATGGACCGAATTCGCGCTGGCCCATAAGACCCTGGGGCCGCAGGATCATGGTGATGATCAGCAGCAGCGAGTAGAGGATCATCCGCCACTCGCCGAGACCCCGCAGCACTTCGGGTGCCGCAGTCAGCACGGTCGCCGCGAGAATGGCGCCGCTGATCGAGCCCAATCCGCCCAGCACGACGAAGACGACGATCTCGAAAGAACGCAAGAACGCGAAGCTGTTGGTGTGGACATAACCCTCGCTGTGCGCGAAGAGCGCTCCGGCCACTCCGGCGAAGAAACTTGAGACGACGAAGGCTTCGACCTTGACCCGGGTGGTCGCAACCCCCACCGACTCGGCCGCAGTCTCATCCTCCCGCACCGCGCGGAAGGCAAGGCCGCCGGTGCTGTAGACGAGCCGCGCGATCACAAGCACGGAGAGCGCCACCACGGCGTAGATGGCGCCGAGGCCGTCGTAGCGCAGGTCGGCGGCCGGCTGCGCCGCCGAGGTCAAAGAGAATCCGCGGGCGCCGCCCACCGCGTCGACATTCAGGATCGCAATGCGGATGATCTCGCCGAAGCCCAGCGTTGCGATGGCGAGGTAGTCGCCACGAAGCCGCAGCGCAGGAATCCCCACGGCGAAACCCGCAAGCGCTGCAGCCAGCCCCCCCGCAACGAGGGGAAGGGGGAAATAGAGAGCGCGAGCAAGCGGCGCGGGCAGCACCGCGGCGAGCGCAACAAGCCAACCAGCCCCGAGATACACGGAGAGCGCGGCCGACACGTACGCCCCGACCGCCATGAAGCCGGCGTGCCCGATCGAAAATTGTCCCGTAAAGCCATTGACGAGCTGCAGGCTCACGGCCGCGAGAATGGCGACTCCGATCCGCGTCAAGATGGTGAGGTAGTAGGGATTGAGAACGTGCGGAAGCCCCGCATCGAGGCCCACGAGAAGCGCAGCAGCCATCGCGAGCGCGAGCCAAGGCCGGCTCATTAGGCACACCCGGGCCAGCGCCACGAAGAGCTGAACGCACCAGGGCCGCGTCTCGTAGCGCCTTTGCGCCGCATCACACCTTCTCCGTCTGGGCCGATCCGAAAAGGCCCGTCGGGCGGTAGAGCAGGATCGCAATCAGGACGACGAACGCGATCGCGTCACGATAAGTGCTGGAGAGATAACCGGAGACCAAGGTCTCCACGATCCCGAGCAGAAGACCCCCCACCATCGCACCCGGGATATGGCCAATGCCGCCCAATACAGCCGCGACGAACGCCTTGATCCCCGGCATGATCCCCATGAGAGGATCGATCTTCGGGTTCGAGAGGCCGACCAAGATGCCGGCGGCTGCCGCGAGAGCTGAGCCGAGGACGAACGTCCCAAGGATCACCCGATCGACCGGGACGCCCATCAGCGCGGCGGCAGGGGCGTCGAAGGAGACCGCCCGCATGGCGCGACCGAAGCGCGTGCGCATGACCACGAACTCAAGACCGGCCATGAGGACGAGCGTCGTTGAGAGAACGACCGCTTGGATGTTCGAGATGGCGAGCGCCCCGACGCGCACGAGCTCCCGCGACTCGAGCAGCGAGGGAAAGAATTTGGGATCGGCCCCGAACAGCACTTGGCCGGCATTTTCGAGGAACAGCGAGACGCCGATCGCTGTGATGAGGGGTGCGAGCCGTCCGGCGCCGCGCAGCGGGCGATAGGCCACGCGCTCGATCAGCGCGCCGAGCAGCGCGCACACTGCCATCGACAAAACGAGCGTCACCACCAAACCGACCATCGAGGGATGAGTGGCGAAGCCAAGGGCGTGGGCGACGTAGAACCCCGTCATCGCGCCGACCATGTAGACGTCGCCGTGCGCGAAGTTGATCAGCTTTAGCACGCCGTAGACCATGGTGTAGCCGAGCGCGATCAAGGCGTAGATGCCGCCCCAGGTGATGCCGTTCAGGAGCTGCTGGAGGAAGTTCTCCAACCGGCCCTCCGCTGCACCCGCGGCTTCCGCGCGGCTTTCATTCGCCTTCGGCCGAGTGCGCGCGCTTTTCGCCCGCAGGCTTCAGGACGCGGGAACCGAACGGAAGAAGCGGAACTTCCCGTCCTCGATCTTCAGCACGACGGCATCCTTGTGCGCATTGCGCTGGGCGTCGATCGTAATCTTGCCCGTGACCCCGTCATAGTCCTTGGTGGCCGCGAGCGCATCCCGCAGGTGAGGCCCGGAGGTGTCGCCCGCCCGACGCAGCGCATCGGCGAGGATGCCCGCCGCGTCGTAGCCGAGGGCGGCCATCGCATCGGGAACTTCGCCGTTCTTGTCGCGGTAGCGCTTTACGAAGTCTTGGACCTTCGGGCTGTCGGAGTCGGCGGCGTAGTGGTTGGAGAAGTAGTAGCCCTCTACCGCGGGACCGCCGATCTCCAGGGTCTTTGCCGAATCCCAGCCGTCACCCCCGAGCAGCGGCACGTCGAGTCCAAGCTCACGCGCCTGCTTCGCAATCAGACCGAGCTCCGTGTAGTAGCCGGGAACGAACACGGCCTCGGGGTTCGCTGCGCGGATGGTGGTGAGCTGTGCACGAAACTCGATGTCACCGCTCGTGTAGCGCTCGTCCGCCACAATCTCCCCGCCGAGCTCCTTGAAGGTCTTGCGGAAAAATTCCGCCAGACCGACCGAGTAGTCCTGCTTGAAATCGAAGAGGATCGCAACCCGCTTCACCTTGAGCTGGTCGCGGGCAAAGCGCGCCATCACCGCACCCTGGAAGGGATCGATGAAGCAGGTGCGGAAGATGTAATCGCCCACTTCCGTGACCTTCGGGTTCGTCGAGGCAGGCGAGATCATCGGAACGCCGGAGCGCTGGGCCTCGGGTGCCGCAGCAAGAGAGCGCGAAGAGGCCACCTCCCCAAGCAGGGCCACCACCTGGTCGCGCTGCAGCAGCTTTTGCGCCGCCGTCCGGGCTTCCTCTGTGATTGAACGGTCGTCTTCCGAAATCAGCACGAGGGGTTTACCGAGGACACCTCCTGCTTCGTTGATTTGCTCGATCGCCATGCGGATGCCGCGGTCGGTGCTCTGGCCGAAGGTCGCGGTGTCTCCCGTCAGCGAGGCGAAGTGGCCGATCTTGATCGGTTCGGCGGTCTTGCCATCGCCGCTTCCTCCGCCGCCCGGGCCGCACGCGAGCAGGACGCACATGCAAATGCCAAGGGCACAACCGAGTCCTTTCGCCGGGCCGCCTCGCACGCCGGATGCCCTGCGCCTTTGCATCGCTCCCCCTTCCTGCGGACCGCCTTCGGCCGATGCGCCCGCCGACGCATGGCGGGCTAAGTACCTGCCCGCCAAAGCCATCGCAAGAAGCCCGCGAAAGAAGGCAGGATTCCCTTCCGTTCACAGCACCCTGGCTTGGCCTCGGCGCTTTCAAAAGTCGACCCACCGCGCCTCATCCGGCCAACCGAGGGAAGCGCGAGCCTCCCTCTTCCTGCTTCCCGTTCGCGTGGAACCGCCACGGCCTCCTCCCGCCTCTTCGGCAGGTTTCGCGAGGGCCCTAATGGGCCCCGTCGGCTTCGTTTTGTCGGTTCCCCGGGTCAGCGCTTGGCCAGCACCCGGGCGAGGGCTCGATCATGGGGCGCACCGAGCTCATGCACCTCGGCGTAGATCCTGCGACCCGCCCAGCAGGCCTCCGGATTGCCGAGGGCCTTCAGGTTGGTGAGCGCGGCACCGAGCCGGCGGACCTCGAGCGCGGGAAGACGCTGCGCGAGGGCGCCTAGCGCAGCCTGCACGGCGGTGGGATCGTCGGGCGGGGCGGGTGCGCTTGTGAGTTCTGCTCGCGCCGCTTGGAACGCAAGCTCGGCCCAGGCGCTAATCGCTGAAGGGGGAAGCGAGGCGAGCGCCTTCGAAAACTCGGCAGGGCTCGCTTGGCCACGCACGATCGCGCCGCAGGTCTCGGGGTCAAGCCCCCCCAGCATTTCTCCGATGAGGGCGGCCCGTTCCAAGAGCGCCTCATCTCCGAGACGGCTCATGCCCTTCGCCTCGAGTGCGTCGATCGCGTTGCGCCTTTCGTCGTCGGGCAGGCCTGAGAGCCGCTCCTCGAACGCCGGAAGGCCGGAGAGTTCAGCGATTACGCGATCTTCGGCAAGCGCCAGCGCCGCGGGACGCGGCGCTGCGGCAAGGCCCATGGACGTCCGGGCGTTCATTCTGGCGAGGGCGAACAGCGCCGCCGCGGCGAGCAAGGCGATGACGGAGCCAACGGCGAGCCAAGCCGCGCGCGACACTTAGGGGACCTCCGGATGACTTGGCGGGGGGACGTTTGGCATCGAGACGTCGCTGCCGATGCCAGGGATCGGAGCGCCCTCCGAGTTCCGCGGTGCGGCGATGCCGAGAAGCCGCGCAAGCGTCGGCGCAACGTCGATCGCGCGTGCAGGCGGCAGGTGCGTGCCCTTTGCGACCCCCCGTCCCATGGCCAAGAGGATTCCGCCCATCTCTGGAAGCGCCGGGTCGAAGCCGTGGGCACCTTGATCCATCCCGCTCGCTCGCATCGTGACACCCTGAAGCGTATTGGGCGCGACGAAAAAGCGAGGCGGCGCGGTCACGGCCAAAAGGTCGCCCATGCGCCCTGGGAAGGCGTAGTGCAGTTCCTTGGGCACCGCGTCTGCGGCCCACACGGTGACCCCTGGCACTGCCCCGAGCGTCGCCTGCGCCTCGCCCAGGCGGGAGGGGTCGGCGAGCCAGATCTGCGCGATCCCGTTCGACGGGAGGATCTCGGCCTCGATTCCCTTCTCGCGCAAGGGAGCCGAGAGATCCACGGGCTCGCTCACGGCCGCCATGCCATGGTCGCTGACGATGATGAGCGTCGTGTCGGTCCAGGCCCCTCGCGTATCGAGTCCCGTAAGGAGCAGCCCGAGGGCGTGGTCCTGCTCGGCCAAAGCCTCCGCAAGTTTTGGCGAGTCTGGCCCAAAGCGGTGTCCCACTGCGTCGGCGCCGTGCCACCACGAGAGCACAAGGCGAGGCCGCCGCTCGGGCGGAAGATCAAACCACGCGAGAATCTGCTCCACCTTCACCTGCTCGGAAACGTGGCTATCGAAGGGCGCTTTGCGGTAGGTCGCGCCAACGCCGCGCCAATCGGTCTCGGAACCGACCCAGAAGAACACGGCGGCGCGCACCCCTTGGCGCTCGGCCGCGACCCAGATCGGCTCGGCTTCGAGCCAACTCGCATCGTTTTCGTAATGGAACTTCCCGCGCACGCGATCGCGGAAGCTGTTGGCAACGATGCCGTGGTGTTCGACATTCGCGCCCGTCGCAAGCGAAACGTGGCTGGGAAAGGTGAGGCTCGGAAAGACCGTGACGAGCTTTTCGGCCTGCGCGCCCTCCCGCTGGATCCTAGCCAGCGCGGGGAACTCACCTTTGGTGAGGTAGTCGTGTCGCACGCCGTCCCATGACAGCAGGATGACAGCCGGCTCGCCGGCAAGCGCCGCGCTGGCCAGCGCCAGCAGTGCCGCCAGCAGGCACAGGCCAAAAAGGCGGCGCAGTCGCTTCGTGCGACCCCTCGCGTGCACTCGGAAAGGATCCCCCACCCCGCCCATCATCCTACAATCCGCCGCGCGTGCGCCAGCCCGTGCGGGTTGCGCGATGCCGTGTGTTAGCCTCGCCGGCGCGGTGAAGACACGGGGAACCAGATGGAGCTCGCAGGCAAAGCTGCGCTCGTGACAGGCGGCGGCACGGGTGTGGGACGCGCGACCGCGCTTGCGCTCGCACAGCAGGGCTGCGCGGTCGTTGTGAACTACAGCCGCTCCAAGGCCGACGCGGAGCAGACGGCAGCGGATGTCTCGGGACTTGGCGTACGGGGGCTCGCGGTCCAAGCCGACGTGGCAGACGATGCCGATTGCCGCCGCCTGGTTGCGACCGCGGCGCGCGAACTCGGCCGGCTCGACGTCCTCGTGCAGAGTGCAGGCATCACGAGGTTCATTGCCCACGGGGATCTCGAGAGCGTGACGGATGAGGTGTGGGACCAGCTCTTGGGCGTGAACCTGCGCGGAGCCTTTCAGTGTGCACGCGCGGCCCGAGCCCCGATGCTTGCGGGGGGCGGGGGCGCCATCGTGAACGTCTCGAGCGTGGCAGGCATCGCCGGCATTGGAAGCTCGATTCCCTACTGCGCCTCGAAGGCGGCGCTCAACAACCTGACGGTCACTCTCGCCCGCGCGCTGGCGCCCGAGATTCGGGTCAATGCGGTCGCGCCCGGTTTCATCACGGGGCGCTGGCTGGAGGGCGGGCTCGGAGCCGGATACGGAGCCGTGAAGCAAGCCATCGAGAAGCGCGCCCCGCTTGGCAAGGTGTGCGAACCCTCCGACGTCGCGCAGGCGATCATGAGCTTCGTCACCGGCTCACAGCTTGTGACGGGGCAGGTGCTGGTCGTCGACGGGGGCATGCTGATCGCAGGGTAGGCCCCCCGCTTCGCGTCAAGCCAGGCCCGAGGCCGGCCGATGAGGCCTGCGGAGGCCTGGCCCGTGACCCACCGGTTTGCCCGCTATTTGCCTCATCTTTTCTTTCAGAGCCTGGCGGCGCGAATCGGTTTTTTCGTGTTCGGGGCTACGCTAATCAGCGCCTTGGCGGTGGCCTCGACCTCCGCCCACGCCCTGCGCGGGTTTCTTCGGACCAAGATCGAAGAGAAGCTTCCATCCGTCGCCTCCCAGGTCCACGACCGGCTCGACCTGTGGTTCGCACAGCGCACGCTCGACGTTCAGGTGTTTGCGCGCAGCGCAATCCTGGTCGATGGCCTCGGAAGGCACGCGCACGAGGGCCTTACGGCGGAAGACCGCCAGGTGATCGAGAAGTACCTCGGCTACGTGCTGGCGGGGTCGCAACAGTACGGATCGCTCTTCGCGCTCGACCCAGAGGGCCGCACCCTGTTCGCAGTCGGTCGACCGGTCGAGCTCACGCCCGACCTGCGCCGCTCGCTCGCCGCTGTGGAAGACAGCGCGGTCAGCCAGGTCGTGCGGATCGCCGGCAATCGTGTGCAAATCGTCTCGAGCGTCGTTCGCGCCCGGAACGATCGGGCGATCGCCACGCTGCACGCCGTGCTTGGCGTCGAAACGCTCACCGCCCAGCTTGCAAACCGCGAGCTCGGTGAATCCGGTCGGCTCATCTTGTTCGACCGGGAGGGAACGGCTCTGGCCGCCTCTCCGGGCGTCGCTCTCGAGGGGCTTCACCTCCCCGCCGAGTTCGTGACGGCCGACCCCGCTACCGTGCACGAGTACGCCGGCGCCGATGGCGTGCACATCGTGGCGAGCGTGCGGCCGATGGAAGTCCTCGGGTGGACGCTTGTGGTCCAGGAAACCAGCGATGACGCGTTCGCGCCGATCGCCTCGATCCTCCAGCACACGCTGCTGCTCAACATGGGCATCGTCGCCGTGCTCAGTCTGGTGGCGTTTAAAATCGCCGCCTCCATGGTCGGAGCAATTCACAATCTCTCCGATGCCGCGCGGCGCGTGCGCGACGGCGAGCCCGACGTGGTGGTCCCCGTGACCAGTGGAGGAGATGAGGTCGGGATCCTGACCCGCACCTTCGCGGAGATGGTCGAGCGCCTTCATGACGCGCGGCTCGAGATTGAAGTGCGGCGTCAAGAGAGTGAAAATGCCAACCGCTTGCTCCTCGCCCAGAACCACGAGCTGCAGCGCGCGAATGAGACGCTGGAGCAGCTCGCCATTACCGACGGCCTGACAAAGATCCACAACCACCGCTTCTTCCAGGACCAGCTCTCCCGCGAGATTAAGCGCGCCGAGCGAACGGGGTCACCGCTCGCGCTCACCCTTCTCGACATTGATGACTTTAAGCAGCTCAATGACCGCTACGGCCACGCGGTGGGTGACGAGGTACTCCAGCTCCTCGCCGCCGTCTTGATCGAGGAGACCCGCGACCACGATCTGGTGGCACGTTACGGGGGAGAAGAGTTCGCGGTGCTGGCACCGGCGACCGATCGAGACGGCGCGCTCATGCTCGCCGAGAAGCTGCGCACCGCCGTGGCGGAGCATCGCTTCTGCCCAAAGGGGAGCAGTACTCCGCTTTCGATCACCGTGTCGATCGGCCTCGCGATCTACCACGGAGACCGCTCGGCGTTCTTCGACGAGGCGGACCGCGCTCTCTACGAGGCGAAGGCCAACGGCAAGGACTGCGTCGTGGCGGCTCGGGACCGGTAGCCCTTAGCGACCGCGCACGAGGGAGGCGTTGATCCAGCCCACCTGTCCGGAGACCGTGCGCACGAGCAGCCACTCTCCCCGGTTCTCTTCGGGGAAGATCGGGAGACCGCTCGGCAGAACCGAAACCACCTTGGCGTCCGGCGAGGGCTCCGCACGCAGGTTCGCGCGCGCCGATCGCACGTACTGCGTGCCGGGGTTGTGCTCCGCGCGCTGAGCCTCGGCCAGCACGTTGGCGGCGATGCGCGATGCTCGCGACGCGAAGAAGATGGCGGCGGCAACCCTGCCATCAGCCAGCTGGTGATCGGCCTCGTCAAGCTTCTGGCGCGCCTCGGCAGCCAGGTCACTGCGCCATGGCACTTGCTTCGCTGCCCGATCGACCTGGATACGGGCTTCGGCGACAGCCGAAACAGCCTCCGCTCGTGTATGGGTATTGCGCAGCCCCGACTCGAGCTCGACGAGTGATGCCTCGGCGTCATTCACGTCGGCCCGCAGCCGGTCGTTCTCTCGCTCGAGCAGGCGTACGCGGTCGGCGTCTGCGCGCCGGTAGACCTCGGGGGCGGGTTCCTGAGGCGCGGGCGCGCGCGCGGGAGCCGGAGCCGCCGGGGGCGCCGGGGGCTGGAAGAGCGAGCAGCCGAGGGCAAGCGGCGCCGCAAGCCACGCCACGCGACGCGCACGCCGGTCCATCCACCCAAGGCACAGGCGACTGCTCACGGCTATCGGATCGGCGATTTTACGGTGCAGCTTGAAGCGTCGTCGTGGGGTGAAAAGTCGCCGTTTTGCAAGGGCAGGGAATCCGGGGTAAAGAGGGGCGCGCCGAAGGCTGTCCGGTGAGAAGGCGAAGGGGCCAGAACGCCATGCGCAAGACGCTGAGGTCTTTGCTCCCGGGGATCCCCGGGACTCTTGTCGCGGCGGCCGTCCTGCTCACGTTCTCGATCGCCGGCTCTGCGCAGACACCAGCCCCGAAAGCGACAAAAGGAGGCAAGCCCGTGGTCGTCCTCGCCACCTCTCTCGGGGATATCACCCTTGAACTCGATCCCGAAAAGGCGCCGATCACGGTGGAGAACTTCCTTGCCTACGTGGACGCGGGCTTCTTCGATGGGACGGTCTTTCACCGTGTGATCCCCAACTTCATGATCCAGGGCGGAGGCATGACGCCGAACCTATCCCCGAAACCAACCCGCGCGCCGATTAAGAATGAAGCGGAGAACGGGCTCAAAAACGATGCGGGCACAATCGCGATGGCGCGTACCTCAGCGCGCGACAGCGCCACGGCGCAGTTCTTCATCAACCTTAAGGACAACGATTTCTTAAACCACGGTGTGCGCGACTTCGGCTATGCGGTCTTCGGCCACGTCACCCAGGGCATGGACGTCGTCAAGAAGATCGGCGCGGTGCCAACCGGCCCGAATGACGTACCCCTCGAGCCGGTCTTGATCAAGAGCGCGAAACGTCAATAGCGAGCCGCTCGAGTCGCCCGCGGCCGCGCCGCGGGTTTTCAGCGCAGCCGCTTGGACAAAAGGCGCACCGCTTCCGCCGTCTCCTGCGGCGGCATCGAGGTAAAGCACAACCGCACGAAGCCCGCGTAGTCCCGACCGCAGGAGACGCCCGGGGCGAGCACCACGCCATCGTCGAGGCAACCCTCGAGGAAGCGGAAAACATCCGAGTCAGCGCAATGCCGCGTGACGTCCAAGAACAAGAAGCATGAGCCCTCGGGCGGCGCCTGGCCCAGCACGGCGGCAGCATCGAGCCCCGCGTCGCGGTAGGAAGCACGTGTCTCACGGACCCACGCGTCCGCGTGTTGGAGCGCGCGGAGAGCGGCGAGCTGACCCGCGGTGGGTGCTGCGTAGAAGGTGTGGGTGGAGATCTTTCGTGCCTGCGTGATCGCAGCGGGGGGGCCCGTAAGATAGCCGGTCCGGTTTCCCGCCATCCCATAGGTCTTGGAGAACGAAAATACCGAAAGGGTACGTTCCGGCGCGTATCGACCGATCGATACGTGCTGGCCGCTGTACACGTAGGCTTCGTACACTTCATCGGAGAGGATCCACAGCCCCTCCCGGCGAGCCAGCTCCGCGAGCGCCTCGAGCCACGCGGCGGGGAGCACCCGGCCGGTCGGATTCGACGGTGTTGAGACGTAGAGTGCGACGCTCCGCGGTGTGATCCGCTCGCGCACCGCCTCGACCGCCGCCAGCGGGGAGTCGACTCGGTCGTAGAAGGGGACGTCGATCGGAACCGCCCGGAAGGCTTGGGCGATGCCGCGGATCAAGGGCCAATAGGGCGCGAGAATCAGGATCTCTTCCGAAGGCGCAGCCAGCATTCCGATGGCCGCTCCCAGGGCGCCGGTCGCCCCGGCGGTGACGAGGACCGACTCGCGCTCACAGGGCAAGCCGTTTTGGGTGCGCACCTTTTCGACGATGGCGTCGACGAGCGCGGGCACGCCCTGGGTCTCGCTGTAGCGGTGCATGCCTGGATGGACATCGACGCGCAAGTCTTCCATGCGTCCACCAGGAAACGGCTCCATCCAGGTATCCCCCACGTGAAGGGGGTAGAGCTTGCCCCGGTGCGCAGCGATTCTTGGAGCGAGGCGCGAGAAGATGGCCCCCGAAATCTCGGCCACGGCGGGTGCGGGATGCGGAGCGCGGGGCATGATGGGAACCTCAGGCCGCAGAGTACCGTGGGAGGGCGCAGGGTATAAGATGGGCGCGCCCCCTGGGAGAGGGCTGCATGCTCACGCAGGTAGATCGCGTACAGCTCGTCGTTTCCGATCGGAGTCGTGCCGTCGTCTCGTTCTCAAAGCTTCTCGGCGCGGCTCTTGTGCGCAAGGATGCGGTTCGCGCACTCGGTGCGCTTCGCAGCGTGCTGCGCGTGGGCCAGAGCGAGGTCGAGCTGCTGGAGCCCGACGGTGCCGGAGCGGCTGCGGATTTTCTGAAGCAGACGCGGGGCGGACTGTTCGCCGCCGGATTCACGGTGGCGGACCCGGCTGCTTTGCGCGCGCATCTCGCGACCCGGGGTGTGGAGGTCGCCGAGGCGGGAGGGCAGCTCCTGCTCCATGCGGAAGCGCTCGGTGTGCCGGGCCTGCGGGCGGTGATCTCCGCTGAAGCAGAGCTCGAACCGGCGGGTCTGCTGGCCCGCCTGTACGAAGTGACCCTCCTCACCCCCGACTGGAAGCGGAGCGCCGAGCGTATCGCAGAGGGGCTCACGCTCGATTCCCATGGCTTCGTGCCCATTCGCTCCGCGGAGTACGGCTACGAAGGAGTGCTGACGCTGTTCCACCCGGCTCGGCTCGACCGGCTCGAGGTGGTGACACCACTTGACGTCGAAAAGACCATGGGAAGATTCTTCGAGCGCCGCGGTCCCTCGCTCTACATGTGCTACGCAGAGTCGGACGACACTGCCGCACTGCGCGCCCGCCTGCTCGAGTACGCGCCGGAAAACTGGACCGGCCCCCGCGAAGGCGGCGTGCCGGACAACCTCTTTGTCCACCCCGCGGCGCTCTCGGGCCTTTTGCTTGGCGTCTCGCGCCGCACGTTCGCCTGGACCTGGTCCGGCAGCCCCGAGCGGGTCGAGCCGCACGGATGAGCGGCTCGGTCCTCGTGACGGGGGCAAGCTCCGGCATCGGTGCCGCCACCGCCGCGCTCCTCGCGAGCCAGGGCTGGCGGGTTTTCGGTACCAGCCGCCGGCCTCCCGCAGCTGCGCAGCCGGGCGTCGAGTGGATCGAGATGGATGTGCGTGATGAAGATTCCGTGCGCGCCGGAGTCGCCCTTGCAAGCACGCGTGCAGGGCCGATTGACGCGCTCGTGTGCAGCGCCGGATTTGGAGTCTTCGGCAGCATCGAAGAGGTTCCGCTCGAGACTGCGCGCCAGCAGTTCGACACCAACGTGTTCGGCGTTCTCTCGTGCGTGCGGGCGGTCCTTCCCGATTTTCGAAGCCGCCGTGCCGGTCGCATCGTGCTCGTGGGTTCGCTCGCCGGGCGCGCGCCCATCCCATTCCAAGCCCACTACTCCGCCACCAAGGCAGCGGTGGATTCCCTGGCCCAGGCCCTGCGCATGGAGCTCGAGCCCTTTGGCGTAGCCGTTTCCCTGATCGAACCCGGGGATATCCGGACGGCTTTCAACGATGCCACGGACTTCACCTTGGCAAGCCGATCCGCCTACGGCGCACGCATTGCGCGCTGCGAGGAGGTGATCCGGCGCTCGCTCGATCAGGCCCCGGGTCCGGCCGTCGTGGCGCGCGCTGTCGTCCGCGCGCTCTGCTCGCCCCGCCCGCGTACCCGCTACCCCGTCGGTCCCGACTCCCGGCTTGTACCCCTTGGGCGCCGGCTTCTCCCCGACTGGATCGCCGAGCGGCTGATCCGCCTGCACTTTCAGATCTGAGCCGGGCGATGTCCTAGATACCGACTTCGGGGGGCAGAGCGATGACGAACACCACGAGCCGGCCCCACGGCTCGTCTGCGGGCTGGTAGTAGCCGACCGCCACCGCCATCTCGAGCGAGTCCCAGGTGGAAAGCTCCTCGGGAATCGGAAGCTCCTCCACGTCCCGGCCTTCCACGTACCAGCCATGCACGGGGCGGCCGACCAGGCTTCCTGCCTTCGCGAGCGCCTCGTTGAGAGCCACCTGAGGTTCGAGCTTGCTCGTCGCGAGCGTCTGCGTCGCGTGCTCTGCCACCGCCTGTACCGAAACAAGAGGCTCCGGCGCCGACTTCTCCCGTGCGGCGCGCGCCTCCGCGATGCGTTTGGCATAGCGTGCAGCCTCGGCGGTCAGATTTTCTTCGCCGAAGAGCTGGTAGGTCGCCGCGATGGCCACCAAGACGGGCGGCTGATTCGACGCCACCGTCCCCACCGCGAGCACGCGGGCGTCGGGATCGAGCAGCGCCGCACGTCCCAGGGGCTCCTCGAGGGCGGTGTCGACCCACAGGCCCGAGTCCATCGGTCCGGCCAGTGCGGCGCTCGTCATGTTCGCATCCTTGATGGAGCCGCCCACCCGCCAGCCCGCGAGGACGCCGAGCGCAGCCAGGTCAGACACGGCGGACGGTCCGAGGCCCAGCGAGCCGGCGAGGACGTGCGGTAGAAGCTGCGCCACCTGCTCGCTTTGTGTCTTCGAGAGTACGAGCGGATGCAGGTCGGCCTTCTTTCGGACCTCGCCCAGCACCTCGGAGACGCCGAGCGTAAAGTCCTCGGGCGTCGAGGCGGGCCGGGCCGCGGCGTACCGGGTGCGCCGCCACTGCCGTCCCTCCTCCCCAGGCCGCCGCGCAAGCACCCGCAGCACCCCGTCCGCGAGGATGCGTCCGCGCTCCCGTGAGGCCACGTCGATCACGGCGACCGAATCGCCAGGGTCGAGGGCACAAGAGAACGCGAATCGGGGAAGCGCGACCTTCGGATCGCGATCGCACTTGGTAAAGCCAAGGGCCCCCCGGTTGGCCCAGGCCGTTACGGCATCGGGGCTCCCTACCACCTCTCCGCCAAAGATCAGGCGATCCCCAGTCTCGACGGGGGAAAAGGGCGCGACCAAGACGCGGCGAGGAGAGGTCACCACCGCCACCACCGCGCGTTGCCCATCCCGTCCGAACCACAACCCGGCAGTCGCGGGGCCTCCGGTCAGCGCACGGCTCAGGAGCTGGTCCAGCTGGGGACGCCATTGCTCAAGCAGCTGGCTGTCGTCCACCGTGCGGGGAACCGCACCCTCGAGATAAAAATGTGTGATCTCCGCGGAGGGCGTGCCGCAGCGCGCGGCCATGAACTCAAGCAGCGTCGGCGGCGGCAACTTCCCGCGCACCAGGAGAAAGTGGCCAAGCTCCCGCGCGGAGCACTGCATGGCCTCAGTCACGACCGCAAGCCCTGCGCGCCGCGTCGCCGCCTGGGCCAGGACCTCCTCCCATGGAGTGGTCGCTGCGTGCGCAGCATCCTCGACGCGATCCGGGAACGGACCCTCGAGCGTCCAGGAGTCGACTTCGTCGGTTTCGATTCGCGCCAGTTCGGAAGCCGAGGGCGCGGGACCGAGCTGGTCGAGCTCAGCCTGGGAGGGGAAGGGATTCGCGCCGGCCTTGCCGCCCGTACCCGCGCGATGGCCGGACAGGGACTGGCAAGCAAGTGCGAGGGCAAGCCCCGCCGTGGTCACCGCAGCCCGTGCAAATCGTCGTTTTGCGGGCGCTGCGCCTTGGCGCATTCCATCGGCTCCCTACGGTGTCGATGCCTTCAGCGCGCACACGCGCACCGGAGAGTCTGTCACAGAGAACTTGTTCCGTGTAGGACAATTGCGTCGGCCTCGATTTCCACGAGGGCGGCATCATCGATCAGCTTTGCAACCTGCACCATCGTGGTCGCCGGGCGGATTTCGCCGAAGACCTCGCCGTGGACCTTGCCGACCGCCTCCCACTGGGAGATGTCGGTTACGAAGATGCGAGTGCGGACGACATCGGTCAGCTGTCCCCCCAGTGCTTCGATGGCAGCCCGAATGATCTCGAGCGCACGCCGCGCCTGCGCGGCTGCGCCGGCGGCGAACTTGCGGTCGGCCCCAAGCCCAACGGTGCCCGTCACCGTGATGGTTTGGCCGGTGCGGACGGCGCGGCTGTAGCCCACGATGGGCTCCCACGGCGAGCTGGTGCTGGCGTAGCGTCGCCCGTAACGCTCACTCGTCTGCACCTTAACGTCTGCCGACATGGGTTCCTCCCTGCCCCTCGCCTGGCTCTGGTGGGGGGCGTCTGGGACGGGTATCACAGGCGAAATGGCAGGGAAACGTCCCGTCGGGCGAGGGGGCCTCAAGCTTGCCGCCGCGCTCGAGCGGTTCCTGTTGACCGAGCGCGTGCGGGGGGCGCGAGCAATCGACGTCGGAGCCTCCACGGGCGGATTCACCGAGCAGCTTCTCGCGGCGGGCGCGCGGTCGGTCATGGCCATCGAAGTGGGCCACGGCCAGCTCCATCCGCGCCTGCGTGCGGACTCACGCGTCTCACACCTCGAAGGCACCGACTTTAAGACCCTCTCCCTCGGGACTGCTGCGGGGCCCTTCGACTTCTTCACCGTCGATGTGAGCTTCGTGGCCGGGCGGAGCATGCTGCGAAGCCTCGCCTTCCGGCTCGTGCCCGGTGCCGAAGGCGTCGTTCTGATCAAACCGCAGTTCGAACTGCCCGACAAACGGGTGCGTCGCGGCGACGTTTCCGATCTGGCCGTGCGAGACGAAGCGGTGCGCCGCTTCACGCGCAAGGCGACGGCATTGGGTTTCGAGGTAGCCGCCACCTTGGACTCGCCCGTTTTGGGAGGGAGCGGGACGGTCGAAATCCTCGCACACCTGCGCTTTGGCGGGCGCACCGCCGCGCTGCCGCAGCCCGGCGAGCGACGTGCCCGGGCGCTCGCCGTGAGCCCGCCGCTGCGCCCCCTGCCGCCGCGCTTTGCGGAGCGCACGCTCCGCTGGTTCGCTGCCGCAGCGCCGGGAGTGGAGCCCGTTCTTTTGCGCGAAGTCGAGTCTCTCCCCCGCATGAGCGACGTGGGAGCAGTCGAGGGCGGCGTCGAGTTTTCGGGAACGCTCGAAGCAGGAATGCGCGCCAACCTCTGGCTTCGCACCGCGAGCCGGGTGCTCCTGCGCGTCGGTAGGGTGGAGGCGCGTGACTTCGCGCGTCTGCGGCGCCGGGTATCGGCCCTGCCCTGGCGCGAACTCGTGCCCTTCGGCGCTGCACTGCAAGTGAAGGCCTCCGCGCAACGATCGCGCCTTTTCCACACCGGCGCCGTCGAAGAGACGGTGCGCTTTGCCCTCGCCGATTGCCTCTCACGCAACGCGGGCACGCTGGCCGACCCTCAGCGCGACTCGGTGACGGTGCTCGCCCGCGGCGAGGACGACCGATGGACACTCTCGATCGACAGCTCCGGCGAGCTCCTCCACCGTCGCGGCTGGCGTCTCGAGGCCGCCCACGCCCCCTTGCGAGAGACCCTCGCGGCAGCACTCCTTTTGCTCTGCGAGTGGGATCCTGCGACCGCCCTGGTCGACCCGATGTGTGGGGCGGGTACGGTGCCGATTGAAGCCGTCGCAATTGCGCTCCAGCGCGCGCCCGGGCTCGGGCGCTCGTTCGCGTTTGAGCAGTGGCCCTGCTTCGACAGCGGATCGTGGGAAAGAGAACGCGCCGCTGCAAAAGCTGCGCTCCGCGACGGGCCGATCGCACCCATCCTTGGCTTTGACCGCAGTCCCTCTGCGGTCGAGAGCGCACGGCGCAACGCGGAGCGGGCCGGGGTGGCGCGCCACCTGCGGATCGAGGAGCTCGCGCTCGCAGAGCTGCGCGCGCCGCGTTTCCGCCCGCTGCGCAGCCGGGACGATGTGTTGCAGACGGGAGCCCGCCCCCCGCGCGGCCTCGTGCTTGCAAACCCACCTTACGGTCGCCGCCTCGGCAATGCGCAGCGGGCCCGCGCCGCATACACCGAGCTTGGTCGGGTGCTGCGTGAGCGATTCCGCGGCTGGCAGGTCGGGATCCTTTCCGCCCACCCCGCACATACCGCGTGCCTGCGTCTTGGTCCACCGGTCGTACACACCCTGCGGAACGGCGGGATCCGCGTCGAGCTCCTGCGCTTTGCGCTCTGAGTCGCGCCGAGGACTCGATAACCGCGCTCCGGTCGACTAGGCTTTGGAGATGGCCAAGCCCCCGCAGGTCGGAGATCCTGCCCCGGACTTCACGCTGCCTTCCACCCAGGGAAGCGTTCGCCTCTCCGAGCGGCTCGCCCAGCGGCCGGTGTTGCTTGTGTTCTACCCGGGCGATGACACCCCAGTGTGCACGAAGCAGCTGTGCAACTACCGCGATCATATGGGGATCTTTTCCGATCTCGGGGTTGAGGTGTTGGGGATCAACCCGCAAAGCGAATCGTCCCATGCGGCCTTCGCGAAGAAGCACTCGCTGCCGTTCCCGCTGCTCTCAGACCAGGGTGGCGTGGTCTGCAGGCAATACGGTGTGCTCAACTTCCTCGGCATGGCGAAGCGCGCCCTTGTGCTGGTCGGGCAAGACGGTCGCGTGAAGTGGCGCCGCACCGACTTTCCGCTTTTCCACCAGACCGCGGACGACGTCCGCAGCGCCGTAGCACAGCTCGGGCTGTAGGATCGGACGTTGAGCGCGCCGGCCCGTGGCTACCACGCGCTCCGCGTCGCGGCGGTAATCGACGAGACGCCCGACGCCCGCTCCTTCGTGTTCGATCTGCCTTCGGAGCTCGCCCCGCTCTACCGCTACAAGGCCGGCCAGTTCCTGACGTTCCAGGTCGCGCTGCCGGATGACACGATCCTGCGCTGCTACTCGCTCTCGAGCGCGCCGGAAACGGACTCCCAGCCCAAGGTGACGGTGAAGCGCGTCGAGGGCGGGCGCGGCTCCAATTGGTTCAACGACTGCCTTGGGGTGGGCGCAACCATCCCCGTCCTGCCGCCCGCCGGTCTGTTTGTGCTGCGCGACTCGAGCGCGCCGCTGTGTTTTTTCGCCGGTGGAAGCGGGATTACCCCGGTGATGTCGCTGATCAAATCGGCGCTCGTGACCACAAAGCGGCGGATGATCCTGATCTACGCCAACCGCGACGCTCCCTCCGTGATCTTTCGCGCCGAGCTCGACGAGCTCGAGCGGCAACATGCAGATCGGCTGCGCGTCACTCACCATCTCGACGAGGTGAAGGGATTTCTCGACGCGCGGGAGGCGCGCACCCTCATCGCGGGTTTCGAAAGCGCGGACTTCTACATCTGCGGACCCGGCCCGTTCATGGATGTGGTGGAATCGATGCTGCTCACCGCGGGAACCCAGCGGGAGCGCATCTTCATCGAACGCTTCATCTCGCTCCCCTCTCACCAAGAGGTTGAAGCAGAGAACGCTGCGACGGCAAGCGAGAGCGCAGGACAGCTCCACCCTTCGGTGCTCACGATCCATCTCGATGGGCGCACCCACCGCGCGCCCTACCACGTCGGCGACACTGTGCTGGAGACCGCGCGCAAGGCGGGGCTCGAGCCCCCGTTCGCCTGCGAGGACGGGTATTGCGGCTCGTGCGCGGCGAAGCTCGTGCGCGGTGAGGTGAAGATGCACAAGAACGAGGTGTTCAGCCCCAAGGAAGTCGCGGCCGGGAATATCCTCACCTGTCAATCCCGACCCTGCAGCGGAGAGCTCGAGGTCAGCTACGACTGACGCCCCTGGGCGAAGTGCGTCCGCTGGGGTGTACCCCTTGTCTCGTTCGTCGGGCGAAAGCGCGGCCGCTCTCCACGCTCGAGGCGTGGACTGTGCGCGTAAGCCTCCGGTCCCCGGAGCGGACGCGACGGGCGTGCTACGGGAGGATTCCCCCGTCGATGACGAGGGCTTGACCCGTCATGTATGAACTCGCGTCGGAAGCCAGAAAAAGCGCCGCGCCCACAAGCTCCTCCGGCTCCGCGATCCGCTTCATCACGGTCGAGCGTCTCACCATCTCGAGGTAGCCGGGGATCGACGCCGCTCCTTTCATCATGTCCGTCATGAAAGGACCCGGCGCGAGCGCGTTCACGCGCACATTCCAGGGTGCCCACTCCTGCGCCATCACTTTTGTGAGCGCGTAGAGCGCAGCCTTGCTCGAGCAATACAGTCCGAGCCCGGGTCCCGGCTTGAAAGCGCCTTGGGTGATGACGTTGATCACGACGCCGCCGCCGGCCTCCGCCATGCGCTTCGCGGCGCGGGCAGCGAGATGCAAGGGACCCTTCACATTGACACCATAGACCTTGTCAAAGAGCGCATCCGTGCTGTCCACCAAGGGACCTGCGGCGGGGTTTGTGGCCGCGTTGTTGACGACCACGTCGAGGCGGCCAAAGCGATTCCAGGTGGCCTCGAGGAGTGCGTCGAGCTCATCCGTCCGATCGGCGTGAATGGAGTGAGCGAGCGCTTTGCGGCCGAGCGCTTCGACCTCCTTCGCCACGGCCTCGCAAGCCGCAAGCTTGCGGCTTGCGATCCCGACATCGGCTCCCGCGCGTGCAAAACCGAGAGCCATGGCACGGCCGAGGCCGCGGCTGCCGCCGGTCACGAGTGCGACCTTGCCCGAGAGCTCCCAGGGGACAGAGCCTTTCATCGGGCGGCACTGCCGTCGGCGCCGACCAGCTCCTCCTTGAGCTGGCGCTTTAAGATCTTGCCGTTCGCATTGCGCGGCAGGGGGTCCTGTCGAATCTCGATTTTCACGGGCACCTTGAATCCCGCGAGCCGCGCCGCGACGTGCTTGCGCAAATCGTCTTCCGTAACGCGCGAGGTCGCAGTGACCTGCACTACGGCGCCCACCTCCTCGCCAAGCACACGATGCGGGATCCCCACAACCGCGGCGTCCATGACGGCCGGATGATCGTAAAGCACGGACTCGACTTCCACGCAGTACACGTTCTCGCCGCCTCGAATCAGCATGTCCTTGGCGCGGTCGACGATGTAGACAAAACCCTCTTCGTCGATCTTTGCCAGGTCGCCGGAGTGCAGCCAACCTTCGGTGAAGGTCTCGGCCGTCGCCTCGGGCTGGTTCCAGTAGCCCTTCACGACGTTTGGGCCTTTGATCCAAAGCTCCCCGACCTCGCCGACAGGCAGAGCCTTCCCCTTCGGATCGGTCACTTTGAGATCGCACACGGGCACGGGAACCCCGCAGCTCTCGGGCTTGCGCACGTAGTCCTCTCCACCGTTGTAGGTGGTGACCGAGGAGGTCTCTGTGAGCCCATAGCCGTTGCCGGGAGAGACCGCGGGGAAGGCCTCCTTGATGCGCCGCACAAGCTCCGGGGCTGCGGGCGCGCCGCCATAGCCCACGCTTGTCACGCTTGATAGATCGCGCTTAGCGAAGCTCGGCGATTCGAGGACTTGCCAGACCATTGCAGGCACACCTCCGAAGCTGGTGATGCGCTCGCGCTCGATCAGCTCGAGCGCATGCTCCGGATCCCACTTGTGCATCATCACGAGCTTGCCGCCGAAGGCGGTGTTCGAGACCAGGATGGCGTGACATCCCGTGGCGTGGAAGAACGGCACCGAGATGAGCTGGGCGCTCTGCGACTGCGGCGCTGTGAGTGACGGCAGCGGGAGACCGCTGCGCAGGGCCCCACGCACCTGCGAGAAGGCGAGGCTCGTCAGATTCCCGCAGATGTTGCGCTGCGTGCCCAAGGCACCCTTGGGCCGACCCGTCGTGCCCGAGGTGTAGAAGATCGTCGCGTCATCCTCGGGATCGAGGGCCACGTCGGGCGGCTTCGCGTCGGGCCCGGGATTCCCAAGGACCTCCTCGAAGCGCAGCTGGCCGGGCGCGAGGCCGCCGCGGGCACGGGCGACCACCACGTGGCGCAGACCGAGCGCCGGAAGGTAGGGAGCGAGGCGCTCCGCGCGCTGGTCGTCCGCGAAGAGAACGACGGAGCCCGAGTCGCGGAGCCCGTAGTCGAGCTCTTCGCCTGTCCACCATGCGTTCAGGGGCACGACCACCCCGCCCGCAGCAGCGATCGCCCAGAACGCCACCGACCACTCGGGAAAGTTTCGCATCGCGATCGCGACGCGGTCGCCCTTGCAGACGCCGAAGTCCTTTGTGAGGGCACTCGCCAAGTGGGCCGCGCGACGCCAATGCTGCTCGAAGCTGAGTCGATCGTTCTCGTACACGAGGAATGTCTTTTCCCCATGGAGGCGGCTTAGGTCGAGCACGGCCCGCAACGAGGGCGGTGTGTTCTTCCAGACGCGCGTCTTGATTCCGCGGATCTCGACCTCCACGATTTCGAACGGCGCGCCTGGGGCCGTCAGCATCTTGTGGATCTCGGCGATGGAAAGAGCCATGGGGGGTCTCCTCGCAGGAGGCGGGTTCGGAATCCAAAAGAATACCCCCTCCCTGAGCTCCTTCACTACGGCGCCAGGACCGAGGCACCCGCGGCGCCCGGGATGGGGCTTTGCCCCGTCCGCAACGCTCCTCCGGGACGCGGCCCCCGCCGGCCAGCCGCAAAACCCGAAGAGTGCACGGGAGGAAGGATTTTCTCGTGGTTCGCGCTGCAGGCATCCCTTGCTTCGTTTCCCCAAAGGAGACGTGGGATCAGTGGTCTGCGCGCGCCGCTCGGAGTAGACGCATGGGCACGGCGGCCGCCGATCCAGGTACACTTGAAGGATGTGGCAAACGGATCCCTCGCGGATCGACCTCTCCCTCGACTCGCGCGCCGTCAGCTTCGAGAATCCGACGGGCGAGCGCGGAGCCGGCGGCTCGTCCGGCCTCGGCCGCAAGGGAGCTCCGTCGCGTCGATTGGCGCCGGGCGAAAAGGTCGTCCTTGCCGACCTGCGCGGCCCCGGCACTCTCCGACACTGGTGGATGACATTTCCGCCAGCTCCGCCCGAGCGGATGCGCGCGCTTTGGATCGAAGTGTTCTACGACGGCAAGCCGGAGCCCAGCGTTTCCGTGCCGTGCCTCGACTTTTTCGGCCTCTCCCACGGCAGGCCCGTTCCCTTCACTTCCGCGCTCGCCGCGGCGCAGGAAGGGCGGGGCTTTAACGCATACTATCCGATGCCCTTCCGGCGCAGCGTTCGCGTGGAACTCACGAACGGGTCAGACCACGCAACCGATTTGTTCTATCAGATTGACTACACGCTTGAGTCCATCGTGTCCGCCGAAGTGGGGTACCTCCACGTCGCATTCCGCCGCGAGAACCCAACGACGCTGCGACGAGACTTCGTGATTGCCGAGGGATTGGAGGGGCCGGGCCGCTTCCTGGGCTGTGTGATTGGCGTGCGGATCCTCGACGCCGGCTCCTGGTGGGGCGAGGGCGAAGTGAAGATCTACCGCGACGGCGACGGCGCGCAGCCAACCATCTGCGGCACCGGTCTTGAGGACTACGTCGGGAGCGCATGGGGCCTCGGCCCTCACGCCTCGCTGTGGCAGGGAGCACCGCTCGAGGTTCGCGCTCCAGGTGTTCCGCTCCCTCGCTATGCCGCGTTCTACAGGTGGCACGTCCCCGATCCGGTGATCTTCTCACGGGAGCTGCGCGTCACCATTCAACAGATTGGATTCGCTTTCTTTCGCGAAGGAGACCAAGCGGCCTTCGAGCGCTACCAGCGCACGAACCCCGCAGCGGGCCACGGCTGGCTGATGCACCCGCGTCCCGGCGCTCTCGCAATGGGAATCGCGGAACGCAGCGATGACTATTGCGCGGCGGCCTTCGTCTACTGCCGGGAAGCGCAGGCCGTGCCACGTCTCGACCTGGCCTCAGCCCTCGCCAACATCACACGAGAGCCTCACGAGAAGCCGCACCCGATGGAAGTGCTCTTCGCGTAGCGCGGCGCCCCTGCTGCTTAGTGCGGTGCGAGGGTGATCTCGGTGCCGTCGCAGGCGAGTCGGACGTGCCCCCGATCGGGCCAAGCGTCAATCACCCTGCCGTCGCAGGTCGCGCGGACGCCGTCGGGATAGGTGCGTCGCGGCGCCGAGAATCGGTGGTGAAGACCGCGATGTCCAGGGGTGATCGTGACGCTTAGCACGCGTGTTGTCGGCTCGTAGTGGATGGCTTGGATCTCACCGTCCACAGCCTGCGGGAAGGGACGCGCCAGGGTGTCAGCCGGCGCAGTTCTCAGCGTGCGCGTCGCCAAATCAGGTGTCGTGTCCCACAAACCCCAGACCGCGGGCGGGACTTCCTCATACACCCAAAACGTCCAGGAGGCCCGCGCCTCATCAAAGGCCTGCATTGCGTCGCTTAGGTACTGCAGACCCGCCGGCGTGCGGGGATCCGTCCCCCATTCACCGACGAAGAGCGGACCACCGACGGTCGCTGCCTCGCTCTGAGCGGCGGCCACGGAGGCTCGCAGATCCGCGAGATCGGGCGGGTTGAAACTGAATACTCCCGTGTAGATGTGCGGCGCGTACACGACGTTGGGCAGAGGAAAGGGCCCGATGACGGGGATCTGGTCAAAGAGATTGCGCAGGCTGTTCGGCTCGTAGAAGAGCGTGAGCTGAGGCGCGACCTCGCGAACCTGCGCACCGACGCGGCGATAGAAGGCGTCGATCGGGCTGATGATGCCGGAGCTCCCTCCGCGGAGGAGAAGGGGCTCGTTCATCAGCTCCATTCCGATGGCTCCAGGGTGACCGTGAAGCGCACGGGCCACCTGCTGTGCCATGGCCGCAAATGCGTCTTGGAGGCCGTCGACGTTCTGGAAGAAGGACATCGCCGCATTCATCGCCTGGGCGCTCAAGCGGCGAGCGGTGAGGTCGGTCACCGGGCCCTCGAGGAGCTGTGTGGGCGGCGGAATGATCGCCCACAGGGGCGCTCCGTCCTCGCCGATCTCCTTCGACCAGGCGTCTTGATGGAAGTCGATGAGCGTCGAAACTCCCTGTTCGAAGCACTCGTCGACGAGCCGAACAACATGCTGGATATACGCTCGGTCGTATTTTCCGCGCTGAGGTTCGACGCCGCTCCAGTTCACAGGCAGGCGGAGGACGTTCATCCCGAGCTCTTCGCTGAGGAAGCGGCAGTCTTCCTCGCCGAATGGAGGCACGGTTTCGACGGGATGGCGTCCGTCGCTAAACGTGACGTCAAAGAGTCCCGCGACGCGTGCGTTCACGCCGTGATAGAGGACCTCGCGTCCGAACTCATCAAAGAGCCGGCTGCCCCGTGCCTCGAGCCGATCGCATCCTGCGCCAAGGGAAAAGACGGCGAGCAGCAGGAGCGAGGGGCGTCCCGCCCTCCGACTGAAGGCGCGGATTGCGCGCGCGCAGCGGCCGAAAAACGTCGGGTTCCGGCAAGCGGAGGCCCCTGTCCTGCGGCTCGCCTCGGGAGCCCGCGGCGTGCGGCCTCCGACGAGCGAGGACTCGAAGAAGATCTCGCCCTCAGCACGGTTCGGCTCGAAGCTGCCGGCGCACGATCCCGGGGTCCGGGCAGAACCCCTCTGCCCCACCACAATCTCGCTTACGAACATAGGCCGAACCCCGCTCCCGCAACTTCCGATGAGTGGGTGCTTGGAATCCGTTCTTTGTGTTAGCGGACCTTCGGCAAGAGCCCCCGGTGCAGGGCCACGCGAAAAACCCACGCCGTCACAGCGGCGGCGAGCGCAAGGTAGAGGAGGTTCAGCGTGGTTGCCCAGCCGAGGCGGCCCCAGTCCATGCGGCCGTCCATCACGACGCTCCGCATGCCTTCAAATATGTGGTCTGCGGGAATCGCCCGTGCGACCACCTTCGCGACTGGCGGCAACACCGATTCCGGATAGAACACAGACGAGAAGGGCATCAGAAGGAAGGGCAGACTCCAAGCGACGATGGCCCATCGCCCGCCAAACCGGAGAATGAGCGCGAGCGAAACGAGCCCGACCGACCACCCGAGGAGGACGAGATTCGCGATGAACGGCACGAGCGCGATGCCAAGCGAGAAGAGGCTGAACGCGTACAGGAGCCAGGCGGCGATGCTCATCGCGGCCAGCGTGAGCGAGAGCTTTACGAGCCCAAGCAGCATGATGGCCACGGCGAACTCACCAAAGGAAAGCGGTGAAGCAAAGATCGTGACGACGGAACGTGACCACACGTCATCGAGGAAGGAGACCGACACGTCCTGTGCGCAGCGAAAGAAGAGGTTCCATAGAATGGCGGCGCCGAGGAAGACGCCGATCGCGTTGGGGAGCTTTGCGCCCCGACCCGCCACGAAGCTCGTGAGAAGGCCCCAGACCGCGATGTCGATCAGTGGCCAGTAAAACGTGTCCACCACGCGGGCGGGATCACGGCGCAGGAGCAGCAGGTAGCGCAAGACCAGGGCCCGTACCCGCCGCACACGTTCTCTCGTCGGGGAGCTCACGCCCGACTCTCGCGAGAGATCTTGAGGAAGACTTCCTCCAGCGAAGCCGCGTCCAGATCCGCGCGTGAGAGCACGCGTCGCGACACCGCGAGCGGAGTGCCCTCGGCCACAACGCATCCATGGTGGAGAAAAACAACGCGATCGCAGAGTGCTTCGACCTCGGCCATGTCGTGTGAGGTATAGAGGATGGATAGACCTCGCTCTTCGCGGAGGGAGAGGAGAAGGTGCCGCGTCTTGTCGGAGATGTCGGGGTCAAGGCTCGACGTGGGCTCGTCGAGAACCAGCAGCTCGGGACTGTGCAGCAGGGAGCGTGCAAGGCCCGCGCGCATTTGTTGGCCGAGCGAGAGCTCTCCGAATTTCGTATGCGCCTCCTTCTCGAGCTCGAGGACGGCCAGGGAACGCGCCACCGCACCCCGCTCGGCACCATAGAACTCGGCGTAGACGCGGAGATTCTCGTTCACCGTCAGACGCCAGTCCATGAGCGCTTCCGGAGAAGCGAAACCAACGTGCCGCAACGCTGCCGCGCGCTCGCGATGCGGATCGAGGCCAAAGATTCGTACGTGTCCGGCAGTGGGTCGGACAAGACCGAGGAGCACGTGCAGGGTTGTGGTCTTGCCGGCACCGTTCGGGCCCAAAAGGCCGAGAATCTCCCCGCGCTGCACTTCGAAGGAGACACCGCCGAGCGCGATGGCTGCGGGAAAGCGCTTCGTGAGGTCTCGCACGAGGACCGCGGGGGCGTCACGCGCCTGGGTTTGCACCATCACGCTAGTCGGCGGCGTGCGCGTGTCCCGCCGCGCGCAGCGCGGCCCGAATCTCCGCCGCGGCACGGTCCATCGCCTGTGGATTGGGATTCTTATCGGCCTTCGAAAAGTCGAAGTCGCCAAGGCTTTGAACGGGAATGAGGTGAATGTGCACGTGGGGCACCTCAAGGCCCGCGACGATGACACCCACTCTCACCGGCCGAAAGACGCGCTGGAGCCCCTGCCCTACCGACTGCGCGACTCCCGACAGATGGGCGAGCAGGGTGGGAGGGAGGTCGAGCCAATGATCGATTTCCTCGCGCGGAACAACGAGCGTGTGGCCTGGCCGAATCGGGTTGATGGTGAGGAACGCGACCGCCTTTTCGTCCTTCCAAACGAAGCGACCGGGAAGCTCGCCGCGAATGATGCGGCTGAAAATCGTGGCCATGGGAGCCCTCCTGCTCTGCGGGTGGCCCCCCTCTACCACGCCAGGTTCCGCACGGGAAGGGATGTGCGGGCTGCGAGGACGCTCGCATCTCGCGCTGCCCCGGCAAGCCCTCCGCAATCCCCGAAGCCGTCGCCTTGAAGACAGCGGATCCCTTCGCTGCGCGACCTTGTGCACACTGCGAGCAGTGGTGGAAGGCCGCGCGCTCTTCCAAGAGGACGCTCGGTCAGATAGAGTGGGTTTGCTCCGTCGGGGCTCCCGGCAAGCGGAGACTCCCCACGGACCCTCTGACCGAAAAGGCGGACCCTCATATGCCCCTTCCCATCCTTCTCCTTGCAATCCTCGTCTTGGGTGGCGCCGCTCTGGCGGGCCTGCTCGTGGGCCGAACCTCCGGCCGCGCGGCGGCGAAGCGCTGCCACGAGCTTGAGGAAGAGCTCGCGGCAAGCCAGGCGGCGCTCGGGAAGTACCGGAGCGAAGTGGGAGCGCATTTCGGCCAGACCTCTGAGCTCCTGCGCGCGATGACGCATCACTATCGCGCGGTGTATGAGCACCTGGCGGAGGGCGCGCGGACCCTGTGCCCAGAGCAAGCGACCGGCCTCGGGGCGGGGCTCGACCTGGCGCTCCTCCCCGAAGAGGCGCAGGACCCCGGGGAGACCGCGGCGCCGCAGGCGATCGCTCCGCGAGAGGATGGCCCGAACGGGACGCCCCGCAGCGCCGAAGGCGGGAACGACGAGCTGGAGCTCGATCCCGAAGAGGCGAGCCCGACGACCCACTAGCTCTCTCACCGTTCGGTCGCTCGCCGAGTCTGTAGTCGCTTCGGCCGTGGGCCTTCTCAGCACATGGGCTTCGCCACGTTCGCGGCTCGCGCGGTGCGGCATGATCAGATACGCCCGAGGCCTGACAAGAGAGTTGTTGGTCCGTAGCACCACAGGGAGGCGCGCTCTCCGAGCGAGGCGCTCCGTCGGACGAAGTCGAGTCTCGATGGCCCGCTGCTTCCCGGACCTCCGGCCGCCGCTTCGCTTATTGCTTTGGGGTTTGCAAACCGGATCTCGATCTCACGCATGAAGCTGAGGCGACGCGCGACTTCATGAATATCCGGCTTCGGGCCCGCCCGACGGAATCCGTCCATCCGCTGGAGCTAGCGGGCTTCTTTGGAGCGGCAATCCTGGTGCGGGTCGTCTTCATCCTCGCCGCCTCCCTTTGGACCGGTTGGCCGGTCCTCGACCTGTCCATGCTCTATGACGGCCACGGCTACCTCATCGTCGCGAAATCCTTCCCGACCCTGTACCAACACACCGCCGAGCTGGTGCCCTTCGTGACCCTCTTTCGGGACCCACGCTTCTTCCTCGGAACTTTCCCGTTCTTTCCGGCCCTCACGTGGGTCACCTCAGGAGTCCTCGGCGACCTCCGCACGAGCGGACTCGTCGTCGCGCAGCTCAGCGCGGCGCTCACAGTGGTACGCTTTCGGAGCGAAGCTCAAGACCTCTCCTCCCGGCCCAGGTTCGCCGCTCTTCTCTTCCTCGTGTTCCCGGCGACATGGCTGGTCGCCAGCAGCCTCGCATTCAGTGAGCCGGTCATGCTACTCGGCGTCGTCTCGGGCTTCGCCGCATACCGCCGCGGCCATCTCTGGAGCGCCGCCGTCTGGCTAGGCTGCGCATGCGTGACGCAGAAGCACGGCGTCCTCATGCTCCCGATTCTCTTTTTGACCCATTTCGTACGTTACGGATGGCGGCGCCTACCGGACCTCGCTCCGCTTGCTCTCTCGCTCATCCCGCTCGCCGGGCTACAGACCTACCTCTATATCTACTTCGGAGACCCTTTCGCGAATCTCGCCTCATTTTGGGCCTTTGCGGGACCGGGCCCTGGTTGGCCCTTCGCCGCCATTGTCCAGGGTGCGCTCTCCCTCGGACAGATCTTTGAAGACCATTTTTGGCTCAGGAAGGGAATGCTCATCTGCTCCATATTGTTCTATGGCGGCGTACTCGCTCTTGCGTTGCGGCGGCCCCGTGCTGAGACAGTTGGCCTGCTGATCTGGCTCGGAGTTACGTTCGCATTCTGCGTTTGCCTTTCGGGCAACTGGGCATTTTTCGGATTTCCGCGGTACATGCTGCTCGCGGCGCCGCCAACGCTGCTGCTCTTTTCTGAACAGTGTCCCCTCCCCTCTTCGCGCTTCGTCGCGAGCGTTTTCGGAGCTCTCCTCCTGTCTCTCGTTTTCGCAGCTGCGCTCACCGACGTGGCATCGGCACGGCAGTTCTGCGAGCGAGTGTGGTCGCCCATCTATTTCCATCAACTGGTTCCGCTACTGCGATAGGTCGGTTGAGAACGTTTGCCGCATCTCTCCTTCGGGAATCGCCAAGGCGAATCGGCCTGCGCTCCGAGCGAGCCCAAGCGCGAGCAGGCACAGTGGCGTGGCGTTTCCGAGCGCGCTCTGCAAGCCTTCCTTGGGCACGCGGATCCGAGAAGCACCCGGCGGTACGCACGACTGGCGGAGAGTGCCCTCGTGGAGGTGCTTCGCAAAGGTGACCAAAAGCCTGGCGCGAGTCAGGCGCGGAAACGCAAAATACTTAAAAACGCTCAATAGAATCAGGTAGTTACAGAAACTCCAACGGAAGAGGAAGCAGATGGGCCGGAAGGTGTACGTAGTCGGTGTTGGGATGACGAAGTTCGAGAAGCCGGGGTCTCGCGAGTGGGACTACCCGGACATGGCGAAGGAGGCCGGGCAGAAGGCGCTGGCGGACGCCGCCATTCCCTACGACGCGATCGAGCAGGCGGCGGTTGGGTACTGCTACGGGGACTCCACCTGCGGCGAGCGCGCGGTGTACAGCCTCGGCCTCACGGGCATCCCCATCTACAACGTGAACAACAACTGTTCGACGGGTTCGACGGCTCTTTTCATGGCCAAACAGTTCGTGGAGGGGGGGCTTGCCGACTGTGCGCTTGCGCTCGGCTTCGAGAAGATGGAGAAGGGATCACTCGGTGTGAAGTACACCGACCGGACGAATCCCATGGACCAGCACTTCAAGCTGATGGTCGAATTGCGTGGTTTTGCCAAGGCTCCCCCCGCACCACAGATGTTTGGCAACGCCGGTCGCGAGCATATGGAGAAATACGGCACCACGGCGCAGCAGTTCGCAAAGATCGGCTGGAAGAACCACAAGCACTCGGTGAACAACCCGTATTCCCAGTTCCAGGACGAGTACAGCCTCGAGGACATTCTGAAGGCCCCGATGGTCTACGAACCGCTCACGAAACTGCAATGTTGCCCCACTTCCGACGGGGCGGGCGCAGCGATTCTCGCCAGCGAAGATTTCGTGAGAAAGCATGGGCTCGAGGCCAAGGCAGTCGAGATCGTCGGCATGGCCATGACCACGGACTTCGGCAGTACGTTCAACGAGAAGAGTTGCATCAAGATGGTTGGATTCGACATGACGAAAAAGGCGGCGGAGAAAGTCTACAGGCAAAGCGGCGTCGGACCCGAAAACGTCGATGTGGTCGAACTGCACGATTGCTTCTCGTGCAACGAACTCATTACGTATGAGGGTCTCGGCCTCTGCCCCGAGGGCAAGGGCGGAGAGTTCGTGGATTCGGGCGCGAATACCTACGGCGGCAAGGTCGTGGTGAACCCCTCGGGCGGTCTCATCTCCAAGGGCCACCCGCTTGGGGCGACGGGCCTTGCCCAGTGTGCCGAACTCAACTGGCAACTCCGGGGTGAAGCCGGCAAGCGCCAGGTCGCTGGTGCCAAGGTGGCCCTCCAACACAACCTCGGTCTCGGCGGCGCGGCGGTCGTCACGATGTACAGAAAGCCGGAGCTGAAGTAGCGCCGCGGGCGGGCGAGGAGCCGCAAGGGGGCTTTACTCCTTCTTGCCCGCGTGCGCGGGAATGCCTAGGGCACGGTATGGGAGCCCCGCGGATCGGCGCATCTGGCCTCGCATTTCTCGCAGCCGCCCTTGCGGCCGCTGCGATCCCCGGGGCGGCGCGAGCCGTGGAGCCCGTCGACCCGAAGCAGACGTTTCTCCAGCCGAACACCGAGGACGCGGACGGCACGCCGGCCTACGTCCGCTTCGATATGACGGACATGCCGCTGCGGGTGTCGGTCTCAATGCCCCGCGAAGCCGCGCGGTATGCGAGCCTGGCCGCGACGCGGGAAGCGGTCCTCGAAGGCTTGCAACTTTGGCAGCGAGCCCTTCAGACGGAACTGCCCTGGTTTCAGCTGCAGATCGGCGAGAACGACCCGCAGGCGCTCATTGAGGTCATCTGGCGCAGGCAGCTTGCGGGTGTCGCGGCGGGACGCGGCGGCATTTCGTGGAAGCTCGAGCAAGGCAAGCTGCGCGTCCGGGGTTCGCTCGAGTACACGACGCAGACCTGTGAGGCACCCGAATGCCGGCTTAAGGCCCAGGAGGTCACGCTCCTCGTGGCCCATGAGTTCGGTCACACCCTCGGCCTGCTCCACTGCCTAAGCTGCGACTCGATCATGAACTACTCCTGGGAGACCCAGCAGCGGAGGTTTGTCACCGAGCTCGACGTCCGGACCTACAGGGCGCTGAATCAACTGCCCAATGGACTCCGCACCGATATGAAGAGGATTGGGGAGCTCGCAGGCGAGGCGGCTGTGCTCAACGCACGCAGCCGCGGACTCGCAGCCGAATGCGAAAAGAACCTGATCAGAGGGTGAAGCCTTCGCGGAATGAGTGGCTACACAGTTGCCGCGCGGAGCCGCGCGATGCGCTCTTCCAGCGGCGGGTGGCTCGCGCCGAGACGCCCGAACAGGCCACCGCGGCTTGAGATCTTCATCGATGCCACCGCGGGCTGAGCGCGCGGGTCGAGATTCTCGACGTCGCGGCGTAGCGCTTCGAGGGCACTCACCATTTTTTCTCGGCCAGCGAGGTGCGCGCCGCCGGCATCCGCGCGGAACTCCCGATGCCGCGAGAAGGCCATAACGACGAGGCTCCCGAGGATCATGAACACGATCTCGAGCGCGAACTGAACCACAAAGTAAAGCCCGTAGGACATGCCCTCGTTGTCGTCACGGCGCATGGCCTGAGCGAGGGCAAACGCGATCACGCGGGCGAGAAACATTACAAAGGCGTTCACCACGCCCTGCAGCAGCGTCATCGTGACCATGTCCCCGTTCGCAATGTGCGTAATCTCATGGCCGAGAACTCCCTCGGTCTCGGCGTTGTCCAGCTTGCGCAGCAGGCCCGTCGAGACGGCGACGAGGGAGCGGTTCTTGGTCGGACCCGTGGCGAATGCGTTGATGTCCTCGGATTGGTAGATCCCGACCTGCGGCATCGGAATGCCCGCGCCGCGGGTAAGATTCCCGACCGTCTGGAGGAGCTGCTGCGCGGCGGGGTCGGCCGTTGCGGGGTCGATCACCTGCACGCCCATCGCGGTCTTGGCGATAATTCGCGAAAGGGCAAGCGAGATAAGAGCGCCGCCCATGCCCCAGACAAGACAGAAGGCCGCGAGGGATTGGTAGTCGATCCCTTGCCTCGTGAGATAGGGCTGAATGCCGAGGATTCGCAGAACAACGGACAGCGTGAGGATGACGAGCAAGTTCGTCGCCAAGAAGAGAAGGATGCGCTTGGCCATGGGTCACCTCCGATCTCTGGCCTTGGATGATAGCTGTCCCGGCGCGAGAGCGAGCACTTCCAACAGGCGGCGGAGCGTGTAGTCGCCCTCGATGCCGAGCCCGGCAAACTGTGCTCCCGCTGCCCGTGCAGCCGCGCGGTCGAACTCCGTGTCTCCGACCACCAGCGCCTCGGCCGGGGTAACGCCCGCAAGTTCCGCGGCGCGCAGGATCATGTCGGGCGCCGGTTTCGCGCGAGGAACGTCGGTACCGCCGACCACCGCGTCCAGTCCAAGTTCCGCGGCCCGCAGGATTTCGCGTGCGAGCGCTCCTGGCGTGTTTGTCACGAGGACCGTGGGGAGCCCTCTCGAGCGTAGCTCTCGCAGGACGGGAGTCGCGTCGGGATTGACGATGAGGTGAGGGGCGTAGTCGAGGAAATGCGCGTCGTAGTAGCGCTCGACCTCCGCGACGCTGCGTCCGGGGAAGAAGCGCTCCACGTCGGCCTCGATGCCCTGGCCCCAGCCCACCGCGAAGTCCTCCCGCGACACAGCCCCGCCCACGAGATCCCGTGCCGCAGCCCTTACCAGCTCGAACCAAACCTCGTAGCTGTTGATCAGCACACCGTCCAAGTCGAAGAGAATTGCGCGGAGCATCCGGTCTGTGTACAACGGCCTGGCGACAGCGTCACGCAAGGACGAAGCGCCTGGAAAATGGATCGGCCGTGCGGCTTTGTGCGCGCGAAGCTCGCATACGCACTGGGGAGCTGCTGGCTTAACCTTTCGCTCTCTACGCCCTCGATCTTCTGACACCCGACCCAGATCGGAGGCATCCGTCTCTCTCGCGGCGTCGCGCAACCGCCGCGCGAGGGCTGCACTGTCGCGTCTCCGCTGCACGCTGGGTGCCCCGCGTGGCCGCATTGGGCAGATGCGCGCGCGCTCCGGCACTTCGAGGCGTGGCACGGCTCTTGCTCTTTGAACAGGCGAAACGACGCGCCCTCACGCATCGCCGAGGATACTGATGACGATTTGCCTAACGAGCCGGCAGCCGCGGCCCGAGTCCACGATCCGCGCCTCCTTTGCCAGGGCGCGGGGAGCTCTCGAGCAGCGCGCCCTCGGCCTCCTCGCGACGCAGGTTGTGCTGGTGTGCGCATGGGGACTGAGCGCTCTTCTCCTCGCCAGTCCTGGTGGTGTACTCGGGGCTGCGGCCTTTGCAGCCTTCGTCGCAGGCCCGCTCCAGGATGGCTTCGCCTACGTCTGCTTGCGCGCGGTGCGGGGAGTCCCGGCTCCTGCGCACTTCGCACTTCGCGTGCTCGACAACTACCGCGAGTCGGTCGCCGCGGGCGTGCTCGTCTTTCTCCTCACCCTTTTCGGCCTCGCCCTCTTCCTGCTCCCTGGCATTCTGATCTATTGCCGAACTCGCTTCGTACCCTATCTCGTCGTCGAAGAAGGGCTCGATGCGGTGGATGCGATCCAGGAGAGCTTTCGTCTAACCCGGGGGCATTCTCTCGTCATCCTCGGGATGACCGCCCGCGGCACCGCGGGTTGTGCCGCGGGACTGCTGTACTTGGGCATAGGGGTGATTCCGGCCCTTACCCAGTGGGAACTCGCACGCGCATCGCTCTATCACGCGGTGGTATTGCCGTCGGAGGCCTGGGACCCGGGGAGCCGGCTCGCGCGCCCGATGCTCAGCGCGTGAGGCCCGCCCCCGCCAGCGTGCTTTCAATCAATTCGCGCACTGCGCGGTGCCAGCGAAAGGTGACGTGGCCGCCCTGGTACCAGACGATACGCGGCCGGTCCCAGTGTCTCCACAGGTCGCGTACCTGCTCTGCAGGGACGAGTCGATCGGCGACGGCGCCGAAGATGGCACGATGGGCGTGGGGGACTTGCGGCCGCAGCGCGAGGGGGGAGACCACCTGCATGACTTCGCTGCTCGCATCGCGAGACATGCCGAGGTGTTCGATGTAGCGAATTTCAAGCGGCGGTCCGTGCCGCCAGAAGAGGTGGGTAAAGTCTGTGGCTGGGATCCCGGGGATGCTGCAGGCAAGGCCTTCGTCCATGCATGAGAGCAGCGCCGTATTGTAGCCGCCGAGGGAGAGCCCGAAGACTCCGATCTTTGTCCCACCTTGTGCACGCACCCACGAGAGGATCCTTCGCAGATCCCACATGGCCTGTGCCTCAGCGTGGACCGAGTCGAGCACATCTCCAGAAAGGAAGCCATCGCCGCTGCGCCGTCCGATCTTTCGAGGACCGTGAAGGGGAAGGACTGGCAAAACCAGGTTCAGCTCCAGCCGATCGCGCAGCCAGGCGGGGGGAAAAGCGCCGAAGTCGATGAGCGGAATCCCCATCTGATAGCCGTGGATGCACACCAGCCACGGGCGCGCGGCATCGGCGTGTCTCGCGACCCACGCGTGCGCAGTCCGATTGGGCCGGTAGCCGAGCCAGCGCTCGCGGCCGGGTTCCCCGTCATGCGGCTCGTACTCGCTCTCGAACGAAAGGTGTTCGAAGTCGACACGATAGGTGTGGGCGCGTCGGATGTGGGGAGATTCGAGGGGTGGCGGCGTCGCGTGATAGCTGATCGGCTTCTCAAGCCACCCGCGTGCCTCGAACAGATCGCGCGCGGCCCGCACCTCTTCCGTGAGGCGACGGCGGTCTTCTCCCGCCAGCATCGGCATCGACACACTCATCGTGGCCAGGAGCGCGTCGTCGAGGGCCACCTCGACGTCGAGTCGAAGCGAAGGCTGGGGCGCGGGAACCTCGTCGGTGTGGGGCTCCTGGCGCACCGAGATCGCCCCCGCCGCGATGTACGACGCCGCGGAGAGTAGAACGAGGAGGGTGCCCGTGCCGACCCCCACGGTCAGGAAGGCAGGAAGGGCAAAGGGCACGCCGAGCAGGCCGCCGAGCGCTGTAAATTGGGCGATGCGCACGTCGCCGGGCCAAAGCAGGGTCGAAACCCCAGAGGCCAGCAAGAGGCAGCCCGGGATCGACGAAAATAGAAATCCCACCACGAGGCCCTCGTGCGACGCGCACCAAAGCCAGCCAAGGCCGGAAAGGATCGGGATCCAGGCGATGCGCGCGTAGCGGGCCTGCTCGAACATGACAACTCCTCCTCTTCGTTTTCCGCCCGGGCCTTAGTGGCTTCCGCGTCCCGCCAGTGTGGCCGCGGCCTCTTCCCGAAGACGTGGGCGCAAGGCGGGATCGGCGATTGCAATCAGCGCCTGAGCGCGTTCTTCCATGGTCTTTCCGGCGAGTTCGGCGGCGCCGTGTTCGGTGATCACGACGTCCACTTGGTGACGCGGTGTCGTAATCATCGTCCCGGCCGCGAACGTGGCAGCGATGCGCGAGACGCGCTCCCCCGCAACCGTAGCGGTCGACGGCAGGCAGATCAGTGATCTGCCGCACGGAGCGAACGATGCACCCGCCACGAAGTCTTCGTGCCCGCCAATGCCCGAGAACTGGCGAACACCGAGGGTGTCTGCAGCCACTTGACCCGCGAGGTCCACGGAGAGCGCTCCGTTGATGGAGATCATGTTGCGATTGCGCGAGATCAGCCCGGGTTCATTCACGAACTCAACGGGAAGAAATCGGACGGCCTCCTGGCCGTCGAGCCAGGTGTAGAGCTGTTTCGTTCCCAAGGCGAAGGTCGCGATCGAGACGCCGTCGTAGATGCCCTTCTTGTTGGTGATTTTTCCGGTAAGGTGGAGCTTCATGAGTCCGGTCGTGAACATCTCCGAGTGCACACCATAGTCGCCTCCCGAACCCTCAGCCAAGAGTTCGACCACCGCGCTCGGGATCCCGCCAATACCGGTTTGCAGAGTCGCCCCGTTGGGGATGTAGTGGCTCACGTGCTCGGCAATCGCGCGCTCGACCTCCGTCGCGTCCTGCTCAGGGAGCGCAACCGGCTCGTCGTCACTCTCGACGATGACATCGACCTCGTCGCGGTGCAGACAGTGGGGATGGTCCGGCGGGAGCCCGAGTGTGCGAGGCAGCCGGGAGTTCACCTCGACCACGAGCATGCGGTCAGGGTCGCGACCACAGCGGTGAAGCTCGCCGACAGTCGCGCCGGCGTGCAGGGAGAGAGAGAGGTGTCCGTTCGCATCGGGCGGCGCAGCGGCGGTCGCCATCACACGCGGCGCCATCTGGCGCGCGAGCGTCGTGTAGCGGCGGAAATCTGCCACGACAAAACGCACGTCGTAACCTGCCTGCTCGAGCCCTCGCTCGACCGGCCCGTAGAACCCAGACAAGTAGGTGACACCACGACGTGTAAAAAGTTTAAACGGGGCGAGCAGCAGCGCACCGAAGACCTGAAGGTCCCGGAAGTCGTCGCGCTCCCCGAGGGCGTGAAGGAACGCCATGGGCTGACCGGGCCCGAGGGGAAACGCAAGGGAATCCCTCGTTCGCACGAGCGCCGCCGCTTCGGCGGGGCTCCGTCGTTTTGCGTGGCTGATCCGAGCGGCGTCCATGCTCTCCTCCGCCTTCCACCTGCCGATATTCGCACGATACCCCCGGGGTACTGGCAACCGCCATGCCGAAGACAGAGGGACTTTGCACGCTGCGCGCCCGGCGGCTGTCGGCTCGGAGACCCGCGCCATGAAGTTTCCGCGGGAAGGCAGAATTCGCACCACTTCGACCCCAGAAGTGATACTTCCTCTCTTGGAAGGGAGGCGGGGCCGCGGGAACGGAAGGGTCGACGCGCTCCGCCGCGCCGCTGGTCGCGCACGAGCCACCACGAGCGGCTTCGGCGCGGCATGCCCGACCGGCGCATCTTCGCCGGGGCGAGGAGCCCGGCCCTGTCGCAGCCGCCCCGCAGGAGGCTCCCCTCCCTTCCCTCGTCTTGCTCTACAAGAATGCTCTACAAGAAGATCGGATGGAATGCGTTGGCCACGAGGCCCAGCACCAAGAGGCCTCCCGCAAGGCGCGTCAGCAGAAAAGCCCACGCGACAAACCACAGGGGCCAGATCGGATAGTTCGCGGGTCGTTCGGCGGGCTTGGGCTGACCGAAGACCTTGAGCACTTGGCGCAGACGGGGCAGTGCAGCAAAGGTGAGGAGGGTCCAGACGCCGAGCGAGCCCACGAGAACGAGGCACAGGATCAGCGCAAAGAACGACACCATCAATACCTGATTCAAGAAGGCGGCCCGCTCCGCACCCAAGATGACCGGCAACGTACGGATCCCGAGGCGCTGGTCGGCGTCGATCTTATCGATGTGCTTTCCGATCAAGACTGTGGTGACAAGAATCGCATACGGCAGACTCGCGACGGCCACCCATGCCGGAAGCGAGCCCGTGGTGACGAAGTACGTGCCGCAGATCATGAGCGGTCCCCACACGATCGCTACACCTGGCTCACCCAAACCGTGATGCTTCAGCTTGAGGGGCGGCGCTACGTAGAACACGCTGATAAAGAGACCGAGCAGTGCGAACAGCACCACAGCCCAGCCGCGGGCCTCGGTCAGGTAGATCAGGATGGCAAGATCGAGGCCGTTCACGAGCGCAATCGCTGCGACCAGACCGGTCTTGGAAATGAGGCCGGAGAGGATCGGATGCGGGGCGTACTGGCCGCGGACGTACTCGGCGGTATCGACGCCGCCGGCTAAGTCGAAGTAGTCGTTAATCATGTTGTTGGCCGCGTGTGCCAACACGAGGCCCAGCATCGCGAGGGCGAAGAAGAGCCAGTTCGCGTGCACGGGGTTCGGGCCCGCCACGGCCAAAAGGCCACCGATCGCACCCGACGTGAGGGTCATGGGGAAAACGCTGGCGCGGGTGATCAGCAGCCACTTCGAGACCGGATCCATGCGCCGACCCTGGGAGAGATTTTGGGTGGTCAGCACCTCTCGCCAATTCTCGAGCACCGTCGCCATGGAGACCTCCGGGGAATGCTGCTTGAGGGGTGTCTTAGGCCAGGAATCGGCGACGCTGCTCGGGCGTTGGCACCAAGCACTCCGCACGCTGGCCGAACCAGCGATAGCGGTTGGCGGCAATCCAGTCGTAGACTGCGTCGCGGAGTTTGCGCGGAACAACGCGGAGCAGGGCGAAAATCGGCCAAAGGCCCGAGAGCCCGGCGAAGATGCGGAGCACGGCATCGCTCTTCTCGAAGGAGCGCTCCCCTTCGACAAGCACGATGCTGGAGCGCGCGTCGGCCGCCCGTCCCACCCGCGTCAGCAGCTCACGGCCCTTCGCTGACTGAAGGGGCGCAAACGCGAATCGCTCGCCCGGGTCTCGGGCGAGCACGAAGCGCACGCTGCGGTTGCAAAGGTTGCAGACCCCGTCAAAGAGGATGGTCGGCCGGTCCATTCACAGTTCAAAGTAGCCGCCGCCCATGGAGATGCACTCGCCCCCGACCCTCACCGCAGGAATGTCGGAAGGCGTGCCGTCCACCTCCACGTACAGGCGGCTCGGGCGCCCCATTTCGATGCCCTGTTCGCATTCGAGACGCGCAGGCGCTCCGGCCGGGATCACGCCCTGGGCCACGAGATACGCGCCGAGCGGCCCTGCGGCTGAGCCGGTGGCAGGGTCCTCGGCGATGCCTGCCTGCGGTGCAAACATGCGGCAACGAAAGCGCGTGGGGGCGACCTGTACGAAAGGGAAAGGGAGGAGGTCGCGCGCTTGCTCGCCGAGCGACTTCCAGCGTTCAAGCTCAAGCCGCGCGCGGGCGAGGGCTTCCAGGTCGCGCAGGGGAACCATGAGAAAGGGCAGCCCCGTCGCGACGGCGAAAATCGGGAGTTTCGCCTCAAGCTCACGCGCGTCGAGCCCGAGGGCGGCAGCCACGGCCGGGCGGTCCTCGAGACGGGGTCCAAAGCGCGGCCGAGGCTGCGTCATCCGCCAGATCGGTGCGCCCGATGGGCTGGTCGCCCGCTCGACGAGAACCGGCCCGACACCCTCTTCAAACACCACGCGATCCCCGTGACCCAGCACAAACGCCGTGCCAATGGTCGGGTGTCCCGCCATGGGAATTTCGCTGCGCGGCGTAAAAATGCGCACGCGGTAGTCGCAGTCACGTCGGGTGGACGGCATGACGAACGTCGCCTCCGAGAGATTTAACTCGGCGGCGAAGCGCTGCATGAGCTCCGGATAGAGCTCCTCGGCGCGCGGAAATACAGCGAGCGGGTTGCCGCCGAAGCGCTCGGCGGTGAAGACCTCTACCAACCGGTAGTCGTAGCGAGGCATCGGGGAACGACCATAGCTTGGTAGCGCGCCGCCCGGTCGGGCCCCCCCGCGGTTTTCACCCTCCACGCAGCCCCGGCCTCCCGCAAATGGTCCGATGTGCGGGAAGGTCCCTTCGCGCACTGGTGGTGACGGTCCGACTCTCGGGCGCTACGGCCGTCCGTGCAGCACACGACATCTCTCCCGATGGACCGGACCTGCCAGGCGACGACCCCCTTGGCGAATCCGCGAGGGTGCCGATGAGGGCACCCGGCTCGACAGCCTCGTGGCGGCTGATGCGCTGGCCCAACCCGGTCCGATCCATGCGAGCGCAGGCGCCTTCCAGCTGAGGCGATGGAAAGGTGGCTGTCCCCGGCACGGCATGTCCCGCCGTCGGTGCTCTTGCGCACAACTCGGGAATGCGGGGACGTGGGCGAGGGATGCCGCGCAAGACCAGTGGCCGGAAGGATCACCCGCTGGCGGATGAACGTACCCGAGTTCGTGGCGCCTGCACTGGTCGTATTCCTGGAAAAGACCCGGCAAGACGGCCCGGATCCTTCGCGCTGGGCGGGGCGAGGGGCTCCTCGCGATCGCGGCCCTCGCGCCCTTCCACCCGTGGCTGCATGCTGGGGCTTGCGCGTTAGCTCGCGAGCGCAATCACGCTGCGCGCTACCTCCCCCGCCTTCATCATGTCGAAGGCCTTGTTCACGTCGTCAAGGCCAAAACGCTGCGAGATCATTTCGTCCAGCTTGAGGCGCCCGTCGAGATAGAAGTCGACGTAGCGCGGCATGTCGATGCGGAACCGGTTGCTCCCCATCATCGAGCCCACGACGCTCTTGCCTTGAAGAACGATGTCGAGGCCGTTGAGCTCGAGGTTCGTGCCGATCGGCACGACGCCGACCAGCACGAGAGTGCCGCCTTTGCGGATCATGGCGAGGCCCTGGGCGGCCGTCTGCTTGAGGCCGATGCACTCGAACGCATAGTCGACGCCGCCCGTCAGCCCGAGGACTTTCATCGCGGCGTCTTCCGTGGAGGCATCGATGGCATCGGTGGCACCGAGCTTCTTGGCCAGATCGAGCTTCCACGCGATGGTGTCGACGGCGATGATGCGGCTTGCTCCGCCGATGCGGCAGCCTTGAATCGCAGCAAGACCCACGCCGCCACAGCCGATCACGGCCGCAGTATCCCCGGGCCGGATCCTTGCGGTGTTGAGTGCAGCACCGAGACCCGTTGTCACACCGCAGCCAATGAGGGCTGCCCGGTCGAGGGGCATCTCCTTGCGAATTTTCACGAGCGCATTCTCGTGGACGAGCATTTCCTCGGCGAACGCCGAAAGATGGGCAAACTGGTGGATCAGTTCACCTTTCTTCGAGAGGCGAGGCGGCTCGCCCGGAGCGCGCTGTGTCGCCGCGCCGCCGCAAAGGTTGGGCTGGCCGGAGAGGCAATACGCACAGCTCCCGCAGAAGGCGGACAGGCACCCGATCACGTGGTCACCCGGCTGGACGTGCGTCACACCCGGACCCACCTCGAGGACGACGCCCGCCGGCTCGTGGCCGAGCACTGTCGGCGGCGGGACCGGAAGCGCCGCTTCGATGCAGTGCAGGTCGCTGTGACACACCCCGGTCGCGGCAGTTTGCACCCGCACCTCGCGCGGCCCGGGCCTCGCGATCTCGATGTCCTCGATGGTGAGGGGAGTCTTGTACGCGCGCATGACTGCAGCCCGCATGATCTTCTCCTGTGGTTGATCGTTGCATTATACGCGTCCCAGCACGGCGATTGGCCAAATTGCTCTGGCCAGGGAAACCGCATCGCTGCGTCGGCGAGAAGACGAGACGCGCCGACGCGATCGACTTTCCGGCCTCGAAATGAGACCTACATTCGGGTCTCGAGCAGGGCGACCCTGGCTCCCTCGCGCAGGGGGACCGCACGCAAGAAGGCCTTGCCCCTTTTCGGCCGAAGGAGAATCCAATGATCACGGTTCGACGAAGTTCAGAACGCGGTCATGCCGAACATGGCTGGCTCGACAGTCGCCACACGTTCTCGTTCGCCGACTACTACGACCCCGCTCACATGGGCTTCCGGAGCCTGCGGGTTATCAACGAGGACCGCGTGCAGCCTGGCCGAGGCTTCGGCGTCCATTCGCATGAGAACATGGAGATCGTGAGCTACGTGCTGGAAGGGGCGCTGCAGCACCGTGACAGCATGGGCCACGGAGAGGTGCTGCGTCCCGGTGAAGTCCAGCGCATGAGCGCCGGGACCGGCGTCACGCACAGCGAGTTCAACGCTTCGCAGAATGAGATCGTGCATTTCCTCCAGATCTGGATCCTGCCTGAGCGCCCGGGTCTCGCGCCCTCCTACGAACAAAAGGCCTTCCCCCCCGAAGCGCGACGCAACGAGCTCATCCTCGCGGCTTCCCGCGATGGACGGCTCGGATCGGTGAGCATCCATCAAGACGCCAATCTCTATCTCGCGCGCCTCGACGCTGGGAGCCGAGTCGAGTTCGAGATCCCGCCGTCGCGGGCCGCTTGGGTACAGGTGGTCCGCGGCTCGGTGGCTCTTCGTGACGAGAAACTCGCCGCAGGCGATGGCGCGGCCTTGGCCGGCGAAAAAAGCGTTCCACTCACTGCCGCCGAGGATGCAGAGGTCCTCGTGTTCGATCTGGCGTAGCCGGGCCGCCCTGCCGCTCCGGGCCGGCGGCCCGACCGGGCAGGATCCTGCGGGCCGCCCAGCGCGCCGCTTCAGTCGAAGCGGGGCGCGGCGGTCCGCGCAGCGACGCCGCCGTCGGCCACGAAGACTGCGCCACTTACGTACGACGCTTCGTCAGAGGCCAAGAAGAGGACGACGTTGGCGATCTCCTCGGGCCGTCCAATCCGCTTGGCGGGGATCTGGGCCTCGAATGCCGCCCGGCCACCGGGCACGTGGTCGATCCACGCCAGAAGTGGCGGCGTCGCGATCGGTCCGGGGCAGATCGCATTGATACGCACGCCATGGCGCGTGTTCTCGACGGCTGACGTCTGCGTGAGGTTGATCACCGCCGCCTTCGCAGCGCCATAAGCGCCGAGCGCGTACTCGCCGCCCAGACCCGCGCCCGAGGATACGTTGATGATGGAGCCCGCGCTCTGCGGGACCATGACGGCCAGCGCCGCACGAATCCCATGGAATACACCATCGAGCGTCACCGACTGAACGCGCCGCCAAGCATCGTCCGTGGTCTCCGCCACGAGGGCGCCGATCGGCGCGGCGGCGTTGTTCACGAGCACGTCAAGTCGGCCAAACGTGGCCTTGGCGCTCGCCACGAGCTCGTCCACCTGCCGCGGATCGGATACGTCCGTCGTGGCGGCGCGCGCGCTCCCGCCCGCCGCCTCGATCTCTTTTGCCACAGCGAGCGCGGCCTCCGCGCGGACGTCGGACACCACCACCCGTGCGCCTTCGGCTCCGAACCGCAGAGCGCAGGCGCGGCCGATGCCCGATCCTGCGCCCGTCACGATCGCCACCTTTCCGCGAAGCCGGTCTCCCATCTTCTTCCGCCCTCCCCCGAATGGCCGGGAGCCTTGTCACTCGATTTGAAACATGTTCTAATCCTGTCTGTCAACCGGACTCGACGGAGGACCGCTATGGGCCGTTTCCCGTTCGGCATCCCGAACTGCTGGTTCCACGTCAGCTATACCGACGAGCTGAAGGTGGGCGAGGTCAAGCCTGTCCACTACTTCGGCCGCGACCTGGTGCTTTTCCGGGGCGAGGACGGCAAGGCGGTGTGCCTCGATGCCTACTGCCCGCATCTTGGCGCGCACCTCGGCGTCGGCGGTCGGGTGATCGGCAATACGATCCGCTGCCCGTTCCATGGCTGGCAGCTCAATGCCGAGGGCAAATGTGTGGCGATTCCCTACGCGAAGAAGATCCCGCCCAAGGCCGAGACGCGCTGTTGGCCGATCCAGGAGATCAACGGCCGCATCTTCGTCTGGCACCACGCGGAAGGGAATCAGCCCGACTACCTGATCCCGCAGATTCAGGGCTGGGGTGACCCCGAGTGGACAAGCGCATGGCAGAAGTATCGCTGGGTGATCAAGTCTCAACCGCAAGAAGTGATGGAGAATGCCATCGACTGGCACCACTTCCAGACCGTCCATCTCATGGATCCTCCCCGGGAGCGCAGTCACAAGTTCGACGGCAAGATGTTCTATTGGAACATCGGTACGCGAAAGACCGTGCAGACGATGGGTGTGCAGGACGATCTGTACATGGAAGCCCAGAATTGGGGCCTCGGCTTCAACTTCCTGACCTACACCGGGATGTTCACGACTGTGGTGTCGGCGGGCCTTACGCCGGTCGACGAAGACACACTCGAGTTCGCGACGGGAATCATCGGAAAGAAGGACGGCCGCAGCGAAGAGGAGACGGTCCAGCTGCTCAAGGCCTACATGGACGATCAGTCGAAAGCGATTGAGCAGGATTTCTCCATCTGGGAGGCCAAGCGCTTCCGCAACCAACCTGTGCTGTGCGATGGCGACGGCCCGATCGCCGAGTACCGGCGCTGGGTGCGCCAGTTTTACTCGAACCCGTGGTGGGAACAGGGGGCGGCGTCCTGACCATTTCCCGGCGCGACCTGCTCAAGCTGGCGGGCGCGGCGGGGGTGGTGAGCGCGGCGGCGGGCTGCGCAGCCACTACCCCCGCGCCCGGCGCAAGCGTTCCCCGCGAGCGCCTCGCCGACCGCACGTGGCAGTACGACGTCGACGTCGCAGTCGCCGGGACGGGCGCCGCAGGCGGAGTCGCCGCGCTCTCCGCGGTGCACTCCGGGGCACGCACCCTTGTGCTCGAGAAAGCGCTCTTGTTCGGCGGCACCACTGCGAAGTCCGGCGGGGTCTACTTTGTACCGAACAACTCCTTCCGCAAGGGCAAAGGCGATGAATCGCGGGAGGAGACCTTGCGCCGCATGGCTCGCTACTCCTACCCGCAGCTTTACGATCCGAGCTCGCCGCAGCTCGGCCTTCCGGAAAACGAGTACGCGCTCCTGTGCGCGCTCTATGACGAGGCGCCAATCGCGGTCGAAGAGCTCGCGAAGATGGGCGCGCTCATCTCGCAGCCCGCGGAGAGCGCTTTCGGGCCGATGCCCGACTACTTCGACCCGACCCGCGAGGACGCCACACCGCGCGACCGACGCCTCTGGCCCAAGAAGCCCGACGGGTCGTTTGGTCTCGGCGATGAGATGGTGCGGCAGCTCAAGGAGGGCCTCGCGAAGCACAGCGTGCCCGTTCTGATGGGCCACCGTGTGACGCGCATTCTCGAGAATGAGCGAGGCGAAGTGGTGGGTCTCGAGGCCACGAAGAGCGATGGAACTGTCATCAATGTGCGCACTCGTCGAGGCGTCGTGTTTGCAAGCGGCGGCTTTACACACAATCGAGAGATGCTCTTGCATTATCAGCCTGGACCGGTCTTCGGCGGCTGCGCGGTGCCGACGAACGAGGGTGACTTCGTGACGCTGGCTTCGGCTCTCGGCGCCAAGCTCGGGCACATGGGAAGCGCCTGGCGAGCGGAGGTGGTGCTCGAGCAAGCGCTCCAATATTCGAGTACTCCCGACGATGTCTTCATGCCCCCCGGCGACAGCATGATTCTCGCAAACAAGCACGGCCGGCGCGTGGTCAACGAAAAGAGCAATTACAACGAACGCACCAAGGTTCACTTCGCATGGGACACCGTCGATCACGAGTGGACGAACCTCGTGCTCTGCATGATTTACGACAAGCGCAGCGCCGAGCTCTTCGGCGGCCGCTTTCCAATCCCGGCGCCCGGCACGACCGCTCCCTACGTCATCGAGGGCAACACCTTCGAAGAGCTCGCAAAAGCAATCGATCAAAGGCTCGCCGAGCATTCGACGAAGCTCGGTGGTGCGCGCCTTGACCCCGGGTTCCCGGCGGAGCTCAAAGCCACCGTTGCTCGCTTCAACGGTTTTGCCAAAAGCGGCGTCGACACGGACTTCCGTCGCGGTGAGCTGCTTTACGACCGTATGTGGCACTCGCGCATCTGGTCGTTCCCGAACCCTGGCACGAAGTGGCCCCTGCCCAAGAAAAACCCGACGATGTATCCGATCGCCGCGGGCGGCCCCTACTTCGCGATCCTGCTCGCTGCCGGCACCTTGGATACCAACGGCGGACCTGTGATCAATGCCAAGGCGCAGGTGCTGGACGCGCGGGACCACCCGATCCCGGGCCTGTTCGGCGCCGGCAACTGCATCGCCTCGCCGACGGGCGCCTACTACTACGCGGGCGGTGGAACGCTCGGCCCCGCCGTGGCGTTCGGATGGATCGCCGGACGTGAGGCCGCAGCACAGGCTCCCAAGGAGCTCGGCTGATTCGACCTCCTCGCACCGCGCGGCCCATGCGCCGAACGGGAGTGTGCGGAAATCGAGGCAGATGCGAAGTCTCTTGGTCCATCGTGAGAGCGGCTATCACCCGAGTGCGACGCGGCCACCGGGGGTATTCGTGACGCTGCACGGCGCGGGCGGCGACGTGAGCGAGCTCGTCTCGCTCTGCGAGATGGCCCGGCCCGATTTCGCGCTGCGCGCTGCCCAGGCCGCGCGACCGCGCAACCCAATGGCGTCCGGCAGCAGCCTGTGTCCGGGCTACGAGGGCTTCATCTGGTTCCGCGTCCAAGAGGACGGTCGACCCGATCCTGCGACCTTCGAGGACAGCCGACGCGAGGTGGAGGCTTTCCTGCGCGACACGCTCGATCGGATCGGCCCGCACGTGCCGCTCGTCGTCGTTGCGCGAGAGCAGGGAGTGGAGCTCGCCCGCGCGGCAGCGAGCGCGCTGCGGGATGCCGTTGCGGGGGTTTTCGAAGTGACGGACGTAATGGATCCGGAGGGAGTGGCCCGACTGGCGCATTTTTGTGACGCGATCGTGATGGGGGCAGAAGTCCGGCCTACCCGGGTCCGCGCGGCCGGCGTGACGGTGGCCGCGCTGATTGCCTCGGCGCTTCTTTGCGTCCAAGGGGCACAAGCGACCTCGTCGGGCCCACAGGCGGGCCTGAGCGGAGCGCCGGAAATCGGGAGCGTCCCCGCGGAAATGACCTGCACCTCCTGCCACGCGACCTATCCCCTCAACCCGGACGCGCTGGGCAAGGTCGAGCTTCTCGGCTTGCCTGACGCCTACGCCCCAGGCCAGCATTACACGCTCAGCTTTCGCATCTCCCACCCAGATGCGGCGATCACACGCTGGGGATTTCAGGTCACGGCGATTCAGAAGATCAGCGGCCAAGGAGCAGGCGAGTTCGTGGTCACCGATCCCCAGAACACGCAGCGCGTGGGTGGACTCGCGCACCGCGAGTACGTCGAGCACACGCTCCCCGGAACGGCGATGGGCAAACCGGGGGGAACAAGCTGGAGCTTCGATTGGATCGCGCCCGGCCGGGACGTGGGGGAGATCGTCTTTTATGGCAGCGGAAACGCCTCGAACATGGACGGATCGAAGGAAGGCGACCGCATCTACAACCCGACTCCGGCGCCGCTTGCGACGATGCGAGCGGCGCCTTGAGCCCGAAGGAGGATCCATGGGTATCGCAGAGAACAAGCAGCTCATCACCGACTATTTCGGGGCGCTCGCGAAAGGCGACTACCCGTCCGCAATCGCGAAGTTCGCGGACAACATCACCTGGTGGGTGTTGCCGTCGTCGCCGCTTGGCGGGTTATACGAGGGCAAGGACGCGGTGCTTGGCCTGTTCGGCTCGGGTACCGGCCTTTACGACCCGAAAGTGCCTCTTTCGCCCACGGTCGAGGGGATGGTTGCCGAGGGGGATAAGGTCGCGGCCGAGATCGTGATCACGGGACGCAGCGCCAAGGGCAAGGATTACAAGAACCACTACCACTTCCTCTTTACGCTGCGCGGAGGGAAGATCGTCGCAGTCAAGGAGTACGTGGACACGCTCTACTCGCAGAAGGTGCTCTTCGAGTAACGGCGCAGTTGCGGACCGGAGGATGCGAAGATGAAGAACTCATGGATCCATCTTGCGAAGGGACAGACTCCGCGGCAGGCCCACGTAGCGGTGCCGAAAGGGCTCAAAGAGGAGGAGATCGGGCGCGGCGGCTTCCAGGGCCGCGTCGCCAATGTCTACCGTTTGAACGAGCCCACCGGCTGGGTGCGCGTCGAGGGCGACTTCGCGCCGGGGGACGTGGACGGCGAGCAGATTCGGCCGGCCGACGAGCGTGAGGCGTTCGGCGCTCCGACGCGGCTGTGGCACAACGATGATCTGGCGGTCTCGGTGAGCCGACGCATCGCGCCGATGCCGTTTTACTACCGCGATGCGGACGCCGACCTGCTCTACTTCGTGCACCGGGGTGAAGGCGCCGTCGAGACGGAGTTCGGACCGCTCGAGTTTCGGCCAGGGGATTACATCGTGCTGCCGAAGGGAGTGACCCACCGCCTGGCGCCGGTCACGCGCGACAACTACTTCCTTCTCCTCGAGTCGCGCGGTGAGATCTCCTTCATCGAGCATACAACCCTCGGCCGCCACAATCCCTTCGACCCAGACATCATCACCATTCCCGAGCCCAAGGCCTACGACGGCGACGGACGTCCGGAATACGAGGTCCGTGTCCGGCGCGCCGGCCGGATCACCTCGTTCTTCTACGCCCGGCATCCCTTCGACGTGGTGGGCTGGAAGGGCGACTTGTTCCCGTTCCGCTTCCACAACACCGACTTTCGCCCGGTGATCGCCGACCGCAACCACGTTCCGCCTTCGGCCTTCGGGCTGTTCCGCGCCGACGGCTGGGTGCTTTGCAACTTCGTGCCCGCTCCGTTCCAGCGCGATCGTGAGGCGTCGCGTTTGCCCTACTACCATCGGAACGTGGATTACGACGAGATCGGATTCCTCCACGCGGGAAGCGTGGCGGGCGTTGCGATGGAAGGCACCACCATCATGTGGCACCCGCGCGGAGCCGTCCACGGTCCCGGCGAAGAAGCCCGAAAGATGGCTGAGCAGTTCTGGCAAGAAATCGGCATGAATGACATCGAAGCGGTGAATATCGATTGTGTACGTCCCCTCGTCATGGCGTCCGAAGCGATGGCCGCAAAACGCGATCATGTCCAGCTTACTTCGGGCAAGAAGGGCTAGCTGTCGTGGCCTTCCCGCAGCTGGCACGCTACCCGGTTCTCGGCCCGTCGCTGTGGTCCTTCGAGAAGCTTCCGAGCGGCGCGCGTGTGGAGTCCGTACCGCTGGTGGCGGCGGATGGCGGAGAGTCCCACGGGACTCTCTACACGCGGGGCGGCGAGAAGGTCGTCGCACTGCTGATGCACCCGCGCGGGGACATGCAGCGGCACTACGCCGTGCCCGCGCTGCTGGAAGGTGGCATCGCGACCTGGGGGCAGGCCGGACGTTACATCAACAACGACGTCAACCTGATCCACGAGCGCATCCTGCTCGACGTCGCCGGCGCCATTGGACACCTCAAGGACCGCGGCTTCGAGCGCATCGTGTTGCTCGGCAACTCCGGGGGCGGCGCGCTCTATACCTTCTACCAGGCGCAGGCCGCGACGCCCCCGCCCGGTCGCCTGCGCGATACCGCCGCGGGCGACGCCTGCGATTTGAACGGGTTCGAAATGCCGCCCGCCGACGGCATCATCCAGCTCGCGACCCATCTCGGCCAGGGCAAGCTCATGCTCTCGATCATCGACCCTTCGGTTGTCGATGAGAGCGATCCCCTGTCACGCGATCCAAGCCTCGACATGTATGACCCGCGCAACGGATTCCAGCGGCTCCCTGGCCCGAGCCGCTATTCCGTCGAGTTCCTCACCCGCTATGAGGCAGGGCAGCGCGCGCGTGTGGCGCACATTGACGCCGTGTGCCGCGAACACGTTGTGGAGTGGAACTACTGGCTGGCGAAGCTTGGGGCTCCCGACTTCGACACGCTGCCCGTCACCGAGAAGCAGCGCATCGAGCGACGCGCGCTGACCGGTCGATACTTCGCTGTGCATCGTACAGAGGCGCATCCCGCCTACACGGACCTCTCGCTCTGGCCGTCGGAGCGGGCCATCGGGTCGTTCTTCTCGCCAAGACCTGATCTGTTCAACTATCTCGAGGCGGGCTTTGGGAAGTACCAGACCCCGCGGGCGTGGCTGTCGACCTGGTCGGGTCTCTCGTCCCGCGCGTCGACCCTCGACTGCATCTCGCGGATCGTGATTCCGACGCTGGTCGTCGCCTACGCAGGTGACAACGCGGTTTTCCACTACCACACGAACGCGATCGCCGAGCAATCACCGGCCAAGGACAAGCAGCATCACACGGTGCGAGGCGATCATCTCGGCTACGGCCCGAAGGGTATGGGCGACCGCAGCGGGCAGCAGGCGGCACTCGAGATCATCGTACCTTGGATCCAAGAGCGCTTTTGCTGATCGGCCAAAGAGGAGACACCCCGTGAAGATCGACCTGTTTGCGATGCCCTCCGTCCCCGCGACCCTCAAGGAGCGCGAAGAGCAGCGCCCCGTCGGCCGCTCGACCGAGCGCTATCAGAAGATGCTCGAGGAGCTGCGCCACCTTTGCATCCTGGCCGACGAGCTCGGGATCGACGCCTTCTCCACGACGGAGCATCACTTCCATACCGAAGGCAACGAGCTGTCGGTAAATCCGATTCTCCTCTTCGCCGACTTCGCCGCACGCACGAAACGCATCATGATGATGCCGATGTCCATCGTCATGACCTCGGCGAACCCGATCCGCGTTGCGGAAGACCTTGCCATCCTTGACCAGCTCACCAAGGGTCGGGTCGGCGTCGCCTTCGCGCGCGGCTATCAGAAGCGTTGGATGCAGGTCCTGGGCCAGGGCGGCACCGTCGCCACCGGTGTCGGCGACTCCGCGGACAAGGCCAATCGCGAGCGCTACGACGAGAATGTGGAGATCCTGCTCGAGGCGTGGACGAAGGACTGCTTCAGCTACCAAGGCAAGCATTTTCAGGTTCCCTACCCCTACGACGGGATCGAGGGCTGGGCGGCGGCGCACTACACGCGCAAGTTCGGGGCCGAGGGTGAGATCGACGACAAGGGCATCATCAAGAAGATCGGTGTGTGCCCCCGGCCCTACCAGGATCCGCACCCGATGATCTCCGTTCCGGTCACCGGTGGGATGACCTCGCTGCTCAACTGTGCGGAAAACGGATGGCTGCCATGGATCTGGGAGGGCGACCCGCCAAAATTCCTCGAGATGTGCCGCAGCTACCAGCGAGTCGCCGCTGAGCACGGGTTCCAGTTCCAACTCGGGGAGAACTGCGGCTGCGTCCGGGCGATCTGCATCGGCGACACCTTCGAGGAGGCCTTCCAGCTGGCCGCCAACACGACCGGCTATTCCTACCAGGAATACTTCGGCCACTTCGGCTTCCTCGAGCTGTTCCGCAATCCTGAGGACGATCCGAACGTCCGTCCCTGGCGCTTCAAAAGCAACCAAGACGCCGTGAAGCGCATGATCGAGAAGGGCTATCAGCTGTGCGGCACCGTCGACGACATCAAGCGGGCCATGGAGCCCCTCGTGAAGTGCTACGCGAACGGAAACCTCGAGTGGCTCTCCTGGAACTTCTTCTGTCAGGGGACGACGCCCCGCCACGTGCAGGACCGTCAGCTTGAGCTCTTCGCCACGAAGATCATGCCGGAGTTCAAGTGAGGAGCTCGAGGGCGGGTGCTTGTGGTGCGCTTGCGGGTGCGGACGCTCGGCGCCCCACGCCATGACGCGCGACCCGATGGACAAGGTCCGGGCGCTCGCGCGGCGCGTGTCCAATTGGGGGCGCTGGGGGAAGGACGACGAGCGAGGGACGCTGAACCTCATCACGCCCGAGGTCGTACGGCAAGCCGCGGCTTGCGTGCGCAGTGGCCGTATCTTTAGCCTGGGACTTGCCCTCGGCCCGGAAGGTCCGCAGTCGGGCACGGTGGTGGGGCGCTTTAATCCCCAGCACTACATGACGGCGATCGGGGCACCTTTCGGTGCCCCTGGCGGTTTTCACTATTCCGATGACGTGATCTGCATGCCGCTCCAGTGCGCGACGCAGTGGGACAGTCTTGCCCACGTTCACTACGACGGCCTGCTCTACAACGGAGTGTCGGCCGAAGCCGCGCTCTCGGTGGCGGGTGCCGCGAAGAATGGGATCGACAAGCTGGCTGTGAATGGGATCGTGTCACGAGGGGTCCTGCTGGACATCGCGCGGCTTCACGGGGTCGAGCGTCTCGCGCCGAGCACCGTGATTACCCCCGAAGACCTCGACGCCGCGCTTGCACGAGAACAGGTCGCGCTGCGCTCGGGCGACATCTTGATCCTCCGCACCGGCCACCTGCGCGTCTTCCTCGAGGGCGGGGACAAGGAGGTCTATCTCTGGCAGGGCCCCGGTCTTGGCATCGCGTGCGTGGAGTGGCTGCACCAACGGGAGGTCGCGGCGGTGTGCGCGGACAATACGGCGATCGAGGTCATGCCCTGCGAGGACCCCGCGGTCTTCTACCCCGTGCACCTTCTCGGCATCCGGGACATGGGCATGCCCTTTGGCGAGATGTTCGAGCTCGAAGCGCTGGCCGACGACTGTGCGCAGGATGGCCAGTGGGACTTTCTGTTCAGCGCGCCTCCGCTCAAGGTGAGCGGAGGCATTGGCTCCCCGATCAACCCCCTCGCGGTGAAGTGAGCCTCGATGAAGTTCTGGCAGTCCCTCTCGTTTACCGATCCTGAACATCTCGTGCCCCTGGCGAAGATCGCCGAAGAGGTAGGCTTCCACGGCGCATTCGCGTCCGACCATCTCTTTGTGCCGGAGAAAATCCGCTCAAAGTACCCGTACTCCGCGGACGGCAGCCCGCCGTTCCACTCGACGACGCCTTGGCCCGATGCGTTCGTCACCTGCTCGGCGCTTCTCACGGCAACTTCACGCCTAGAAATCTCGACCGCCGTCTACATCCTGCCGCTGCGCAATCCCTTCGAAGCCGCCAAGGCGGTCGCCACCCTCTCGCTCCTTTCGGGAGGCCGCTTTGCGCTGGGTGCGGGGCTCGGTTGGATGCGCGAAGAGTTCGAGGCGTGCAACCAGGACTTCGCGACCCGCGGCAAGCGCTTCGACGAGATGGTCGCGGTGATGAAGACGCTCTGGAAAGGAGGCATGGTCGAGCACCATGGCGAGTACTATGACTTCGAGCGCCTCGAGATGAGCCCTGCCCCAAAGGCACAAATCCCGATCTATGTGGGCGGTGGGAGCGATGCGGCACTGCGCCGGGCCGCGCGGGTCGGCGATGGCTGGATCGGCGCCGGGAATGCGCCCGAGGATGTGCCCGGCCTCATGGACCGCCTGCGCTCGCTGCGGAAGCAATATGACCACGAGCGAACTCCCTTCGAAACCATCGTTGCGGTGAGCGTCCCGCCGGAGCTCGACCTGTTCAAGCGCCTCGAAGACGCAGGGGTGACGGCCCTCGTGAGCTGGCCCCTCGCCTACACGCTGGGACCAGGGGCGACGCTCAGCGCAATGCGCAAAGCGCTCGAGGAGTACGGCAATCACGTGATTGCACGGTTGGCATGAGCGGGGCGAGCCTCGAAGACAACAAGCGCATTGCGCGACGCTTGTTCGAGTGCCTATCCCGGGGCGACACAAAAGCCGTGCTCGACCTCTACGCGGACGATGCCACCGTGTGGACGGCGGGGACCCTCGCTTTTTCCGGGCGGCGATCGAAACAGGAGGTGGCGCCGCTCATGGAAGGAATCCTGGGTGCATTCCCCGAAGGCCTACGTTTCACCATTCATGGCATGACCGCTGAGGGGGATCGCGTCGCCGTGGAGGCCGAGTCGCATGGACGCCACGCGAGCGGGAAGCTCTACCACAACCTCTACCATTTCCTGCTCGTGGTGCGAGAGGGCAAGGTGCGGGAGTTCAAGGAATATCTCGACACCAAGCTCGCGCACGAGGTGCTTCTCGGCGGCGCATAGGTGGCGCGGATGACTACTTCGGGAAGCGCTCCTCCAGCCAGCTCGCGACAAGCTCCATCGCCTCTCGTCTTCTGCCCTCGAGATAGTGCGGAGCCCCCTTGAGCTCGTGGTAGGTCCGGTCTTCGCTGCCCGCGCGATCGCGGATTTCCAGGGTTTGCCGCAGACGGATCTCGGTGTCCGCAGTGGGATGCAAGATCAGTGTCGGCACCTTGACGTGGGGCATGGTCTCCGCGAGCCGCGCCCTTGAGGAGAGCGCGGACCATGTGGAGAGCCAGCCGCGAGCGGTCATGACGCGCGCCAGCCCACCGCGTCCGTAGTTCGCGTCGAGCGGATCCGGGAATGCGAAGAGCGAGCCCATGGGCCGGTCATCGGGATCGATCGAGAGGTCAAGATACGCGGGATCCGCAAGCGTGCGGTAGATCGTCATGTAGCGCGTGTGGACGGCGCGCTGGCGCCAGTAGCGCCATGCCTGGGCGTGGCCGGCCTGGTCAAGGGCGCGCGCTCTGGCGCCGGCATCCTGCGCCTCTTCGAGCGACTCCTTTGCCACCGCGTCGAGGCGCGCGATGCGCGCGAGTTGAGCCGCGCGGTAGCGGGCCAGCCATTCACGTTCATAGCGACAAGGCTCTGGCCACGGGCGCCATCCATTTTCAGGGTCGTACATGTCCAACTCGTGCACGACGGAGTGGGGGTCGCTCTCCTCGGCCACCGACGGATCAATCACCTGGCTCATGAAGACGCCCTCGCCAGGGTGCGCGGCGATGCCGATCCAGCCATCCCCGCACCGGGTCTCCTTTTGGGCCAGAGCCATGAGAGAGCCGCCCCCGCTGTTGCCGAGGAGCACAACCGCCTGTGCCCCGCGCCGGCGCATTTCGGCGACGGCGGTTTCGACGTCGACAACGCAGGACTCGTGCAGACAATCAGTGTCGTTGTTCAGGTAGCGCGTGGCGAAGCCGAAGACGCCGTACCCGGCCGCGGCGAGAAGCGGGCAGGCGTAGTGAACAGAGAAATCGCCTCGGGGGTGCGAGAGTACGACTGCCGTTTTCCAGCCAACGCTTGCGGGCGGCGTCCACAGGATGCCCCGAACGAGGGCGCCGTCGCGCGTGACAAGACGAATGGGCTCACGCCCAATCCGCACCGCCGGCTCGTCCTCGGGCAGGGGCCAGTAGCGCAGTCCGAAAGGACGATGGGCACCCAGCGCATCGGGCATGGATGCCCTACAGCTCCTCGTCTTCGCTCACGGATTTCACGAACACGGGGTGAGGCGCGTAGTTCGGCCCTCCGTCCCAACCAGGAATTGTTGCGGCCTGTGCAATCCAGGAGTGTGCGACGTGGTCGTCGACCAGTACCTCGTTCCCGTCGAAGCCGAAGGCGATGCTGTCCCACAGCTCGCGCCCCCCGCTTTCCCACCACAGCTTCGCGGGGTTTTCGAACTCGATCGCGAGCTTGACCATGAGACCTCCGCAGGGCTTGCGGGAGAGGTAATCCGGGGCGGGCGCGCGCGCCACCCCGACGGCTGCGGAAGACGCGGCGGGCTGCCAGACGCCCGCGCCCGCTCCGCCCCGACGGCGAAGACCGCCCGAGGCGGCGGAGCTGCGATCTCGATCGCGCGCCCGCACATCGACTGTGTGTTCGGCAGGCGGCGCTCGGGCCTCCAGCGCGCACGTGCGGCAGTATAGGAGCCTGTGCAGACCCGCTCCGGGTCTGCTCTCGCTACCCGCACGGAGAGAGCTGTATCGTGCAGACTTCGCCCTCTTCCGAGAACCCGACACGCGCGGTCATCGTCCTTCTCGACAGCCTCCGCCGCGATCTCATCGAGCCGTACGGCGGGCGCGAGTTTGCGACACCGAACCTCGCGCGTTTTGCGCGACGTGCGGTGCGATTCGACCGACACTATGTCGGGTCGCTCCCCTGCATGCCCGCGCGCCATGACATCCTGTGCGGGGCGCTCGATTTTCTGTGGAAACCCTGGGGTTCGATCGAGCTCTGGGAAGAGCCGATCACGGTGCCGCTGCGTCGCGCGGGCGTTGTGACGAAGCTCGTGACTGACCACCCGCACCTCTTCGAGACGGGCGGTGAGAACTACCATACGGACTTCACCGCGTGGGACTACAAGCGCGGTCACGAAAGCGACCCTTGGCGCACGCGTCCGGACCCCTCGTGGGCCGGGGCGCCGAGTTTTGGGCGCGGGCACATGCCCTACGATGACTCGCGCGGCTATTTCCGAGACGAAGCGGACTTTCCGGGGCCACGGACGATGAGTGCCGCGGCGCGCTGGCTCGAAGCCGATGCCTCGCATCACGATCGCTTCCTGCTCTTCGTCGACGAGTTCGACCCGCACGAGCCCTTCGATACGCCCGAGCCCTACGCCTCGATGTATGACCCCGACTGGAAGGAGGCCCATCTCATCTGGCCCCCCTATGTCGCGGGGGGCGTTGCGAAGGGCGTCCTCACCCCCGCGCAGGCTCGCCAAGTGAGGGCTTGCTACGGCGCGAAGCTCACGATGATCGATGCTTGGCTGGGACGCGTCTTGGATGCGCTGGATCGTGCGGAACTGTGGAGCACAACGGCGGTCTTCGTAACGACAGACCACGGCCACTACCTCGGTGAAAAGGACCTCTGGGGGAAACCAGGTGTCCCCGTCTACGAGCCCCTCGGCCACATCCCCCTCCTCGTCTGGTGGCCTGGGGTCGCTGCCGGCACGCGCTCGGCTCTTACGACGAGCGTCGACCTTCACGCGACGCTCGCCGACCTTTTCGGTGTGGCCACAAACCGGTACGCCCACGGGCACTCTCTTGTTCCGTTGCTCAAGAGCGAGGCGACTGGGGTGCGGGCGTGGGTCCTCGCCGGGATCTATGGCCGGCAAGTGCATCTTGTGGAAGAGAGCCTCAAGTACGTGCGGGGACCCGCGGGCGAGAACGCTCCCCTTAGCCTCTGGTCCAATCGCTGGTCCACGATGCCGATCCACGGCATGCCGGAGCTTCGCCTTCCCCTCCCCGACGAGCGGGCCTTCCTCGATCGGATGCCGGGCTCCCGGATTCCCGTGATCCGGCAACCCTTCGTGAAAGGCGATCCGCTGCCCTATTGGAGCCTCGGTGTCCCTCCCGGCAACTTGCTCTTTGACCTGGCCAACGATCCCACCGAAGATCAAAACCTGGCAGCGACTGCGGGGGAGAAGGAGGTGGCCGAGAGACTGCGCGCGGCACTCGTCGAAATAGAGGCGCCCCGAGACCAGCTCGAGAGATTGGGCTTGCGCTAGCCGCAAAGGCGTTCTTTCCGCACGCTCTGGACAAACCCCCCCATCCTCCGGATAATGCATTTTGAAACATGTTCCATTTTTGACAGGCTCCCAAAACGGGGAGGCACGCCATGGCCCGACCCGCCTTCGCGCTCTTCGACGGCGACAACCACTACTACGAACCCCGGGACGCCTTCACCCGCTATCTCGAGCCGCGCTACCGCGACAAGGCGGTGCGGGTGCTGCGGCGCGCGGACGGGAGCGAAGAGATCCGGATCGGAGACCGGGCATTCACCTTCCTTGCGGATATGGAGCTCAACTTCGACACGACCCTTCGCCCCGGATCCCTGCGCGAGTTCCTACGCACGCTGGCGCACGAGAACCCTGCCGATGCAGACGATGTGCATGTCCCGGTCGACCCCGCCTTCGTAAACCGCGATGCCCGACTCGCGCTGATGGACAAGCAGGGCGTCGAGTCGATCTTCCTTTTCCCGACGCTCGCTGTGTGCGTGGAACACTTCATGAAGCAGGACGCCGAGCAGACCTATGGCAACCTGCGCGCGTTCAATCGCTGGCTCGACGAGGAATGGGGCTTCAATCACCGCGGAAGAATTCTGGCCTCCCCGATCATTTCGCTGCTCGATCCGGCGGAAGCGGTGAAGGACCTCGAGTGGGCACTCACGCGGGACGCGCGCCTTGTGAACATTCGGGTGGGCCCCGCGCATGGGCGATCCCCCGCCGATCCCATCTTTGATCCCTTCTGGGCGCGCGTCAACGAAGCCCAAATCACGATCGCCTACCACGTCGGGGAGTCGGGCTACAACGAGATGATGTCCGTGCACTGGGGGGAGGCGCCGAATCCCTCCTCCCACAGCCAGTCGGCCTTCCAATGGACCAACTTCTACGGCGACCGGCCGATCATGGACACGATCTCCGCTCTCATTCTGCACAACCTGTTTGGGCGTTTTCCGAACGTGCGCATCGTCTCGGTCGAAAACGGCTCGCTCTGGGTGCCCTACCTGCTGAAGGTGATGGACAAGATGAAGGGCATGGGACGCAACGGACCCTGGCTTGGCGGGCGCGTGCACGGACGGCCGAGCGAGATCTTTAAACGACACGTCTCTGTCAATCCCTATCACGAAGAGGACCACGTCGCCCTGGCGGAGCTGATCGGCGTGGAGCATGTGATCTACGGCTCCGACTATCCGCATCCGGAGTGCGTGCCTCATCCTGAGGAGTGGCTCCAGGACATCCAGGGCAAGTTCGCACCGGAGGACCTGCGCCGGGTGATGCGCGACAACGCGCGCGGCCTCGCCAACCTGCCGGTGTAGAGGGAAGCCGTGGCGCTGGACCCCGTGGAGCGCGAGTTCGAGGACAAGGTGGTGCTCGTGACGGGCGGTGGGGGCGGCTGTATCGGCGGTCCCACGGCCTTGCGCTTCGCGCAAGAGGGAGCGCGCGTTGCGATCTGCGACATGCACGAGCGGCGTCTTCGAGAGTGGTCCGAGCGCATTCGCAAGGAGACCTCGGCCCGGGTGCTCGACTTCCAGCTCGACATCGCCGACCGGCCCAAAGTCGACGCCATGATCGCGGAGACGACACGCGGGCTCGGTCCGGTCGACCTCCTGATCTGCAACGCGGCAGAAAATAAGCTCGGTCACATGGTCGAGTACGATCCGGCGGATTGGGACCGGACGATTGAGGTTTCGCTAAGCGCCAACTTCTACCTTTCGCGCAAGGTGCTGCCCGCGATGGTGGAGCGCCGAGGCGGTGGGATCATCCATATCGGATCCATCGCAGCGTGGGTCGGCGACCCGAACCCCGAGCGCGGCGAGCCTGCCTATGCCGCATCGAAGGCCGCACTTCTCGCCTTGACGCGCAACATCGCGCACGAGGTCGGGCCCTTTGGCGTGCGCTGTAACGCCATCGCGCTGGGTCTGATCTGGTCACGCTTCGTCGAGAAGTTTGACGCGCAGTTCCGACCCCTGATCGAAAAAACTCCGCTGCGGCGCTACGGGCAGACTGCCGACGTCATCGAGTGCATTCTGTTTCTCGCCTCAGACCGCCGCTCGGGCTTCATCACGGGGGAGTCGGTCAACGTGAGCGGCGGCTTCTACATGCGGCCCTAAGGCGCGGGCGAGCATGACCCGCCCTCCCGCCGTCGACCGCTCCACCGGCCTCGTCGAGTCCGACGTTCGCCCCGAGATCCCTTCTGCTCCTCAGACGATCGCCGAGGTGCTGAACCGCGTCGCGCGGGCGGATCCCGGACGCGAGGCACTCGTCGGCCGGCATGGCCGCTACAGCTACGCGGAGCTCGACCGCGCCGCAGAGCGCGCGGCATGCGCGCTTGCGGCCCTCGGAGTGACGCCGGGCGCAAGGGTGGCCGCGTCGCTCCCGAACGACACGGAGATCGTCGTGGCTTTTCTGGCCACGCAGCGCCTGGGCGCGGTCTGGGCGGGCATTAACCGTCCGCTGGCGCCACCGGAGAAGGTCTACATGCTGGCCGACTGCCAGGCGGCGGTCTTCCTCGCAGACGAGACACCCGCGGCCCAGATCCGCGCGCGGCGGAGCGAACTGCCGGCCCTTCGCCAGGTCGTGCGTGCGGACCCGGGCGGCGTTTCAGCGAGCGCGCTCGGCCCGGGCGAGCTCTCGTGGCGCGTGCTCCTTGAGAGCGCGTCGACAAGCCGCCGGCCTGCCTTGCGGCTTGACCCGTTTGCTCCGGCCGCAATCGCCTACACCGGCGGGACCACCGGCTTCCCGAAGGGTGCCGTCCATAGCCAACACAACTTGCTCGTGCCTGGAGCGGTGGCCCATGCCGAAGGCTGGTGGAGCCCTGAGGAGCGCATGGGCGTGCTGCTGCCCCTCACGATCCTGAATCTCATCGTGCTGGTTCCGCTGACCGCCTTTCAGATCGGAAGCGCATGCGTGGCGATGGATCGCATCGACCCGCTGGGAATCGCCGAGTGGGTACGGGAGGAGCGGATCGCAACCTTCCACGCCGTACCAGCGGTCTTGCACGATCTGCTGACACACCCCGACGTTAGGCCACAGGACCTGGCCTCGCTGACCCGCCCGGAGGTCGGCGGCGCCGACTGCCCTGACGCTTTCCGAAGGCTCTACCGCGAGCGCTTCGGGCAGGATGTGTCCATCGGCTACGGCATGACGGAGGCACCGACCGCGGTCACGCGGGCACTGCCGGGGTCGCCCAGCCTCCCCGGGATCTGCGGCAAACCGCTGCCCTGGGTCGAGATCCGGATTCTCGACGAGGCGGGGGCAGAGCTCAAAGCGGGTGAGGTGGGGGAGATCTGCGTGGCGCCAGCGCGATCGGGTCCGTTCGCGGGGGTGTACACGCCGATGCTCGGCTATTGGAGGAAGCCGCAGGAGACCGCCGAGGCGCTGCGCGACGGCGTCTACCGTACCGGTGACCTCGGTATGCTCGATCCCGAGGGCACGCTCTTCATTCGTGGACGCAAGAAGGAACTGATCCTGCGCGGCGGGGCGAACGTCTACCCTGCGGAAATCGAGCGGGTCCTGCACTCCGATTCGCGGGTGCGGGCATGCGCCGTGGTGGGCAAGCCCGATCCGCGACTCGGCGAGCGCGTTGTGGCGTTCGTGGAACTCGTACCGGGTGCGGAACTATCGCCGGATGAGCTGCGCGCGCGCTGCGCTGAAGAGCTCGCGCGCTACAAGGTACCCGAGGAGTTCCGATTCGTGACCGCGATGCCCCGCACACCGATGGGCAAGATCCGAAAGCCAGAACTGCGCGCCTTGCTCGAAGGCAACCGGGAGGAGTGATGGCCGTCTTGCGTGTCGGACACCTTGGGATCTGCGTATCCAACCTCGAACGTTCCGTCCGCTTCTATCGGGACCTTTGCGGCTTTCGGCCCCTCACGGAGGTCCATGTGAAGGGCGAGGAATCGGATCGCCTTTTGCGCTTGCGAGGCGTCGACCAGCGCACGGTGTTTCTCGAGCGCGACGGTCTGCGGCTTGCGCTTTTCGCGTTCCTGGCGCCGCCGCCTGTGGGCGGCGGCGAGCCTCGCGCGATGAATCAGCTCGGGATGGCGGCGCTCATGCTGCGGGTCGACGACCTCGATGCGTCGCTCGAGCGCTTCCGATCTGCCGGCACGCGGGTCCTCGACGACACCTACGTCCACCACCCCGACTATGGTTCGAAGCTCGTCTTCGTCTGCGACCCGGATGGGACGCTGATCGAATTGATCGAGATTCCCGGTGATCCGTACACACCCTTCGGTCAGCCTTATCACGAAGTTTGAGGAGGACGATTGATGCTCGTCTTTGAGAAGTTTCTGATCGGCGGCAGCTGGGTCCGTCCCCACGGATGGGGGTGGTTCGATGTGCATGACGCGTCGACGGAGGAGGTGATCGGCCGGGTACCGGCGGGCGACGCCGTCGACGCCGATCATGCGGCACGCGCGGCGAGAGCCGCCTTCGAGAGTTGGGCGCTGGCGAAGCCGAAGGATCGAGCGGAGGCGCTGCGCTGCATCGCGGATGGCGTTCTTGCCCGACGCAAGGATCTCGTCGAGGTGATCATCGGCGAGCTCGGGGCGCCGCGGCCGATGACCGAGCAGTTCATGGTCGATTTCCCCGCTTCGACCATCCGCTTCTACGCAGATCTGCTCGGTGAGTACTCGTTCGAGGAGAGGATCGGCAACTCCCTCGTGATCAAGGAGCCTGCCGGCGTCGTCGCAGCAATCACTCCCTGGAACTATCCCCTGCACCAGATTGTGGCGAAGGTGGGTCCTGCCCTCGCCGCGGGCTGCACGGTCGTCGTAAAGCCGAGCGAGGTGGTCCCGCTCTCCTGTTACATGTTCGCGGAGATCGTCGATCGCGCGGGTGTGCCGCCCGGGGTCTTCAACTTCCTAACGGGTGCGGGCCCAGTCGTGGGCGAGGCACTCGCCACACATCCGGAAATCGACATGGTGTCCTTCACCGGATCGACCGCCGCGGGCCGCCGCGTGGCGGAGCTCGCGGCGAAGACGGTAAAGAAGGTCTCCCTCGAGCTCGGCGGAAAGAGCGCGAACGTGATCCTCGACGACGCCGACTTCGAGAAGGCTGTGCGCACGGGAACTGCACATGCCTTCATCAACTCGGGCCAAACCTGTGCGTCGTGGACCCGAATGCTGGTTCCACGCGCGCGCCACGACGAAGCCGTACGGCTTGCCAAGGAGGAGGCCGAGGGCTTTACCCTCGGCGATCCGCGAAGCGGAAACTTCCGCTACGGGCCCCTTGTGTCCAAGGCGCAGCAGGAACGCGTGCGGGCTTACATCCGGAGCGGCCTCGAGGAGGGGGCAAAGCTCGTGACCGGCGGCCTCGAGCAGCCGGGGGAGCTGCCGAAGGGTTACTACGTGAAACCCACGGTCTTCGCCGGCGTCAGCAGCCGGATGCGGATCGCCCAGGAGGAGATCTTTGGACCGGTCCTCACCATCATTCCATACGAGGACGAAGAGGACGCGATCCGAATCGCGAACGATACGATCTACGGGCTCGGCGGCGCGGTGTGGTCACGCAACCTCGAGCGTGCCAAACGTGTGGCACGGCGAATCCGCACGGCCCAGCTCGACATCAACGGTGCGCCGTTCAATCCCATCGCACCCTTCGGGGGCTGCAAGCAGTCGGGGAACGGGCGGGAGCTCGGACGCTACGGCTTGGAGGAGTTCCTCGAACCGAAGGCGCTGCAGCTCGAGGGCTAGCGCGACGGGCGGCGAACCCGAGCGCGGGTGCGCTGTTTTCCCGAGGGCCGCTCCCGCGTGCCGGGGCCAGCGCTTGGGTCTCGCGTCATCGCTTCGACCTCGCCCCGGCGCGGCCCCAGACCTTTACAGCCCCCCCCGTCCTGGGCCACAATGGAACTAGAACGTGTTCTAGTTTTCCGGCTTCCCGTCATTCCGCGGAGCCGTCGCCGGAGGAGACCCGATGGAGCGCTTCCCCCTTCCGCCGTTTCCGAATGGCTGGTTCAAAGTCTGCTATTCGGAGGAGCTTCCGGCGAGCGGCGTGCGGCCGGTGCACGCGGCCGGCAGGGACCTTGTGGTCTTTCGGGGCGAGGATGGCAATGCGCGCATCCTCGACGCCTACTGCCCGCACCTCGGCGCGCATCTTGGCGTCGGTGGAAAAGTGGTCGAGAACACGATTCGGTGTCCATTCCACGGGTGGCGCTGGAACGGCGACGGGAGCTGCGCCGAGGTGCCCTACGCCAAACGCATTCCGCCCAAGGCCGAGACTGGATGCTGGCGGGTGCTCGAGCAGAATGGCTTCATCGCCAGCTGGTTCCATGCCGAGAATGCCGAGCCGAGCTTTACGCCCGAGCGGATCCCCGAGGTGGGCCACCCCGATTACTCGCTGTTTGGCCGCCGCAAGTGGGAGATCAACGCACACCTTCAGGATCTCTACGAGAACGGCTTCGACGTCGCGCACTTCAAGACGCTGCACGGGATGGAAGTGAAGGGCGTGAATCTCACCGCCGAAGGTCCGATCATGAAGCTCCATCTTGAATTCGTGCGCGACGCCGCCGCACAATCGAGTGCGGAGGGAATGGCCACGATTCGCTCGTTCATGTACGGGCCGGGCCTGTCTCTCACCCGCGTGTCGGGTCTCATCGAGGGCGTCTCCGTGCAGTCTCTCACGCCGATCGATCCGGGAAAGATGGAGCTCACCCACAACTACTACCTGCACAAGCAGTCCAACCGCGAGATCGCAGAGGGCTTTTTCGATTTCTACGCCAAGGACTGGGAGCTCGACATTCCGCTCTGGAACACCAAGGTCTTCCGTCCGCAGCCGGTGCTGGCCGAAGGGGATGGCGACATCAGCCGCTTCCGAAAGTGGTATCGCCAGTTCTACTCCGAGGCCGTCGAAGTGAACTTCTAAGGATCCGGGAGCCGAGATGGCGACGGTCCAGACCGTGCTCGGTCCCATCGATGCGCGCGAGCTCGGTGGCACGATGTCGCATGTCCACCTGACCATCGACATCCTCTGCTGGCACATGCCCTACGGCAATCCCGAGAGAGCCAAGGAAGCGGACGGCGAGTTCACGCTTGCGAACATCGGGCGCGTCCGGCGCAACGGGCTTGCATGGCGGCGGAACCTTGTGCAAGACGACGTCGAGCTCACGATCCGAGAGGTTGCCGAGTACAAGAGGGCCGGTGGCGGAGCCCTCGTGAACGTGGACCTCCCCGGCATGGGTCGGGATGTACGCAAGCTCCAGCGCATCTCCCGCGAGACCAGCCTGCACATTGTCGCCTCGACGGGCTGGTACATCCAAGCCTGTCATCCGCCGCAAATCGCCGGCAAGAGCGTGGAAGAACTCACCGACATCATGATCCGGGAGCTCACGGAAGGCATCGATGGCACGGGCGTTCGCGCAGGCAATATCGGCGAGATCGGGCTCTCCGGGATGCCCCAAGAGCCGTTTCAGCCGGCAGAGGAGAAGGTGCTGCGCGCCGCGGCCCGTGCGCAGGCCGCGACGGGCGCCTCCCTCACGGTGCACCCCAACGGACACCTTCTGATCTATGGCGAGAAGCCCTTCGACCATTTCGATCTCTATCTCGACATTCTGGAGAAGGAAGGCTGCGACCTCGCAAGGGTCTACATGTCTCACCTCGGCCTCTTCCCCGACGTCGCGATCCCGAAGCGCCTCCTGGCCCGGGGCGTTGGCTTTGTGTCCTACGACCACTTTGGCCACGAGGAGTACGCCGAAGGCATCGGCCCCGGCCGGGCTTTTTCCCCGGACAAGGAGGAAATCGCGCTCGTGATGCAGCTGCTCGAAGCCGGACTCGAGGATCGCGTGCTGCTCTGCGCAGAGATCGGGTGGAAGACCTGCTACAAGGCCTACGGTGGCTGGGGCTACAGCCATGTGTACGAGAACATCCTGCCGTGGCTCAAGGCGTGTGGCACGACCGATCGACAGATCGAGATCATGATGGTCGAGAACCCGCGCAGACTCCACGCAAGGGCGTAAGCCCTTACGCCTCTCCCCGAACCGAGGCGGGCCGAGCGACGAGCGCGAGCACGGTTTTGCCCGCAGACTCGAGATCGAGCGCGATTCCGAGCTCGAGGGCCACGATCGCACCGAGGGCCAGCGAAACCAGCACCGCGCCGAGCTGTTCCGGGTCGACGTCGCCTCGCACTTCTCGCGCGCCCTGACCTCGGCGGGTGGACTTTTCGACCCGTGCCATCGCTTCTCTCACGATCCGGATGAAGCGTTCTGCAAGGCGCGGCGAGCGTTCGCATGCGTCGAGGAGCCGATGCAGGGGGAGGGTCTTCGAAGGGAAACCGGCCGGCCCGTGCGTACTCACAAGCTGCGCCATGGCGCCAAGAGTTGAAACGAAGCGCTCGATCGTGCGAGCGAGGTCGTGGGCTTCCTCGCCCCGCGCCACGACCGCATCAAGGAACGGCCCGAGCACCCGCTCCATGGCCGCCACCACAAACTCCTCGCGGTCGCGAAAGTGCACGTAGAACGCGCCGCGGGTATAGCCGGCGCGGGCGCAGATGGTATCGAGGCTCGGCGCGTCGAGACCCCGCTCGGCAAACTCTGCGAGCCCGGCGAGCAGGAGGGCCTCCCGGGTCTCCTCCTTCGCGACCTCTCGAGGTCGATTGCGCTCCGTCATCCGCCTTGACATACCGTTTCGTATGTGGAGAATCAAGTCTCCATACGCGTTCGTATGTGATTGGCCCGGCTCGGATCTGCTCCGGAGGACTCGCATGGCCGCCGCTGATCCCGTCTCCCCCCTCACCGCCCCTGTGACCCCCGGAAGAGAAGCGACACGCGTCTTGGCTCTGCACCTGCTGTGCCTCGTGCTGCCGCTCACCACGCTCGGCTTCCTCTCCACGGCACCCCATCGCTGGTGGGGATCGCTGCTCTGGTTGCTGCCGCTTTTCAGCTCCGTCCTCCTGGACAACCTCTCGCCGCGCGAGCTGCGCCAGCCCGCACCCGCCCTCCCCGCCTGGCCGTTCGATGCCCTGCTCTATCTGCTGGTGGGGCTTCAGATCGTGAACCTCGGCCTCGCGGTCAAAATGGTGGCTGCGAACGGTTTTTTCCGAACCGACACGCTGGTCGCATGGCTGCTCGTGGGCGTGAACTCGGGCTACTCCGGCATCGTGGTGGCGCACGAGCTCATCCACCGCCGCGAGCGGCACATGCAGCTTCTCGGACGGATGCTCATGGCGAGCGTGCTGTACGAACACTTCTACACCGAACATCTGCGTGGCCATCACGCGCGCGTAGGTACGGAGAGCGACCCCGCGACCGCGCGCTTCGGTGAGACCTTCCACGCGTTCTTCCGGCGCACCGTCCCCGGGCAGTTCCGTAGCGCCTTTCGCCTCGAGACCAAGCGCCTCGGCGATGAGGAGATGGGCTTGTTCGACCGCAGACTGCTGCGCAGCCGTGTCGTCCACGGCCTCGTCGTCGAGTGGGGGGTTGCCCTCGCCATCGCAGCCTTCTTCGGGCTGGGCGCTTTCGTGCTCTACGTGATGCAGGCCGCCGTTGCGGTGCGGCTGCTCGAGGCTGTGAACTACTTCGAGCATTGGGGACTCGTGAGGACCGGCAAGCGCATCTCGCCGGTCGATTCATGGGATACGGATTCCTGGTTCACGCTCTACACACTCGTTGGCCTTTCACGGCACGCCGACCACCACGCCTTCGCGATGCGTCCATTCCAAGACCTTCGCTTCTGGGAGGAGAGCCCCAAGCTTCCGACCGGGTACTTTGGAATGGTCGACATGGTGCTCTTCCGGAACCGCCGCTTCCGCGAACTCATGACGGAAGAGCTGCGCAAACGCAAGCTCGGCCCGTTCGCGCCCGAGGCTTCGGCCGCTACAGCGGCCTGAGAGACTGGGCCTTGATCACGGCGTAGACCTTGGCGCCTCGCTCCAGTGCCAGCGCCTCGGCCGCGGCCGCGGTGACTCTCGCGACGAGCTGCTCGGCGCCCGTGTCGAGATGCACCAGCGCTTGGCCACCTCCCACCTCGCACGAGGCCACAGTCACCGCCAAAACGTTGCGTGCGGAGATCCGACCGAGAGGCTCCGCGGCAAGCAGGATTTCCTCGGCACGCAGCCCCAGGCGCAGCCGCCCGCCGGCGGGAACTTCTGCGGGGACCACGAGCCCCAGACCCCGCAGCGTCTCCACCCGCGCGCCTCCCACGCCGCGCGCCTCGAGTACGTTCTCGACGCCGAGCGCCTGTGCGAAAGGGAGGACGGCCTGGCTCCACAGAACCTCTCGCGGGGGGCCGAGGGCGATCGCGCGGCCCGCCGCGAGCACCACCGCCACCTCACCGATCAGCATGGCTTCGTTGGGATCGTGCGTGATGTAGAGCATCGGGAGCCTAAGCTCATCACGGACGCGCAACAAAAAGGGCAGCACCCGGGCCCGAAGCGGCAGATCGAGCGCGGCCAGGGGTTCGTCGAGCAAGACTGCACGCGGTCCCGACGCGAGCGCCCGCGCCAGCGCCACGCGGCGGCGCTCGCCCCCAGACAGCTCGTCTACGCTGCGGCCGAGCAGCTCCCCAAGTTCCAGCACCTCGATCGCACGATCGAGAAGAGCCGCCCCCTTCGCGCCTGCGCGTTGCTGCCCGAACCGAAGATTTCCGCCAACACTTAAGTGCGTCAAGAGCGTAGGGTCTTGCGGCACCCATCCGAGTCCCCGCGCCTCAACCGGCACGAACAGACCCCGCTCCGAGTCCTCGAGCCATTCTCCCGCGACACGGATGCGACCGCGCATCTCCGGACGCAGGCCCACGATCGCCTCGAGGAGCGTCGTCTTGCCCGCGCCGCTCGGGCCAAACAGCACCGCCACGCGCTCACTCCACGCGGCGTCCACGTCGAGCTGAAAGCCGCCGGCGCTGCCGCGCAGCACAAGCTCGGTCTGACTCATGACCGTGCTTTGACCTCGGCACGGGGCGCGCGACGCAGCCATCCCTCGGCGAGGGTGGTGGCTGCGAGCGCGAGAGCAAAGGACGCGGCGCAAAGCGCGAGGGCGCCAGAATCATCCCCGAGCTCGATCCGCGACCAGATCCCGAGGGCGAGCGTCTCCGTCCTCCCGGGCTGGATCCCGGCCACGACGGCGGTCGCGCCGAACTCCCCGAGCCCTCGGGTAAAGGCGAGAACCGTGCCGTAGAGAACTCCGCGACGAGCGAGCGGCAGGGTGACACGCCAGAAAGTTGCTGCGCGTGTGTACCCGAGCGACCGGGCCAGCTGTTCGAAGCGCGGTTCCACGTCTGCGAAGGCTTGCTCGCAAGACCGTACGAGAAACGGAAATCCGACCAGCGCTGCCGCCAAGGCGGCGGCCCACCAGGTAAAGGGCAGGTCGACGCCGAGTGCGTGGAGCAGCGGAAAAATCGGCCCGCGCCGGCCAAAAAGGAGCAGAAGCCCAAGACCCACGGCGACGGGCGGGAGCAGCATGGGCAGCGCAATCACGGCCTCTACGAGCGCTTTGCCCCGGAACTCGCGCCGCGCGAGCCAAAAACCAAGGCCAAGGGCGGGCCAGAAAGCGAAGGCGATCGCGACCACACCCACGCGGAGCGTGAGGGTTGTCATGGCGATGAGTTCGCCCCCGCTCATGGCGCGTCGGGCGAGGGGGCTATCGTGGGCGGCGGCGGCAGAAATCCGGCCGCACGCAGCACGGCCCACCCGTCTTGGCTCACCAGCAGACGCAAGAATTCGTCCGCCAGATCGGGCTGGTCGCCACCCTGCATGACCGCTCCCACATAGACGATGTAGGGCTGCTCCGCGGCGGGCACCGAAAAGGCGATGCGAGCGCTCTTGGCGGTGCGTGCGTCGGTCAGATACACGATGCCGGCTTCGGCGTTCCCGGAATCGACACTCGCCAGCGTCGCCACCGCATCGCCCAGCACGACTGTGCGCGCCTTCACCGCCTCGGCAAGCCCGCGGGCCGCGAGCCACTCGCGCGCGTAGCGCCCCAGGGGTACCTCGGGAGCGGCGAGGGCAATCCGCTTGACCTCGGGGCGTAGAAGGTCGCTTGGCCCGGCGAGGGGCACCGTGAGCTCACGGGCCGCAACGATGACGAGCCGATTGCTCGCAAAAACGCGGCGTGTTTCGGGTCTCACGAACCCGGCCGCCTGCAGTCGGTCGACGCTCACGTCGTCCGCGGAGAGAAAGACGTCCGCCGGCGCCCCGCTTTGGATCTGCCGAGCCAGCGCGTTCGACGCGCCGAACACGAGGTTGATCTTCCGGCCCTGGGCCTGAGCTTCAAAGCGCCGAGCCAGCTGACTGACGGGCTCGCGCAAACTCGCGGCCGCCCAGACGTCCACCACCGCATCTGCGCCGCGAGCGGTCCCGCCCAGGACGCAGACCGCAAACGCAAGGGCGGTGCCGAACCCGCGCAGGGTGCACCCTGCCCTCGTGACGCACTGCATCGTGGTTCCTCCCCCGGCGGCGCGACGCGCGCCCTGCGCCATGGTAAGCATTGAGCAGTGGATGCGCGCGGGGAGCGCGGAGTTCGGGGGAAGATGAAGGTCCCGCTGCTTTTGGCTGGCCTCACGGTTGGATTGGTCGTGTTCGTCACGGCCTTTGGAATCGACGAGGGAGAGGTCGTGAACCTCTCAACCGTCGATGCGGGCGGCGCCCAGTTTGAGACCCAACTGTGGATCATCGAGCAGGATGGACACCTGTACCTGCGGGCGGGGCATCCCGCGGCGCGCTGGCTCGCACGGCTGCGCGCGCACCCGGAGGTGAAGATCGAGCGCGACGGATCGACCAGCGCCTACCGCGCTGTGCCGGTGGACGATCCTGCGACCCGAGAGGCGGTGAACGGTGCCATGGCGGAGAAATACGGTCAGGCGGACCGCTTGATTGCTCGGATCTTCGACCGCAGCCAAGCCGTGCCGATTCGCCTCGAGCCGCTGGGGCCCGGCAAGGGCACGGACTCGAGGCACCCTCCGCCCGGGGCCGCCGCAAGGTAGAATCAAGCCTCACCCTCTCGAGGTGCCCCCATGACTCAAGCCTCCGCACCGGGCCTCGACTTCTCCGCCCTCGAAAAGCTCCTGGCGTCCCTGCCCCCGCCCAAGAGTGTCGCCGACCTTCGTGCGATGCTCGACGGACTTTCCCCCCTGCTCAACGCCTCGCCGCCCACCGTCGGAACGCTGCACGAAGGCGTTCTCGTGCGCGATCTGCCCAGCGGGCGCGTGACCGCCGACGTGGCAGAGCCGGCCAGTGCAGGACCGCATCCCGTGCTCGTCTACCTCCATGGGGGAGGTTGGTGCTCGGGTAGCCCGCGCAGCCATCGCAAGCTCGCGCTGCGATTTGCCGAGGCCGGCTTCGTCGTGGTGAATCTTGGATATCGCCTGGCGCCCGAGGCGCCCTTTCCCGGTCCGCTCGAGGACTGCTTGTTCGCGGTGCGCTGGGCCGCGAGGCAGGCCCAGCGCTTCGACGGCGATCCCGCGCGGATCGCAATCGCTGGCGACTCGGCCGGCGCGAACCTCGCCGCCGCCGCGGCGATCGCCCTGGCAGACGACGACTCGGTCGCGCGGCTGTCGGCCGCGCTGCTCTTCTACGGCGTCTTCGACTTCCCGACGCTGGTTCACAGTCAAAAGGAGAGTGCAAAGGCATCGGCGGGCGCGTTTGAACGAGAGGCGGTGCAAATGATGCTTTCGGCGTACCTCGGCGAAGGGCCGTCGGAGGCGCTCCTGACCGACCCGCGCGTTTCCCCCCTGCGCGGCGCCGACAAGCTCCCGCCCTCCTGTCTCGTGGTGGGTACGGGCGACCCGCTGCTTGGACAGTCGCATGCACTTGCGGCTGCGCTTGCCCAGGGAGGCGTCCCCCACGAGCACATCGTGTGCGAGGGAATGCCGCACGGCTTCTTGCAGCTGGAGGCGCTCCCTCCCGCGCGCGAGGCCCTGGGTCAGGCGATCGCGTTCCTCAAGAAGCACGTGCCGTCGGCGTGAAGCACGCGCCAACGTCGGCCACGGAGCGCGAGCTCGAACTCACGATTGCGTCGCTCGCGGGGGGCGGCGACGGTGTCGGTCGCGCAGCGGGGGGCCGCGTCCTTTTCGTACCCTTCAGCGCTCCCGGTGATCGCGTCCGGGTCCGTGTGGTGGAGGAGCGTGCGCGCTTCGCGCGCGGCGAAATCGTCGAGCTCCTCGCGGCGGGGCCCTCCCGGAAAAAGCCGCAGTGCCCGGTGTTCGGGCGGTGCGGCGGCTGTGCCTGGCAGCACATCGGGTACGACACGCAGCTCGAGGCCAAGCGCGAGATCCTGCGCAGCACCCTTGAGCGGGTGGGACGCATCCGCTTGCCCGGGCCGATCGAGCTCATGCCTTGCCCCGTGCCGTATCGCTATCGGACCCGCACGCGTGTTCTCGTCGAGGGAGGACGGGTCGGCTACCGGGAGCGGCGCTCCCACGCCCTGTGCGCCACCAGCCACTGCCCTGTCTTGGTCCCGGAGCTCGACGCAGCCCTCGAGCAGCTGGGGTCACACGGCGAGCCCGACTCAGGCGAGTGGGAGCTGGCGTCCGGCGAGGGCGGCGCCGTGCGGATCGAATGGCTGGGCGCCCCTGCCCCGCCCGGCTCGACGGGCGAGCTTGCGATTCGGGTCGGAGACGACAGCCTTGTCTTCTCGCCGGGCGTCTTCGTGCAGTCGAATGGACCGCTTCGCGACGCGCTCGCTGCGGCGGTGCACGAGGCCGCGGGCCACGGGCGTTTTGCGGTCGAACTCTTCGCCGGCGCAGGCTTCCTCACCCTCGGGCTCGCGCGGCGCTTCCGCCGCGTCGTGGCTGTGGAAGGCGATCCCGCGAGCTGTGCGGATCTTCTGCGCAACGTGCGCCGTGCGGGACTTCACAACATCGAACTGCGCTGCGAGGCTGCTGAGCGCGCAGCCGCACAGGGATTCGGCGCCATCCCCGACACCGTCGTCCTCGACCCCCCGCGCAGGGGCCTCGCCCGAGACGGCGCTGCGGCCGTCTGCGCGCTCGGTGCCCCGCGCATCGTGTACCTCTCCTGCGATCCGGCGACCTTGGCGCGCGATCTCGGTGTGCTGTGCGCAGGGGGCTACGAGGTTCTGCAGGTGCGAGGTTTTGACCTATTCCCACAGACCGCGCACGTCGAAGCACTTGCGACGCTCGTGCCCGGAAGCGGCGCTCCGCGCCGGCGCTAGGGCTCGACGAGCCCGAAGCGCAGGGCGTAGCGCACGAGCTCGGTGGCTTTGCGCACTCCGAGTTTGCGCATCAGGCTGGTGCGGTGCGCCTCGACGGTCTTCGTGCTGATGCGCAGGGCGGCGGCGATCTCCTTGGCGGAAAGCCCGTCGGCGATCAAGTGCACGATCTCGCGCTCACGGCCAGAAAGCATCGAAAAGGGATCGCCCGCCCGCTGCGGCGTGCGCAGCTGCGCGACAATCTCCTTCGCAATCGGGGGGCTGAAGAAACTGCCCCCCTTCACCACCGCGCGCACAGCTTCGATCACGTCGGCGGCGGGGCCGTTTTTCAACAGGTAGCCGTCGGCACCCAGCGCCACGGCGCTTTGCACAAGCGGCGGGTCGCCGTGAACAGACAGCAGGATCGCCTTCACGGCGGGGAAGCGACGCCGCACCCTCTCGAGTGTCTCTAGCCCACCAAGCTTCGGCATGCTGATGTCGAGGATCACGACGTCGGGCTGGTGCGTCCCGATCTGCTCCAGCAGATCCTCTCCGTCCGCGGCTTCGCCGCAGACCACGATGTCGGCCTCGCGCTCAAGCAGGCGCCGCAGGCCCTCGCGCACGATGCCATGGTCGTCGGCGATTAGGACGCTGGTCACGCCAGAGGTATATACCGTTCGGCGAAGCCAGAGCCAAGCGCGGCGGCGGGGGAGCGCGGCGCATTGTGCCTGACACCCGCAGCCCAAGCGGCTAGGTTTCTGACGGAGAACGACGTGCTGCCTCCCGAGGCTTCCCGCGCAAGCAGCGAAGAGGCTCCGGCGAGCCGGTTCGTGCTCTACGTCGAGGGGCCAAGCGATCGCGAGATTCTGCGCTCATGGGCGTGGCGTGTGTCGCCCGAGTTGGCACGCGCGCTCGCCCAGGCCGCAGTGATTCTTGGCGGGCGTCAGCCCGCCCGGGCGGCGGACCACTTTCGCGCGATTCGATCGCAATGCGCGGACGCCCGGGGCCTTTGCGTGCTGGACCGTGACGGAAGCGCCGCGTCCGTTCCTCCGACGGACTTCTCCGAGCCTGGGCTCGAGTTCTTCACCTGGGGGCGGCGCCACATCGAGAGCTACCTGCTCGTCCCCGACGCGATCCTGCGGGCGGCGGGCGTTCCCACCGAGGATCGCCGCCAGACGCGCCTCGTACGCAGGCATCTTCCTCCTCTTCACGATGAACCCGCGCTGCGAGAGGTTCACGCCAAGGCGCTGCTCGCTGAGGGGGGGGTCTTGGCCCGCGCCCTCGGGCGCCCCCTTTCCCCGGGGCATATCGCGCGTCAGATGGATCGGCGCGATCTGCATCCGGACGTCCTTGATCTGCTCGGTCGCGTCGCCGCAGGTCTCGAGGGTGCGCCCTCCTGGGGGGAGCGCCGTTTTTCCTTGCCCACGGACCCATCGCAAGAGTAAAGGTGTCTTGTAACGGGGGGTGTCTCGCAAGGGAGACGCACGTGACGTCCGCTCTCGACGGCGAGCTCGATCCGCCCGCCCCTGAGCACGATGAGCCCGGGCCTGACGACGAGGATTTCGGGACAGACGACGAGGGCCCGGGCCGGCCTCGCCGCGCTATCCACGCCCCGTTCGACAAGCGGCTGCTGCGCGAGCCGCTGTCCGTTCTCCCGGCACGCAAGCCGATCGTATTTTCGGCGGACTGCTCGGTCACTGATGCCATCCGCGCCATGCAGCGTGAGCACCGTGGCGTGGTGGTCATCACGGAGGACGGCACCCCGCAGTCTGCGCTTCGCGGGATCTTCACGGAGCGCGACGTGCTGCTGCGCGTAACCGGCCGCGGCCGCAATCCCGCAACGCTGCGCCTTTCCGAGGTTATGACTGAGAATCCCGAGCGCCTGATCGAGGAGTCGAGCATCGCATGGGTTCTCAACAAGATGTCCCTTGGCGGCTTTCGTCATGTTCCTGTGGTGGACGCCCTGGATCGCCCGGTCTTTGTGATCTCTGTGCGCGATGTCGTTGAGTTCCTGGTGGAGGCCTTTCCTCGAGAGGTGCTGAATCTCCCCCTCGAATACGGCGCGGACCGGCAGCGCAACCGCGAGGGGGCCTAGGCGGGCTTGTTCCATGAGCTCGCGCCGAGGCCGCTGTGTCTCGGGGTGCTTGTGTGCACACTGTTCGCCTGCTCGGGTAGCGACCGCCCAGCGGGCGTGATCGAAGGCAAGGCACGTCCCGACTCCATACAGCGCGCCGAGGCTGCGGCACAGGACGCCGCCTCCCGCAGCGTCGCCAATCGCGCCGGTGCTCCGCGTGGGCTCGCGCAAAAGCGCATCCTGTTCGGCGACCTGCATGTGCACACCACCTATTCCACGGATGCATTCTTCATGTCGCTGCCGGTGATGGCAGGCGAGGGTGCACATCCTCCCGCCGACGCGTGCGACTTTGCACGCTACTGCTCACAGCTCGACTTCTTCGCGCTTACCGACCACGCTGAGGGCCTCACACCCGAGCACTGGGCGTCGGAGAAGGAAAGCATCCGCCAGTGCAACGCCATGGCGGGGGACCCCGCAGACCCCGATCTCGTCGCCTTTACGGGGTTTGAGTGGACACAGGTGGGGCGAACTCCCGAAACGCACTTCGGACACAAATGCGTGTTTTTTCGCGACGACGCGGAATCGGCCCTGCCGGCACGTCCGATCACGGCCCAGTCGGACGACGGTGCGGATCTGTTCGCGGGACTCGATCAGGCCAAGAGCCTGCGTTTCTTCGACCCCCTCGCCTATCGCGACTATGCAGACTTCCTTTGGATGATTGACCGGGTCGCCCAGCTCGCACGATGCCCGCGCGGCACCGATACCCGCGCGTTGCCCTCGGATTGCCAGGAGAACGCAGCCACGCCGGACGTCCTTTTCGAGAAACTCCACCAGTGGGGCTACCCCGTGATGGTGATTCCGCACGGAACAAGCTGGGGCTTTTACACGCCGCCCGGCACGACGATGGACAAACAGCTCACCCGGAAATACCACGACCCCGCGCTGCAGCCCCTCATCGAGGTCATGTCCGGCCACGGCAGCTCGGAGCAGTATCGCTGGTGGCACGAGTACGACGAGGGACCCGACGGAAAGAAGATCTGTCCCGAACCCACAACCGACTATCTGCCGTGTTGCTGGCAGGCCGGTGAGATCATGCGCAAGCGCTGCGGCGACCTTCCCGCCGCCGAGTGCGAGGCAAGGGTGGAGGAGGCCAAGCGCCTCGCGCTCGACGCCTCGGTGTCCCCGCAGCTCGTCTTCCCGGATACGCGTGCCGACGAGTGGCTCGATTGCGGGCAATGCCGCGATTGCTTCAAGCCCGCCTTCTCACTCCGACCGCGTGAGTCGGTGCAGTACACGCTGGCGATCTCGAACTTCGACGAGAAGGACGAGCGCGGTGACCCCCTGCGCTTCCACTACGGCTTTGTCGCGTCGAGCGACAACCACAAGGCCCGCCCCGGCACGGGCTACAAGCAGTACGACCGTCGGCAGATGACCGAGGCCGTGGGAGTGCGCTCGAAGTTCTACGACGACCTCGGCCGCCGTCGTCGGCTCAAGCTGCAAACCGACCCGCGCAAACCGGTGGTCGTGGGCGAGCTTGGGGGGCTGCTCTCGGCAGACGTTGAACGCGTCGCCAGCTACCTCTACCCCGGCGGTCTCGTCGCCGTACACAGCACTGGCCGCAGCCGGCAAGCGATCTGGGAGGCGCTCGAGCGTCGCGAAGTGTATGGCACGAGCGGGCCGCGCATTCTCTTGTGGTTCGACCTGTTGAACGGACCCGAGGGTGCGGCGCCGATGGGTAGCACCGTGACGCTCGCCGGCGCGCCCCGCTTCGAGGTGCGCGCCATCGGCTCTGCGGTGGAACAGCCGGGCTGCCCGGAGACCACGACCCGCGGCCTCTCACCCGAACGGGTGGAGCGCCTGTGCCGCGGGGAGTGTCACCATCCCGGCGACAAACGACATCCCATCGTCGCGATCGAGGTCGTCCGCATTCGGCCGCAGGCGACGCCCGGCGAGGACGTGAACCACCTGATTGAAGACCCATGGCTGCGATTCGACTGCGGCGCGGACCCGTCGGGTTGCACCGTCCAGTTCGAGGATCTCGAGTTTCCCCAGCTCGGGCGGCACACGCTCTACTACGCGCGGGTGATTCAGGAGGAGACGCCGGCGATCAATGGCGCGAATCTGCGCACGCAGTTCGACTCCTCCGGCAAGGCGGTGGCCACGAAGCCTTGCTACGGGGACTACCGAACCGCGTTCTCAGACGACTGTCTCGCGCCGGTACAAGAGCGGGCCTGGTCGAGCCCGATTTTCGTGGATCCGGGGGGCGCGCAGCCGCTCACGGATCGCTCGGGTCCGTAAGCAAGGGCTCAGGGAAGGCTGCCCCGGTGGCCCGCGCTCGCCGCACCTCCGCGATCAGTTCGAGCGCACGGGGCAAGAAGAGCACACCGACCAGCACGTTCAGCACGAGGAAGGTGGTGTTGGTGACGAAGGCGTAGGCGATCAGCTGGTCGCGGGCGCCGAAGTCGGAGAAGCACGTCACCCACGCCAGCTCGCGGGTGCCGAAGTTTCCGAGGGAAGGCAGCGAGAGCGCGGTGTAAAGCAGCGGAATCCGGGCCGCCAGTGCCCACCACGGAATGTGAATGCCGAAGCTGGAGGAGGTTGCGCGTTGCAGCACGATGTCCGCGGAGGCCAGCAGCACGAAGAAGCCGAGAAACGGTAGGAGCCGCCGAAACCGCACCCCTGCGAGGCGCTGGCCAAAGGAGGAGTGAGCAACGAAGCGCAGGCTTGGCCCGAAACGCACGAGCAAAACGACCACCGTCACTGCACTCCAGCCCACAGCCACCGCCCCAGCGACATCGCGGTTGGCTGCGATTCCCCCCTTCAAGAATCCAAGGGCCAAAGACGCCTGAAGCAGCAGGACGAAGCCATGGGAGAGGAAGGGCACGCCCGTCGCTGCAATCACGCTTCCAAGCCGCCCTGGCGCAAACTGCGTTAAACCAAGGATGAACGCGGCGTTGCCGAAGCCGTGGTTCACCGCGCCCACGAGCTCCGCACCGCCGCGCAGCGCAATGACTGAGCGGCGAGGCACGGGGGTCACGAAACGGCTGATGGACTCGCCCTGGATCAGGGCCCAGGCGAGGAAGAAGACTAGCTTGTCGATCAAGGTGACGGCGAAAAAGAGTGGCAGATCGGCCTGGCGCGTCCGCGCATACAGCGTGCTCCAGTCCGTCGCGAAGCCAAACACATAGATCAACGCAGGGACGGAGATCGTCCAAGGGAGCAGGTGGCGCAAGCGCTGCCGAGGGGTGGACACGAGGGGCGAATCATACCCCTCCCGCTCGCTCACCGGCCCTGGCCTGCTACACCCACCCCGTGCGTGCCATGACGCTTACGGAACCGGCGCCCGTCGAGACGCGGCCTCTGCACGAGGAGGAACGGGAGACCCCGCAACCCGGCCCGGGCGAGGTCCTCGTGCGGGTCGAGGCGTGCGGCGTTTGCCGCACGGACCTCCATGTGGTCGAAGGCGACCTTGCGCCGCATAAGCGGCCCATCGTTCCCGGTCACGAGGTCGTCGGCACAGTCGCAGCCCGCGGCGCCGGGGTAACGCGCGTGGCCGAGGGGGAACGGGTGGGAGTGGCGTGGGTGCACCGTACCTGCGGCACTTGCCGCTTTTGCATGCGCGGAGAGGAAAACCTTTGCCTCTCGCCGCTCTTCACGGGTTGGGATGTGGACGGCGGCTACGCGGACGCCACCGTCGCGCCCGAGGCGTTCGTGCACCCGCTGCCGGCCGACCTCAGCGCGCGCGAGACGGCACCCCTGCTTTGCGCGGGGATCATCGGCTACCGCGCGTACCAACAGTCGGCCGTGCCGCCGGGCGGGCGACTCGGTCTGTGGGGTTTCGGCGGCTCGGCGCACATCGTGATCCAGCTCGCGCGCCACGCGGGTTGCGAGGTGTACGTGTTCAGCCGCGAAGGTCGCCACCGCAGGCTCGCCGAGGAGCTCGGGGCGAAATGGGTGGGCGGAAGCTTCGAGACATCGCCGCAAAAGCTCGACGCCGCGATCCTGTTCGCGCCCGCAGGAGAACTCGTTCCGGCAGCGCTCGAGCAGCTCGACCGCGGCGCCACGCTCGCCGTGGCCGGGATCCACCTCTCACAGATCCCCGCGCTCGACTACCAGCGCCATCTCTTCCAGGAGCGCAAGCTCCGCAGCGTCACCGCGAACACGCGCGGCGACGCGCGCGCGCTGCTCGATCTCGCTCGCGAGATCCCGCTCGTGACCCACACCGCACCCTACCCTCTTGCCGCCGCAAACGATGCCCTGACCGACTTGAAACACGATCGCATCCAGGGCGCGGCTGTGCTCGAGATGAACGCCTAAGCCAAGGATGCAGACCCGAGGCGTTTTGGTGCCGCACGAAAGCTCTGGGATCTGTCCCGCGCCGCCGCTGCTGACCGTCGCGCCTAGACCCTTAGTCCGCGCGTCCGCACGCCCAGATCCTGCTGCACGAGCGTGTAGGCTGTGCGCGCCCATTCCACGAGGAGGGGTCGCGTGTCCCGCGGATCGATGATCTCCTCGACCCCAAACGCCTCCGCGGTGAGAAAGGGCGAACGCAACGACGCGAGCTCCTCCTCGAGCCGATTGCGCAAGGCTTCCGGGTCGGCCGCCGCGTCGAGCTGTCTGCGGTAGGCGGCCTCGACTCCGCCTTCGATCGGGAGCGAGCCCCATTCACCGGAGGGCCAGGCATAGCGCAGATTCAGCCGGTGGTGCTGGCCGTGCCCGGCACCCGCCACACCGAAGACGCGCCGTACGATCACCGAGCACCAGGGCACGCGTGCCTGATAGACGGCGATCAGCGCCCGCACTCCTTGGCGCACCGTGCCGCGCTTCTCGGCCTCAGGACCGATCAGAAAACCCGGGTTGTCGACGAAGTTCACGACCGGAAGATGGAACTGATCACAGAAATCCACGAAGCGTGTCATCTTCTGCGAGGCGTCCGCATCCGGTGCGCCTGCGAGTTGGCGCGGATCATTCGCCATCACGCCGACAGGGATGCCGTCGAGTCGCGCTAGCGCCGTCGCGAGCGGCCGACCATAACCCCGGGCAATTTCAAAAATCGAGCCGCGATCGAGCACGAGCTCGAGAAGCTTGCGAACGTCGTAGGTCTTTCGGCGCTCCCGTGGAACGAGCGAGAGCAGAGCCTCCTCCCGCCGCTCGGGATCATCCTGCGCTTCGCGGCGTGGGGGCGCTTCGAAGACCGACGCCGGGAGGTAGGAGAGGAAACGGCGCAGCTGCGCGAGAGCGTCGTCCTCACTCGCGGCTTCGTTGTCGACGACACCGCTGCCGCGCGCGTGGATCGCAACCCCGCCGAGCTCCTCTTTGGTGACCTCTTTGCCGAGGGCGCGCCGTACGACGGGTGGCCCCGCCACAAACACCTGACTCGTCGCGCGCACCATGACCGAGAAGTGGGCCGCTGCGACCCGGGCCGCGCCAAGGCCCGCCACCGGGCCGAGTGCCGCGGCGGCGACGGGCACCATCGACAGCAGCTCCGCCGAGACATTCCAATCCGGCAGTGCCGGCACGTAGGAGCGTCGCATGGAGGTCTGCTGTTTGACGCTCCCGCCCCCACCCGTCCCATCGACCAGGCGAACCAGGGGCAGTCGCAGGTCGTAGGCCGCCTTTTCGGCCCACCCCATCTTGTTGCCGATCGCACCGTCGGCCGCTCCGCCGCGCACGGTGAAGTCGTCGCCGCCCACCACCACCCGGCGTCCCTCGATGCGGCCTGTACCGCATACGAAGTTAGAGGGAGTGAGGCTTGCGAGACGACCGCTCGCGTCGTATTCCGCGCGCCCCGCCAGCACCCCGGTTTCGTGGAAGGAGCCGGGGTCGAGAAGGCGGTCGATCCGCTCTCGCACCGTGAGTCGCCCCGCGGCGCGAGCGCGACCTACTCGCTCCTCTCCGCCCATCTGCTGCGCCAGTTTTGAGCGGCGCTCGATCTCCTCGAGCTCAGGCTTCCACGACATGGCGCGTATACTACCCGAGCGCGGTGACGCTCGGGCGCGACGCCCGGCCGTTCGCCGGGGCTATGGTTCCGGCGTGACGGAGTCCCACTTTCTCGCTGAACTCCTGCTCGCCCTCGCAATTGCCGCAGTTGGCGTCGCTCTGTTCGAGCGCGTGCGACTGCCGCCGATTGCTGGGTTTCTGCTGATGGGGGCGCTCCTCGGTCCAGGAGGCCTGGCGCTCGCACCCCGCTCGGCCGAGGTGCGGAGGCTGGCTGAGTTCGGAGTCGTGTTCCTACTGTTCGAGATCGGCCTTGAGCTCCCGTTCGAGGCGTTGCGGCGCCGCTGGCGCACCACCGTCGCGGCCGGCGGTTTGCAAGTCGCCCTCACGATCGGCGCTGTGAGCGTCGGTGCGATCGCTCTCGGCCTACGACCGGCGAGCGCGGTCGTGATGGGCGGACTCGTCGCGATGTCGAGTACCGCCCTCGTGATGCGCCTTTTGTCCGAGGCAGGCGAGGCCGATGCGCCGCACGGCCAGCTTTCGTTTGGGGTGCTGATTTTCCAGGACCTTTGCATCGTGCCCTTGCTCGTGGCCCTTCCGATGCTCTCGGGGGCGGTCCCGCCTCAGCCCGGCGCGATCGCTCTTGCGCTCGGCAAGGCAGCGGCGGCGCTGTCCGTGCTCTTCGTGGCGACCGGCTACGCGGTGCCGTGGGCACTCGATCGCCTCGTGCGCGTGCGCTCGCGCGAGCTGTTCAGCCTGATCGCGTTCCTTCTCGCCGTGGGGTCTGCCGTCGGGGCGGAGGAGATGGGACTCACGCTGGCGGTGGGTGCATTCTCAGCCGGTGTCATGCTCGGCTCTTCGCCCTATGCGCATCAACTTACGGCAGAACTTGTCCCACTGCGCGGAGTGTTGCTCGGCGTCTTCTTCACAGCCGTCGGGATGCTCTTCGATGCACGGGCCGCGGCGCACCTTTGGCCCGCGGTGCTGCTCTACGTCGTGGCGGTCGTGCCGCTCAAAGCAGCGATCGTCTTTTCCGTAGTCACGGTGGCTCTGCGTGGCAGCCCGCGGGTCGCGACTCTCACAGGCCTTGCGTTGGCCCAAACCGGCGAGTTCTCATTCGTGCTCTCGAATCGCGCTTCGGCTGCGGGCCTCCTCGATGCGGGCCTTCAGCAGGTCTTCGTGACCGGCTCGATCGCGAGCCTCGTGGCGACGCCGTTTCTGATCCAACTCGCGCCGTGGCTCACGCGGTGGGTCGGAGGTCCGGCGCTCGCTACGACGCGTTCTGCAAGAGCCCACGCCCCTGCGCGAGAGGCGCCGCGCGTCGTGCTCATCGGCTTTGGACTCACGGGACGCACGATCGCGGGCGTTCTGCGGGCTGCCAAGATTCCCTACAGCGCAGTCGACGCCAACCCGCAGAACGTGCAACGTGCGCAGCGCCGGGGTGAATCGGTTGTGTATGGCGACGCTACGCACCCCACGCTCTTGCGAAGGCTCGGCGTGGAAGATGCGCGGGTGGTGGCGATCGCGATTTCAGATCCCCTTGCAACGCGCGGCGTGGTCTCGCACCTGCACGACCTCGCGCCGCAAGCGCAGATCATCGCACGCACGCGCTATGTCGCCGATTCGGACGAGCTCTACGGGGCGGGCGCCTCCGCGGTGGTGGCCGAGGAGTTCGAAGCCACCCTCGACATGATGAGCGCCGTCGGCCGCGCCGCCGGTGTTCCGGATGGCGCACTGGCGCGCGTCGCCGACCAGCTGCGCGAGGAGGGATATGAGGCGCTGCGCGCTCCCGCGACGCTCCTCGCAGACCCTTGGTTCGCGGATCTCCTGGCCGAGGTGTCGAGCGAGTGGGTTTCTGTGCCCGAGGGACCGGAGGCGGGACACTCGATCGGCGAACTCGCGGTGCGCACGCGCACGGGGGCCAGCATTCTCGCGGTCGAGAGTGCGGAGGGAACGCAGGTGAACCCCGCACCCGAGCGCGAGCTCGCAGCCGGTGATCGGGTTCTCGCCATCGGAAGCACCGAAGCACTGGCGAAGCTGCGAGCGCTGCTGGGAGGGGCGCCGTGAAAGCCCTCATCCTCGACTTCGACGGCGTCATCGCGCAAAGCGCGCCTGAGTGCTTTGTGGTCGCGCTGCGCACGTATCTCCAGCTCGATCCCGAAAGCTCCCTCGCGAGGCGAGAACCAAAGGAGCTGTACCCGGGGTTCGTCGAGCTCATGCCCCTCGGCAATCGCGCCGAGGACTTCGGAGTCGCGCTGCGCGCTCTCGAAGGCGGGACGAAGATCGACGACCAAGCCGGATACGATGCCTTCTACAGCGCACTGGACCCGGCCTGGAGGCGCGAGTTTCATCGCCTCTTCTATCAGGTGCGGGCTCAGTACGCGGCGGCGGATCCTCTCGGGTGGCGTGCCCTGCTTCCTCCCTATGGCGCGTTGCTCGAGGTGCTGCGGCGCCACGCGGGCGAGGTCCAGCTAGCCATCGCCTCGGCCAAGGACAAGGCCTCGGTGCGCGTGCTGCTAGAGAGCTACGGAGTGCTGGACCTATTCCCCCCGGAGCTCATCCTCGACAAAGAGACGGGTGTTCACAAGACAAGCCACCTTGAGCACCTGCACCGCCTCCTCGGACTCCCCTACGCGCATTTCACCTTCGTGGACGACAAGGTGAACCATCTTGACGCGGTTTCGCGCCTGGGAGTGCGCTGTGCGCTGGCGGCGTGGGGCTACAACGGACCTCGCGAGCGTGCCCTCGCGCACGCACACGGTCACCTTGTCTGCCGCCTCGACGAGGTCGAAACCCTGCTCTTCTCCTCCTCGCCCGATCCCGGTGCAAAGGACGAGGATCCGTCCTCGCGCTGAGGGCCAAGCGCTCCTTCGAGGTCGACTCTCCGGGGCGCCTTCAAGCCCTATGCGTCTTTTACGCGGGCGCTCGCCGTTCTAGACCTCGCGGATCGGCTCAACTCTGCCGGCCGTGGTATGCGGGCAGCCTCGGCAGGGTGGGAGCAGTGGCGCTTGGCGAGCCTGCGGCGAGCGACCTAAACTCGCGGTACCCAAGGCGGATCCGGCGCGTTCTCGAGAGCGCGAGAGGATGCGCCCTGACCGCACGAGGAGTCAAATGGATCTCGGCTTTCGCATGCACGCCGAGCGCACGCCCAACCCCAACAGCATCAAATGGGTGCTGGGTCAATCCGTTCTGGAAGATGGCCTCAGTGCCCATTTTCAATCCGCCCCTGGGTCGGACGTCTCTCCCCTCGCAGCGAAGCTTTTCGCCGTCCCGGGTGTGACCGGGGTATTTCTCGCGGGCAACTTCATTACCGTCACCAAGCGAGACGATGTCGAGTGGACGGACATGGCACAGGCCCTCGTCGACGCCATTAAGAGCTTCTTCGGATCGGGCGAGAAGGCATTGGGACCGTCCTTCCGAGCCAAGGCCAGCGAGCCGGCGGGTGCCGTGGAGGAACGCATTCGGCTCATCCTCGAGCAGGAGATCCGCCCCGCCGTGGCGATGGACGGCGGGGACGTGATCTTCGCGGGTTACCGGGACGGGGTCGTCGAGCTTTACATGCAGGGCTCATGCAGCGGATGCCCAAGCTCGCGTGCGACGCTCAAGCTCGGGATCGAAGCTCGACTCAAGGAAGAAATTCCCGAGATCACAGAGGTCGTTGCGGTCTAAGTGGGTCCGCCGGGCGCCCATCCCCCGACGGCGCCCAAGACGAAGTCGCAGCAGGAGAGGATCGAGAAGCCGATGAGCGAGGGGGAAGAGCTCGAGCCGCGACCGGCCCGAGCGGCCCGTGGCAGGCGCCGCCGACGCATGCTGATGCGAGGGTGGCTCACGTTGGCTCTGCTTGCGGCGAGCCTGAGCGTATTCGGGGCGCTTCTGGCCCGCAGGGTAAGCGCAGGTTCAAGCCAGCAGCCCGCCGCCGGTAACGCGACACCTGAGGTCGGGCTCGCCCCGCCGAGCGCGGAGTCCGCGCCAGAGCCCATTCCCGCCGAGGTGCTTGCACACCTTCCCGTGACCCGCGACGTGCTGGAACCCGCCGCCGCGCTCGCTGCAAGCGGCTCGGGTGCGGCCCACGACGAGGAAGCGCTCTTCGAGCTCTTGCCGAGTCCGCCGGGGGAAACCGCAATCGCGAGCCCGCTCAAGGTCGAGTACACGTTCGACCCTCGCTTAACGCGCCGCATCTTCGATTTGCTCTCTGAACGGGGCGTCCAGCTTGCAAATGTCGTCGTGATGGATCCGGCGACGGGCCGGCTTCTCGCCTACGTCTCGAGCGACGCCCAACGGTTTCCCCCGAACCGCACCTATCCTGCGGCGTCGCTCATCAAAGTGGTCACCGCGGCGGCAGCGCTACACCATGACCGCGAGCGCGCGGAGCAGCCGTGCCACTTCCTCGGTAGTCCCTATCAGCTGACCCCGGCTCGCATCAATCCCCCGCGCCGGGGTCAGACTGTGACGCTCGAGCGCGCGCTCGCCACCTCGAACAACCAGTGTTTCGCCCAGCTCGCGGTCCACACCCTCGGGACTGACGCCATGGTCGACGCCATCAAGCGCTTTGGTTTCCTGCGGGCACCGGCACCGGGCCACGACGCTGGCACGATCGATCCCGGCTCGGACCTCTACGACCTCGGCCGCCTTGGATGCGGGCTTTGGGGTACCTGGATCACACCGCTCCATGCCGTGCAGCTCGGGGCGAGCCTTGCCGAGGGCCAGATCGTCGAACCCTGGTGGATTGAGCACGCGACCGACGCTCAAGGGCGCGAGCTTGAGTTGCCGGTCCGCCACCCACCCCGGCAGGTGATGACCCCGGCGCTCGCCGAGGAGCTGCGCTCGATGCTGATCGAGACCACGGTGAGTGGTACCGCCCGGCGTGGCTTCCATGATCGTGGCGGGAACCCGCTCCTCGGTTCGGTCCAAGTCGCGGGCAAGACGGGCAGCCTGAACGGTACGGAGCCTGCCGGGCGCTACGAGTGGTTCACCGGGGTGGCGCCCGCCGACCACCCGAGCGTGGCGATCGCTGTCGTGGTAGTGCTCCAGCAGCGCTATTGGCTCCATGCCTCGCAGCTCGCAGGCGAGGTGCTGCGATCGTATTTCTGCGAATCGGGAGCCTGTAGCAGCGATACCTCCACGAGCTCCGCAGCGGTATCCGGCGACCGCCCCGCTCGCCACGCGACCCGGCGCGGGCGCCACCGACTCCGTGCGCAGGGTGGCTGACAGGGTCTCTCGCCTCGTACCCCTCGTCGGCACTGCGGGCTGCGCAAGCCGCAGGCGCTTGTCTCGCGGACGGATTCCCGCGCCGGGGCTCACTTCCCATCGTGGGCGGGTTTGCGGGGGTGGCGTGCGCCGGCGCCGCGAGAGAGGATTCGTGAGGCCCGACAATCAGTGCTACCGGTGCTTAGATTTAGGAGTTGGGGACCTGCTGCGGGGCCGCGCTCCCGGCGCACGGAGGAAGGCATGGTCGCAGTGATCGCGACGCTTGAGGTGAAAGAAGGCAAGGAGGCTGAGTTCGAAGCGGTGATGAAGGATCTCGCGGCCAAGACCCTCGCCAACGAGACCGGCTGTGAACTCTACGCGCTTCATCGCGGCAAGGGTGAGCGGACCTACGTGATGCTCGAGCGCTACGTGGATCGAGCCGCGCTCGCCGCCCACTCGTCGTCCGATCATTTCCGCGGCGCGATGCCGCGCCTTATGCCTTGCCTCGCGGCGGCGCCGAAGATCGAGACGCTCGAAGAGATTGCCTAAGACGAAGAGCGGGCGATCTACGACTTTTTCTTCGCCGCCGTCTTCTTTCGCGCCAATCGCCGCTTGCGCCTGACATTGTGGCGCTGGCGCTTCACCTTCTGCTTGCTCTTGCTGCGGGCCATCGGGCTCTCCGTCGTGGGATAGTCGGTTTTGCTTTATAACCGACGTGCGGGAGGGGCGCCAAGCCGCCTCAGATCAGCGTGGGAGGATTTCGGCGACGACCGCACCCAGCGAGCCCGCCTCGCCGTCGTCCAGTGATTCCACGGGCGGGAGCGCCGCGACAAGGGCTTCGAGGCGCTGCGCCGCCGCCTCGGAGAGATCCTCGAAGCGCAGGGCGACGGCACCCTCGAGGCCCCCACGCACGACCTTCGCCCTCAGAAGGAACGGTTCTTCCCGCATCCCAGCATACACCGCAAGCTGTAGATCCGTTCCAACCTCGAGGCCGGGATGGGGATCAATGCGCATTCCGCTCACGGACAGATCGCGCCCCATCAGAACCCGGCTCGCCTCGTCCTCGAGGACCTGGACGCGCCGCGGGTATGAGCCGCGCCGGTGTCGGCGTCGTTCGCTGGGGCTCGCTGCAGACTCCTCCGGTTCGGCTTCGTGTCCGGGAGGCTGCGCGGTGAGGGCACGCCGCCTGACCATCGCCTCAAGCCGCTCGCGTGCCGTCGGTGAAAGCGCCTCGAATGCGACGCCGATCGCAACCTCGCGATCGCGCGCACCCTCACGGGAGGGCGCACTGCGCAAGACGTGGCCTTCGACGAGAAGCGGGGCGCCGTCGCCGGACGGCAGTTCAACCGCGATCCGCATGCCGCGCCGGGCCCCATAGCGGGAGATCAGGCGGCAGCCCGCTCGCGAGAGATCCGCCAGGAGCGCGCGGCGTGCCAGGGGTCCGGCTCGGTACACCACCGAGTCCCCGAGCGCGAGGCGCTCCTCGCGGCGCTTTTCAGGCCCCTGATACAGCGCCCGCAGGACCAGCAGGCGCAGAACGGTCGGGTGGACGGGTTGGCGGAGGAGTACGTCGAATCCTCCTTCGCGCAGCATGCCCCGAAGGGTCGGGGAATCCTCGCTCGCAATCACCATGGCGATGGGTCGTCGCCCCTCGCCGCGCCCTTGCGCCGCCGCGTCCCAGGGATGAAGCGGAGACCCCGAGTGGGGTCGCGGTGCGGTTCTCTCCTGGGCGAGGGCAACCGCGCGTCGCGCGGAGGCGATCAGCAGGACTCGGGGAAATGGGAGCGGAGCGGGGCCGGCCTGGCCGCGCAAATGGATGAAATCGGCGCCGAGTTCCTCCAGGAGGGCCCGGGTCTCGTTGAGTTCCCCATCATCGAGAAGAAGCACCGCGGGTGAGGACGCGGTCATGGCCGATGCCTCCGGGCGCGCGGGACCGGTCCGTGTGGCCCCGAAGCTTCTTCGGCCTGGCCGGAGCCGATCTGTAGACGCCCCAGACCGAAGGGCGGCGGGAAGACCCTCAGAGAACGGCTGCGCGCGATCCTCCCCCAGGTTATGCTGCCCCCGCCCTGTCCCCGGGCCGGCGGAGGAGCCATGGCGCACGGACCTGAAGAGCACCAGACCACTGCGCGCGACGGGAGGATCAACCTCTTGTACACCCTCCTCCTGTGGCTAGGGTTGCTGGGGCTCTTCCTCTACTCCGGTCACTGGCTTGCGATGAGCCGCCACGCGGCCGCGGAGCCGGCGGCCGCGGAAAGCCACACCCAGCCCTAGGGCGCCGGCGAACGCACCACACAATCCGAGTGCGACCTGCGTCCGGGGGCTTCCTCCGGCCTTGAGCCAGGAGGAGCCATATGCTGCGGTCATTACCCACACCAGATTGTTCGTGATGTGACACAGGATGGAGACGCGCAGACTCTGCGTCAGCTCCACCGCCGCACCGAGGTAGAGTCCCAGCACAAAGGCCGCCGCGGAGTGCACGCGATCGGCGTGCAGAGCCCCGAAAACCGCGGCGGCGATCAGCACCGCAGCTTGTGGACCGAGAAGAGGCACAAGGCCCCGCTGGATCCAGCCGCGCGCGAAGAGCTCCTCGCCGAGTCCCGGGGCCACACCCAGGACGAAAACCGACAACGCGAGCTCGGGCCCGCGCGCGCCAGAAAAAGCTGCATCCAGCTGCGCAAGCGTCCCGGTCTCACGCATCTGGGCGAGCTCGAGGATGCTCTCCAAGCACTGCGAGGTGCCAAGAAAGCCGACGACGAGCAAGAGGATGGTTGCGAGACCGGCGTCGCTCACGCCAAGCCCGAGCCGCTTCACGAGCGGCTCGCGGCCCAGCGACGCACCACCGAGGGCGACGAGCACAAGCACTGCCTGGGTTGCCGCGGCGCTCAGCAGGAGGGCTGCGACGGCTGAGCCCGCGCGTGGCGCCAGCGAGGCGAAGAACAAAGCCGCACCGAGCGCGGACGCCCACCAAGTGAGCGCCCGCCGAAGGTTCGTGGATCGCACCACCCCTGTGTCCCCCGCCGCCCAGAGTACTGCTTCGGCCGGGGTGCCTGCTTGCCCTTGCCTGCTACTGTGGAGCGGTGGACGAGAACTCCCTCGCTCCGAGCCTGCTTGTGGCCATGCCGCAGCTCCTCGATCCGAACTTCCGGCGCAGCGTCGTTTTGATCGTGCACCATGACGAAACGGGGACTTTCGGTCTCGTGCTAAACCGCATCTCCGACGTCTCCGTCGGTGACCTTTGCGGCTCGCTCGGCATCGACTGGCGCGGGGGCGAGGTCGCTCATCTTTCGTGGGGCGGACCGGTGCAGCCGAATACCGGCTGGCTCTTGATTGGCGGGCTCCGCGGCGCGACCGAATCCGCCGAAGACGGTGAGGAGATCACCGAAATCGGTCCCGGTCTACACTTCGCGGGATCTCTCGAGACACTCCGGCGCGTTGCGGATGCTCCGCCTGAGCAGTTCCGTCTCCTTCTCGGCTACGCGGGCTGGGGTCCGGGGCAGCTGGAGGCCGAGCTTGCGCAGGGCGCCTGGCTGGTCGCGCCGCTTCGCGCCGAGGTCGTCTTCGCTTCCGCCGACGAAATGTGGGAGGGCGTCGTGCGCAGTCTCGGCGTCGACCCCTCTACACTTGTCTCGACGCCTGGCGTGCACTAAAACGCGACCGGTCGCGGGAGAGATCGCGATGACGCTACCCTTGCCTTCCTCTCAGGCCCTCACAGACGAGCGCGTGGCCTATTCCGCCGACGAAATCCTGGCCACCGACCCGGGCCTCGAGCCCCTGATCGCGAACGGCGTTCGTTGCCATGGTGGCCTCGACTCGGCCGGCGCGTATCACTCGCCCCGCACGCTTCACCGCGCGCCCGCGATCCGCGCTTGGCAGGGGCGGCTCGCTGCCTCGGGTGCGGACCTTCTCACGATCTCTCGCGATCTCCTACCGCCCCAATACCCGAACGTGGCGCAGGCCAAACTCCTGCTGCGAGCGGGTGTTCGGGAGCCGATCGTTCGGGCGCTCACCATGATCGCGATCGTCGAAGGTTTCGGAGCCGTGATTCGCGACGTGCGCGTGCCTGACCTGCGCGCGCTCGTGCGCGAGCCGATCGATGGGACCGCACTCGCGCACCTCGAGCGCGGGCTGTTCGAGGCGCACGCGCGGGACGAGGCGGGCCACCGAAACGAGGGTGGGCACAAGCAGATGTGGGAGGCCGCTCGTGACCTCGCGCTCGACAATCCGCGCATTCCCCCAGACGTGCTGATGCGCGTCATGGGCAGCGGAGGGCGCCCCTCCGAGCGAAGACGCTCCTTTCCACAGCTCGACGAGGCGCTGGAAGCGATGCTCGCCATCATGGCGAACGTCCTTGTGATCGAGGTGTTTGCGGCGGGGACCTTTGACTGGGGGGACCGCTTGCTCTCCGACCCGGAGGTTTCGGCCGAGCCCGAGCGGGCCGGCGGCATGGTGCGTTGCATTCGTAGCGACGAGACCCCGCATGTTGAGTATCTGCGAACGGCGCTCTCCGAAATCCGCGCGCGCACCCTGATCACGGCAAACGGCGGCACGATCCCGGGGCGCAGCGTGATCGATGCGCTCCTGCATCGAACGCTCGGAGTCCTCACGACCAGCCGTCCGAAAGAGCAGCGGGCCGATACGCGTGCGTCCGTGGCGGAAGCGATGAGGCGTGCGGGCTCCCCGCAGCGTCTGCTTGAGGAATTTGACGCGCTCGAGACCCCCTTTGTGGCACCCCGGAGAACCGGTTTCGAGCCCCTGTCGGGTGCCGAAGGACACGCGGCTTGAAGCTCGCGACGCGCCTTCGACGCAGCGCACGCATCGCTCGCGCGGGGATGGTCTTGTGGCTGCTGTACAAGCCCCCCGACTACCTGCGGCGCGCGCTCGGCTTGCCGCTCCCCCACCGCGAGCGCACCCATGAGCGCGCCGCGCGCGTCATGCTCCGCACCGCGCTCGATTTGCGCGGCGTCGTGATCAAGGTCTGCCAGGTGATGGCCACCCGTTCCGACGTCTTCCCGCCGCCTTTTGTTCGGGTGCTCAAGCAGCTCCACGACGCAGTCCCCCCGCAGCCGTTCGAGCGGATCGGGGCTGCGGTCGAGCGCGAGCTCGGCAAGCCGCTCGACGCGGTATTCTCCGAGTTCGAGCGGATTCCTCTCGCCTCCGCGTCGCTGGCCCAGGTGCATCGCGCGCGCCTGCGCGACGGACGGGCCGTCGCTGTCAAGGTTCAGTACCCCGAGATTGAAGAGATCGTCCGAACCGACCTCGAAAACATCCGGCGCGGCTGTCAGATCTACGAACGCCTCGATCCCCAGCCCCTTGAGCTCTTGCCCCTGCTCACAGAGCTCACCTCCCACCTCGCGCTGGAGCTCGACTTCCGGCGCGAAGCGGACAGCGCGGACCGGGTGCGCGAGATCTTTCAGGACGACCCGTCTGTCGTGGTGCCGCAGATCCACCGCGAGTGGTCGACATCGCGGGTGCTGACGATGGAGCTTGTGGACGGAATCAAGGTGACGGATCTGGAGGCGCTGCGCCGGGCAGGCCTCGATCCCAGCGATGTCGTGCAAGAGCTGATGCGAATCTTCGTGCGAATGATCCTCGCGGCCGGCTTCTTTCAAGCCGACCCCCACCCCGGGAATCTCTTCGTGCGTCCGAACCATCAAATTGTGCTGATGGATTTCGGCCTGTCGAAGGAACTGCCTGAAGGCTTTGGACTTGGCCTTTTCGAACTCATGTTCTCGATGATGACGCTCAATGAGGCCGCGATGATCCGGGCCTTCCGTGAGCTCGGCTTTGCGACCAAGACCGGGGACCCAGCTCCCTTCCTGGAAATCGCACGTCGAATGATGCGCCGCAGTGACACCGGGCGCTTCGAGGGCGAGTTCACGGAGGAGATGACAGACGAGCTGTTCGAGGCCGTTCGCGAGAATCCCGTCGTCAAGGTACCGAATGATTTCGTGCTCGTGGGACGTGCCTTTTCTCTGCTCTCTGGCATCGCGCACACCCTCGGCCACCGCGCCAATGTGCTGGCGGCGATGGGTGCGAGGACCTAACCCGGGAGACGTCGAGTGCCTGACCTCTTGCTGCGGTCTGCGCCGGAAGACGCCGTCGCGCGCCTGACCCTTCATCGACCCGAGCGAAAAAACGCGCTCTCCATCGCGCTGCGCGACGAGATCAGCGATGCACTTTCGGCGCTCGCCGCGAATCCGGAGGTCAAGATCGTCGTGCTGACCGGGAGCGGCGATACCTTCTGCGCGGGCTTTGACCTCAAGGAGTTTGAAAGGGCCTCGGATCCCGAGTTCTCGCGCCGACTTTGGGCGTCGAGTGACCGCTACCACCGGGCGTGCCTCGAGTTTCCGCTCCCGCTCGTGGCTGCAGTGAATGGGCCAGCGATCGCCGGCGGGTTTGACCTCGCGGTGATGTGCGATTTGCGCATCGCCGTGCCGGAGACCTATTTCTCCCATCCAGAAATCGCCTTCGGCGACGTCCTGTACTCGCCGCTGCACGACCTCGCGGGTGCGGCTGTGGCGCGGGACCTGTGCCTGACCGGCCGACGCGTCGACGCGGAAGAGGCGCGGGAGCTCCGCCTCGTCTCCCGTGTGGTTCCGCGCGCCGAGCTCGACGACGAGGTCGCACGTTGGACAGCCATGATTGCGCGCGCACCGCGCGAAGTGCTGCTGCGGACCAAGGCCAAGGCGATCGCGCGCGCGCGCATCTCCGCCAACGGCACCCTCGACCTGTAGACCGCAGACCCGCGGCAAAGAGCGACCCGGTCGATCCGGCAAGCGGAGACCGCGGGACTAAGGTCTTAGGCTCGACCGATCTGACGCTGCGCTTGGTCGAGGTCGTCGCGGGTGAATCGGAAACGCAGAAGGGCGAACAAGGAGATGAGGTACCAGAGCGCTGGGAACCAAGAATACATCCACAGCATCCACATCTTCACCAGCTCGGTCTGGGGGACGCCCGGCGCGTACCCGACGTGCTCGAGCACCTGAAGCGCCGCAAAGCCCGTGATCGCATTTCCTGCCTTCGTGGCGAAGGACCAGATTGCGAAATAGGCGCCCTCGCGACGCAGACCGGTGCTGGCTTCGTCCGAGTCGATAAGATCGGCCACGATCGAGGGCGGCAACGCCAGGTAGTTGCCGAAGCTCATTCCGCCCACCACAAGAATCGCGGAGAAGAAGCCGACGGTGCCGGGTCCGAGCCAAAAGCAGGCCGCGCTTGTCCCCGTCGCGAGGACGATGGCGACAGCCCAGGTCGCGCGCTTTCCCGTGCGGCGGGCCATGCGGTTCCAGAGCGGCAGCGATGCCACGGCCGACAGGAAGTAGAGGAGCAGATAGTACGACCAGGTTGGGAGCCAGGCCGGAACCGAGTCGGTCCACCAGCGGGGGGTTCCGATGATGTAGACCGCGACATAGATCACGAGGGTCGCAGGCACCGCACCGGCGATGGCGCTCGAAGCGAAGGCCGCGAGCAGCGCGCGAAACGGCCGATTCTCGAAGGTCGCGGCGATGCCGGCGTAAGGGTTAAGGGCGGGCCGCCCCTGAAACTCCGGGCGCTCGCGTGCGACCAGACCGGAAAAGAACAGGAAGGCCGCGGTCGCGGCGCCGAGGATCGCCCCCATCGCGGCATAACCGTGCCGACCGCCGTAGAGATGAATCAGATACGCGGGAAGGATCGTGGCCGCAAGGAGCCCAGTGAGGCCCCAGCCCTCGCGCACGGCGATCACGCGGGTGCGCTCGAGGTAGTCGTCCGTCAGTTCCGCGCCGAGGCTGTAATAGGGGATCGCGCCGATGGTCCAGATAAGGAACGTCAGCGTGTAAAAGCCGAGCATGTACACGAGCAGCCTGCCCTGCTGCCGCGCGGGATCCGCGAGCTCAGGCGGCGCGAACAGGAGATAGAAAGCGACGCCGAGCGGAATCGCGGCACCGACGATAAACGGGCGCCGGCGACCAAGACGTGTGTGGGTTCGGTCGGAGAGCCAGCCCATCACCGGATCCACGAAGGCGTCGAACAGGCGCGCGAACAGCAGTGCCCACGAAACGAGTCCCGCCGAGAGACCCACGTAATCGGTGTAGAAGAACTGCAAATTCACGGCCACGACAAGGCCAAGGAGCGAGAAGGCGAAGTTGCCAGCGCCATAACCAAGAACAGCCCGCAGGGGGAGGTTCTCGCGGCGCACCGACGTCGGTGCCAGCGGGACGGCGACGCTCACCTGCACAGTGTGCACGTCCCGTGGGCGACCTGGCAACCGGCGATTGCACTATTGTTGTTGAGCGGAAGCCCCGCGCCGAATCGACACACACACATCGAGGTGATGGTCGCCGCCGCCGAGGTACACGCCGCGCAGCGGCAGGACGTCGTCGTAGTCGCGGCCGTGACCGATCTTGACGTGCCGTGGTCCGATCTCCTGGCGGTTGGTGGGATCGAGGCCCCACCATCCGGCACCGGGAATCGCGACCTCCGCCCAGGCGTGTGTTTTGACCTTGACGCATTCGCCCTGAGGCTCGCCCTCGCTCTCGGAGCTCTCCGAGAAAAGGTACCCGGAGACGTAGCGCGCAGGAATTCCCAGGCTGCGGCACATCGCGATTAGCAGATGGGCAAAGTCCTGACAGACGCCTTTGCGGCCGCGCAAGATGTCGTTGACGTCGACTCCAACCGTGGTCGAGCCCGCGACGTAAGCCAGCGAACTTCCCACCATGCGATGGAGCGAGAGCACGACTCCGACGATGTCTGCACCCGCCGGCGCGGCTCGACGTTCCGCCTCCGCGCGCAGCGCCTCATTCCACGCCGTGTGGCGGGAGGCTGAGAGGTACTCGAGGTGAGCTTCCACGAACGCTGGATCCGAAAGGCGTTTCCAAGCCGGCGCGGCAGCCATGGGACCGGTGGGTCGGGTTTCGACCGAAGAGCGGGCGTGAATTGAGAGGCGATCATGCGGCGCCCGCGCGCCGAACGCATCGACGCGCGTGCCCCAGTAGTCGATGTAGGAATGAACGCGGGCCCCGGGCACAGTCCGCAGCTCATAGTGCAGGAGCGTCTGACGCGCATCGGTCGTCGGACAGGCCCGCAAGAGGTTCTGCGACTCCCATACCGGCTCGGGATACTTGAACTCACTCGTGTAGTCGATCTCGAAACGCATGCTTTCCTCACCGTTTCCTATGCAGATTCGAATACATGGAGTTCGGGCGGGGCGGCGGCCCGGAAGAAGTGGCGCTCGACAGCGTCTGCGACCGCGAGGATCCCCTGCTGGAGGGCATCGAGTGCGGCCGGCAATCCGCTCTCGACGACTTCATGCACATCCATGAACTCAAGGTCCGCCCGGAGCCGGCCGAGCAACCGCTCGGGCCGGGTCGGAGTGGTCTCCGCACCGAGGCGAACCAGCTCGGTCTCGCTGGCCCGGAGCGAGAACAGCACGCTGCGCGGGAACTCGCGGGAGAGCAGTAAGAACTCGAGCACATCCTGCGGTTCAATCTGCGCGCGGTGTGCCCGAAGGTACGCTTCGAAGGCTGAGACCGACTTTAGAACAGCCATCCAGTAGTGAAGGTCGGATGGAACGGCCGCCTGGTTGGAGCGGCCGAAGCGCACCGAGAGCAGGCGGCAGGTCATCTCCGCCCGCTCCAGCATCCGGCCAAGCAGCAGGAAGCGCCAGCCGTCGTCGCGAGACATGGTCTCGGCGGACACTCCGCTGATGGTTTGACAGCGGCTCTTCACGAACCTGTACAGCTGGTACGGCTCGCGTTCGAGGTCGGCTCGCAGATCGCGCGCGCGCAATTCGAGGAAAAGGGTGTTGATCGCCTCCCAGAGCTCGGTCGAGATGCGCTCGCGAACGTTGCGCGCGTTGTCACGGGCACGCGCCACCGAGCGCACGATGCTGCCCGCGTTCTTAGGGTCCAGCACCAGGAACTCTGTCACCGCGGAGTCGGTGATCGGCACGCCCTTGGCTCCGAATACCTGGTCGAGATTGAGCAGCTCGAGGAGCTCGCGCCACGCGCTCTCGGCATTGAGAAGCGGCGACTCGAGCAGGCCGTGGTAGGTGACGTCAAGAAGTCGCGCGGTGTCCTCGGCACGCTCGATGTAGCGCCCGGCCCAGAAGAGGTCTTCCGCATGCCGCGCCAGCATCATACCGACTCCCCGTTTTCGTCTGCCGCGAGCACCCAGGTATCCTTCGATCCGCCGCCCTGGGAGGAGTTCACGACGAGAGAGTCCTTGCGAAGCGCGACGCGCGTCAGGCCGCCGGGAATGACCTCGATCTTCTCCCCCGTAAGGACGAAGGGCCGCAGATCGATATGGCGCCCTTCGACCCGGCAACCGTCGCGTTGGGCGTCATCGAGGAGCGTCGGATGGCGCGAGAGCGCAACGACCTCCTGCGCAATGTAGCCGCGGGGCTTCGCCTCGACCGCCTTGCGCACCGCAGCGAGCTCTTCTTCCGTCGCCTTCGGCCCGATCACGATCCCGTACCCCCCAGACGCGTCCACCGGTTTGATGACGAGTTCGTGGAGTCGCGAGAGCGCTTTCGCCCGTTGGTCAGGCTCCCACAGCAGGTAGGTTTCGACGTTCGGGAGGATCGGTTCCTCGCCGAGATAGAACCGAATGAGGGCCGGGACATAGGCATAGACCGCCTTGTCGTCCGCGACACCGTTCCCGATCGCATTGGCGAGGCTGACATTTCCTGCGCGTGCCGCAGCCAGCAGACCCGGCACGCCGAGAATCGAGTCGCTGCGAAAGACCGCGGGGTCGAGAAACTCGTCGTCGACCCGGCGATAGATCACATCGACGCGGGAGAGGCCGCGTGTCGTGCGCATAAACACGACGTGATCGTCGACCACAAGATCGCGACCCTCCACCAGCTCGATACCCATCTGCCGCGCGAGAAAGGCGTGCTCGAAGTAGGCGGAGTTGTAGATGCCCGGCGTCAGCACCACGATCCGCGGCGGATCCGAGGCGCTGGCCGGTGCGAGGTTGCGCAAGGCTGACAGAAGCGACGCTCCATAGTGGTTCACCGGGCGGACACGGTGCTGCGCAAAGACCAGCGGAAGGACGCGCGTCAGCGTTGCGCGGTTCTCGAGCACATAGGACACGCCGCTCGGCGTGCGCAGGTTGTCCTCGAGTACGCGGTAGGTGCCGCAGGCGTCGCGCACGACGTCAATGCCGGCAACCACGCAGTGCGCACCTCGTGGCACTGGGATCCCGTAGGCCTCCCGGCAAAAGCCCGCGGACGACTGGACAAGCCAGATCGGGATCACGCCGTCGCGCAAGGCCGCGCGTTCGCCGAGGTACAGGTCCTCGAGGAAGCAGTTAAGCGCCCGCACACGCTGGACAAGCCCGCGTTCGACGTGGCGCCACTCGTCCGCGGGAATGATTCGCGGGATCAAGTCGAGGGGCCACGTGCGCTCGATGCCCTGCGCTTCGCCGTAGACGGCAAAGGTGATGCCAAGGTTCCGGAGGATCGTGTCGCGCAGACGCGCCCGGCGGAGAAGTTCATCCGGGGGGAGCGCTCGAAGGCGTTCTACGAGAGGCCGGTAGTGTGGCCGGATCTCGCCTTGCGGATCAAAGACCTCGTCGAAGAAGTCCCCGCGCTGGTAGTCCGTGAAGAGATCCGAGGTCATCGGGAGCCGCCTGGAACAGTTCTAAGCAAGGAGCGTGCCCCGTAGGGGAAGTGCGCCCTGCGCTGCCCAGGTACGGCACCTGAGAGTCGCGTTGGCTCTGCCTTGCCGGTGGGCAAGGCCTGCGTGCGGCGCAGGCGTGCAGCCCTCGGCACATCCCGTCCGGAGTCGGCGCGGTCTCGCCCCTAGGGGAGGCTCAGCCGAGGTATGAGAGATCCGGGCGCAAGACCGTCATCTGCCGCTCGGCCCGCTGGAGGGCGTCGATTCCCTTGCGGTAGATGCGGTCTCCTTCGCCGGCGCCGAAGGCGCGAATGAGCAGCTCCTGGGGCGGGAGCACCTGATCGAGCTCCTCGACGCGCTGGATCGGCCGCACCGTCCAATAGGTGCGCAAATCGCCGATCACGGTCTGGTAGGCATACAGGCGGCTCGGATCGTCCGCCTTGGGAATCGCTTCGGCGACCTTCCCAATCAACTCCTCGCAAGCCGGGATGCTGCCAGGTCGCGCCCTCAGAAAGGTGACGAGCGTAAGAGCCGGTGGCGCCGTGCTCCCCTGTGGGGCGTAGCTCAGGTCCGGCCGGTCATGCGACACAGTATAGCGTAGCTCGGCCAGGCACTCGGCCATCTCATGGTAGAGCTTCGTTCCTTCGCGCTCGCCAAATAACCGCGCCATATAGGCCGGCGGCGGGTCTTGTTCACCGAGCGCTGCCCAGTCCGCATGCTCCTGAACGAAGTACAGCGTCCCGATCGATCCGAAGGCCACTTCCTGCGCCTGCCAGTGTCCGCCCTCCCTCCGCTCTGCCGCGCGCTGTGCGATGCGGCGAACGCTTTCCTCGTACAAATGAGAACGTTCCGGGCGCACCCGGACGGAGAGCACGTTGAGAAGCGCCATCGGGAAACCTCCCTGGCGGTGCGGGGGCGTTGCAGGCGCGCTAAACGTACGGAACTCCGCGCGCAACCGCCCGCCCCTCGAGAGTTGGGCAGCCCACCCGAGGGCCGAAAGCGCCGCTCGGCTCGCGCAGGGGAGCCCGCTCCGAGGCGGCGGAGCGCCGCCGCCTCCCTATACTGCCGGCGCTGTCATTTCGGGCGGAGGGGTTCGTGGCGCGGATTCTCCGACGCATCGCCCTTGTGATCGGCCTCGCCCTGGCCGTGCTGGCCGTATTTGGCTTGGGATGGATCCGCTCGCTCCGCAGCGAGACGATCTCCCGAGACGTCACCTGCATCTTCGGGCTCGGCGGGAACGTCGGCGTGCTTCGGACCTCTGAAGGAGCGGTGATCGTCGACACCATGACGTTTCGCATGCAGGGAGAACGCATCCGGGAGCTCGCCGAGGAGCTCGGCGGTGGCCCTGTCCAGGCGGTGCTGAACACGCACTGGCACCGGGATCATACCCACGGCAATCCCGCCTTCCCGCCGGGGACCAAGATCGTCGCCACGCAGCGCACACTCGAGCATCTGCGGAACCGCGACGCCGACTACTGGACGGGCGCTGCCGCCGGTACGCTCCCAAATGAGACATTTACCGACGAGCACGAGCTCAGAGTTGGTGGCAAAACGATCCGCGCCGTGCACCTCGGTCGCGGACATACCGACGGCGACATGGTGGTGCTGTTTGTCGAGGATCGCGTTCTTCATGCGGGCGACCTGTTCTTCAACGGCCGCTATCCGAATATTGACCTCGCTTCCGGGGGCTCGGTCAAGGAGTGGGGCGACACCCTCGACCGTGTGCTGGCGCTCGACTTCGACCGGGTCATCCCAGGTCACGGCCCCGTGTCGGACCGGGCCGGGCTGATCGCGTTCCAGCGCTTCATTCGCCAGTTGTGGCAGGTGGGCGCCGACGCTGCGGCCAAGGGCCAGTCGCTTGCGGAAGCGCAGCACTCGCTCGCCCTCACTGCGGACCAAGGATACGAAGTCATGGCCATCCCCTTTGTCATGCGGCTCGATCGCAACTTCGCGATCGAGCGCGCCTGGCAGGAGGCCACGGGTGCGGTGAAGCCGGACGGGAAGTGACAGAGACAGCGGGAGGCTCAGGATGAAGGATCTGTTCTCGATCGCAGGCAAGGTTGCACTCGTCACGGGGGGAGGCCGCGGCATCGGCCTCATGATCACGCGGGGCTTCGTCGAAGCCGGCGCGAAGGTCTATATCGCGTCGCGAAAGCGCGAGGAGTGCGAGCGCGTGGCGGCAGAGCTGTCACGGCACGGCGAATGCGTCGCCTTCGGCGCCGATCTCGGGACGGAGCGCGGCTGCCGCGGTCTTGCCGATGCCGTTGCTGAGCGGGAGAGTGCCCTTCACGTGCTGGTCAACAACTCCGGAGCGAACTGGGGCGCTCCGATCGCTGAGTTTCCGGACGCAGCCTTCGACAAGGTCATGAACCTGAATCTAAAGAGCGTGTTCCACTTGACGCGCTTCTGCTTGCCGCTGCTCGAGAAGGCGGCGCAGCCCGGAGATCCTGCGCGCGTGATCAACATTGGCTCCATCGACGGCCTCCACGTTCCTGCCTTCGAGACCTATGCCTATTCGGCCAGCAAGGCAGCGGTACATCATTTGACGCGGGTGCTGGCGCGCCAGCTCGGGTCCCGCAACATCACGGTCAACGCGGTCGCGCCGGGTCCGTTCGAAAGCAAGATGATGGCCGAAACCCTGGAACGCTTTCACGACGTGATCGTGAACTCCTGCCCACTCCGTCGCATCGGCGAACCCGACGATATGGCGGGTGTAGCGATCTACTTGGCATCGCGCGCCGGATCCTATGTCACGGGGGCGGTGATCCCCGTAGACGGGGGGATCGCAACAACGCTCTGACTGCGGGCGTTGCGAGCGACGATGCGGCGTCCCTCTCTCCACCCACTCCTCGCGCTCCTCGGCGTGCTTTCTCTTGGCGCCTGTCACGGCGAAACGCTGCAAGACTGGAAAACGCCGGAAACCATCCACTCCGCCTTCGACTTCAAGCGCGATACTTTCGCCTTCGCCAACGAGACCGTCTTTGAGTACAAGTTCCCCCCTCTCGAAGAGCGCGCCGAGGCGGAGACACGAGGCCAACTCGGACTACACCCTGCGCTGCTTCGTGATGACCCGCTCCGCTCGTCAGTTCTTCCAGCATGCCCGCTTCGACCCGACACAGCACATGGTGAGCGATGCAGCGTACGCCGAGCTCGTTCGGCGGGTCGTCGCGACGGATCCTCGCGAGGATCGACCGAACGATCCCGCGATCGTGATTCCCGGCTACCCGAACCTGCGTGCGTTCAGTGCGGCGCGCGAGCAGGTGGTCAAGGAGCAGCTCGGAGGCGCGTGATTGCAGCGTGGCAACTGGCGGATAATGTTCCCCTTCCCCGCGCAGCAGCAGCAGACGACGGCCGCGGAGCTCGTCGAGTCCTTGCAGCAAAATCGGCCTCCCGTGGTGCACGCGGTCACACACTCGCTGTCGATCAATCATGCGGTGCTGCTGTTTGGTGCAGTGCTTCATCGTGACACCATTTCCTTCGCGATGTATGACCCGAATGATCCTCGGGCCCCGCTCAGAGACGGGGGATTTGCTGCGTGCGGCGGTGAGCGCCCTTGCGCAGTCTCTTCGAGGAGCCGGATCCCGCTCCTTTTCAGCGATTTCAGCTTGTTGCCGAGCCGTGCGGTGGGACTCCTCGCCCGGCCGTGCTAACTCCTTCGGAGTGTCTGTCCCCGGGCGTGTGCAGAGTGCTTTGCTGTTTTCCGACGTCCACCTCGGCTGGGCGATCTGTTCTCGACATCACGCGCACTGGCTCCGTCACCTCTCCGAAGCCGTTGACGACGCGGAGCTGGTGGTGATGAACGGCGACGTGGTCGACGGCTTCCGGCAAGTTCAGCGCGCGGGTGAAGAAGAGCTTGTGGCGCAGCTCGCGGAGCTGGCGGAAGGCTGGCGAAGGGAGGGGCGCTGCGTCGTCTACATCGAGGGCAACCACGATGCGCTTCCGGGTCCATCGTCGCGCCTGCTCCCCGACCGCTGGCGCCTCGATTTCGAAACGCAGACGGGAGAACGCGTTCGAGTTCTCCACGGCCATCGTTTCTCAGCGTCTGAGACGCTCTGGGAGAGTTACGATCGCGTGGGGCGCGGCCTCCTTTCGCTGGAGAATTTCGTCTACGGGCGATCCGCCACGCTGCGTTCGCTCTATCGATTCGGTCCGGGCTGGCTCGTTTCCGCCGTGGGCGCCCTCGAGTGCTTTCTTGGACGCAAGGCACTGCCAAGGCGCCTCGCGCCGCTCATCGACGGGGTCGATGTTCTCGTGCATGGCCATATCCACTACGGGCCCGGCCGGGGTCGCATTGGCGACGTTCCTACCTGGAGAACCGGCTCGTGGGTCTCTCCCGGGCACCTCAGGACCGCCGATCGCATGCTGCGCTACCGCAGCGGCCGGTTCGAGCGAATTGGCTGGTCCGGGGGGCGCTGGCGCGCCTTCGACGACGGCCGATGATCTCGCGGACCCACTCCAAATCGGAGCACCGGCAATAGAAGGGGCATGAAGGCAGCAAGCAGTGCACCCCCGATTAGGTCAATCACGTAGTGGAGCGACAGATAGACGGTGGAAAAGACAATGCCCACCACGAGCAAACTCATCGGAAGACGCCATCTCGGGAAGAGCCGCCAGCCGAGCGTGAAAAGAACGATCGACACGGCGGTGTGTCCACTCGGAAAGGCATCGAGTTGATTGAATTCGACGGCGTGAAGGAACCAGCGCAACCCCCTGCTTAGCCCTGCGCCCCCCAGAACCGTGGCTTCACGATCGATCGGGATCCGCGGACCCAACGTCGGGGTCACGAAGTAGCAGACGTAGGATACGAGAAAGGTGGCCACGACGGTGAACACGAAGGCATCGAACTCCATCCGCCTCCCGGCCCGGTAGAGCGCGACGCCCATCACGAGGGGAATGACGTAGTAGCTGAAGTAGAGAAGCGCCGCGGCATCGCTGAGCCACCAGGGCCTGCCCAGTGCGCCGTACCATGCCGCCGCAAGCCCGGGGAAGAGCTCGCGATCGAGCGCAGCGAGTCTCGCGTCCCAAAGGATCGGGTTCACCGCGGCGATCACGGGACCGGTCAGGCTGAAGGTGCACACCACCATGGGAACTGGGAAGAAGTCGTGGATCACGCGACCGAGCCCCGAGCGTGCACCCCAAACGGCAACTCCGACGACGGCGATTGCCAGGATGCCGATCCCCAAGAGCAAAAAACCCGACTTCGGATCGCTCCAGACGGCAAGAGCAGCAAGGCCAGCGAGATAGGCGAGGGTGAGCCGATCCGTGGCCGTGAGAAGGTCAAGCGGAGCCCTTGCCGATCCCTCTTGCGAGCCGCGGTCGGGCCTTTGCTCTTGCGGAAGTCTCTCCCGCGGCGCCCCCCCCTCGGCCTCGCATCTGCCGAGGTCCCTTGTGCTCACGGGGCCCTTCCAGGAGAGCTATCGCGCACGCTTCGCCTGCGCCCTTCGCGCTTGCTCTTTCTCCTGAAGCTCCACGAGACAACGCCAGAGGCGGAGATGAGGGGGGAGCGGCGGTCTCACAACTCATTCCTCTCGATCCACTTCGCGACGACAGGGGATTCGTGCTCCGCAAACGCATCGAGGAGCGCAGTCGGCTCCCTGGCGACGAGGACGAGTCCCCGGTGAACCTCCTTCACAAAGCGCTCCTCCACTGCGCGATCGAGGAACATGAGCAGCGGGGTGAAATAGCTCTCCACATCGAGCAGCCCGCAGGGCTTTCGGTGAAGCCCGAGCTGCGCCCAAGTCACGATCTCAAAGAACTCCTCAAGCGTTCCCATGCCGCCGGGGAGGGCGATGAAGCCATCCGAAAGATCCGCCATCACGGCCTTGCGCTCGTGCATGGATCCCACAATGCGGAGCGCTGTCAGACCCTCGTGCGCGATCTCCTTCTTGGCCAGTGCTTCCGGAATCACACCGACGACAGAGCCTCCCGCCTCAAGCGCGGCGTCCGCGAGAATGCCCATCAGGCCGACACTCGCGCCCCCATACACGAGACCGATGCGACGCTCGGCGAGCGTGCGGCCCAAGAGAGCGGCCGCCGCACGAAAGGACGGGCGCCCTCCCAGGCTGGAACCGCAGAAAACGCAAATCCGCTTCACGTCGTGCGCTCCGGAGTCTCTGCTGCGACACACTACCCGACAGGACAACCGCTGCGCTCGCGCGCACACCCAGAACTGCACGCCCCTCAAGGAACTCAAGCAGCTCCCCCCGCGCGCGGCGACACTCGAAGAGAGATGGCGGCATCACAAGGGGTGGCCGCGCGCGCTACCGGTTCCCAGTGGGCCGACGCGCCCCGTCGGCCGCGTCGCCAAGAGGACCCGGGCCGTCCTCCCCGCGCGTCCCTTTGGAGCTCGTCGACAGCGGCTCCTCGCGTGCGAACTTGACGAGGCGGCCGCCCTCCAGCCGCGTCCCCGGCTCGAGCGCGTTCGCGATAGCGATCTGTTCCGGGCTCCAGACGTTGCGGACGCGCGCGCCGAGTTCCTCGATGGTCTCTCCGGCGAGAGCCTTGGCGAGTCGCAAACGCCTTTGCAAGATGCGTGCGCGCTCAGCCGGCGAAAGCGCACCGAAACTCTCGGCAGTCTTTTCGAACTCGGGCGCGCGCTCTTTGAAGACGGAGGCGCGGGCGAGTCCAGTCACGCGATAGATCCCCTCTCGGTAGGCGATGAAGCTGAGCAGGACCGGCACCCCTCCGCCCTGGGTCTGCGCCACGCCGAGCACGCGGAAGGCTTCAAGCCCGGAAACGAGCAGGGCTCCAGACTGCGACACGTCGATGCGTTGCGCTGCGACGAATGCCTCAGCCGCGGCTCGCGGGTCCGTCCCCCGCCCCTCAAACTCGAGGGCGACCACCGCATCCTGCGTCGGGGAGACGGCTCCCACAGCCGTTCTGCCGTTGCTCGTCTTCCACTCCTCCGGGAATCGGATGTGGAAGGCCAGCTCGGGATGCAGGAAGGTCGTCTCTTCGAAAATGCCTTGACGGGCATCCGCACCCAGGACGAGCCCGTCGAGCTTCTCGAGAAACGCCGCGCGCGAAGGAGCAAGGGGCTTTCCCGGTGAGGTCGCGAGCTCGCCCGCGAATGTTTCCGTGGTCGACACGCGCTCGGGCGTCGAGGGGTGCGAATCGAAGAAGCTCGCACGCCTCGACCCCTTCGCTTCGTAGGTCGTCTCCCTTTCGAGTGTGGTGAGAAACGCGGTCATTCCAGCGGGGCCGTAGCCTGCTCGCGCGGCCAACTCTTGGCCGAGCTTGTCCGCTTCCTGTTCTTGATCTCGGCTGTAGGCGGCAAGAAGGCCAGAGGTCGCGGTTTGGCCGATCGACCCCACGAGCGCTGCGGCCTGGCTCCCTCCCACGATCCCCGCCGCCAAGGCGGTGAGGCCCGTTAGGAAACTCCCGGGGAGGGCACGGGTCTCGCGCTGGGCCGCGTGGCGCGCCAGCACGTGGCCGATTTCGTGACCGAGCACGTTCGCGAGCTCGTCCTCCGAGTTCGAGATCGCGAGCAGACCGCGAGACACATACACATAACCACCCGGAAGCGCGAAGGCGTTGGGCTCCTGCATGTCCACCACGTGGAACTCAAAATGCTGATCGGGGCGAACCGAAACCCGAACCAGGCGCTCGCCGACGGCGCCAACGTACGCGGCGAGTTGCGGGTCATCGACGAGCCCCATCTCCTGAATCACCTGGTCCGCGGCTTCGCGTCCGAGCTGGGCTTCGCGTGCCTCCGACATCAGAATCAGCTGCGGCTTGCCCGTCGCAGGATTGATCGCGCACCCCGCCGCGACAACGAGTGCAGTCGCGGCAACGAAAAGACGCGACGCAAAAAAATTGGCTCGTGCGCGCATCTCACCCTCCGTGGCTATGATCGCCGATGATGGCCTTAGCCGCCTCCTTTCGCGCGCTCCGCGCTCCTCTTCTAGCCGCGCTCTGCGCTCTTCTTGCAGGGCTCCCCCCCTCTCAGGCGGGCGCCCAAGGCATGCTGAACCACCCGCTCCCAAAAGGCCCGCGTCCCCTGCACGAGATTGCGGCGAATGCAGATGCGATCGCGATCGGAACCGTCGGCAGTGTCTCCGAAAGCCGCATCCGGGTGCACGACGCCATCGACGTGACTGGACCCGTCCCTTCCGACTTTGACGTGAAGCGTGCTCCGTCCAACGCACCCGTCTTCCAGACCGGCGATCGTGCTCTATTTTTTTTGCGCGGAGCCCGTCCCCCCTATCTCCTTGCCGACGATCCGAAGGAAAACATCGTGATCCCCGCCGGCGGCGAGGTGGAGTGGATCCTTGCCATGCGCACTTTCGCGGACGCGCGCCACGATCCCGCTCAGCTCCGGACGCTCTACTTTGCGTGGATCGACGGGGAAAACGGAACGTTGCGGGATCTGGCGGTGCGCGGCCTTGCAGATCCGGCGGCGCCCTTTCAGCCGATCTCGCCAGATCTCTTGACGGAAAGGGCGCGGCGCGCGCTGGACCCGGCGGCCAGCTCCGCGGTGCGCGAGGCCTCCGCGAGCGTGGCGCTGCTCTCCGCCGAGAGCTACGCACGCTTGCTCCACGATGTGCTTGAGCCCGGTGCTGCCATCGATGCAGGCGTGTACGAGACGGCGTTGCAGGGTGCGCTCTTGCGGCGGCCCGATGCGCTCGAGCTCAGCGCGGCCCTCGGCCGTGGGCTGCGCAGCGAGGATGCGGCGGTCCGGACGATCGCCGTCCGTTACGCGGCGAATGTCTCGGATCCCGCGCTCGCAAGCGAGGTGGAAAAGCTGGCCGAGCAAGACCCCGATCCGGGCGTGCGACAAGCCGCGGCCCGGGCGCTCGCCAGCAAGCGCGAGCGCTAGGCCGTGACGACCTCGATGACAGGCGTGGTGAGGCTCTGGCGCATGAGGACCTCCTGGGCACGAATCCCTTCCTTAGGCTCCGTGCGGCGGTGAGAGCCGTCCGGCAGAATCACCCGGGCCTTCAAATCGTCACGCAGGTACACATCCAGAATGCCTTGGAGGCGCTCGCAGAGGGCGGGCGCGCGGACCCGGCACATCACCTCAACCCTGCGGTCGAGGTTGCGGGGCATCCAGTCGGCGCTCCCGATCCAGAACTCAGGCTCTAGTCCCGTGTTCTCAAAGCGCACAACGCGGCTGTGCTCCAGGAAACGGTCCACGATGGAGCGGACGCGGATATTTTCCGACACGCCCGGGAGGCCCGGCCGCAGGCAGCAGATGCCACGCACGATGAGGTCGATCGAGACGCCCGCCTGCGAGGCCCTGTAGAGCGCGCGGATCACCTCTTCGTCCTGGACCGCGTTCAACTTCGCCACGATGCTTCCCGGCCGACCGGCGCGCGCATTCTTCGCCTCGCGATCGATGCGTTCCAACATGCCGCGTCGCAGGGTAAAGGGTGCAACCAAGAGATTCTGAAACTCCGGAGGGCGTCCGAGGCTCGTGAGCGTGTTGAAGACCGTCGCCACCTCTGCAGTCACTTCCGGATCGGCGGTAAAGATCCCAAGATCGGTGTAGATGCGTGCGGTCGCAGGATTGTAGTTGCCGGTCCCAAGGTGCACGTAGCGGCGGATCCCGTCTTCCTCCCGCCGTACCACAAGCGACAGCTTGCAATGGGTCTTAAGACCGACCAGGCCGTAGACGATCTGGATGCCAGCCTCTTCCATCCGCCGGGCCCAGCGGATGTTCGCCTCCTCATCAAAGCGTGCCTGGAGTTCCATCACCACGGTCACCTGCTTGCCGCTTTCTGCCGCAAACACGAGGGCGCGCGCGATGGGAGAATCGTGGCTGGTACGGTAGAGCGTTTGCTTGATCGCAAGCACGTCAGGGTCCCGCGCGGCCATGTCGATGAAGTCGACGACGCTTGAGAATGAATCAAATGGGTGATGCAGGAGCACGTCGCCTCGGCGGATCACCTTCAGGACATCCTCGGATTCACGCAGCAACGGGTGGACCGGCGGGATGAAGACTGGAGCCTTGAGCTTGTCGTTGTCTTCGAGGCGCACGAGTTCTTGGAGCCGCGAAAGATTGACGGGGCCCTGGCACTCCTGCAGGTCCGAAGGCTCGAGGGAAAAGACCGAAAGCAGCGCGTGTTTCAGGCGATCGCCGACGGGTGTGCGCACCTCAAGCCGGACTGCCTCGCCGCGCCGGCGCCGCCGCAGCTCCTGCTCGATTGCCGTGAGCAGGTTCTCAACCTCCTCCTCGTCCACGTACAAGTTGCTGTTCCGGGTGACCCGGAATGCCGTGTGGTCAAGGATCGGGATGCCCGGGAAGAGCCTGGGCAGGCTCCAGCGGATTACGTCCGCCAAGAAGACGTAGCAGCGCTGCCCGTTGCGCGGGGGCAATCGCACGATGCGCGCGAGGACGCTCGGGGCCTGGACCACGGCGAGCCGCTCAGGCTGCTCGGAATCGTCGGTCCGCAGAAGCGCGGCGATCGACAGGCTCTTGCTCGAGACGTGAGGGAAAGGATGGGCGGGGTCGACGGCAATTGGGGTTAGGACCGGGAACACTTCGCGGTCGAAGTACGCCGTGAGCCACGCGGCGTCCTCCGGCTCGAGCGCCGTCGGCCGAACGATTCGGACGTTCTCCTTCTCGAGCGCAGGAAGGAGCTCATGCAGCCAGCAGTCGTATTGCTCCGCCACCATCTCGCGGATCGAGATATCGATCGCGTGGAGCGCTTCGGCGGGAGACAGACCGTCTGGGTTGCGATCTGCGACTCCTGCTTCGGCCTGCTGGCGCAGACCCGCCACTCGCACCTCCAGGAACTCAGACAGGTTCGAGTCCACGATCGCCAAGAATTTCATGCGCTCGAGCAGCGGGTTCTGGGGGTCGCGGGCCTCCTCCAGAACGCGGCGGTTGAAGCCGAGCCACGAGAGCTCCCGGTTCGTGAACCACTCCGGGTGGCTGTCGGAGCGGGCGTCTTGCGCCTCGCTTGTGACGGGCATGGTCGATTTGATCGGCTGAACGGAGGCCACGGTGGATTCCTTCGCGCCGGCGCGCCCTAGCGCTCCCCCGCCCCCGGCTCAGTGACATAGCGGCGGTGGGCTCTCACTTGCAAGAAGCGGTCATCCGGAACGCCAAAGGGGTCGGTGGCGCGCGGATCGGGCATCCAGGCGGTCAGGAAGCCGTCGCGACCGCGGGCGTGGTGCACGCAGCCGGTGTCCAGACCACGCAACCGCTTGGCGACGTGGAGTCCCTGCAAGGACCAGTGCCCATACACGATGCCGTAGGGGTGACCCCTCGCGCTCCAGCGCCGGTGCCATGCGTCCTGGGGGTCGGGGGGCTCGTCTTTCGACCAGCTCCCACGGCCGTCCACGCTTCGGATACAGGTGAACCGGTCGAGGACGTCCCGGTCCGTGTCGGTGGCCCGCGCCGCCCCGAGGAGCCCCCAAGCCGTCTCCGGGTCCGCCGCTCCCAGCCGTTCTTCCACGCGCCGCGCCCGCTTCTCGATCTCCGGCAGATCCCAGTCCGGGTGGACACCCGCGTGGACCATGGCGAAGGGTCGGCTCCCGAGAACCCCGGTTTCCACCAAGGGACGACGGCGGAGCCACTCCACCCAGAACGAGAGGTCCGGTGAGTCCAGAATGTCGTGGAAGGTATCGAGGGGCCGCAAGGGGCGGTGGCCAAGGGCAGACTGCAAGAGTCCCACCTCGTGGTTGCCAAGCACGTAATGGGCGCGGCCACGCTCGACGAGGCCCGCGACCCGCTCGAGCAGACGCAGGTTCTCGGGTCCCCGGTTCACCAGGTCGCCCACCAGCCACAGTTCATGGCGGTCCCCAAAGCGACAGCGAATCCGGCCGAGCAGCTCTTCGAACTCGACAGCGCAGCCCTGAACATCACCGATAAACACGGGTTGCACGGCGCGAGCTTAGCGATTCCCCAGCTAAGATGAGCCCCCCGGAGGCCCTGTCACGGGAACTTCTTCTGGAAAGCGTCCCCGAAGCGAAAACGACACCCGGGAGGTGGGCATGGAGTGGAATCTGGCGGACCTGTTTGAACTCGTGGCAGACACCTGTCCGGAGCGCGTAGCGCTGCAACACGGGCTCGATGGTGTCACCCGCACCTGGCGTGAAATCGAGCGCCGCACCAACGCCCTCGCCCGCCACTTCTCAAGCCCGCATAAGGCTGGTGCCAAGATCTCGATCTACTCTCACAATCGGCCGGAGTTCATTGAAACGCTGATCGGCGCCATGAAAGCACGCCTGGTCCCGGTCAACGTGAACTACCGCTATCTCGAAGATGAGCTCGTCTATCTCTTCGACAACTCCGACAGCGAGATCGTGGTCTACGAGGCGACCTATGCCGGTCGCATCGCCAAGGTGCGCGATCGCGTCCCTCGCGTGCGGGAGTGGATCGAGTTTGAAGACGGCGCACCCGGCAATTCGTTTGCGACGCCCTACGAACAGATCGCGGGACTGGGAGCAGAACGCCTGGACATTCAGCGCAGCCCCCGCGATCTGCTCTTTCTCTATACAGGCGGCACCACGGGCATGCCGAAGGGGGTGATGTGGGAGCAGTCCGCCCTGTTCCGCAGCATCGGCGGAGGCGGGAATGCGGTGCTGGGTGAAAAGGCCTCGGAGTCGGTGGAGCAACAGCGCGGTCGCATCCAAGAGCAGGCGCGCAGTCAGCGTCTTCTCCCCGGCAGCCCACTCATGCATGGAACGGGGCTCTTTACCAGCTTCACTGCGCTCGGCGGCGGCGGCTCTGTGGTGACCTTGCGCTCGCGTTCTCTGGACCCAGAGGAGCTCTGGAGCACGGTCGAAGGGCGTCGCGTGCAAGCGCTCTCGATCGTCGGGGACGCCTTTGCAAAGCCGATGCTCCGCGCCCTTGAGACGCATCCAGGCCGCTGGGATCTGCGGTCGTGCGTTCTCATCGTGTCTTCCGGCGTCATGTGGAGTCCCGAAGTGAAGCGCGGCCTGCTCGAGCAGCTGCCCCATGCGATCCTTTTCGACTCGTTCGGATCGAGTGAGGCCACAGGCTTTGGGGCTGAAGTGACGACCAAGGACTCGGAGACCAAAGTCGGGAAGTTTCGGCTCGGCCCCAACTGCAAGGTCTTCGCAGCCGACGGCCGCGAGGTCCGTCCCGGGAGCGGTGAGGCCGGGTTTGTCGCGCGGAGCGGCCCCATCCCCATCGGCTACTACAAGGACGAGAAGAAGACGGCCGAGACCTTTCGCACGATCGGCGGCGAGCGCTGGTCGATCCCGGGCGACTGGTGCACGGTCAACCAAGACGGAACCCTGAACCTTCTCGGCCGGGGCTCTGTGTGCATCAACACCGGCGGAGAAAAGGTCTACCCCGAGGAGATCGAGGAATCGCTGAAACAGCACCCGGCGGTGTATGACGCCGCGGTAGTAGGGTTGCCCGATGAACGCTGGGGGGAGGCCGTGACGGCCCTCGTCGAACTGCGCGCAGGGAGCGCGCCGACACAGGAGGAGCTGCGCGCACACGTGCGCGAGCGGCTCGCACCCTACAAGGCCCCGAAGAGTGTGCTCTTCGTCGATTCGATCGGCCGCGCCCCCTCGGGCAAAGTCGACTACAAGGCGCTCAAGGCACGGGCACGCGAAGCCTTGGGAGTCGCATGATGTCGGGCCTCGGAGTCTCGCCGGATGCACGGAGCGAAATGCGCGGGCGCGAAAGCGCGGCGCGGGGGTGCGGCCACGCCGCAGCCTGCCCCCCGGCCGATCGACCGGCCGGACCTACAGCCGCGTTGGCGGGCTAACCCAGCGTGGCCGAAGTCCTCGTGCTCCAGCACGTGGCACCCGAGACCGCGGGGCGGATCGGCGATGCCGTCGCCGCGGCGGGCCACTCGCTGCGCGTCGTGCGCTCCTTCGCAGGCGAGCCCGTGCCGAAGTCGCTCGAAGCGGTGGCCGGGCTCGTCGTGATGGGCGGCCCCATGGGCGTCTACGAGCGCGACCGGTTCCCCTACCTAAACGACGAGCTACGGCTCATCGAGCAGGCGCTCCGCAGCGAGCAACCCCTGCTTGGCGTGTGTCTTGGCAGCCAGCTGCTGGCCCACGCACTCGGTGCCGACGTGCGTCCGGGTGCAGCCAAAGAGATTGGGTGGCATGGGTTGACGCTCTACGAGACGGCGGCGACCGATCTGCTGCTTTCAGGCGCACCGCGCGCGTTCACCGCTTTCCACTGGCACGGCGATGTGTTTGACCTGCCGGCAGGCGCAGTGGGCCTCGCGTGCTCCGCGCGGACTGCCTGGCAAGCGTTCCGCTATGGCGGGAAGGCGTGGGGGCTTCTCTTCCACATGGAAGTGACGGAGCCGATGGTGGCCGGCATGGTGCAGGCCTTTCCCGATGAGCTTGCGGGCGCGGGACTCGAGGGTCAGGAGATCCTCGCGCACGCGGCCTCCCACCTCCCGACCCTGGAGCGCATCGCAACCCATGCCTTTGCGCGCTGGGCGACGCTGCTTTAGCCAGCTCTTACGAAGACGGGCTTTAGCGTGGGCCGCGCAAGAGCCTCCGCGGCTTCGTGCCAGGGCACAACCTCTGAGTTCACGAGCTCGGGATGAAAGCGCCCGGACGCGACGAGCTCAAGCACGTGCGGAATCTCAGCCCGTGCGTTGACGCGCCCCGTGAAGAAGCGGACACCTCGCGTGTACATATCGAGCAGCGGAAGGGGCGTCTCCGCAAAGTAGATCCCGAGGCTCGTGCACACTCCGTTGGGTTCCAGCGAGCGCAACGCACAGGCCAGTCCCGCAGGATCCTTGCTGTCGTCCACCGTAATGGCGTACGCACCCGCCCGCTTCGGCGGCGGGCCCTCGATCGCATGGGCGCCAAGGGCCTCAGCGATTCGCAGGCGGCCGGGATCTGTATCGAGGTAGTCGACCCTTCCGGCCCCGAGCGCGTGAGCCATCCCAGCGGCGTAGAGGGGGATGCTCCCGATGCCCCCCACCACGAGAACGTTCGCGCCCGGATTCTCGCGCAAGGGAGGTCCCACCGTGCGAAAGGCATCGGGGAGATTGTCGCTCGCGCTGGCAAGCGCCTCGAGGGCAACCTCTTTCGGAGCGGGCACCAGCATCCCGTCCGCGAACGGCACCCGTACGAGATCGGAGAGTGCCCCGCCGCAGTTTCGGCCCGCCGCTCCAAAGCCGTACATCGAGAGCCGCGGCACCGACTCGCAGCTTGCGGTGAGCCCCGCGCGGCAGCGGCGGCAACCTGCACATGCGATTTGGAATGGAACGATGACCCGGCATCCCGCTTCGATGCTGCGCACTTCGCCGCCAACCTCGACCACCTCGGCCACGAACTCATGGCCCAGGGCGATCGGCAGGGGATATGGGACGGCGCCGCGGATCATCGGCGCGTCGAGGTCGCAGGTGGTGGCGACGATGGGACGCACAATGGCGTCGGTTGCCGATTCGAGGCGCGGGGGCGCGACGTCCCGCCATTCGAGCTTGCCCGGTGCCACGAGGGTCAACTCTCGCATGCGGACCGTCCCTGAGAGGGCGCGATGCCGCGCCCAGCGAAGGATTTCATGCCCTTGCGTGCGTTTTCGTTCGCGAAGAGCCGCCGGATCTCGAACGCCAGCGCCCAGCGGCGGTGGCAACGGTTTCGAAGGAGGGGGGGCGGGCTCATCGGCATGCTCGCTCCCTTCGTTTTGATTTGAAACGCACAGTCCACACCCTAGGAGGGTTAGTTTCAAAACGCAACCTATGGCGCTACTCTCGTTCCGTGCGCTGGCGGGATGCGGAAGGACAAGTCTGTTCGGTTGCGCGGAGCCTCGCGGTGGTGGGGGAGCGCTGGACGTTGCTGATTCTGCGCGAGGCGTTTGCCGGGTTGCGCCGCTTCGAGGATCTGCAGGCTCACCTGGGCATCGCCCGCAACGTGCTGGCCGCCCGCCTGCAGGGTCTTGTCGACCGGGGCGTCTTCGAGCGCATCTCCTACCAAACCTCTCCGGAACGCTTCGAGTACAGGCTCACCGCCAAAGGCCTCGAGCTTTACCCCGTCCTCGTGGCCCTCATGCGCTGGGGCGACCGCTGGCTCGACCAAGGCGAGGGCGCGCCGATCGTGCTGGTGCACAAGGACTGCGGTCAGGAGGCGCTGGCCACTCTCACCTGCTCGCATTGCGGAAAGCCGGTCGACGCGCGCACCATGCGGGCCGTCCTCGGGGCGCCCCTGCGCCGCCGCGCGGACACGGAGCGAGCGAAGGCAGCCGCTCCGGCAGCGCGGCCGCAAAGGGCGCGTCGGGGCCCGCCTGCGGGCAAGGGCTAGAATGGTCGAGGCGGCCCATCCCCTCGACTGCGAGGCGCGGGCCGACGCGGGGGGGGTCGGTTGGCTCGTCGGATCATCGTGTGCGATGGCGCGGAGCTCGCGCGACTGTGGTGCAGGATCGGCGCCGGGGAGCAGGAGGAGCTGACCTGGGTCCCCCGCGAAGACGAGGCTCGAGCCCGGCCCGCGGGTTTCCGGGCGCTCCCGGGCGGTGTCACCGCTGAGGTCCTTCACAAGCTCGAGCCCAAGGAAGGCGACGGGTTCGCCCTGGTTTCGGAGGACGGCCCCTTCCTCCGCACCGCGGTCGCGACGATTGCGGAGGCGGCACCTGCAGCGCCGATCCTGGTGCTCTCCGACCGGGTTGGCGCCGACCTGCTGCCTCCCCACCCCTGCCTGCGCCGAACGGGATTGCGCTCGCTCATTCGCGACGACGTGGACGACGAGTTCGCCCACCTTACAAACCTTCGGCGCGTGGTCGAGATTGGAGGCCTGCTCGGGCCGCGACAAAAGGTCGGTGTTCTCCTTCAGCCCGATCCTGACCCCGACGGAATCGCCTGCGGCTACGCCCTGCGGGCGCTGCTCGGACGCAACCGCAGTACCGCGCCCCTCATCTCGTTCGGCTCCGTCACGCGGCCCGAAAACCGCGCCATGGTGGCCGCTCTCGGCATCGAGGTGCGCACCCTCGGCCCGGACGAGCTCGAAGAGTTCGACGGGATCGCACTGGTGGACGTCCAGCCGCCCGTCTTCGGTGAGCCGCCACCCGCCCGGCTGCGCAGCGTCGACGTTGTGATCGACCACCATCCTGAGCGCCCTGGCTACGACGCCGTGATCAAGGACATTCGGCCCTCCTATGGCGCTACGTCGACAATTCTGACCGAGTACGTCCGCGCGGCGGGCCTCGAGCTTCGACCCAAACTCGCCACAGGCTTGCTCTACGGCATCAAGAGTGACACCCAGCTCCTGGGTCGCGAGACAAGCCGCCACGACATAAATGCCTTCTCCTTCCTCCATGCCGCGCACAGTCCCGCGCTTTTGCGGCGCATCGAACAGCCCGCCCTGCCGCTCGATGGCCTGCGCGCGCTCGGTCGTGCCCTCGCGCGTGCGACGGTGGAAGAAGGAATTCACATCCTCGTGTTGGGACGCGTGCGTGAGGACGTGATCCCACAGGTTGCGGACATGGCGCTCCAGGCAGAGGGTACGGAGTGGGCGATTGCCGCGGGCATCGTCGGATCGGACCTTGTCTTCTCCGTGCGCAACGTGGGCTACGTGCGCGCGGCCGGAGATGTCGTCCGGGCCGTGGTGGAAGGGCTCGGCGTGGGCGGCGGACACCGCACCATGGCGAAGGGGATCATCCCGCTCACCGCGTTCCGCAAGGTCTATGGGGACGCGGGACGGATGCGGATCCATCGCGCGCTCCACGACGCCTTTGTGCGCGCCATCCGGCGGCAACGTGACGCGACCCCGTAAGCTCACCGACGCTGAGGTCGCAGCCGCGCTGCGCGGGCTTGCCGGCTGGAGTGTCGAAGGCGGCAAGTTGCACCGCGAGTTTCGCTTCCGCGACTTCAGCGAGGCCTTTGGCTTCATGACCCGCGCCGCGCTCGCAGCCGAGTCGATGAATCACCATCCCGAGTGGTTCAACGTGTGGAGTCGCGTGGTGGTCGATCTGCAGACCCACGATGCCGGCGGCCTGACGGAACTGGATTTCGAACTCGCACGTCGGCTAAGCGCGATCGCGGGGGCGGCTTCCGCTTCCTGAAGCTCCTGGCCGATCCGCGGCCGGGACTAGCGCCGTTTCGTGAGACTGTCGACGGACAAGAGCCCCGGCAGGCTCGAATCGCTTGGCGGTACAGAGACCGCGGTCCAGGACTCCCGTCGCCAGCCCCCGCCTTCGCTTAGGTTCGCAAAGCTCTCACCTACACTGTCGATCACGCGGACCGGCCTCGTCGGATCGTCCGGCCACTTCGGATAGTCGGCGCGATCCTCGCTCCATCGGCCGACAAACATGCCCACGTCGATCGCCTCCCCGCGTTTGTCGTAGGAGAGGTAGTAGAGCGGCTGCAGCGTTTCGAGATCGACATACAGGACAAGTCGCGCGGTCTGATCCCCGCCGCGTGTGCCTTTGAAACGCCCTTCGAGCACGAGGGCACGCCGCAAGTCCCAGCGGTCGCTCGCGAAGGAGAGACCCCAAGGACCATAGTTGCGCTCCGTGGCCTCCGAATACGACGGCGTCACGGCATTGATCGGCGTCAACACATCCTGAAGACCGAGCAGCCGAAAGTCGTAGAGCAGTGGCCGCAGCACGAGTCCCTCGAAGCCGGTCCGCTTTGGGGTGATGGCTCCCCCGCCCCCGCCCCCGGCCCCGATCGCGACGCCACCGACCGCGCCGCCGGCATTCGCAGCCCCCACCGAAAGCTGGGTCGCGGGCTGCACCCCGACGCTAAACGAGGGCATGAAAATGCCTTCGATCTGATTGGAGTTGATGCGGCGCACGCGCCGCCACTCGGGCAGGAAGGCGTGGAGATCATCCGACCGATCCGGGTCGGTGAGGGTCGCAGTGTCCCGGTACTGGCGCCATGCGTACTCGCGGGCCGCGAAGGGTTCGGTCATCATTCCGCCGCCTACCCACGCCTGTGTGCCGGCACCCGGAACCTTGTAGGCCGCCGCCGCCCGGTCGGTGCGGCCTGCGAGCTGGAGCAGGAAGAGTTCGCCCTCGAAAGGTTCCGCGCGTCCCGAGCGTCCGACCATGTCCGAGACGCGAAACTTGGCCTTGAACCCTCCCGCCTGGTAGCGCTCGGCCACGTTCCACGCCCACTTCAGGCCGGCCTGCGGATCGTCGAGGGCGATCGTGTCGGGCGCGAAGGGAAGACCTGCGTTGTAGTCGGCGATTCCGCCGTTGTCTTGAAGGTGGGTCTTGCCCCGTTCCTTCTCCGTCGCCTCCTGAAAGAAGGCGGGCGGCGCATAGTCTCGGAAGCAAGGTCCGATCTCGAGCCGCTGGCCCTCGTAGAAGAAGTGATCGCGCTGCTCCCAGAGCGCTGGCGGGAGATAGTTCTTCAAAACCTCGGCTTTGCCGAGGTCGACAACGTCGCCGCTGTGGAAGGGGATCGGAGGAGCGTCCTGGCCGATGGGCCAGCCGCGGAGCCCTCCACTCGGAGCGCAGGAACCCGGGGGCGGAAGCGCCCACGGCCCGGACTCCGGCCCCGCCGGGGCAGCTTTCGGCCCTGCGGCAAGCACGGCGGCCGCAAGCCATGCGGCGGCTGCGAGAGCTCGTCTTCGGAGCCTTCTCCTGCCCCGAGTGCCCGCCCCTGCCTCCACCGGCTCCATCCCTTCCGCGACAACCTCGCCCATGCGCATCCTATTATGCAAATGACCCTTTTCGCCGAAGTATTCAGGCATGGCCCGCGACGAGTTTCTGGTGTTTGGCTCGCCCCTCATCGAAGAGCCGGAGATCGCTGAGGTCGTTGAGTGCTTGCGCTCGGGCTGGATCGGAACCGGCCCGCGTGTGGCGCGATTCGAAGAGCGCTTCCGCGAGTACAAGGAAGCCGAGCACGCAGTCGCCCTCAACTCGTGTACCGCAGCGCTGCATCTTTCCCTCGCCGCGCTCGCGGTAGGCCCGGGCAGCGAAGTGATCGTTCCCACCATGACCTTCGTGGCAACGAGCAACGCCGTCGTCCACACAGGCGCCGTGCCCGTGCTGGTCGACTGCGAACGCGACACCCAGAACATCGATCCCGAGTTGATCGAGGCGGCGATCACGCCCCGGACGCGGGCCATCGTGGTCGTGCACTTCGCCGGCCGACCTTGCGCCATGGATCGCATCAGCGCCATCGCGCAGCGCCACGGCCTCGCGCTGATCGAGGACTGCGCGCATGCGATCGAGACGGAATTCCACGGACGAAAAGCCGGAACGATGGGCGACGTGGGCTGCTTCAGCTTCTACGTCACAAAGAACATCGTGACCGGCGAGGGTGGCATGGCGATCGTCCGCTCGCGCGAAGTCGCGGACCGAATGCGCACCCTCGCACTCCACGGCATGACGAAAGACGCCTGGCGACGCTTTTCAGACAAGGGATACATCCACTACGACGTGGTCGATGCCGGGTTCAAATACAACATGATGGACCTGCAAGCGGCGCTTGGCATCCACCAGTTGGCGCGGATCGAACGCTATTGGAAGCGGCGGAGCGAGATCTGGGACGCCTACTGCGAAGCCCTGCGCGGGCTGCCCGTCTTCCTCCCGAAGGCTCCCGCCGCGGGAACGCGCCACGCGCACCATTTGTTCACGCTGCTTCTTGACCTGGACAGTGTGACACTTGCGCGCGATGAATTCCTGGAGCGCATGACAGCGCAGAAAATCGGCGTGGGCGTCCACTACCGCGCCGTGCATCTCCATCCGTTTTACCAAGAGCGCTACGGCTATCGAGCAGGACAGTTCCCGGCGGCCGAGTGGATTTCCGATCGCACGCTCTCACTGCCGCTTTCGCCGAAGCTGACAGATGAGGACGTCTCGGACGTCGTTCGAGCGGTCGAGCGGGCGCTCGGCGTCTGAGCGCCGCTGCAAGGCGACGCTCCGAGCACCCGCGGGTCGCGGCGCCGCGGCAGCCGGGCGGGGGTCGCTCCGTCAGCTCAGGGTCAGCAAGTCGTGCGCGCCCTTCATTCGGCTCTGGATATCAATTCCCACCGGACAGGAGCCAAGGCATGGAGCGCTGCACGAAGCGCATACCGACGCCTGCTTCTCAAGTCGCGAATACAGACGCATCCCCTCTTTTTCCCACCCGTAGTCCTCGAAATACATGCGGTATCGGAGCACGTCCGCGATTGGCAGCTTCTCCGAGCAGGACGTGAGGCACGCCCCGCAGTGGGGTGAGCAGTAGCTCCCGCGGATCTCCCGGTCGTACTTCTCAAGGATCGTAACGTCGCGCGGCGTAACGCCGCTCCCCGATGCGTACAGATATTCGTCGACGTGCTGAAGCTCGAAGAAGGACACCACGAGGCATGAAACGTCGGGATTCGAGAGTACCCACTTGAAGGCTGCCTGAGAGTAGGCGTCCGCTTCGCCGCGAAAGCCGGAGAGTCCGTGCTGGCGCGCGCCCTTCAGCGTCTTCATGGCGACCACGCCCATGTCCTGCTCGCGGCGTGCCTTGGAGATGATCTCACCGAGCCGCGGCCAGATGCCATGGTGGTAGGCGAGCATCATGACGTCGAAGCGGCCCGACTCGATCGCCTGGGTTGCGACCTGAATGAGATTCGGGGTGTGCGAGGAAAACCCAAGGAAGCGCGCCTTGCCCTGCTGCTTCAATCGATCAAAGGCTTCGTGGACGTTGGGGTCCATCAGCCGGTCCAGCTCGTCGCAGGAATGAATGTGCACGAGGTCCACGTGATCGGTACCGAGGCGACGCAGGCTGCCCTCGATCGCCTGGGTGTAGGTCTCGACGGAGGCTCCCGCGGGCACGTGACCCTCGGGCGTACAGAACTTCGTGGCGATAAAGACCTGGTCACGCAGGCCCTTGATCGCCCGGCCCATCGCCTGCTCGCTGCCGGAGCCGGAGTAGTCGGGAGCCGTATCGAAATAGTTCACGCCGCGCTCGAGAGCGAGTCGCGCAATCTTCTCGCCGTTCTCGCCTTGGATCGCGCCGGTACCGAGCACGATGTCCGAGACCTGCCAACCGGTCCGTCCAAAACGTCGGTAGTTCTTGATCCGGCTGCCCTTCCACTCCTCCTTCCACTGCGGCGCGGTGCGTTCCACCTTCGCGCCGAAGATCTCGCCCGCAACGGGCAACCAGCCACGGCCTTCGTTCCCAAGACCCAGCAGCGCGCGCGAAGCGGTGCCCGCGGCACCTAAGGCCAAGCTCCCGATCGCGACTCCCATCCCGGACGCGGCACCCGCGAGCACCCTTCGACGCTCTGGATCCGCGGCCCGGCGACTTGACCGCGAGGCTGCGCGCCCGACGAAAAATCCCACAACAGTGAGGGTGAGCAGAACTCCCACTACCCAGAGTACGCCCACGCGCGTCACACCCGCACGCGGCAGGACGAGCTCCGCGATCGGCTGCAAAAACGTTCCAGCTGGAAATGCGGTGGGGTCGGATCCGATGAAACTGCGATAAAGGAAGCGGCCCGAGACCACAAAGCCGAGGATCGCCGCAGCCGCGAGCCATAGCACGATGAGCCATTTTGAAGCGGGCTTGATTTGAGATGACATCTGGACCCCTCTTCTTCGACGGGTCCCTATCATAGCTTCAGGCGTTGTTTCCGGTGAAAATGATGCGTCCGTCGGGCAGGCGCTCGCTCGTCACCCGGAGCGTGAGGCCCGTCGCCGATCTCGCGAGGTATTCAATGAATCCGAGCGCCGTGAACCGCGCACACTCCGGGAACTCCACTCCGGCGCGCACGACCACACGAAAGGCTCGCGCCGCCGTCTCGAGTTCAAACGCCCACTCGGTGAAGTTGTACATGACGGGCCCGAGCGTCACGATCAGCTTGCCAACCCGCATTCCCCATTTCTCGACGGTGGCATCGAACTGGCTGTAAATGCCGGCTTTGTGCAGGCGCTCGGCGGCGCGCCAGCCTCGCTGGAAGAGGTAGCCCTCGGGGTCTCCGTGGGCCTCGACCGAGATTAGGATGTCGACGACGCGGCGATAGGTGTCGATCGGAACCCAGGAGGCAGGGCCGATTTTCGACTCGAGGATGATGAGATCGTCGGGTGTGAGCTGCGCCTCGAGCTCCTCCCGCGTCAGCTGGCGCGTATCAAGAAGGCGCTGGATGTCGTCGATCACGGACTGGAAGCCCGTGCCTTTGATGGAAGGCACCGTCATTTGCGCGGACCTCACCCCCCAAAACCCCGAACAAGCTCATCGGTCTGTCCGGCTGGAGTCTTGAGGTTCACTCCTGCCTGCAGAAGGGGATCCAGACGCGCTCTTGCAGCCGAAAGAGCGCCTCCGGCGCGAGGCCGAGGCCAGGACCCGATCCTGACAAGGGATCGAGCACGGGCACCAAAACGTGGAGCTCCCCCGGGGTCGTGCCAAGATCGCCGATCTCGGCGGCCAGGGCGGCCCGTGCCTGGACTGCATCGGGATGCGCAGCCCCTGCCACCTCCAGGGCCACACGCGCAAGGACCGGATCCCGGCCCATCTCGCACCAGAGCTCAAGGAACCGCTCCGCCGCAGGACGCGTCCCCGCGACGAAACCGTCCGCGAGGCGAGCAGCGAGGCGCACTCCGCTCTCGGCGGAGGCGCCGATCCACACTGGGGGGCCAGGCTGCTGCAGGGGTTTCGGGACGACATCCAGATCCACCACTCGATGGTACTGACCCTCAAACTGGACGGGGCTTTCGCCCCAGGCCTTTCGCAAGACCCGGAGGCTCTCTTCAAATCGCTCGAGCCGCCCCCCGATCGGAACGCCGAAGCCGTCGAACCCCTCGGCGTGCTCACCCAATCCGAGGCCGAGCTCAAGCCGTCCGCCGGACAGGCCGTCGAGGGTCGCCGCGTCTTCCGCGAGACGCAGCGGGTGGTAGAGCGGGAGGGGCAAGAGCGCACTGCCCACGCGGACCCGCGTCGTGCGGGCCGCGATTGCCGCAAGCAGCGGGAGCGCCGCGGGAACCGCTGCAGCGCGCGCGAACGGCCGCTCCGAGATCCAGAGCGCATCGAAGCCTGCGGCTTCTGCACGGGCGGCGTGCTCGAGAATCGCGGAGTAAAGGCGCTCAGGTTCCGCGGGGCCTCGCAGGTCGTAGCGCAGGCCGAGGCGGAGCTTCACAGCAGAACGATAGTATTCGCGCATGCCGCACGCCCTCGCGCTGCCCCCTGGCGTCGACCCTCAGCAGCTCGCCGCGATCGAGAAGACAGAGCTCCATCAGCACGTCGACGGCTCGATTCCCGTGCGAACGGTATGGGAATTGATGCGCCGCCACGGCCTCGCACCCACCTCGACCGAGGCCGAGCTCGAAAAGCTGCTGGTCCTTCAGCCCGAGGAGGAGGGCACGCTTCTTTCGTACCTCGACAAGTTCCACTACCCGCTGTGGGTGACGCAGTTCTTTGAAAATATCGAGCGCGTGGTGGGCGATATTGTGGACGAGGCCGTCGCCCAAGGCGTGCGCACGCTTGAGCTTCGCTACTCACCGATCATTCATACCTATGCCGGGCTCACGCTCCGTCAGTCCATCGTTGCTGTGCTCTCGGCGATGCGTGAACGCATCCGCACGCACGGACCGGACCGCCTGCGCTGCGGTCTGGTCGTCATCGCGATGCGTCAGCAAGGTCCGCACATCGCGAAGATCCTGGCACGCCAGGCCATTAGCGAGGCGCATCACCTGCACCGCGTGTGCGGCGTCGTCGGATTCGACATCGCAGGCGCTGAACGCGGGACGCCGCCTCGTCTGTTCCGTGACGCTTTTGAAATTGCCTCCAAGGGCGGCCTCGGCACCACGGCGCACGCCGGTGAAGACGAGGCTGCGGCCTGTGTCTGGGAGGCGATCGACGTGCTGGGCGTGAGCCGCCTCGGGCATGCGTGCTCCGCGGTTCAGGACCGCGAGCTCGTGCGGCGCCTCGCCCGCGACAGCATCCTCGTCGAATGCTGCCTCACCTCGAACTGGCAGACGGGCGCCGCACGTCGGGGGGAGCGGCATCCGCTCTACACCTTCCTCGAGGCGGGCGTGCCGGTTGCGATCTGTACGGACAACGTGACGGTCTCGCGAACGACGCAGCTCCGTGAGAGTGCGTTGGTCGCGGCGGAGTTGGGCCTTGACGCCGTGGCCGAAATCCACGACAAGGCGCGGCGCCACTCTTTCCTCGAGGCGAGCACAGCGGGTTGCTAGGCGGGTCCGAACGCGGCTCGCTCCCTGCCGCGCGGGGTTTCGAGCTCATCCTCCGCAGCTCTGCGCTTGACGCAAAGAGCGCTGTGCCGTCGCGCTGGCGCTCGACCCTCGTCTTTGCGACTTCGCCGGATTTTGCACGAGCTGAGATCGCAGCTCGGACGGGCAGTCCGAGGCCGGTAGGACGACGGGAAGGCGCGCTAGGCTCGATGCCATGCAAAGCCGCTGGAGTGATGCCGACGCCCGGCGGGCCGTTACCGAATGGGGGCCCGATCACGGCGAGCTGCTTGCACTGCGCATCTACAGTTCACGCCTCATCGGCGCCGAGCCCGACCTCGTGCTGCATGGCGGCGGCAATACCTCGCTCAAAGCGCCCTACCGGACCTTGCTCGGGGACACCCTTGAATGCCTCTACGTGAAAGGCTCTGGATCGAGTCTCGATCGCGTCGGGCCCCGGGACTTCCCTGCCCTTGATCTCGGCTACCTGCGTCGCCTGGAAACCCTGCCCTCCCTCTCCGACGAGGAGATGGTGAACCAGCTCCGCACCCATCTTTTCGATGCAGCGGCTCCAAACCCTTCCGTCGAGGCCCTGCTCCATGCCTTCCTTCCCCACCGCTTCGTCGACCATTCCCACGCTGATGCGTTACTCGCCCTCACCAATCAGCCCGACGGCGAAAAGCTTGTTCGCGAAGCCTTAGGAGACCGGGTCGTGGTCTTGCCGTACATCATGCCCGGCTTCCCGCTCGCGAAGGCGGTCGCCCAAGCAGCGCGCGACGAGCCGAACGTCCGCGCCATTGTGCTCACGAAGCACGGCCTCTTCACTTTTGGCGCCGATGCGCGCGAGAGCTACGAGTGCCACATTGAGCTTGTCGACGCGTGTGAGCGCTTCGCCAACCTGCGCTCCCGAGGCCGCAGCGGGATCTCGATCGGGGCCACGCCGCCGGCTGGATCTGCTCCCGCGGCGGATCTCGTTGCCCGGGCAGCGCCTGTCTTGCGCGGCCTGCTCGCAGAGCGCGGCCTCGATTCGCAGGCTCCGCCGCGGCGGATGATTCTCGACTGGCGTGGCAGCCCCGAAGTGCTCGCGTTCTGCGCAAGCGCTGCCGCGGCGACCCTCAGCGAAAGGGGTCCGCTCACTCCCGACCACGTGATCCGCACCAAGGCGCTCGCGCTGTTGGTAGAGGACCCCGCCTGGGAAGACGCGATTCGCCTTGGCAAGCAGCTCGAGCACGCGGTGACGAGCTACCGCGCGGCATACGACGCCTATTTCGAAGAGCAAGTTCGCGCCAAAGGCGTCTCACGCAAGAAGCTGGACTCTGCGCCGCGCGTCCTCCTCCTGCCCGGCGCGGGAGCGCTCTGCTTCGGCAAGACCAAGCGGGATGCAGCGGTTGCCGCGGACATCACCGAGCACACGCTCCGTACAAAGGCGCTTGCCGAGGCCATCGGCCGTTACGAGGCTCTCTCGGCCTCGGATCTATTCGATATGGAGTACTGGAGCCTCGAACAAGCCAAGCTCGGCCAGACGGCGGAGCTGCCGCTCGAGCGGCAGGTCGTGCTCATTACCGGCGGTGCGGGCGCAATCGGGATTGGAGTGGGAGACGTCTGCGCGGGTGCCGGAGCCCACGTGGTGCTCGCCGACCTGGACGAGGCACGGGTCAAGGCCGCGGCAGAAAAGCTGATTCGCAACCACGGCGCGGGGCGGGCGGTGGGCATCGCGATGGATGTGACCGACGAGGCATCCGTGCGAGGCGCCTTCAATGCCGCGTGTGCGAGCTACGGCGGCGTCGACGTGGTGGTCGCGAACGCCGGGATCGCCGTCGTGGCGCCGATTGCAGACCTCTCCGTCTCCGAGGTGCGACGCGTCGCGGACGTGAACTACCTCGGCGTCCTGCTCACGCTGCGCGAGGCCGCGCGCATCTTCCGCATGCAGGGCACGGGCGGGAACATCGTGGTCAACGCCTCCAAGAATGTGTTCGCACCGGGCAAGGATTTCGGCGCGTACAGCGCGAGCAAGGCGGCCGCACACCAGATTGGCAAGGTCGCCGCGATCGAACTGGCTCCGCTCGGCGTGCGGGTGAACCTGATCAATGCCGACGCCGTGTTCGCCGAAGGGGAAATCCCCTCGGGTCTCTGGCAGACCGTCGGGCCCGACCGAGCGCGCAGCCGCGGGCTGCCAGTCGAGGCCCTGCCCGACTTCTACCGTGACCGCAGCCTGCTCCGCACTCGCGTGAGCGCCCGGCACGTGGGCAATGCGGTGGTCTTCTTCGCCAGCAACCAAACTCCGACCACGGGGGCGACGCTCCCTGTGGATGGCGGTATTGTCGAAGCGTTTCCGAGGTAGTCGGTCCCGCGCGCGCACGCGGGGGGAGCGCGCGTCGATGCGTCGGATCGAGCTTGAGCAATACATTGCGGCCCCGCCGTCGCGGGTCTGGCTTGTACTCTGCGACCATGAGGGCATGCCGCGCTGGATGCCTGTGCGCGAGGTGGTGCGCCGCCGACCCGGATCCCCGGAGCCCAATGGGGTGGGCGCGGTTCGCACGATCCGCGGGATGGGCCTTGTGGTCGAGGAGCAGATCACGGGCTGGAAGGCAGGCGAGCGCCTCGAGTATGTCCTCACCGAGGGCGCGCCGCTGCGCGATCACGTCGGAGAGATGGTCCTCGAGCCGGTGGAGAACGGCACGCTCGTGCGCTGGTGCATACGGTTCCGACCGCTCATCCCCGGCACAGGGGTTCTCATCGAACGCCTCGTACGAGCGGGCCTCGCCCGGGGCCTCTCGCGCCTGAAACGGCTGATCGAGGCGGGCGAGAGCACTGGCTAGAAGGCAGCGATTCTCGAGACAAGGAGCCCCCCATGTCCTCCCCCACGGTCATTCCCAGCGTGCGTGCGCTTAAGCAATTTGTGGGAAAGTCCCTCGGCGCCTCGAATTGGGTCACGGTGAGCCAAGACCAGATCAACGCCTTCGCCGACGCGACAGGGGATCACCAGTGGATCCACGTCGACGTCGAGCGCGCGCGTCGGGAATCCCCGTTTAAGGGCACGATCGCCCATGGCTACCTCACGCTTTCGCTTGCACCGAGCCTTTTGCCGGAGATTTTTCGAGTCGAAGGCGCTCGGCTGGGCGTGAACTACGGCATCGAGAAAATGCGTCTGCCAGCTCCGGTCCCCGCCGGCGCCCGCGTGAGAGTGCTGGCCGAGCTGAAAGACGTGCGCGATATGCCCGGCGGCGGCGCCCGCGCAACCTTTGGGCTCGTCTTTGAGATTGAGGGCGGAGCGAAGCCGGCGTGCGTCGCCGACGCGATCTACGTCTACTACCCCTAGCGACGACCCGGTGGGCGTCGCAGGGGTGCGATGCGCGCCGCTCCGAGCCGCCTGATCTCGTAGCGGCCGCTCGCCCGCCTGGGCTTTGCCCTGCGGCCTCTCCTTATTCGGCGAGGAACTCGCGCACGATGCGCAGGAACTCCGGAAGCCGGTCGTGGTGCACCCAATGGCCCGCGCCTTCGACATTCTCCGCACGCGCATTCTGAAACGCCGCGAGGCGCCCGTCCTTGCTTGGATCGCTGGCCCAGCTCTCCGTGCCGCGAATCAGCAGTGTGGGGCAGGAGATGCGGCTCCACAGCGTTCGCATTTCCTCTACGTCGAAGCGGTAGGGCGAGAGAGCACGGACGTAGTTGTCAAACTTCCAGCTGTAGGTGCCGTCCTCATTGCGCGCCACGCCGTGAACCGTGAGGTGTCGCGCCTGATCTTCCGAGAGAAATGAGTTCTCCTCCCGCATGCGTCCCGCGGCCGCCTCGATCGACGGATAGCGGCGCGGCTGACGTGTTGCGAGCTTGCGCATCTCGTCGATCCACGTCTGCATGCGCTGCCAGGGGCGCACGTCGCGCATTCGTTCGATCATGGCAGGCGGCGGGCCAAGGCCCTCGATCGCCACGACTTTGTGCACGCGCTCGGGATACACCGATGTGTATTGAAGCGCAATGGCTCCTCCGAGAGAGTGACCCACAATCGTCATGGGAAAAAGTTGCAGACCCTCGAGCAGCTGAGCGATGTCGAGGACAAAGTCGGCCATCGCGTACATGCCGCCAAACGCCCACGCGCTGTCCCCATGGCCTCGCAGGTCAGGGGCGATCACATGGTGATCGCGGCGCAAGTCCCGAGCGACCCAGTCCCAGCTTCGCGCGTGGTCGCGCCCTCCATGGATCAAGAGCAGGGGCGGAGCAGTTTCATTGCCCCAGTCGACCCAATGCAGACGCAGGCGCTGGGAGACATAGAAGCTCGAGGTGGGGCCGATCAGCTCGACGTCGTCGCGCAAGGACACGGACTAGGGTGTGGCGCCGGCGGCCTTTTCAGGAACGGCCTTTACGTTTTCCGCGCGCGGGCCGCGGGGCCCCTCCTGGACCACGTATTCGACAGCGTCGCCCTCGGAAAGGACGTCATACTCCCCTCCGCCAAGACCCGAGCGATGAAAAAAGACCTCTTTGCCGTCGTCGCCGCGAATGAACCCGAAGCCACGCTCGCGCACCATTTTCTTGATCCGACCCTTGCACTTCGGGCCGGCCGGCACGCGGGTGGGCCCTCCTCCCGCGGCGGGAGCGGCACCGGGCGGGCGACGGCCCCGACTGCGCGGTGCGCTGTAGCGCTCGCTCGTCACAAATTCGGCGCGAAAGAGTTCGACGGGAACGACGAGGTCCTGAAGGTCTGCGCTTTCCGGAGACAGCAGCACTTCTTCATCGCCGAGATCCACGACGGAATAGCGCAGACCGGTGTTCTTGTGGGTGACCCGGGTGCCAGGGGCAATTTCATCGACAGACAGCATACGGTCGACCTCAAGCGATCGATGGGGGAATCGTCTCTGGCAGGCGCCGTGAGATCCGGGGAGCTGTCAGGGTAGGGAATTGCCCGGATCCGGTCAAACCAAGGATGGGAGGGCCTCTGGTCGTCTTGGGGACCGTGTGCGCGGGCCGTGCTCTGCAGGACGTTGCTCCGCTGGGGTCCCCTGCGGCACCGGTTCGATAGGCTCACGGCGTGGAGAACGAGCCCCTTCGGGCAGCCCCGGCATCTACACGGAACAGGGGGCACCGGAAGGCTGCCTTCCGGCGCCTGTGCGCGCGGGGGACCGCGCGAGGTCTTGCGGTCGATCCCCCTTGCCTGCGGTTTTGGCTGCAAAAGCCGACGTCCAGAAAGAGCCGCGCACGCCTCGCTCTTCTGTGCACCGTGCCTGGGCGATCGAGCCCCTTCCAAAGTCTTTTGCGTGTAACTGCAGTGCGTGACCCTGCGGCGTGCGCAGCGTGAAGTGGGGCTGGACGAGCGCCGCGTGTGCGCTGCTCGCGGGGGCTGCCGCAGCACTTTCCTCGCCAGGCGAGACGCAGACCGCTCCCCCGCTGCGGATCGGAACGAGCGGCGACTACGCACCCTTTAGCTTCCCCTCGGAGACTGCGGCCGGCGGTTTCGACGGCTTCGACGTGGTTCTGGCACGCGCCTTCGCGGAGGCGGAAGGCCGGCCGCTCGAACTCGTTCGCTTCCACTGGCCGGAGCTGGACGCTGCGCTGCGGGAGGGACGCTTTGACATCGCCATGAGCGGCGTAACGGTGCGCGCCGACCGCAGCTTGGTCGGTCGATTCAGCCTCCCCGTCGCAGAGAGTGGTGCCGTCGCATTGGTTCGCGACGGCGAGCGCTTCCCCGATCTCGCGGCGCTTGAGCGGGGGCGCGCACACATCGTCGTCAATGCCGGGGGGCACCTCGAGCAGATCGCGCACGAACGCTTTCCGAACGCTCAGGTGGAAGCCCTTTCGAACAACGCACAGGTGCGCTCGACGCTCCTCGAAGGGCGAGCGGACGCCGCCGTCTCGGACACGCTGGAGGCGCGCGAGTGGCGGCGTGGTGCTGAGCAGCTCCGCGTGCTCGGGCCGCTCTCGCGCGATCGAAAGGCACCTCTCGTTCGCGCCGATCTGCCCGAACTCGCCGAGCACCTTGATCTGTGGCTCTTCGCCCGAGAGGCGGACGGCACGCTGTCTGAGTTGCGAAGGGTTTGGTTCGGGGACCGGCACCCCGCGGCCACCGCAGCGCCCTTTGCAGCGCTGCTCGCGGCAGCGGACGAGCGTCTGGCGCTGATGCCGCTCGTTGCCGAGGCGAAGCGTCGCGCGGGACTACCCGTCACCAACGAAGCGCAAGAGGCGCGAGTTCTCGACGCCGCGGTGCGCGCTGTGGACGAAGAGGCCGCCCGAATCGGCCAGGCGCGGCGGGCGGAGGCCGCGGTGCGAGGGGTCTTTCAGGCGCTCATCGCGGCAGCTCGTCGTGTCGAGAGCCGGGCCTTGGAGATTCCGCGGATCGAGGGGACGCCGCACCCGCCGAGCCTCGACGGCGCCCTTCGACCTGCCATTTCCCGCATCACACCCAAGATCGCCGAGGCGCTCGTTCGGCTCGACGCCCTCCCGCCCAGGGGTGCGCTGCGCCAGAGGGTGCGTGAGGAGCTGCGGACACCAAACGTCGCCGACGAGGACGCAGAGCGGCTCGCGGACGCGCTCTCCGCGTACCTCGAAGCCGGTGGCGTCCCCCGGCCGGTCGCAGTCTCGGCGACCCGACCGGCGCCGCAGCCCGCAGGAACCCCAGCAGTCGGGCCCGGTCGGGGGCGTGTCCTCCCCTCTCAGTAATAGACGGTGCGCGTTCGATGGCGCGGGCTCGCCTTCACCTCGGGATTTTGCCCGCGAGTCCAGAGCGCCGAATCCAAGGCGCGTGCAGAAGTGCTTCCGCCCCGCGCCCGGACCTCCGCCACGAGACATTCCACGGCGTGCACCGCCGCGGCGCGCAGCTCCACTTCCTCAGGAGATCCTGCAGGGAGCAGCGCCTCCTGTGCGATGTGCTCGGCAAGCGCCGGCTCCACGACAAGGATGCCGTCGTGGCGGAGAACATGGGGCACAAGGTTGTCGGCGAATGCGGTGAGCTTATCCACATCCTCGAAGCGCCCGGATCCGCGGCCCCCGAAAGCCGCGGCGAGGTCGGAGGCCGTGATCTGCGCGCGCTTGTAGAACGGCACCTCTCGGCCGCCATAACGGGCGACGTCGCGGTAGAAGGGCATCGCAGCGAGGAGACCCACCAGCCGGGCCGCCGAGCCCGAAGCCTCCTCGACGAGCACCTCGAACGATCCGGCAAAACGTGCGAGCAAAAAGGTCCCGAGGTCGTTCAGCGCATGAGCGTAGAGCTGAACGAGTTCACGAACGGGCGCCACCGTGAGATCCTGGCCGAGCATCTCCGCAAGTGCGGAGGCGTCTATTCCCATGAGCTCGCGGGCGCTGAGCGGACCCGCCGCGTCGAAGCGCTGCTTAAGGGCCGCCGAGACTGTCAGGTAGCCAGAGAGCGAGCCTCGCTTACACAAGTGGGGAAACCAGCCCGAGCCGAAGTTCACGGCGTCGAGCGTCACCACGAAGGCCAGCGTTGATTCGGGAGTTCCCCGGTGGTGGTAGCAGGTGTCGTAGACGACGGGCGGAGTTCCGGCGTCAGCGAGTGCCGCGGCAGCGGCCCGCAAACGCTCATGGTCAATGGTGACATGGCGAGCCGTGGCCATGACGAACGCGCAGGCCTCGCGCACCTCGTCGAAGACGTCTCTCGCCTCGGACGCCGGCGGGCTCACGGGTCCACACCCAGTAGAGTTACTGCCCCGGGCAACACCTCGTAGCTCGCCGGGAGGATCCCGAGGGGCTCGCCGTCGAGCTCTGTGAAGACAGTCCCTGGCCCTGGGGTTCCGGCAAGCAGCGTCGCATCCAATCGCCGGCACGTTGCGGAGGACACGCCGGGAATCCCGAGGTGGGTACCGCGGTAAAGCTGTGGAAGCCTCCGCACAAGCTCAGCCGTGGTCAGTCCCGACACAACCACCACATCCAGCAGACCGTCGTCGGGACGTGCTCGCGGCGCGACCTGCATGCCTCCGCCGAAAAAGCGACCGTTCGCCGCGGTGGCGAGGGTGAGGGGGCCCTCGAAGAACGGCTTGCCATCGATCTCCAGGCTGACCCCCAACGGGCGGTAGCGCGCCAGGGCTCGCAGCGTCGCGAGCAGAAACGACAGGCGGCCGCCCAACACTTTCGGGGTCTCGTTGACAAGTTTCGTGACGAGCCCGCTCACACCAAGACTTGCCACGTTCAGGAAGTACGACGTGCACTCGCGCCCCTCAGAATCGCGGAAGCAGGCGCGCCCGGCATCGACACAGCGGGTCTTCCCGCCAACGATGCGTTCGATGGCCGCATCGACGTGGCGGGTCGCTCCAAAGCTGCGCAGGAGGTCGCCACCCGTTCCGAGGGCGAGGGGTGCGATCTTCGCGTAGCGGCCGAGGCCGGCGCTGAGCAGCCCCGTCACCACCTCGCTCATGGTGCCATCGCCACCCGCCACGATGATCCGGTCGACGCCGGCGCGCACGGCCTCGCGTGCGATTCGCTCGCCATCACGGGGACCGCGCGTTTGCTCGATTTCGATCGGGCCAAGGGCCGCCCGCAGTTTCTTTTCGATGGCCGCAAAGTGACTCTGCAGCGCACCGCCGCGGCTTGCAGGATTGAGCACGACAAGGGATCCGATCGGCACGCCACGATGTTACACGCGCCGCAGATCTTTGAGGCACCCGTCAAGCGGCAGCGGAACGGCGCGAAGCGCGCGGCGGGACGATTTGATAGCGGCGGCGCACTGAATCCGCGTACGCCACCGCCTCTGCTCGGGTGCGCTCGGCGTCCCAGCCCGCCGCTTCGCCGGCCAAGCGCGCGATCTGGTCTAGGTTGCGCAGCCCTTGTCCCTCGGCGAAAAGTACCATCCGCATCCGGCGCTCCAGCAGATCGCAAAGCGTCGCGGGACACTCGGTGCGGAACACCCACGGTATTTCGCCCCAGGTAAAGCGCGAACTCCCGATCGAGCCGTGGAGTACCGGCGGAACCGCTGCAAGCAGCTCTTCTGCGGCCGCGCCATAGGTCCGCACGAGGTGAACCGCGCGACTCGGTGCCAGACCGAAGCGAGTCCGCAGGTGTGCTTCGAAGTCGGTCCGCGTGAAAGAATCATGGCGCAGCGGGAGCAATGCGGTGCGGCTTCGGCCGACTGACGCCTGGCGCTCGCGCGGCAGCCGCCGGATCGCAAGCTCAACGATGGCTTCGCCGCTGGCGCGGTAGGTCGTGAGCTTGCCCCCTGCGGCGGAGATGAGACCTGAGGGATCTTGATACACGCGGTGCTCCCGTGAGACCGAGGAGGGAGGCGTCTCGCTCTCCGGCGACGCCACCAGGGGCCGCACGCCTGCGAATACGCTGCGCAGGTCGTTGGTGGTGAGGCTCACCTGAGGGAAGGCTTCGTTCGCCGCCGCAAGCAGGTAGTGCACCTCTTCGATGAGTACCGCGGGTTCGTCGATCTCCTCGCTAAAGGTGTCGGTCGTACCGATCAGGGCCACTTCATTCCACGGCACGAAGAAGAGCGCGCGGCCATCGGGCGCCGGGAACGTCACCGCCCCTTGGGCGTGGATCCGGCTGCGCGGGATCACAAGGTGCACACCCTTGGCGGGTCGCAGCTCCGGCTGTGAGACCGGCCGGTCGAGTCCGCGGACGCGTTCCACCGCCGCTCCCGCCGCGTTCACAATCGCCAACGCGCGCAGCCGATAGCTTCTGTGTGCGAGGCTGTCGTACACGCGCGCGCCCACGAGCGCGCCGTGGCCATCGCGTTCGAACTCCACCACCTCGGCGTGGTTTGCGGCTTCACCGCCGAGCGCGCGGGCATTTCGGATTGTCTCGAGAACGAGGCGAACATCGTCGACCTGGGCGTCTTGATAGAGGCCGGCGCCCCTCAGCCCTTCACGGCGCAGGTCACGGGAGTACGCCGCGACCTGCTCAGGACGCAGCATGCGAAAGCGCGCGCTCCGGCGGAAGTTGGCCAGCGCTTCGTAGATCCAGAGCGCGGCTCGCACTTGCCAGAGTGGGTACCGGCCGCCTTCGAAGGCCGGAAAGAGGAAGGGCAGCGTGCGTACGAGATGCGGATTTTGCCGGACCAATAGGTCACGCTCGCGACAAGCCTCGCGCGTTACCGAGAGATGACCCTCGCCGATGTAGCGCAGCCCACCATGAATGAGCTTGGAAGAGCGGCCCGAGGTTCCCGCCGCGAAGTCGTCACGCTCGACCAGCAGGGTCCGCAGTCCCCTCGACGCCGCGTCCCGAAGCACGCCTGCGCCGGCGATCCCGCCGCCAATCACGAGCACGTCGAGCCCGTCGCGCTCTGCTCGCGCAAGTGCAATCTCGCGCTCGTTGAGCGACCAGCTCATAGCAGTTTGCCCGGGTTCATGATGCCCGAGGGATCCATCGCGTTCTTGAGGGCGTGCAGCGCCCGCATTCCCAGCACGCCTTTTTCGGCGGGCATCCAGGCGGCATGATCGGTGCCCACACCGTGGTGGTGGGTGAGCGTGCCCCCCGCCTCGAGCACGGCGTCCGTAGCCTCGCGCTTGATGGCTGACCACTGCACGAGGTCGCGTGCAGGATCGATCGGGTAGAGAATCGTGAAATAAAGGCATGCGCCGTCGGGATAGCTGTGGGAGAGGTGGCCCATCGCCACTCCAGCGCCGGCGTGAGCTTGCATCGCATCCTCGAGGGCTCGAATCACCGCGGCATGCGCGGCCTCGACACTGCTCCACGCCACTGATGTTTCCAGCGTGTCGACGGCGACACCGAAGCCGAGGAGCCAGTCGCGCAGGTACGGGGTGCGAAAACGTTCGCGCCGCCACGCTCGCCCTGGGGTTCGGCCGAGGGGGAGTCCGTGGTGCGCCCGCAGGCACGCCCGCGCGCCGACCACACGGCGGGCGGCCTCTCCTCGGTTTGCCCCGTCGGCGCCGTACAGGACGACGCTTCGTCCCGGGCCATAGCCCACTCGGGAAGCTGCCCCGAGCGCAGCGGCGACGAGGTCGAGGCGCCGAACGGGATCGCGCCGCAGAAGCTGGGCAAACTCGGTTTCCGTCGCATCGGAGACTCGGAGCAGGCTGAGCGCAATGCCGTGCTGCACCACATCTCGAACCCCGGCGACGCTCTCCGCGAAGCTCCGAAAGAGCATTCCACGCTCGTCGTGAACCGGGGGCAGGGGCGAGGTTCGCAGCGTTCCCTCGACAATCACCCCGAGCGTGCCTTCAGAGCCAAGCAGCAGCGTATTGAGATCAGGACCCGCTGCCGAGCGTGGGACCGAGACCGTGCGCAACACCCCCTCTGGTGTCACCACGCGCATCGAAACCACGAGGTCCTCGATTCCGCCGTACGCGTTCGAGAGTTGCCCGCTCGAGCGTGTTGCAATCCAACCACCGAGGGTCGAGTGCTCGAACGATTGCGGAAAATGGCCCAGCGTGCGGCCACGCGCGGCAAGCGCAGCCTCGAGGGCGGGACCATCGATTCCCGCCTGGAAGGTGGCCGTCGCGCTCACCGGATCGATCCGGACCAGCCCATCGAGCCGGGTCGTGTCGAGGACGAGCACACCGGCTTGGCCAGGCGCGGCCCGCGCCTCTACGCCTCCGACCACACTCGTACCGCCGCCAAACGTCACCACCGCAAGGCGCGCCTCCTGTGCGACGCGAAGCACGGCCGCGACGGCGCCTTCATCGGGTGGGTACACCACGACCTCCGGTGCGGCGCCAATCTCCCCCCGCCGCAAACGCAGGAGGTCGGGCAGGCTCTTGCCAAGGGCGTGGGTGATGCGCTCGAAGGCGCTGGTTCGGACACCGCCCTCGCCGCAGGCGGAGCGGAGCGCGGAGAGCGTGGATTGCGCGAGCTTCGTGGGGGTTAGACGCACGCTCTCGAGAGCGACCGGGGTCGCTGCCGGTGTGAGTCTGCAGCCAAGGCGACGAGCGAGCACCTCGCGCAGGTACAGCTCGCGAGCTCGCGAAAAGCCCATCGACTCCCCGAGGCGCCCCCAGCCGTTCCAGCGCAGCGTGTCACGAGCGATCGTCATGACCGGGGCCTACGGCACCTGCCTCTTTGTTCCCTTCACGCGGACCGATCCTGCCCGCAGCCTCGAGGCGCTCCGCCTCTCGCAGAATCTTGTCCTCGCTGTACGAGAGGATGACCTCAAGAATGCGGCGCGCGTCGGCTGCGGCGCGACCCTCCAGAGCGGCGAGCAGCGCCCGGTGCGCTTCAAGGGAGCGCCGATGGTCGCGCTGCGCGTTGTAGTAGAGGGGGCCGAGCCGTCGGACCAACTTGGTAAAGAGATTGGTCACAAGCTGATACATGAGGTTGCACGACGCGTCACCAAGGAGTGTGTTCATCTCGAGATCAATCTCGAGGGCTCGATTGGGATCGCGGCCGTCACGCTCCTCCTCGGCGAGGAGCTCCCGTGCGCGGCCGAGGTGAGCTTGGCTGCGATGGCAGGCCGCGAGTTCGACGACGTGCAGTGCGACGTGACGCCGGAACGCCAGCAGCTGTCGCAACAGACCGCAGGTCACCGTATGGGGATCGCGCAGCAGCGTCTCGATCACCTGCAGCGCCGAGGAGCCGGAGACATCTCGCACGAAAGTGCCTTGACCGTGCCGCACCTCGACAAGTTCGAGGTATTCGAGGCGCTTTAAGGCTTCGCGGAGCGAGGCGCGGTTGACGCGCAAGGCGGACGCAAGATCGCGCTCGTTGGGCAGACGGCTTCCGGCCGGATAAGCGCCGGAAAAGATCCGGGACTGGATCTGCGCGAAGACTCCCTCGGCGCGACGCACGTTCCCAAGAGGCTCCAAGTCAAGGGCCATGGGGCTCTCCCGTCTCGAGGGTGCCATGTGGTCTGACGTCCGAGGTCCGACCACATGCGTTTTTACCACTAGACGCGAGCTGGGACAATCAAAATGTGGTGTTTCTAACGCGTTTGGGTTATCGACAGCGTCCGCACAGCCCTTCCGCCGTCACGGAAAAGCCCTCGACCTGAAAGGAAGCCTCCCCCTCGTCCACGAACCGCACAACAAGGGAAGGGATGGGAAGGTCTTCGAGGCGCCGGCAGCTGCGGCACAAGAAGTGGTGGTGGGGCTCCGGGTTGGTGTCGAATCGCAGCTCTCCCCCGGGGACAAGAACCTCCTGAAGCGCGCCCAGGTCTCGAAGCAATGCGAGGGTTGCGTAGACCGTCGCTCGGCTTGCCATCGGGAAGCTGCCTGTAATGGCAGTACGCAGCTGCGTCGGGGTCCAGTGGCCGCCGTGCTCTGCGAGATGGCGGACAATCGCCCGGCGCTGGGACGTGAGGGCGAAGCCGCGGACGCGCAATAGCCGCTCGATCTCTGCGGCGTCGTGTCCCATCCCAACTCTCCTCCGTCCATCATACGCGCTCCCCCTAAAGCGGTGCAGGGAGTTGCTGCGCACCCGGCTCGGGCGAAGGCTCAACGCCAAGGCTCCCCCCGTCGATACAGGAGAAGCCGCAAGGAGAGAACGCCGAGCGATGACCCTCTACGCCTTGGCTCTCGAACTCACCGCCGTGCTCGCGCTCTGGCTCACTCTCGGTGCCTGGCAACAGGACCGCGATCAGCCGGGTCGCTTGTGCTTTAGCGTCATGTGCTTCGCCGTGCTGGTGTGGTGCTCGGGCGAGCTTCTCCTCGCGCGCGGAGCGATCGATCTCGGGACAAGCGAGCGCGTGAAATATCTCGGAATCGTGACCTTGCCGGCTCTCTGGCTGGGTGTCGCCGCCCATCTGGCCCAGCTCCGCGTGGCGCAGCGTCTGCCCTGGTTCCCCGCAGCCTTGTTGGCGCCCGAGCTCCTCATCTACAGCACGCTCTACATGGGTCCGTGGAGTTCGCTCTTCCTCTCGCCAGAAAACGACAGATTGGGACCGCTTTGGTGGGTGCACTGTGCATACGCCTACGCGCTCGTGTTCGCAGGGATCACGATCTGTCTTTTAACCGCGCTTCGCCCGGGATGGCCCTGGCGCAAACGCCGACTCGCGATCGGCATCGCGAGTCTTGTACCCCTCGCCGGGAACTTCGCGTACATCGTGAGCGACCTGCGCTTCGAGCACGATCCCACGCCCGCGCTCCTCGGAGCGTCGCTCTTGTTGCTGCGCCAAGCCCTATTCCCCGGCGGTCTGCTGGACGTCCTGCCGATCGCACAGCGTGATCTCATCGATCATCTGCCGTTCGGCATGATCCTGAGCGATCAGAGCGGTGTCGTCATCGACTTAAACGGCGCTGCGCGGCGGGGCCTCGCAATCTCGCGACTCGAGGCGCTCGGTCGGACCCTGGATGCCGTGCTCGGTCACGCCCCGTCCAGCACGCGAATTGAGATCTCGCCGATCGAGCTGCGGGGCGGCACCCAGGCACGGTTGGCAGTTCTCGATTTCTCAGCGGCCGGGAAGGCGACACCCGCCGAGCGCGCTGCCTAGGATCCGAGCCGCCGAAGCGCCGCCTCGGAGAGCTCCGCCAGCAGATGCGCGGCTGCGCGCCCCGCCTTACGAAAGTCATCGAGATCGAGGCTCTCGTTCTCTCCGTGGGCGTTGCAGGACGGATCTTCGAGACCGAGCAGCAATGCCGGCGCGCCGCCCAGCACCTCGGCGAAAGGTCCCACAAAAGGGATCGAACCGCCGCAGCCAATCACCGCCGGCTCGCGCCCAAATCCGAGACGAAGCGCGCGGCGCGCCGCGTCGAAGGCGGGGCCCACCGGCTCCGTGCGCCAGCCCGGAACCGCGGTCTCGCACCGGGTCTCGACGATCGCCCCCCACGGCGGATCGCGTTGCAAGAAGGCCGTTACGAGCTGACGCACCCGTTCGGCGTCCTGACCCGGTGCGAGGCGCACTCCGACGCGTGCACTGGCTTCCGCCAGCAGCTGGTTGGCCGCCGTGGCAAGCGGCATTCCTTCGAGGGCTGTGAGCGCTACGGCGGGGCGCATCCACAGCCGCTCGTAGGGCGAGCGCTCCGCGTCGCCGGCGAGGCGCAGACCCGCGAGAAGACCTCCCTCGCGCCGGAAGATGGCCTCGTCGAAGGGCAGGGCGGCGATGCGCGCGCGCTCGGCGGCTGCGAGTTCAGGCACGTCGTCGTCGAGACCGAGCACAGCGACCCGCCCGGCTGCGTCGAACAGTCGGGCAAGCAGACAGACCAGCGCGCTTGCGGCATCGACCACCGGCCCGCCCCACATACCGCTGTGTAGTGGGTGATCAAGCGCCCGTACGGTCACGTCGATCGCGACCAGGCCGCGCAAGCTCGTCGTGAGCGACGGGAGACCGGTGGCGAGGTTCGCGGTATCGGAGAGCACGATTACGTCGGCTTTGAGACGCTCCCGGTGCGTAGCCAGGAACGTGGCGAGATGAGCGGACCCGATTTCCTCTTCACCTTCGACCACAAATTTCACGTGAACGGGGAGCTGGCCCGTGGCCTCGAGCCACGCGCGCAGCGCCGCGAGGTGGAGCATCACCCCGGCCTTGTCGTCCACCACGCCGCGGCCGTACAGGCGTCCGTCACGGCGTACGGTGGGATCGAACGCAGGAGTCTCCCAACGCTCCTCCCGGCCGGGCGGCTGTACATCGTGGTGTGCATAGAGCAGAACCGTCGGTGCGTCGGGACTTTCGGCGCGCCTTTCGCCCACGACGTAGGGGTGGGCATCCGGGATGCGCACCACATCGACACACTCGAGCCCCGCCCCGGAGAAGAGCTCAGCGACGCGCTCTGCGGAGCGCACCACGTGCGTTGGGTCGAAGCCTGCCGCCGACACGCTGGGAATCCGAGCCAGACCGATCAGGTCAGCAAGCGTCCGCTCGAAGCCGCGCTCGAGTGCGACAAGGACGGCAGCGGGAGCAGCCATGCGAGCGCGCACGGTAGCCGTTAGAGTGATGGGATGGAACCGCGTTCCTGGCTCGTGCCGGCCTGCGACGGAATCGAACTCCAAGTGCTGTCGTGGAGTGACGCTGGCGTGCCGCTTGTCATGCTCCACGGCTTCGGAAACGACGCACACGTCTGGGATGACTTCGCTCCGGCCGTAGCACCCTACTACCGCACGCTCGCCTTCGATCTGCGAGGCCACGGCGATTCGAGTCGCGATCCACAGCTGCGCTATGACCACGAAACCATGGCGTCGGATGTGATCGCCGTCACAGAAGTGCTGGACGTGAGCCGCTTTGTGCTGATGGGCCACTCGATGGGGGGCCGCGTCGCGATGCGGGTTGCCGGCAAGCATCCCGAGCGGCTCGCGGGTTTCGTGATCGTCGACGCCGGCCCTGAACTCGACGCGCGCGGCGTTTCACGGATTCGATCCGACGCGGTGTCAGACAAGCCCGCGTCCTTCGCGTCGGCCTCCGAGTACGAGGTCTCCCTCTCCCGCTCCTATCCCCTGGCAAAACCCCACGTCCTCGCGCGGATGGCGCGCTTCGGGCTGCGCCGCGGCGCGGACGGGCGCCTTGAGCCGAAGACCGATCCGGCCTTCTTCCGCGGCTGGGAGCACGAGTCTTCTGAGGACGCTGCGCGACGCGCTGCGGAGGAGGCGGCGGCGCTGTGGGCTGCCCTCGCCCGCACCCCCTGTCCAACCCTCGTGGTGCGCGGCGCCGCATCCGACGTCCTTTCCCCGGAGGTGGCGGATCGCATGGCGGAGCAGGTGCTGCCTCGCGGCTCGCTGGTTGTTGTTCCGCGCGCCGGACACTCGGTGATGCTGGACAACCCTGACGGGTTCCGGGAGGCAGTCACGAGTTTCGTCCTCGGCGACGCTTGACGCTAATCTCGGTGTGCAGGCGCGCTGCGCGCGCCATGATGGAAACTCGGGGATCCCGCGATGCCGATCGCCCACAAGTTTGTGCGCTCCTCTGCGCTCCTGTGTGCGTTCCTCCTCGCACGGGGTGCGGACGCAGAGAGTTCGATCGCGCCGACGACACCCGGCGCTGTGATCGAGCGATTGCATGCCGCGCTGCTCGAGTCAATGAAACAAGCCACCACGCTCGGCTACGAGGGACGGCGCGAGAAGCTTGCTCCCATCGTCGAGCAAACCTACGACCTTCCATTCATGGCAAAGGTGGCCACCGGGAAGTACTGGAAGGAGCTCGACCCCGCCGCGCAGCAGCGCTTCATCGATACCTTTACGCGCCTCACGATCGCGAACTACGCGGGCCGGTTTAATGGCTACGATGGGGAGAGTTTCGTCTTCGTCTCGGAGGGGGACGGTGGCCAAAACACAGCGCTCGTGCGGACCAAGCTCGTGCCCAAGGACGACTCCCCGATCCAGCTCGACTACCGGCTCCGCAACGTGGATGGATCATGGCGCATCATCGACGTCTATCTGAACGGCACGGTGAGCGAGCTCGCGCTGCACAGAGCCGAGTACTCGGCGAAGATCGAACGGGAAGGCTTCGACGCCTTGCTCAACGCCCTCGACGAAAAGATCGCGGCGCTCGCTGCCGGCAAAGCGGCGGACTGACGGCACCGGGCGTGAAGAATATTCACACGCTGCTGCTCGGGCTTGGGGCGACTTGTCTCGCATTTCTGGTGTGGGAGATCGGCCCGGGGACGCTCTGGCACGACACCGTAACGCTCGGTTGGGGCGCGGCCCTGATCATTTCGGTGGCTGCGATCGAGCAGCTCCTGCACACGCTCGCCTGGCAGCGCTGCTTCGAGCCGGCCGAAAGGCCGAGCCTGATGCGCCTTTACGGCGCGCACCTTGCCGGAGGCGCGATCAATATCGTGACGCCGACCGCAACGCTGGGCGGCGAGCTCGTGCGCGGGGGGCTCCTTCCCGGTGTGCCGGGGGCGCTGGCTGCGGCGACGGTGACCGTGGACCGGCTCGCCTACGCACTAGCCGATACGAGCCTCGGGGTCCTCGGTCTTCTCGTCCTGCTCAAGGCACCGTCGCTCGGCGGCCTGGCACACCTGGCAATCGCCGCCGCCGCCGCGCTCTTCCTGACGGGGATCGGGATCTTCTGGGCATTGCAGCGCAATGGCCGCCTGCTCTCTCGGATCGTCGGGCACCCGATCGTGCGGCGGATTTGCGGGCCGACATTCGCCGAGGGACTTAGCACCGGCTCCGCTTCGGTGGACCTGCGGATCGCGACCTTCCACGCCGAGCGTACGAGCGCCCTGCTCGCTGCGATCGCGCTCCATATCGCGGGCTCCCTGATGGGTGCCGTGCAGCTGGGACTCTTTTTCTTCTTCGTGTCCGCTCCTGCCACACCCTTCATGACGATTGAGGTCTTTTTGGTGGGGATTGCTCTGGACCTTTTCTCCTTCTTCATACCCGCACGCCTCGGGGCACAGGAAGGCGCGCGCATGCTCGCGGTCTCCCTGGTGGGCCTAGAGCCGGCCCTTGGCCTGCTCTTCTCGCTCGTGCTGCGGGTTGAGCAAGTGGCCTGGGCGGGGATCGGGCTCGGCCTCTATTCTTTGCTGGTGCCGCGCGGGAGGGCAACGCGGCAGGCCTCGCGCTTGCAAACCCTGGACCTACAGTCGGGTGCAGCTGAACCCCTGCCCGAGCCCGGCTTGACACCAGGCGAGGAGGCGGGGTAGCAAGAGGCCCATTCGAGCCAGGAGGGGTGAGTGCTCACGCGCCGAAGCTTCTTCCAACGCCTTCTCGCCAATCGGGAAGCGCGAGAGTTCCTGATGAACTCGCTCGCTGTAGGCGAGGCGGACAGCGCCGTCGATCTCGATCGCATTGCTGAGCATGTCCAAGACGAAGCCCTTTCACGCAGGATCTATCGCCACCATGCCGAGGAAAAGCGCCATGCGCGCCTCTTTGGCAGGCGGCTGTCTGAGCTCGGCTTCCTGCCCCAGCCGCTCCCGCCGGAGCTGGACTACGAACGCTACGTGCAGCGCTTCGGGATGGGCACGCCGAAAGCTCGGATCGACGATCCGCGTCCGTTCGACGAAGACGACATCATCCTGTTCTTCGCGGGAAGCAAGGCGGGCGAAGAGCGGGCCTGCGCTGAGATGGAGGGGTTAATCGAGGCCCTCGCTGAGGACCCCGAGACGGTGACGCTCTTGCGCGCGATCCACGCCGACGAGATCCGTCACGTCTCGTATGCGACAGAGGAGCTGCAGCGGATCGCCGGCCTCGGCGGCCGTGCCAAGGTGCTTCGAACGCTGCGTGCGGCGCGGCGCGCAGAAGCGCGCGCGCACCGTCACGTGAGCCGCGCCTTCATGCGCCATCTCATGCGAATGCTCGACTATCCGAGCTGGATCCAGATGCTGGCTGGCATTGGAATCGATCTCGGGTTCGCCGTGCGCTGGCTCTTCCCCGGAGGTCTCGACCAGCCGATCATTGCGAACGCTATGCCGACACCCGCCGACCGCCTACCCGCTTGCCCGTCCGCCGCCGACTCGACAGCGGTGGCCGAGTCGGCCCGATGAAGACGCTCTTTCTAAACCCGCCGTCCTACGACGGTTTCGATGGCGGCGCAGGCTCCCGATACCAGGCTCGGCGGGAGATCAAGTCCTTTTGGTATCCGACCTGGCTCGCTCAGGCCGCCTCGCTCGTGCCCGGTTCCCGATTGATCGATGCGCCGCCCGACGAGCTCGGGATTGACGCTGTCATCGAGCAGGCCGAAGGGTACGACCTCACGATCATCCACACCTCGACGCCCTCGGTCGTGCAGGACGGCAAGACCGCGGCGCGGCTCCGTGAAGCGCATCCCCGCATGACGATCGGCTTCGTGGGTGCGCACACCATGGTCCAGCCGGAGGAAACGCTGCGCATTGCGCCCGCGGTCGACTTCGTTGGAACCGGGGAGTTCGACTACGCCGTACGGGACGTCGCTGCGGGGTTACCGCTCGAGTCCGTGACGGGCATCTGCTGGCGAGCGCCCGACGGCACGCTGGTTCGCAACGCTCCCCAAGCGCCGATTCACGACCTCGACTCATTCCCGTTCGTGACCGACGTCTACGCGCGCAACCTCACGATTGAGCGCTATTACATCGGCTATCTGCAGCATCCCTACGTCTCGCTCTACACGGGCCGAGGCTGCCGTAGCCGATGCACCTTCTGCCTCTGGCCGCAGACCATCGCAGGCCACGTCTACCGCACGCGCAGCGTCGAGCATGTGGTGGCGGAGATGGCCCATGCCAAACAGCTGTTCCCGCAAGTGAAGGAGTTCTTCTTCGACGACGACACCTTCACCGATGACCGACCGAGAGCGGAGGCCATCGCTCGCGGGCTCGGGCGGGTTGGGATCACTTGGTCGTGCAATGCAAAGGCCAACGTGCCGCGCGAAACGCTGCAGATCATGAAGGAGAACGGGCTGCGCCTTCTCCTCGTGGGGTTCGAGTCGGGCAACCAGGAGATCCTGAACAACATCCGCAAGGGCACGAAGATTGAGCGCGCCCGTGAGTTTGCGCGCGACTGTAAGGATCTCGGGATCCTAATTCATGGAACCTTCATCATCGGATTGCCTGGCGAAACACCCGAGACGATCGAGCGTACGATTGCGTTCGCGAAGGAGGTCGATCCCTACAGCCTGCAGGTATCGCTCGCGGCACCGTATCCCGGGACCGCACTCTACGCGCAAGCGAAGGAGAACGGCTGGCTGCGGGGCGACCGCGCGGCCGGACTGGTCGAAGAGCACGGCATCCAGGAGGCCGTGCTGCGCTACGAGAATCTCTCGAGCGAACAGATGCACGAAGCGCTCGAACGCTTCTACCGTGCCTATTACCTGCGACCCCGCCCAATCCTGCGCATCGTGCGGGACATGCTGCGCGACCGCGAGGTGATGTGGCGGCGCCTGCGCGAGGGTCGCGAGTTCTTCTCGTTCATGGCGCAGCGCCGCCACCCATCTTAACGGGCGTGGCGGGGCGTCTCCTCGTCACCGGCGACGATCTCGGCGCGAGCAGCGCCGTGAACGCGTCGATCGTGCGTTGCCACCGCGAGGGCATCCTCACCAGCGCGAGCCTGATGGTTGCCGAGCCGGCGGCTGGGGAAGCCGTGACGCTGATCAGCGAGTTCCCAGGGCTCGGAACGGGGCTCCACATTGTGCTCTGCGACGGCGCAGCCGCGAGTCCGCCGCGGGCGATTCCCGACCTTGCCGACAGCAAGGGACAGCTCCCGTCGAGCGCCCTACGCGCGGGTCTGCGGGATTGGGTGCACCGGCGCCGGCTGCGCGGCCAGCTCGAATACGAGGTCCGCACCCAGTTCGAGCGCTACGCCAAAACCGGCCTTCCCTTCGATCACGTCGACGGGCACCACCATTTGCACATGCATCCTGTGGTGTTTGAAATCGTGCAGCGCTGCATGGAGGAACATCGGGTCCCGTGCGTGCGGCTGATGCGAGAAAGCCGCGCTGCACGTCCGCCGAACGGCAGTCCCACCGAAGAGCTCGTGCCCGCTATCTTCTCGGCGCTGGCTCGGCATCACCGGCGTCGCCTCCGGCGCTCTGGGCAGATCCGGACCGCAGATGAAGTGTGGGGGCTCCGGGCCACAGGGCGGCTCGACACTGCGCTGTTATGCCGCATGGTGCGGCGCATGCGCGTGCACACCTTGGAGTTATTCACGCATCCGAGAGAAGACACGGAGCAGGGGCGTCTCGAAGAGCAGGCGCTGTGTGCTCCGGAGGTGCGGCAGATGATCGCGGACGCGGGCTACGAGCTCGTCAGCACCCGGACGCTCGGCAGGGAGGCGCTCGGTTGAGCGCGCTGGCTCTCATTGCCACCGTGTGGTTTGCGGCGGCGCTCGTCTATCGCGCCCTCTCCATGCGTGCCCTTTCCACACTCTGCCGCGTCGAGGACCTCGACTTCGATCCGGTGCCGCCCGAGGGCGCCCTCGTGGCGTTTCGACCACTCCACGGATTCCTGACGCGCCTTGAGCACTCGCTCGAGACTCTCTGGCGAGCTGCGGCGCGCGGCGGCTTGCGCGTGATCGTAGGCTCCGCGGATCGCAAGGATCCGGCGCTCCGCGTGGCAGCGCGTGTGGCAGCTCGTTTCCCGGGGGTGCGATCGGAGATCCGTGTCGCGCCAGGTCCTGAAGGCTTGAACCGCAAGCTCGCGAACCTGATTCAAATGTCGGAGGGGATCGATGACGACCTGCTTCTGCTGAGCGATGCCGACATCGGCGTGCCCGAAGACTACGTCCTGCGCCTCACACGGCCCTTCAAGGATGCCGACGTCGGCCTCGTGACCTGTCCCTACCGAAGCGTCCCCGCCGCGGGTTTTGCCAGTCGCATCGACGCCCTGATCACCAACTCCCATTTCTTGCCCAGCGCTTGCCTTGCGACCCAGCTGGAGGGGCTGCACTTCGCGCTCGGCGCGACGATCGCCGTGCGGGCAACCGCGCTCGCCGAGGCCGGCGGCTTCGAGGCGTTGCTGAGTACGCCGGCCGACGACTTTCTGCTCGCCCGGCACATTGAACGCGCCGGTTGGCGCCTTGCTTGGTCGCCCATGGTGGTGGACCACTTGCTCGAACCGGAAGGCTGGGCTGCGGCGGCGCGCCGGCACCTGCGCTGGGCCCGTGTCGTGCGGCACATGCGCCCCCTCGGCTATGCCGGACAGCTCGTTACGCACGGAAGCGTCCCCGCGCTCATCCTCGCAGCCGTCGGCGCGGGTGTGTGGATCCCGTGCGCGTGGTGGGTACTCGAGGGCGTGTGGCTTTGGCGCCGGCGCGAGACGCTCGGTTTGCGCCCCGGCGACCTCGCCGCGATCCCGCTCGCGGACTTGCTCGCGTTTGCAATTTTTCTAGGAGGAACCCGAGGACGCGCGAGGCCGAGCTAAGCCCGCGCAGTCCTACGGTTCGGGCTTGGGCAGCGTTGCGGCCTGGGCCCCAACCGCGGGGGGCGCGGGAGCCGTCTCGGCTTCGCCTCCCCCAATTGCCTTTGGCGGCGCCGACGGCGCGGGTTCGCTGGCGGGAGGCGCTACGGCTCCCTCGGGCATGGGCTTGGCGGACAGCGGCGCGCCATCGCTCTTCTCGACGCGCCCGCGCAGCTCTCCCTCCCGGTCGAGGAGGTAGGCGCTCCGCAGCGCGGCGTAGTAGTCGACGGCCGATTCCTCCAGGTGCCTGAGATCCTCCTTGTGCTCGTCTCGCAAGGAGAGTCCATCGCCGGAGCCGAGCAGGAGCTGCGAGCCAGGACCGAGGAGCCAGAACTGAGGCTCTAGGAAGCCGTCGATGGCACCACCGATGCTGTCGCGGACGGTCGTGGGCCCGAACAACGGCAGGACCAGGTAGGGGCCCGCGCCAATCCCTGCCCGAGCGAGCGTCTCTCCGAAATCCGCTTCGTGGCGCGCAAGACCAAAATTGGCGGCGGGATCGAACAACCCTCCGAAGCCGAGGGTGGTATTGATCGCGAAGCGCGCCGTCGTGACAATTGCGTCACGGAACTCGAGCTGGAGGATGTCGTTCGCAAGTGTCCGTGCCGAGCCCAGGTTCCGGAACACGCGCCGGACCGCACGGCGACCCTCGGCTGGGACAACGAACTCATAGGCGGTGGTGAAGGGGTCGAGGAGGACGTGATCGATCCCGCGATTTAGAGCGAAGAAGCCGCGATTGACGGGCTCGAGGGGGTCGTACGGGCCCTTCTGGATGCTCGCAATGAGCGCGTCATCTGCGTCGGCGGCAGGGGGCGGGACCGGAGAGCCAGCCTCGAGCGCGTCGGGTGTCGCAGCAGCCTGGGCTGCAAGCGGCACGGGCTCGCGCCCCGGCGGAGCGCTCGCACAGCCGAGCACACCTCCCAAGACCAGCGCCAGCCCCGCCGCAATCCGCGCGGAGGCCAATCCTGCCGTCGACGGCCGCGCAAGCGTGCGGCACCGCTGCGAAAAGCTCAATCGATCTCAGTCCTTCTCACCCAAGTCCGTGAACGCCATCGCGGCCAACAGCCTTCACTGCAGAACCGCGGCGCGAGAGGTATTTGGGGTGCCACATTGTAAGGCCCCGCAACCCGAGGGCAAACTCCGACTGCAGCAGAACGCCCCAACGCGACCTGTTCTTTGCCCTGCAAGTGAAGTGGCGATGAATCCATCATCGCCGACTGACCCAACGCCGGCGTTCGGTCAGCGTTTTCGGTTGTGACCTCCCAGGTCACGCCCGATCCTCCGGCCCCAAGGCGCGACACGCTGTCGTCCAGCCACTTGGAACCTTAGGTGCACATCGTCGAACTTCTCGCACAAACCATCGCCTTGCGTCCGTACGTCTTCTGCTTCCTAGCGGCATTCCTGGTGATTGCCCTGGGGGAAATCGGGCCGGTGCGCACCCTTGTGTGGCTCGTGCTCGGCTACGGGGTCGCGTTTGCCTGCGAATACGCTTCGACGCGAAATGGCTTCCCATTCGGCCTCTACCACTATCTCGACGCACCAACCCGCGGCCGCGAGCTGTGGGTCTCAAACGTCCCATTTATGGATTCGCTTTCCTTCGTCTTCTTGTCCTTCGTGAGCTATGCGACCGCTCGTCGACTTCTCGGAGCTCCAGCGAACCCGCGGGGCCGCATCCAGCTCACGCCTGCCCTGCTCGGCCTCGGCACGCTCCTCATGGTTGCGATCGATCTCGTGTGCGACCCCGTGGCGCTGCGCGGGGACCGCTGGTTCCTCGGCAAGCTGTACGACTACGCGGCGCCCGGCGCGTTTTTTGGCGTCCCTCTCACGAACTACCTCGGATGGGCATTTGTGGGCGCAGCGGTGCTTTCGGCGATGGGTGCGCTCGAACGCGGGGGGTTTCTTCGCGGTGCGCCCCTCTATCCACTGCCGAAAGCGCGCGGCGTCGTGACCGCCTTCTACGCGGCGATCGTACTGTTCAATGCGGCGATCGCGTTCTGGATCGGACTTGCGCCCGTCGGCTGGCTCGGGCTCGCGATCGTCGGCACCGTGACCACTGCGCTCATCGTCCCGTCCGCCCTGCGCGCCGGCGGCCTGTCGGCCGAGCCAGGATGCGAGGAGGCGCGCTGAGGTGTACACGCAGGGGCTAAGGCGCGGCGCCGCAAGGACGGGCGCCACGGGTGGTCGAGGCTCTGCGCGGAGCGGGACGCTGCGGCCCGTGCGCGTTCCGACGGGCTCAAGACCCCGCGCGGGTCTCGCGGTGCAGGGCGCCGCGACCTTGCCTGCGACGATCTCCGCACGATCGAGTGCGATGCGCCACCCCCCCGGAGCTCCGACCTTCGCCATTTCGAGGGACCTGGCATGAAACGCGAGAAGCATCCGGTGATCCCGCCGGCCGGCGCGCCGACGGGGTCTGAGTTCACTCATCGCAAGGCCATCACGCGCGACCGCATCGTGCGCGCGGCGATGGCTCTTTTCGCGACCCAAGGCTTCGAGCACGCAAGCGTCACGCAGATCGCACGCAGGGCCGGGGTCTCGCGAGCTTCGATTTTCTGGCACTTCGGCGATAAGGCGACACTTTTCAGCGAGACATGCCGCGAATTTCTGGTGCCTTTCCGGGACATGCTCGCCGCGAGCCTGGACCACGTAGACGCCGAGAAGCGCCTTTCCGAGCTGTTCGCCGTGTACGAAGACTTTGTGACGTCGAACCGCGAGGCCATCCAATCCTTCGTACGCTGGATGTTCGAGTCCCCCGAGCTGCGGGACACGCTCCAGCGCACGCTGCTCGATTTGCACGAGATCTTTATGCGGGACGTGCGCGACACGCTGCGTGAGGTTCTCCCTCCCGGCCATGATGCCGAGACGCTGGCCACGGGGGTGGTCTCCCTGCTCGACGGCAATCTCCTGCTGTCCTTGCTCGATCCCACGCCGACCGGAGACGAGCGCCGCCGCCAGGCCCTGCGTGCCGTGGCGGCGCTGATTCCGCAGCGACCCCGGAAAGGATGACGATGCGATTTCCCTTGCGACTCCAATACGACTTATTCCGCTACATCGCTCAGCAAAAGCGTGCGGGCAGGCGACACTATCCGCTCGTGTTGATGCTCGAGCCCCTCCACGCTTGCAATCTTGCGTGCGCGGGTTGCGGCCGAATCGTCGAATATGAGGACACCTATTACGACAAGATGACGCTGCAAGAGTGCCTGGACTCCGTCGATGAGTGCGGCGCTCCGATCGTGTCGGTGTGCGGGGGAGAACCCCTGATCTACAAGCCGACCCCCGATCTTCTGCGCGGCTGCTTCGAGCGCGGCAAGCACGTCCAACTGTGTACGAATGCGATCCTCCTCGACAAGTTCATGGAGAAGGTTCCGCCGCACGCGAACCTCACGATCCAGGTCCACCTCGACGGCATGCGCGAGACCCACGATCGAGTGGTGTGTCAGACCGGCGTATTCGATACGGTCGTCCCGCAGATGAAGCGCGCCGTCGAACGCGGCTACCGCGTGTCGACGAACACGACGATCTACAGGGACACGTCGCTCGAGGAACTCGAAGAGCTCTTCACGATGCTCGACGGGATGGGAGTGCACGGTTTTTTGATCACGCCAGGCTATGCCTATGAGGTGTTAGACAACGACATCTATCTGGCGAAGCAAGAGGTGCACGAGAAATTCCGGAAAATCCGCGAGATCGCAAAGCGCCACAAGGTTCTCTCGACCCCGCTGTATCTCGATTTCCTGACGGGCGACCGCGACCTTGATTGCACACCGTGGGCCAACGTCACACGGAATCCGCGGGGCTGGAAAGGTCCCTGCTACCTCATCACAGATACGCACTATCAGACGTACCGCGAGCTGCTCGAATCGACCGACTGGGAGTTCTTCTCCCAGCGCCGGGACAAGCGCTGCGAGAACTGCAAGCTGCATTCCGGCTTTGAAGCCAGCGCGGCCGAGACACTCACCCGCAGTCCGAAAGACGCCCTGCGCTTCGCGACCTGGGTGGTCCGATAGTGAGACTGCTCGCATCGATCGAGGAGCCCTGCGACCTGCGCCGCCTGCCGAAGGACGAGCTTGCCACCGTCGCGGTCGAGCTGCGCCACGAGCTGATCGATGCAGCGGCCGAGGTGGGTGGCCATTTCGCCGGGAGTCTTGGAACGGTCGAGCTCACGATCGCCCTGCACTACACGTTTGACACGCCACAAGACCGCCTGATCTGGGACGTGGGTCACCAGGCCTACGGCCACAAGGCCCTGACGGGTCGGCGCGAAGGCCTGCGGCAGATCAAGCGTTCAAACGGACCGAGTGGCTTCCTGCGCCGATGCGAAAGCCCGTACGACGTGTTCGGGGCCGGCCACGCGGGCACCTCGGTCTCGGCTGCGCTTGGCGTGGCCGAGGCGCTGCGCCGTCAGGGGCGGGACGGCCGTGTGGTGGCGGTGATCGGCGACGGTGCGGCGACGGCAGGAATGAGTTTTGAAGCGTTCAACCACGCTGGCTTCCTCGGCAGCGACCTCAAGGTCGTGTTCAACGACAACGGAATGTCGATCGCACCCAATGTGGGTGCGCTCGCGCGGGCGGGAAACCCGCGCCCATATTTTGAGACGCTCGGCTTCCGCGTGATCGGCCCCGTCGACGGGCATGACCTTGGGGAGCTGCTCCCAGCCCTCGAGGCGCTGCGGAACGCCAAGGGGCCAGTCCTCGTGCACGTGCGCACTCGCAAGGGCAAAGGCTTCGCGCCCGCCGAAGCCGATCCCTTCGGCTGGCACGCGACCGTCCCCTTCTGCGTCGAAACCGGCCAGCGCCGAGGGCACGGAGCGCCGGCGCCTGCGAGCTGGACAACTTGCTTTGCCGAAGCCCTGATTCGGGTCGCTGATCGTGATCCGCGCGTGGTGGCTCTGACCGCCGCCATGCCGGACGGTACGGGGCTTGACCGTTTTGCGCGGCGGCATCCCGATCGCTGGTACGACGTCGGCATCGCGGAGCAGCACGCGGTCACGTTCGCCGCAGGGCTTGCCGCGGAGGGGATGCGGCCGGTGTGCGCGATCTATTCGAGCTTCCTGCAGCGCGGCTTCGACCAAGTGGTCCACGACGTGGCCTTGCAGGGTCTGCCCGTCGTCTTCGTGCTCGATCGCGCAGGTCTGGTGGGAGCTGATGGACCGACACACCATGGTGTGTTCGACATTGGCTATTTGCGACCGATCCCGAACCTCATCCTGGCCGCGCCGCGTGACGAAAACGAGCTCCAGCATCTGCTGGCGACCGCGGTCGACTCGGGTCGGCCCTTCGCGCTGCGCTTTCCACGCGGCCCCGCCTTGGGAGTGGCGCTCGATCCGGATCCAAAGCCGCTGGCGATTGGACGCGCGAGCGTTTTGCGGCGCGGCGATGACCTGGCGCTCGTGGGTCTTGGAAAGACCGTTGCCACGGTGCTCGACGCGGCCGAGCGGCTCGCTGAGATCGGCGTTTCGGCGACTGTGATCGACGCGCGGTTCGTAAAGCCCCTCGACGGGCACGTGCTCGCGGCCGCGGCGCGGCGCTGCGGGCGGGTGGTCACGGTCGAGGACCATGCTGCCATCGGCGGTCTCGGGAGCGCGGTGCTCGAGTGCCTTGCGGTCGCCGCTCCCGGGACCTTGATCCGCACCCTTGGCATCGCCGACGCATTCGTAGAGCACGGTGACGTTGCGGAGCAGTGGTCGAACGCGGAGATCGACGCGCCGAGCGTGGTGCAAGCCGCGCGCGAGCTGCTGGGAGGCATGGCATGAGCGGTCTCATTCAAATCGAGGGCGTGGGCGAATCGACTGAGGGACCGCTCGCCGTACCCGCGGGCCTGGAGCGCGTGGGCGATGCGATTCGACGCGCGCAGGAGAGCTTGTGGAAGAGTCAACGCGAGGACGGCCACTGGGTCTTCCCGCTCGAGGCCGACGCCTCGATCACCGCAGAGTACGTGATCTACCGCCGTCTCATGCGGCTTGCCATCGACGAGCGCGACCGCCAGGCGGCGGCGTTCCTGCTTGCCACGCAGGGAAGCGATGGCGGTTGGGCACGCTGGGAGGGAGCGGAGGGGCATCTGTCCCTCACGATTGAGGCCTACTTCGCCCTGAAACAGGTCGGCATGAAGGCAGATGAACCCGCGATGACGCGCGCTCGCGAGTTCATCTTGTCGCGCGGCGGGCTCTCCCGCGCGGGCGTCTTCACGCGCATTTGGCTGTCTTATTTCGGCGAGTTCCCAGCGCGCGGCGTGCCCGTCATGCCGGTCGAAATCGTGCTGCTGCCCGAGCGCTTTCCTCTCAGCGTCTATGAGATGTCTTCTTGGGCGCGCGGCACGGTGGTGCCGCTTACCGTCCTGCAGGCCGTCGACTTCCGCGTTCCCCTTCCGCAACCCGAAATGTCCGTGCGTGAGCTTTGGTGCGAGGACCCCGCACGGGCAAACCTCACCTTCGATGCGGGCCGGCGGCTTTTCAGCTTCCGGCGCTTCTTCACGCTTCTTGACCGCGCGCTTCACCGCCTTGGCGCACTCACGCAGCGTCGTCCCCTGCGCGCCCGGGCACTGCGCGAGGCGGAGCGCTGGATCCGGGAGCGGCAAGACCGAAACGGCGGCTGGGGAGGGATCGTCCCGGCCATGCTCAACTCGACCTTGGCGCTGTGCGCGCTGCACGGTTCTGAGGACGAGGCCGTGCGCCGGGGCCACCAGGCGATTGAGGACTTCACTGTCCAGCTGCCTCAGGGTCTCATGTTCCAGCCCTGCGTCTCGCCGGTGTGGGATACCGTTTTGGCGATCAAGTCCCTGCTCGATTCGGGTGCGGCGCCCGACGACGCACGGCTCGTGCGCGGCGCCGAGTGGCTCCTCGATCGCCAAATCCTGGGCGTCCGCGGCGACTGGGCGCGAAAGCGTCCCGATGCCAAGCCCGGAGGCTGGGCGTTCGAGTACGAGAACGTCCACTACCCCGACGTCGATGACACGGTGGCGATCGCAACCACGCTGGACCGGCTCACGCTGCCTGACGAGGTGCGCAAGCAAAAGGCGGTGCAGCGCGGACTGCGCTGGACCCTCAACATGCAAAGCACGAACGGGGGCTGGGGTGCTTTCGACGTCGACAATGTGAGAGGCGTCTGGAACGAGATCCCTTTCGCCGACATGAAAGCGATGCTCGACGCGCCCACGGCAGATCTCACAGGCCGCGGCCTCGAGCTCTTGGGCCACTTCGGCTACTCGCTGAGCTCGCGCCAGGCCGAGCGCGCGCTCGCCTTCGTGACGGCGCGTCAAGAGGCCGACGGGTCGTTTTGGGGCCGCTGGGGCGTGAACTACATCTACGGGACCTGGAGCGTGCTGACGGGTCTTGCGCAGCTTGGCTTCCGGCCCGACGACCCGCGCGTTCGGCGCGCAGCCGACTGGCTGGAGAAGCGCCAGAACAAGGATGGCGGCTTCGGCGAATCGCCTGCGAGCTACGAGGATCCCTCCGCGTGCGGCCGCGGGCCTTCTACCCCTTCCCAGACCGCTTGGGCGGTGATGGGTCTCATTGCCGCCGGCCGCGGGGGGAGCGAGTCCGTCCGGCGCGGAGTCGAGTATCTACTCGCTCGCCAAGGCGGGGACGGCGAGTGGACCGAGAATGAGTGGACGGGAACGGGCTTCCCCGGCCATTTCTATCTGCGCTATCACGGCTATCCCCGCTATTTCACGCTTTCCGCCCTCGGCCTTTATCTGCGTGATCGCGCGCGCACTCCCTCCTTGTCCGAGGAGTGCGGATCGCCGGCGCCGGAGATGCGTTGAACTCGGCACTCGAGCAAGACCTGCGGGCATGTGCCCGGCTGGCGCGCACCCACTACGAGAACTTCGCAGTCGGTTCACTCCTGCTGCCGCGGAGACTGCGGCGTTCCCTGGCGGCGATCTACGCAACGGTGCGCATTGCAGATGACCTCGCCGACGAGCCCATGCCGGGTGTGGACCCCCGGCTCGCGCTTGCGGAGTGGGAGCGCGGGCTAGAGACCGCCGCCGCGGGCCGGCCGGCGCCGCATTTCGCACAGCGTGCGTGCGGCGCCGTGATCCGCGAGCTCGGGCTGCCCCTCGATCCGTTCCGCGCCCTCTTCCGCGCGTTCCGCCGCGATACCGTGCAGCAGCGGTATGAGACCTGGGAAGAGCTGCTGGAGTATTGCCGCGACTCCGCAAACCCGGTGGGTCGTCTCGTCCTGCTGCTCTTTGGCGTTCGCGATCCCCAGCTCTTCCAGGCTTCCGATCAGATCTGCACGGGGCTTCAGCTCGTAAACCACTGGCAGGACGTCGCCGACGACGCACGTCGAGGTCGGATTTATCTGCCTGCCGAGGATCTGGCGCGCTTCGCCGTGGATCCTGAGGCGCTGCTGCGCGGCGAAGACAGCCCGGCACTGCGCGCCCTGCTCGCCTTCGAAACGGCACGAGCCCGGGCTCTGCTCGAGCAGGGCGGAACGCTCGTCACGGCGACACAGGGCCGGCTGCGCCTTGAGGTGGCGCTCTTTCGGCGCGCGGGCCTCGTCGCGTGCGACGCGCTAGCGAGCGCCGGCTACGCGGTGCAGCAGGGCGCGCCGCACCTTGGCGCGCGCCAACGCGTACAGATCGTCTTTACCGGAGTGCGCGACGCCGTGCGGGCGAACCGTGTGCCGTCCGAGGCTCCCCCCGCGGCCCGCACAGAGCTCGCACAACCCGAGGCCCCGCATGGAGCCTGAGCTCCTGCGGGCCTACCAGCATTGCCGGCGCATCACGCGCAAGAGCGGCTCCAGCTTCGCTTCCGCATTCTGGATGCTGCCGGCCGAGCGGCGGCGCGCGCTTCACGCGATCTATGCCTTCTGCCGCTTGGCCGACGACATGGCGGACGATCCCGACGTGCGCAGCGATCGGCTCGGTCTGATTCGGCGCTGGCGGGGCGAGCTCGAAGCTGCGTATCTCGGGAAATCGAAGCATCCCGTCGGGATCGCCCTCGGCGATGCCGTGCACCGGTTTCGGCTGCCGCAAGAGGTCTTCCTCGACCTGCTGCGCGGCGTCGAGTCGGATCTCGTGGGCGCACCCATTGACACCTTTGAGGACCTCGAGCGCTACTGCTACCGCGTCGCGTCCACCGTCGGTCTGCTCGTGGTCGAGCTGCTCGGTTATCACAATCCACGGACCCTCGAGTATGCAAGGGTCCAAGGCATCGCCGTGCAGCTCGTAAACGTGCTGCGTGATGTGGGCCACGATGCCGAGGCTGGCCGCATCTACCTGCCGCGCGAGGAGTTGGAGCGTTTCGGTGTGTCACCTGAGGCCGTGCGACGGCGAGAAGTCAGCGAATCCATGCGACTTCTGCTCGCCTGCCACGCCGAGCGGGCGCGGGTTTATTTCGAGCGCGCCGAGACTCTGCTCCCTCCTGAAGACCGTCGGCGCCTTCGGCCTGCGCAGGCCATGGGCCGCATTTATCGCGATCTCCTAAGAGAGCTGCATCGTCGCGGTTACCCGTGTATGGGAGAGCCGCTCCGGCTCTCTAAACGACGACGACTTGCCATAGCGGCGAGCGCTTGGCTCGACCTGCGCAGACACGCATGAGCGTCGTGGTAGTAGGCGGTGGAGTGGCAGGACTTGCGGCGGCCAGTGCGCTTGCAGAGCGAGGCTGCACGGTGACCGTGCTCGAGGCGGCCCCCGCCCTTGGCGGCCGCGCGCGCTCCTTCGTGGAGCGCAGCACGGGCGACAGTGTCGACAACGGTCAGCACGCCCTCATGGGCTGCTACCACGAGTTCTTGGCGCTGCTCACGCGAATCGGCCGCCGCGGGGCGCTGTGGGAGAGTGAGCTTGACGTGCCCCTGTGGGATGCGGCGCGCGGCGTGCAACGCCTTGCGTGTCCCGCCTTGCCCTCCCCGCTGCACTTCGCTGCGGGTGTGCTGCGATTCGGGCATCTCTCGCTGCGCCAGCGTCTTTCCGCGCTGCGGGCGGGGCGCGCGCTTGTCGCGCGATTTGGGCGGAGCCGGGATCGCGACGAGGCCTTCACGGTTGCGCAGGCACTTTTCGCGCTCCGTCAAAGCCCGCAAGCCCGGCGCGCCCTGTGGGATCCTCTCACCTGGGCCACGCTGAATGCGGACCCCACCGTGGCGAGCGCAGCGCTCCTCGCCGCCGTGGTCGCCCGTGCGCTGCTGGGCCCGCGCTCTGCGAGCCGCTTCCTGCTGCCCGCTTTGCCGCTCTCCGAGCTCTACGCGGAGCCTGCCCGGAAGTTCATTGAAGCGCGCGGCGGGACGGTGCGCTGTCGGGCACCGGTCGACGAAGTCGTGGTGGAGAACGGACGGGCGGTAGGCGTGCGCCTCGGCGGGGAACTCCTCCACGCGTCGCGCGTGATCCTTTCGGTGCCGCCGCCCGTCGTACGCCGGATCGCACCGCCCGGGCTTGGTTCGCTCTTGCCGGCAGCGCTCGAGCGTGCGACGCCGATCGTCTCGGTGACGCTTTGGCTCGATCGTCCTGTCGGCGGACCCGATTTTCTGGGGCTCCTCGACGGCCAAACGCAGTGGCTGTTTCGTGTGGATCGCATCCACCGGCCCGCAAGCACGCCCTCGCGCGGCTCCCCCGCGGGCGCCCGAATCGCGTGTGTGCGCAGCGGGGCCTCGGCCTGGCTCGACCTTCCGACCCGGGAGATCGCATTGATCGCGCTGCGCGAGGCGGCACAGGCGCTGCCAGGCGCCATCCACGCCGAACTGCGCCATGCGCTCGTGGTGAAAGAAGTGGCGGCGACCTTGGCGCCGACTCCCGAGCTCCAGCGCCTGCGACCCGGACCCGCAGGTCCTGTGCGGGATCTATTCCTCGCGGGAGATTGGACGGACACAGGCCTTCCCGCCACGCTGGAAAGTGCCGCGTTCTCGGGTCACCGGGCCGCCGCCCTCGCCTTTGCGACGGCGCAATAGGCCGCATGAGCGATATCTCCGAGCGCAAGGAGTCCCATCTGCGCCTGTGCACCACCGAGGACGTCGAGCACCGGAACGGGACGCTTCTCGACGACGTGTACCTGCTCCACGACTCCCTGCCTGAGCTTTCGGTCGACGAGGTCGACCTCTCGTGCGAGCTCTTCGGCCGCCGGCTCGAGGCTCCAATCCTGATCTCTGGGATGACGGGAGGAACGCCTGAGGCCGCAAGCGTGAATCGGGCGCTCGCCGCCGTGGCACAGAAGTGCGGCCTCGGGATGGGCGTGGGATCGCAGCGCCCCATGCTCTTGAGCCCCGACGCCGCCGAGAGCTACCGCGTGCGCGATGTAGCCCCCGACATCCTGCTGCTCGCCAACCTTGGCGCGGTGCAAGCACGGGACGTCGGGCCTGCCCGCGCGGCGGAGCTCGTCGCGGCAATCGGTGCGAACGCCCTGTGCGTGCACCTCAATGCCGCGCAAGAGCTCGTGCAGGCCGAAGGTGACCGGGATTTCCGCGGCTGCCTTCTGGCGATCCAAGAGCTCGTTGAAACGCTGCCGGTGCCCCTCGTCGTCAAGGAGACGGGCTGCGGACTCGCGCCGGGAACGCTCGAGCGTCTGGCCGCCATCGGTGTGCGCTGGGTCGACGTGTCGGGTGCAGGGGGAACCACCTGGACAGGGGTGGAGGCGCTGCGCGGGCCTCAGCGCCAACGCGCCCTCGGCCGGGAGTTGCGCGAGTGGGGGATCCCTACGGCAGCGTGCGTAGCGTATGCGAAGCGAGTGGGGCTTGGCACGATTGCTTCAGGTGGGATCCGCGGGGGCCTCGACGCGGCCCGCGCGCTCGCCCTCGGGGCCGACGCAGTCTCGCTAGCTCTTCCCTTCCTGCGCGCCCTTGCCCAAGGCGGCACGGCGCGCGCGCTTGAGACGGCGTCTGAGATCACCGAAGGCTTGCGCGCGGTGGCTGTGCTCACCGGCTCACGCCGTGCAGCCGACCTGCGGCGCGCCGCTCGCGTGCTCGGCCCGCGCCTGCGCGCTTGGCTCGACTAACAAAGAGTCGGCCGCCCCGCCCCGCTGCAGGCCGCCGCGCGCGCTAGGCTCGCATCCATGCCTCGCCTTGAGCGCTACGAAGGACGCGTCGCCCTGGTGACCGGCGGTTCCAGTGGAATTGGAGAAGCCATCGCACGTGGGCTCGCGGGGCGAGGCGCAGCCGTGGCCCTGCTCTCGCGGGGCAGCGCGCGCCTCGACGCCGCTGCAGAGCGCATTGCCCGGGCAGGAGGAGTGGTCTCGACGCATCCCTGCGACGTGGGCGATCGCGCGGGCCTTGGCTCTGCAATCGACGCCGCGACGGCAAGGCATGGTCGGCTCGACATCGTCGTGTGCTCGGCGGGTATCGGCGCGCACGGGCTCTTCCCCGACACTTCGCTCGAGACGATGGACGCGATCCTGCGAACGAACGTCCACGGTCTCTTCCATACCCTCCACTTTGCGCTGCCCCACCTGCTTGCGCGGGGGGAGGGCTGGATCGTAAACGTCTCGTCGGTGGCGGGGCGTCTCGGGCAGCCCGATGAGGCAGTCTACTCGGCGTCAAAATTTGCCGTGACGGGGCTTTCCGAGGCGCTCACCGTGGAGCTCGCTCCGCGCGGGATCCACGTGCTGGCCCTCTATCCCGGGCTCGTCCGCACCGCGCTCTTCACCGAGGCGGAGCTCGCCCGGCTGCCGGAGAGAGTGCGCCGCAGTGCACTCCATCCGGACGACGTCGCGCGCGCAACGCTTCGTGGCCTTGAACGTGGAAGGCACGAAGTCACGATCCCACGTGTCGCGATCGGCGGCTACCTGCTCCGCACGCTCGCGCCAGGCGTCTTTCGGCGCATCCTCTCGTCCATTCGGCTTGGCGCGCTCCCAGGCCGCTGACGAAGCCGGGCTACTCGCTTCCCGCCGGGGTCGGCTCGTCGTGCTCATCCTCGATTTCGCCGACGATTTCTTCCAGCACGTCTTCCAGGGTCACGACGCCGAGAACCGGACCTCCCGGATCACGCACCACCGCCATGTGTCGGCGGCCACGCCGGAACTGCCGCAGCGCTTCGCCGATCAGCGTGTCGGGACGCATCTCGATCGCCGAGCGAATCGCGTCGTTCAGGACTACCAAGCGGGTCTTCGCATACAGGTGGAAGAGGTCTTTGGTATGGAGAATCCCGACGATTTGGTCGAGGTTGTCCCGATACACGGGAAGCCGGGTGTAGCCTTCCTCGCGCAACCGATCGAGCAGGCCCTCAGGATCGGTCTTGTGGTCGATTGCGAACACGCGCTCCCGCGGAACCATCACGTCGCGCACACGCGTCCGCGCGATGCGGAAGACACGGCCAAGAATGCGGCCCTGGTCCGCACGAATCTCTCCCGCCTCACGCGCCTCCGACACCAGCAAGGAGAGCTCCTCCGCAGAGTGCACGCGCTCCGCCCCGCCCGGCGGTCGGACCCCGAACAGCCTGACCAGCCAGTTGCCCGAACCCCTCAACACCACCAGCACCCAGCGAAAGACGGCGCCAAACACAAGCAGCGGCCGTGCGAATAAGAGCGCGACTTCGCCGGGCCGGTCGAGTGCGAGGGCCTTGGGCGCGAGCTCCCCGAGAACCACGTGCAGAAAAGTGATGCCCGCGAACGCCAGCGCTGCCGCAACGCTGTGAACAGCCAAGACGCTCTCGACACCGGTCGCGGCAAGGGGAGCCCGCAGCAGATGCGCCAGGGCCGGCTGTCCGAGCCAGCCAAGTCCGATACTCGCTGCGGTGATCCCGAGCTGGCACGCGGCGATCGCGTCACCGAGCCGTTCAATCGCGGTCGCGACCGAGCTGGCGCCGCGTCGACCCTCGGCGACCCACACCCTGATTTGGCTGCGACGCACGGCAACCAGGGCGAACTCCGTGGCGACGAAGTAGGCATTGACGAGGACGAGCGCGAGCACTGCGACGAGGCCGAGCGCGTCAAGCGCGAGTCCTGGCTGTGCCATCCCCTCCGACTCCAGGCGCCCTCTGCCGGCACCGTACCTCGTTAGTTAGCATGATCTTGATGATCTCGCGCCGCATGCCGTTGTGTGCGAGTGCCGGCGGGGACGCGCCCCCTGCGAGCGCCGGCCGCCGAGCCTCGGAAAATGCGGCAAGCCGGTCCGGTGTGAATGCGGATGCGCTGGCGTTTCACCGCGAATGCCTCGTGCTTGACCTCCACATCGATACACTCTTGTGGGTGCGTTTGTTCGGCTACGATCTGGCGCGGCCACACCGCAACCGGCTGCCCTACTCCCCCTTTGCCTGGCATTTTGACCTTGAACGTGCCGCCTTGGGTGGCCTTAAGGCCTGCGTCTTCGGGCTCGTGATCAACCCCCGTCAGGTCAATCCCGAGCTCATGCTTCCACTCAAGTTCCTCGCCTGGTGGGAGCGGGGCAAACGCGGCAGCGGCCTCCCCCAGACACTCGATACGATCGACCTGCTGAACCGCGCGGCTGCGGCGCAACCCCACCGTCTGGCATTTTGCAAGAGCGGCAGTGAGCTGCGCCTGGCCGTGGCCGACGGACGCTTCGCTGGGCTTGCAGCTCTCGAGGGTGCGCAGGGAATCGAGGGACGCCTCGAGGATGTGCACACGGCCTACGAGCACGGCCTGCGCATGCTGGGCCTCGTGCATTTTCAGGCCACCGAGGCGGCGTACCCCATGACCGTCTCGGCCTTCGACGACGCGGGGCTCACCCACTTCGGCATCGAGCTCATCTCGGAGATGGAGCGGCTCGGCATGGTAGTGGATCTCGCTCACTTGAATCCGCGCGGCGTCAACGACTCGCTCCGGGTGATGAAGCGTCCGTTCGTGGTGAGCCATACCGCCTGTCGTGCGCTTGTGAACCATCCGCGCAACCTTGACGACACGCAGATCCGACGCATTGCCGAATGCGGAGGTGTCATGGGTATCGCGTTTGGAAACACCTTCGTGAAAGGCGACCTCTCTGGTTTCCTCGACCACATAGAGCACGTCATTCAGGTCGGCGGTGCTGATGCGGTCGCCCTCGGCAGCGACTTCGATGGCATGATCGTCCCGGTCAAGGGGATGGAGGACGTGACCGCCTACCCGCGGATCACGCAGGGCTTGCTCACACGGGGCCAGCCGCCTGAGATTGTCCGCAAGGTACTCGGGGAGAATGCGCTTCGAGTAATCACCGAAGTGTGTGGATAACGAGGTGCCCCAGACGACGCGCGCCGCAACGCAAACAAGAGCGGACAGGCAGGGGGCGGTCACTGATCGGAGAGAGTCTCCCTAGCGCGTAGTGGATTTCTCCCGTTCCAGGATCGCGCGCCCCGTAAAATCGTCGACGAACTGCCGGGCAGTACGCCCTGACCGGCTCGAGCGCTCGAGGGCGAAGCGCAGCGCTTCCGTGCGGAGCTGCTCGGGCGGCGCGTTGACCCCCGCCCTTGCCGCGTAGCGTTCGACGATCTCGAGATAGGTGGCCTGGCTGAATCCGTAGAAGCCGAGCACAAGGCCGAAGCGATCGGAAAGCGCGAGCTTCTCTTCCACGGCCTCGCCCATGTGGAGCTCGCCGGCGTCGTCGAGACGCGCCGCCCAGTTGTCCGCTGCCTGCTCCGGTAAGAGATGCCGCCGGTTGCTTGTAGCAATGATCCGGACATTGGCTGGCGGCGCCTCCAAACTGCCCTCGAGCGCGGCCTTCAGCTCGCGGTACGCGGACTCTCCCGCGTCGAACGAGAGGTCGTCGCAGAAGAGAAGAAAACGGAACGTCTCCGCACCGCGCAGCGCGTCGAGCACGTCGGGCAGGTGCAGGAGGTCTTTTTTGTGGACTTCAACCAACCGCAGGCCACGCGCGGCAAAACGAGGGAGAAGACCCTTCACAGCGGACGATTTGCCGGTGCCGCGTTCTCCAAAGAGCAAGACGTGGTTCGAAGGAAGTCCCCGGACAAACTGCTCCGTGTTGCCGAGAAGCCGCGCCACGCTGTGCTCGACCCCCACGAGTTCGTCGAGATCGAAGGTATGGGGCTTGGAAATGGGGAGGAGACGACCCTGCGCGCCGTCGCGGGACGACTCCCAGCGGAAGGCATGGTGGAGGGCAAACATCCGCGGGTCGCTGGGTCCGCCCGCGAGGCGCAAAAGCACGGCCTCCGCCAGCTCGAGCACCCGCCCGAGCCGTCGCAGCGTACCCCGCATCCCACCGCTGACCCCTGCGCTCACGGCGGCGGATTGTAGCCCGCACACCTGTAAGTCCGGAACGAGCGATTCCAAGTACTTGCAGCGGGAGTTGCTAGCAAAGCTTTGTCGCCCGCTTGTCGCCCGTACCGAGAAGCGCCATGGCGCGCCGTTCCGCTCAACGTGGTCTCAGGACGCGCGGCGATGATCGCTTCGGGCGAGGTTTCCTCCTGGCCCGAGGTTCGGGAGATGGCGCACGTGATCCGCGAGCCCGATCGCATAGTGCGCATCCTGCGCCAGCTCCTCGACTTCGCACGGCGAAAGTCGCCGGAACGCTCGCCCACCGACCTCGTGAAGCTCGCGCGCGAGACAGCGGCGTTCCTTGAGCCCCTCGCCGCCAAGCGCGGAGTCGCGGTCGCCGTCGAAAGCGGCGCTCTCGTTCTCGAGGCGGAGGTTGGGGTGGGGCAAATCCAGCAGGTACTGACCAACCTCGTCATGAACGCGATTCAGGCCTCACCCGCGGGCGGAACCGTCGAGGTAGGGCTTACGGCCCGCACGATCGCTTCGAACAAGGGCGAGGATTTGGAACGCCCATGCGCCTGTGTCGAGGTGAGAGATTCCGGGGAGGGCATCCCCGAGGACGCGCGTGCGCGCATCTTCGATCCCTTCTTCACCACGAAACCTGTTGGGGAGGGCACAGGCCTTGGCCTCTCCGTCGCCTACGGGATCGTCGCTGACCATCGCGGCTAGATCGAGGTGTCGAGCGAACCCGGACGTGGCTCTGTGTTCACGGTGTGGTTGACTGCAGGAGGTCCCTTGGCGTACAGCGGCGCTAGCTCAGAAGTGCATCGACAGCGCCATGACCCTTCCTTCTTTGGCGCGAGCGCTCCAACTCCCGCATGCGCCGGTAGCAGGCAGGACCCCAGGAGCTGATGCCGCTCGGCGAGGCGGTAGTACGCCATACGCCGACCGCGTCCTCGCCCTGGCCCGCATTCAAGTGCGTAAACCATTTGACCGGGGCAATTCTCCTCGTTTGGGGCAAAAGTCCCCGCGTCCGCCTGAGCGCAGTACACATTCGGATCCTCCAGCATTGGTATGCCACATGCACATTTTGCGCCTGGCTCCCGGCGCCGGGCTGAATTCCCCCTAGACCCACCCCATCAGGGTCAACCGGGTCGCCGGGACCGCCAGTGCGCGCAACACACGGGACCGTCGCGCCGCATGCACGTTGATCCGAGGAGCCGAGCTCCAGGAGGGTGAATGGCGACAGGAGCGCAGACGGGGGCACTTGAGGTGCTCCGCGGATTGCATGTGCTGCTCGTGGAGGACGATGACGAGATGCGCAAGATGCTCGCTTTCGTTCTCAGACGAAACGGATATCGAGTGACCGAGGAGCGCGACGGCTGCCAAGCGCTCGAGTACCTGGGGGGTATCCTGCTGGGTGGACACCCTGACCGGGCACCGCAACTCCTCCTCATCGACCAGTGCATGCCCGGCGTCTGCGGGCTCGACGTGATCCAAGCGACGCGGACTGCAGGAATTCGAATTCCAGCAATCCTGATCACCGCATTCGGCGACGCCGAGATTCACAATCGGGCGCACGCGCTAGGCGCTACACCAGTGCTCGACAAGCCGTTCGGGATGAGCGAGCTCCTGGCGATTGTGCAACGACTCGCACCGCCAGCGGATGCTTGAGGATGCCCAGCGGTTGAGCGCGGAAGAAGGCGCTCTTTGACATGGGAACGTGAATCTTTTGCAGTACGCTGGATCAACCAAGTACGTTGTCGCTTGAGCCATTAATCTTCAGACAAGGAGAAACATAAGTATGGCGCCCTCAGAAGTAAAAAGTCTCGCGAAGCAGCTTCCTGTGCGACTTGCAAAGGTGCGTGGTGGACGCTCGCAGCGTCAATTTGCTCGCGAACTCGGAGTCTTCCAGCAAAACGTGAACCGTTACGAAGCCGGCACGACTCCGCACCCGAACTTCCTCCTTACGCTCGCCCTAAAGGAGAAGGTGTCGCTCGATTGGCTTCTTCTTGGAAAAGGCAAGCCGCGTCGCGGACGCTAGGCTGTTAAACTCAAGAGCCGGCACAGCATTTCCCGGCTGTTCGTTCGATCACGGCGCGCGCTCAGATACGTGAAGAGACCCATGGTGCGCTCCATCAGGCGAGCCCCCGCGCTGCCCCAGTGGTCTTGAAGCATTTCACGCGGAGGAACGCTTCACGTGTCTACGTCCGCCTGCAGAGACGGAGGGCTCTCAGCATGCCCGCATTCGCTGAGTATCAAGTGCGGTGTTTCCAGTGCGGTCACGTTCACGACGAGACCGTCGAATGGCTTCTGGGACACCGCGAGGTTGTATGCCCGAGTTGCGGCGGCTGGATCCGGGTCGATATAGGTGAGATCACTGCTGCTATTCGAAGTTCGAATGGCCGAGATGAGGTGCTCGACCTCAGCCACTGGTCGCCCCAGGTAACCAAGCGAGCTGCCGAAGCCTCGTGACCCTCGGGACTGACGCCACGCCCGAGGGCTTACTGGCTTCGATCGGACGTGCCCAGCGCCGAGGATCAAGCATCCGGGCCGCCCCTGAATCGGAACGTCCGCGTCGCTTCGCCCGAACAGCCCGACCCTTGGCCCCCGTTTTGGAACAGGCGGAGGTACTGTCGCAGGAGTGGGCGGCGGCATGAAGGTCACGACTCCGGGATGTTCTGGAGGCCGATTACCTCGGAGATGGCAAGCTGCACTTAGCCGCCGCGCTACAGGGCTCCCGGGCCGATGCCTCAAGCAACACCCGACGCAATCGTGCGTGCCCTTCGGCCGGAGTCAGAGACTCACCGCCGACCCCGGCAACCGTGACGCCCTGCGACGGACCGACCGATCGCTTGTCGCCCGTCTGTCGCCCGCCCACTTTACGACTCGCTAAGGGCGCGATTTCAAAGTGCCTATTGTCTCGCGACCCAGGATTGTAGACTGCGCGCGATGCCCGAGCTTCGTTTCCAACCCGCGGCCGGCTTGCGCGGCCATCGCCCCGGTGAGCCCGGCGCGGTACTCCTCGATCTCGAAGGGGTGGCGGTCTCGGTCGCCATCGCCCGCGACAGCTCCGTACGCTTGCGGGCCGCCCCTTCCGCCCTTGCCCCCGATGACTCCGAAGCCGTGGGGCTTTTGCCGTGGCGCCCATCGCCTGCCGAGCCCTTCGCGGAAGATGACGGGCGGATCCTTCTCGCCTTTGATGGGCCCGAGGGCGCAGCCACCGTCGTAATCGAGCCCGAGCCCTTTGCCGTGCAGGTGCGCGACCGCGACGGTCAGTCGCTGGCGAGGCTTTCGGGGCTCGCCTTTGAGCCCGGCGGAGCGGGACGGATCGCGCTGGATGCGCACCCGAATGAGCATTTCTTTGGATTCGGCGAGAAGACGGGCCGCCTCGACAAGCGGGGCTCGGAGCTTCGCATGCGCTGCCGGGACGCCAACATACAGCTCGACAGCGACCCGCTCTACGTCTCGATCCCCTTTTTTCTCGGGTTCGGGCACAAGGCTGAGGTGCCCCAAGCCAGGGGGGTCTTGCTTCACGCGATCGCACCCTCGCGCTTTGACGTCGCAAGAGCCGACCCGGAGCGCGTGGTGATGGAGACACTGGCGGGTGGGATCGACGTCACCATCTTTCCCGGCCCGTCCCCCGCCGACGTGCTGCGCCGCTTCACCGGTTGGGTGGGCCGCACGCCGCTCCCGCCGCTCTGGGCGCTGGGCCATCATCAGTCGCGCTGGTCCTACCGAACGGAACGGGAGGTACGCGCCTTGGCGCGGGAGTACCGGCGACGCGCAATCCCGACCGACGCGATCCATCTGGATATTGACTACATGGACGGCTACCGGGTGTTCACCTGGGATGCGCGACGCTTCCCACAGCCGAAGCGCCTGCTGCGCGACCTCGCCTCCGAAGGCTTTCGCGTCGTCACCATCATCGATCCTGGAGTCAAGGTCGATCCCGGCTATGCCGTGTTTCGCGAAGGTCGCGGCAAGGATGTGTTCTGCAGACGCGATGACCGCTCGCTTTACACGCTGCGCGTGTGGCCGAAGGACGCTGCGCTTCCGGACTTCAACCGGCCTGAGGTGCGGCAGTGGTGGGGCGAGCAGCACGAGCCCCTCCTCGCGGCCGGTGTGGCCGGGATCTGGAACGACATGAACGAGCCGGCGGGCTGGGACAAGGATGTTCGGCTCGGGCGCCTGATGGTCCCCTACCGCTTTCAGGACACCACGCGCTTGCGCCAGGCGGACCCGGTCGATCCCACACGCAGCGTGCCCCATGAACATGTGCGCAATATCTACGGACAACAGGAGTGCCGCGCGACGCGCACTTGGCTCGAGGCGGCGGCACCGGACCGCCGGGCCTTCGTGCTCTCTCGCTCGGGATACGCGGGCATCCAGCGCTTTGCCGCCATATGGACAGGCGACAATGCAAGTCGCTGGTCGCAGCTGCGGCTCTCGCTCCCGATGCTGATGAACCTCTCTCTCTCGGGCGTCGCGTTCTGCGGCGCAGACATCGGCGGCTTTGCGTGGAACTGCACGCCCGAACTCTACGCGCGTTGGATCCAGATCGGCGCTCTTTACCCCTTCGCTCGCACGCACTCCATGCTCTGGGTCCGTCGCCAGGAGCCTTGGCGTTTCGGCCGCCGCGTTGAAGCGATCGCTCGGCGCGCCCTCGAGCTGCGCATGCGCCTGCTGCCCTACCTGTACGGCCTGTTCCGCGAGTCCGAGCGGATTGGCGCTCCAGTGTGGCGGCCGCTCTTCTACGAGTTCCCCGAAGACGAGCAAAGTGTGGGCGTCGACGACGAGGTCATGGTCGGCCCGGCCCTCCTGGCTGCGCCGATTCTCGAGAAGGGTGCGCGTGCGCGCGATGTGTATCTGCCACCGGGGGTTTGGATCTCCCTCGATGACGATGCGCGTTACACCGGGCCACGGCAGGTGCGCATTCTCGCTCCCCTCGAGCGCGTCCCACTCTTTGTTCGCGGCGGCGCTGTGCTCCCGACACGCAGCCCGACGCGCCACGTCGGTGAGACGCCGAGCGAGCCGCTCGTTCTCGAAGTGTTCCCGGGTGCCGACTCTGAAACCGAGGTGGTGGAAGATGACGGCGAGAGCACCGACTATCGCTCAGGCGCCTTCGCACGCACAGCGCTGCGCGTGCGCGACCGCGCCGGGGGGCGTCTGCGGCTTGAGCTCGGACCTCGGGAGGGGAGGTTCGCGGTGCCGAATCGCCGGGTACGTGCTGTCTTCCACGCCGCGCTTCCACCGCGCCAGGTGTATCTCGACGCACGCCCGCTGACTCCGGGGTCCACGCTCCCTGGCTTCTCATGGGCGGACGGCCGCGTCGAAGTTTTCTTTGAGGACGACGGTCACGCGCGCTCCATCGAGCTTGACCCGGCCCCATGAACGAGCCCCCTCGCCCACCCGGGCGCGAGGTCGGCCTCTGCTCGAGCTGCGGCTTTGCCCGAATCCAGCGCAGCGCCCGAGGAAGCGTGTTTTGGCGCTGCGCTCGGGCCGATTCGGACCCGCGCTTCGTCCGCTATCCCCCGCTTCCCATGCGGGCGTGCGCTGGCTTTGAGGCCGGGGCGCCCGAGCCGCAGGGGTCATAAGAGCTTCTCCCCCGCCACATCGGGGCTTGAGCCACCACTTACCGGTTGGACTGCGGACGCCGCCCCAACTCCCGAAGAGGGGGCGTGTGCCGTTGGGTTGCCCTGCCGCTCGGGAGGATCTCGTGTGCCGAGACTGCTGCGAACTCTGCTCTTGCTCCCGCTGCTGCTCGCTCCAGCCTTCCCAGCAGCTGCCATGGGCGTCTTCACGCTGACCCTCGATCCGACCCAAAGCTCGCTCACGCCGATGTTGGGTACTCCGCAGTCCCTCTCCGGAACCCTCACGCTGAGCGTCGGGGACGCGCCGCCGGGGGGCGGCAATCGGGCCTTCGATCTGGTGGGGCTGGCCCTTACCGCGAGCGGTGGCGGAACCATCGGGATTGATCCGAGCGTGATTGGCCCCCTCCTGGGCGTTCTCCATCCCGCGGGCGACTGGCTCTTCCCGCTCCTTTCCCTCCAGGTCACGCAGCCCTCGAGCTTCGATCTTCCACTTGCAATTCCCGACGTCACCGGCGTCGTCACCTTCGGGCCCGACGGCAGCTCGCTCGCGTCGCTTTCCACCGCCTTTAGCATCGACACGGGCCTCACTGCAGGAAACCTCGCCGTGAATGTCGTCGCAGTTCCGGAGCCCGGGACTCTTCTTCTCAGCGCGGGCGCCCTCGCGATGCTTGCCGCCCTTTCGCGGCAGCGCCGGGAGGTCGTCCGATGAACGTCCGCGCGCTCACTCTCAGCCTCACGCTCGCGGCGGTTTTCGCCATGGGCGTTGCGCTCGCGAGCTGTCCGCCTGGCGGTGTAACCGACGCGCTCGTGCAGCGGGAGTACCTGTCACTGCCTGGCTACGTCGAGCCGCACACACCGGGGTCCGGTGTCAGCGGCGTCGAGATGCCGACGACGACCCTGGTGCAGCAGATCCTCGGGCCGAGCCCCGACCTCAATCAAGTCAGCTATGCGCGTTTCTCGCTGCCGAGGCCGGACCCGAGCGCCAAGCCCCGCGCCATCCTGATCTTGGTGCCGGGCTTCGTGAGCGGTGCGGGCCCGTTTACGCCTCTCGCCCAGCAGCTCGTACGCTCGTTTGGTGGCAACCTCGAAGTATGGGCGATCGATCGGCGTCCGAACCAGCTTGAAGATTTGCGCGGATCGCACTATGCGCAGAGCAAGCTCGAGCAAGCGACGCCGGACCTCAACGGCTTCCTCGACGCCATTCAGTTCTATTTCCCCGACCAGCCCGGCGTGGATGTGAACGGCAATGGGATTCAAGATCCGCCCTTCGCACTGCCGGACGCGTTGGGTGGCACCTCACCGTTCCGCCAGCTCGATCAAAACGACGCGCGCTTCATGGCGTATTGGGGCGTCGACACGTATGTGCGCGATTGGAAGATTCTGGTAGACAAGGCGCGCGAAGAGGTCGGGCCGGAAGGGCTGGTCTTGTTCGGTGGACATTCCATGGGTACGGAATGGGCGGGGATCTTCGCGGCGTACGATTTTGACCCGGGGCCCGGCGTCGACGCCGCCTACCAGAAGATCGACGGCATCCTTCTGCTCGAAGGCGGGGGCCCTGGAGCCCCCGTCGCGAGCCCGCCGACGCATGCCGCCTACCTCGACACGGTCAATACGTTGGCGACCTCCACGCTTCAAACCGACCAAGTGTTTCTGCCGAGTTTCTCGGGAGCGCCGCTTTCGCAGTTCGGGGCCGGTGCAGAGCTTGCCGGCCTCGACGGGACATTCCGACCTGGGCTCCCGTCCTTGCTGCAGCGTACCGCTATTTTCCAGACCTTCCCGCTCAGTATCATCCTCATCTCGCCCTTGACAAGCGAGACCCTGATCGCCCTCTTCCTCGACAACAACACCTCACCGGTGGCGGAACTCGCTGGCTCCTTTGGTTTTAGCGACGACGGCCCCAACTCGCTCGTGCCAGCCAGCCCACCTTTCTTCTTCTCCCCCTTCTACCTTCTGCACCCGAGGGCAGACGGCCAGCCGCGCCACTGGAAGAACTACAACGATCCCACGCTGCCCACGTGCCCGCCCTTCAATCCGGATCCCGCGGTGGACGGTGGGCCGGGCTGCGTGATCAAGGACCTCGGTCCCCGGCCTGGGCCGACCGATCCGCCCGCACGCTGGGGCCTTGAGGCGCAGGTCTCGGATCTTGACGACATGCTCCAGACTCAATTCCAGCCGGGGAATTTCCTCGAATGGTACTTCGGAACCGGGCGGCCCAATCTCGACTTCCAGTTCGGCCGCGACTCTTCGGCGCTCGGCGACGAGAGCCTGCTCGCCGTCACTCAGAACGCAAACGTGAATGTCCCCGTGCTGTGCATTGGCGGCTCGGATGGACTCGCGCCGACGGAGGCGTCCTTTGCCGACTATCTCGGCTCGATTGCCACGCCGGCCGCCGACAAGGAAATCTTCATCGCCGAGGGCTACGCCCACCTCGACGTGCTCACGGCAAAGAACAACGTCGCAGTGCCGCACATCGTCGCCTGGGTGAACCGGCTGCTGCAGCGCAAGCTTCTCGCCGCCCCCTAGGACGTGGAGCGGCGGAGACCCGCACTCACCGCTAGATTGCTGCAATGCGCCGCTTTTTCATCCTCTCGGCCATCGGTCGCGACCGGCCAGGCCTCGTCGCCGAGCTCGCGCAGCTGGTCTATGACTGCGATGCCAATCTCGAGGACTCGCGCATGACGATCCTCGGGACCGATTTTGCCGTGATTCTCCTGGCCTCGGCGGCATCCGAGGGAGCGGGGGATGCGCTTGCGGTGGGGGCGAAGCGCCTGGAGCGGGAGCACGGCCTCACGATCTTGCTGCGTCACCTCGAAGGCGGTCCCCGGCCATCGGTGCCCGCCCCCGGCTACAATCTCTACCGGCTGCATGCGGCGGGCGAGGACCGAGCGGGAATTGTAGCTGGATTGTGTCGCGAGCTGGCGGAGCATGGCGTGAACATCGCCGATCTCTCGACCCGTAGCCGACCGGGTCCCGGTGGCTCGCCGCACTACGAGATGACCATGGCCGTCGAGGTTCCCGAATCGGTCGACCTCTCGGCACTGCGCACCGCACTCGAGAAGGCTGCCGACCGGCTCGTGATCGACGTCTCTCTCGAACCTGCATGACGCGCACCGTCGTCCAGGACGGAGTGACGCTGCACTTCTCCCATCCCGACCAGATCCCGGGGCGCTGGGTCGGTCAGGAGGAACCGCTGCGCGAGCTTCTGGCCGCGTGGATGGTGCTGGGTGAAGGCGACCTGCCCCTTTATCCGCGCCTTCTCGGTCCCCCCGGTGTCGGAAAAACGACGCTCGCGGTGGCAGCCGCTCGTACACTCGGGCGTGAAGTCTACGTCCTACAAGCCACGATGGACACACGGCCTGAAGACCTGCTCGTTCTGCCCGTCGTCGATTCGGATCGTCGGCTGCGCTACGTCGCGTCGCCGCTCGTCACAGCAATGGTCGTAGGAGGCGCTTGCATCCTCGATGAAGGCAACCGAATGAGTGAGAAAGCATGGGCGAGCCTGGCCCCCCTGCTCGACGATCGGCGCTCGATCGAGTCTGCGGTGGCTGGGGTCAAGATCGTTGCCCACCCCGACTTCCGTCTCGTCGCTACCATGAACGACGACGCGAGCACATTCGAGATTCCCGAGTACATCGATTCGCGGCTTCAGCCGAAGATCTGGCTCGAGTTCCCAGAGCGTGACGAAGAGCGCCGCATCCTACGCGACAACCTTCCCCTCGCGGACGAAGATCTCCTCGCCTACGTGGCTGACTTCCTCCAACGCGCACACGCCGCCGAGGAGCGTACGAGTGTGCGCGATGGGATCAACGTTGTGCGTTACGCCCAGAAGCTCCTCGCCAGCAGCCACGCCCCCGCCGGCAGGCGTGAGGCGGTGACGCGGGCCGTGGAGCAAATCGTCGGCGAAGGGGCGCTGCGCTTTCTCGAGGACTGACGTGGACGACGCTAGGCATCCCGTCACGGTCCTCGGCGTGGCCCACTATCGGGTGGAGTTCGCCGATCTCGTGCGAGAGGAAATCGCTCGCCTCAAGCCGGCTGCGATCGCTGTGGAACTCCCGTCCACCATCCAAGGCGCAGTGCAGCGCGCGACCCGACGCCTACCTCGGCTCTCCGTCGTGGTCTATGTGCTGGCTTCGGGACAGACCGTCTATCTCCCTATCGAACCCACCGACCCTCTCGCGGAAGCGGTCCGTTCTGGCGCCGAGCGCGGCATCCCTGTCGCGTTTGTCGATCTCGATCTGGACGACTACCCCGCCTACCGCGATCCGCTGCCCGACCCCTACGCGCTCGTGCGCATGGGCTACGCCAACTACACCGCGTCTTATCGAGCGGTGCGATGCGAGCGTGCTCCGTCCGACGTCCTGCGCGAGCGGGGCATGGCGGCTCGTGCCACGCACCTCGCGCGCGAGGTCAACGGACCTGTCCTTCTCGTCTGCGGACTCGCCCATGTAAACGGGGTGACCGAGGCCCTCGGGTTGGATGACAGAACGGAGACGCTCGCACGGATCCGCCGAGCGCAGGTCTCGGTCTTCCACCTGCATCCCGACTGCTTGCCCGAGGTGATGGGAGAAATGCCGCTCATCGCCGCCGTGTATGAGCAGCGCCGCTCGGGAGCGCACGTCACGCAAAGCGTTGAAGAGCCGCCGCGTCCTGCTCCCATCGTCGGTCGACGCGTCGGGCCATTCCGCGTGATCGACGGTAGCGGTCAATCCGAGGATGGCGCGGTCGCTGCGGCGGTGGCACGCATCGCACGTGAATCCAGCGCGGGAGAACCGGTGGGGCCGGAGTTCCTCGACCGCATGCGCGCATCCGCCTCACTGTTCGAGGAGGCAGCAGTGCGCAGCGAGGCGCTGACCGGCGAATCGGTTCGATCGTGGCAGCGTCGCGGCTTCGCGCGCTTTGCGCGCCGCCTCGCGGCGGCATCGAGAACGCTCGTTCCGGACTTGTTCGACCTTGTGGTCGCGGGCCGAGGCTGCGTCGACGAGAGCTTCGCCTATGAGCTCTGGCGACTCGGCACCGCCTATCCCTTTCAATCTGAGGTGGCGGACCTTCCCACAGCCCGCATCTCCGGTGAGGAGTTGTTGCTCGGCACCCGGCGCATCCGGCTCCGCCCGCGCATCCCCCGGCCCGGACGCCGCGCCCGGCCTTTCCCCGTGAAGCGCCGGCGGGGGGAGCGCTTCCCCGGCGAATACCTCTCCGGTTTTGCTGGGGAGGGCCTCTGTTCCTACCCGCCAGAGGACATCGTGATCGAAGCTTTCGGTCGGCGGATGAAGGATCGCGGCAAGTCGATCCTTTGCGAGGAGCGGGCGGTGACTCATCCGTTCGTCGCCTCACTCGAAGACGGAATCGACCTGCGCGAAACCATCCGACGCTGGAGCGAGGGCGAGCTCTTTGTGCGGCGCGCATGCCGCGCGCCAGGCGACGTCGGCAGCGTGGTTGTGATCTTTGACGATGAGCCGGACTCTGAGCGTTATCCGTTTATGCTCACCTGGCTCGGCGAGCATGCGGAAGAATCCGACATGGCCTTCTATGCGACCGACCCACGCGAGAAGGTCGTAGGCCCAGGGATCTGCCGCGCCGAGTACGGCGGATTCGCTCTCTCCTGGCCCCCGCGGCGCATGGCCGAGATCTGGAGCGACCCGCGCTACGAGTTTGCTCGCACCAAGCCCGAGCGGCTGGTGCTGGCAGCCATCGACTACAGCATGGAAAGCATTGTGGTCGTGGTAGCTCCCCATCCACCGAGCGCGCGGATGCGCGAATGGGCGTCACGCCTCGACCGTCGACTCCTGTACCTGCCCATCGGGCAGTTCGCGCCAACGACACGCCGCAGATTGCGCGTCATGCACGTGCTGGACGGCCACTCTCGGCGGGAGAGCGCCCGCGACTACATCTGGTAGGAGCGGATTAGCGCTGCGGCCACGTACGCGGCGGGAGGGGGCGCCCGACGATTCCGAAGAAGCATTCGAGGAAGCGATAGGTGAGCCCCCAGACCACATGGCGCTCCGGTTCTCCAACGAGGATTCCCGGGTAGGTCGCGCCCTGGGCGGGCGGATAGGCGTAGTCGACGTAGCGCTCGGGGTCGATCAGCGTCGACACCGGGACCCAGAGCGCCTCACGCACCTCCGGGCTCGGAGCAATCGGCGCCGGCTCCGAAGCAAAATACACGAAGCCTGAGATCACAAGTTCGGCGGGGCGCCCGGCATGCCGCCCTTCGAGATCGTCGAGGCGGCCCAGGATCTCGGCATCTCCGAGTTTGATGCCGACCTCTTCCAGGGTTTCCCGCTCGGCGGCGAAGCGCGGATTCGGGTCCATGCGCTCGACGCGACCGCCTGGAAACGCCATGTGCCCGGACCACGGATCCCCTGCGCGCTCCGCGCGCTCGATGAGCAAGAGCTCAGGCCCCGGGGAAGCGTCACGCAGCACCACCGCCACCGCCGCCTGACGCTTGCCGTGCGGGTCGATCAGCCTCGGCTGGTGGGAAGAGAGTGCGGTGCGAATACGCTCGAGCGGGATCACGCAAACGAAGCATAGCGGGTCGCCTGGTTCTTCGGCTCAGGAGGTGGAGTCTCCCGCGCCGGAGGGAAGCGCGAGGGCGACCCAAGTACCATGGACGCCTCGAGAACGCTCGTAAGACCAACCCACCTGCGCGGCGCTGTCGTGGGTAGGATTCCCCGCCGAACGTGAATTCGGCGCCGGCTCAATGACGTTGCTGCCTCTGGCGAACCCGCGGCCCGCACTCGTCGCCAGCGCAACACCCATCAAAGGCGACCGCGCGCCAGATCATCTCCTCCTTATACACCATCTGGTGATGAACAGTCGAGCGTCACGCGGACGAGTCTTTCCTCGACACCGCGGTCTGCACTGCGGCGCTGGCCCAACACGAAGCTGCGACCATTGGGAGCGAGCGCCACCCCGGTCGGCTCGCCCCATGTCTGCGCTTCCCCTAGCTCGAGGGTGGTGCCCTCGGCCTTGGGTTCGCCAGCCCGCACCCCGGTCCCTCGAAATCGCACCGAGGCATTGCCGCTCGCGATGGCGAGCGGAGCCACGAGAAACCCGAGACGGCCGGAAATGAGGCCCGCGGCGGTAGCGCGCTCCGTCGTAGGTACGGCGAGCCAACCACCGTCTGCAGTGAACGACGCGCTCGCGAGGCCCGAAACATCATCGCCAGCCGACACCTCCGCTCCGGTCGCGGGGTCGACGACGCTCGCGCCTAGAGGGCGCAAGGGATTACCGCGCACCACGACGAGCGAGCGGGCGTCGGGGGACCAGGCGAGCGGAGCCGTCCAGCTCGATCCACCGTCGTACAGCACCCGGATGCCGCCTAGGATGAGCCCGCCGTGGCCCGATCGGATTGCGCCAGACACCACAGCGTAGTGGCCGCCTCCGCCCTGTGACCAGGCGAGGACGGTGGAACCCGGCCCACACACAGCGTGGTCGTCGGCGCCCGGCGAGACGGTGAGGCGGCGGGAGCCGCGCCCCGCTTCTTCGGTCCCCGCCCCGATCAGGTGCAGTTCTGTGTTGAATGGCGCCGTCCAGCTCTCCCAGCGATCCGTATCAAAGATGACGCCGGCCCCGTTTCCCGACGGTGCGGGTCGCATGTTGTTTCCATCCTCGCCGCAAGTCCAGCACTGCACGCTGCGATCGGCCAGCGCGAGTCGATGGACCTGGCGCTTTCCCGTCTCGGTGGCGGCATCGAACCAAACATAGGAACCATCGGGCGAGAACCTTGGGTGTGCACCGCGATCCGCAACGACTTCGATCGCCGCGGGCCTCGCGCCGCAGCGCGGGAGTGCATGTGTCGGAACACGCGCGTCGAAATCGAAGATGGCCGTGCGGACCGCCGGCGCGGGCTCCGGCGCACCCACTCCAAAGCCTGCGCGCAGCGTTTCAAAACTCACCAGCGCGATCGCTGCAAGCGCGGCCGACACCACAGCCACCGCCATTGGGCGCAACCAGCCGCCCGCGGGGCCGCGCTGCCATGCTCCGCGAAGCAGGGCGATCACGAGCACAGAGAGCACCACGCAGAGTGAGACGAAGGGGGCCGGCGGAAGGTCTGCAAGCGCGCTGAACAGTGCGGGAGCCGCAGCAAAAGCCGTACTGGCAGACACTGAAAGATGGAGTCCACGATCGTGATCGTCGTCGCGATAGCGCGCGACGAGGGATACCACGATGACGAGGACCAGGCCTCCGAGCGCGGCGCCGAGCTCGAGCTCGTGGAGGGACGGCGCTTCATCGCGAACGGCAATCCTGCCTACCGCTAGCATCGCGAGGGCACCGAGGGGCAACCCCGCTGCGAAGCACCAAAGGCGCCAGAGCATCGCCCCCTCCAGACCGCCCAAGCCGAGCAGCGGGGCATGGTATCACCCGCGGCCGAGCGCGGGGCCCGGCGCTAGTCTTCGGCAAATGGCCGCCCAATCGCCGGATCCGAGCGACGCAGGTCGCATCCTGGCTCTCGCGCGCCGCGATCGCACGGCCGCGCGCGAGGCCGTTGCGGCGCTCGATCTCGCCGCGCAAGTGGCGCTCGTGTGCGAGAGCCCCATCTCTCAGCGTGCCGAGGTTCTTGAGCTCTTGCCCGCGCCCGAGGCTGTGATCCCGGCGTTGCCGGAAGCAGAGCTCTGTTTCACGGCGAAGGCGATCGGATTGGCTGACGCCGGTTCGATCCTCGAACACGCGACAGCCAAACAGCTCAAGGCCTGCATCGACCTGGACGCTTGGCACACCCACGCGCCCGATCGCGAGACGCTGGCTGCGTGGCTCGACGCCTGCGTCGAAGCGGGCGGAGAGACGGTGATGCGGGCTGTCGAGGCGCTCGACGCAGAACTTCTCGTGCTCCTGCTCAAAGACCGCGCCGACGTCATTTTGAAGCCGAGCGACGACGACTGGCAGCCGCCGCCTGGGGCGCAGACGCTCGAGGGGCAGTTCTACCTGGTTGCAAAACGTGGATCCGAGGACCTCGAGACGATTCTCCACGTGCTCCAGACGCTCTTCGAGCGTGACTACTGGCACTACTTCCGTCTCATGCAGGGAGTGATCTGGGAGCTCGAGGGCGACTGCGAGGAGTCCGCCCTCCGATGGCGCACGAACCGGCTCCAGGATCTCGGCTTCCCCACATGGGAGGAGGCGATGGCGATCTACGGCCTCCTGCGCGAAGACGAGCGCACTCGGATTGCTGCCGAGGCCTCTGCCCTCGACGTCGCCCCCTTTCACCTCCCCGTGTGGCTGCCCAACCTTCCGGCGGGGACCGACGCGCGTCACGCCGTGTTTCGCGCAGCGGCGGAGCTTTCGCTGGAAGAGCGTCGATCCTTCCTCTACGCGTTTGTCGCGCTTGCGAACAAGGTGGCGGTCGCCGACCGCATGCCCCTTGGCGACTCCGAATCCACGCCCGCGGCAATCGAAAAGGCCGCAGCCGTCGCCAGCACAGGCCTGCTCCATCTGGCCGAGTATCACGGGCTACCCCTCGTCGAGGTGCTGCGCCGCGCACCGCTGGACCGGCTCTTCCGCGTGGGCGCCGGCCTTGACCTTGCCGTGCGGCCGCGGGTAGGCTCGGAAAAATGAGCCCCGGACCCATTCGTGTCGCGATCGCGGGCGTGGGCAACTGCGCCAGCGCACTCCTCCAGGGCATCGACCACTACCGCTCCCTGCCCGCGGAAGCTCATCAGGCGTGGGGCCTCATGCATCTCGAGATGGGTGGCTACCGACCGAGCGACGTGGAGATCGTGGCGGCGTTCGACATCGATCGACGCAAAGTCGGCCGTCGTCTTCACGACGCCGCCCTTGCCGAACCGAACTGCACGACTGCGATCCGTGCGAGCCTCGAACCGCGGTCCGTATGCGTACAAATGGGACCGGTTCACGACGGCGTAGCCCCCCACATGGCCGATTACCCCGCGGAGCGCTCGTTTCGGGTGGCGGATGAGTCGCCCGTCGATGTCGCAAAGGTTCTGCGCGAGAGCGGCGCCGAGATCTTGCTTTGCTATCTGCCGGTTGGTTCTCCAAAGGCCACCCAGAGCTACGCCGAAGCGTGTCTCGAAACCGGCGTTTCCCTCGTGAACTGCATTCCCGTCTTCATCGTTTCGGATCCCCAGTGGAGCGAGCGCTTCCGAGCCGCCGGCATCCCTTGCGCCGGAGATGACATCAAATCTCAGCTCGGAGCAACGATCCTGCATCGGATGCTGGTGCGGCTGTTTATCGACCGCGGTGTCCAGATCACTCGGACCTACCAGCTGAACACGGGCGGCAACACGGACTTCTTGAATATGCTTGCCCGTGACCGCCTGGCGTCGAAAAAGATCAGCAAGACCGAAGCCGTGACGTCCCAGCTCCCCTACGACATCGGCGCCGACAACGTGCACATCGGTCCGAGCGACTATGTACCCTGGCAGTACGACAACAAAGTCTGTTTCTTGCGCATTGAGGGTCGCGGCTTCGGGGGAGCCCCGATCGAGCTCGAGGCGCGGCTCTCCGTGCAGGACTCCCCGAACTCTGCGGGCATTGTGATCGACGTGATTCGCTATGTGAAGCTCGCGCGCGATCGAGGGCTCGCGGGACCCTTGCTTCCAATTTCAGCGTACACCATGAAGCATCCACCCGTGCAGATGGCCGACACTGAGGCAGCGGCGCGGATCGAGGCCTTCCTCGACGATGGAGCATCCTAGGTTCGAACATTACTGTTTGCTGCTTGCTCCGCGGACCTCGGGTGCCGAGCGCACGCCGATTTTCGGGTTGACGCCTGTGGAACGCACCGTGCTCGCCTTCCGGCGAGCTGGGGTGCGCGAGTTCATCCTCGCCGGCGACCCGAGCGCGGTCGCGGCGGCGCAGGCAACGCTTCGGACCGGTCCCTGCCGCGGTCTGCGAGTTCGCTCCTGCGAGGGTCCGCTGCCCGTGCTCCGACGGGGCGAGCGCTTCTGGCTCGCGCGCACGGATTGCCACTACGACCGGCGATTGATCGTTCGCTTCGTGGAATCGGCCCGTCAAGCGTGCGGTAGCGTGGCGGCAGTGGATCTGGGTCGTGACGCTGTGGTTTCCCACCCCAGGGCAGCGAACGTAGCGTTGTGGAGCAGAGGAGGCGTTTGCGCCGCCCAGTCCACGGGCGCGACCGGTGCTCTGCGCAGGGCCGGGCGCGGCCTGGTATCTCCGGACGGAGTTCTGACAGGACTCGCCGTCGGAACGGCCGCCCTGGCGCGGGCGCTCGAGGACCTTGCTGCCGACCCACGTGGGCTCGAGCGCGCGCTTGCGCTCGTGGCTGAGCGCGAGCTCGTCGAGACCTTCGGGGTCGCCGAGCCGTGGCAGGAGCTGGAGAACGAGGGGGACGTGACGCTCGCCCGCCGCAAGGTTCTTGCGGGTGCTGTCGGATTCTCAGACGGCGTTGTGGCCCGGCACCTCAACCGTCCGATCTCGCAGCGCATCACGGAGCGCCTCCTGTCGCGGAACGTGAAACCGTGGCAAGTCTCGGTGACTGTGTTCGTGCTCTCCCTCGCCGCGGGTGCCACTTTTGCCATCGGTCATGCGGCGACGGGCGGCTGCCTCGCTCAGCTTGCCTCCGTACTCGACGGCGTCGACGGTGAGCTCGCCCGGGTACGCTATCAGGACTCACCCTTTGGCGGCGTCTACGACGCACTCCTCGACCGTGTGGGCGACGCGGTGGTGATCGGAGGAATGACGCTCTACGCGTGGTTGGCCGGTGCCGGACACGTCGCGGTGGCGCTCGGCTTCGCAGCCGTTGCTGGAAGCAGCCTCTCGATGTTGGTGAAAGAGAAATACGGGACCCAGTTCCAGCGCACGTATACCGACGACCGAGAAGGGCTGTTTCGCTGGCTCCTTCTGGGACGAGATGGACGCCTCTTCCTCGCCCTTGTCGCCGGCGTCACAGGTCAAGTGGTGCCCGTGCTGGCTTATCTCGCGGTCGGCACGCATCTACACGCTGGACTTCGGATCTACAGGATCCGCACCGAAGCCATCGGGGCGTAGGGCAACGCGGCAGAGGAGAAATGCGAAGACCCGCGAGCCGGTCTGCGCCCACGGGTCTTCTCGTGCAGAAACGCGATCGAACTAGAGGTCCACGGCTTTCAGCGTCTTGCGCTTGTTGCCTGTGGCGCGGGCTTCGGCGCTCGCGATCAAGTTGCGCACGACCTTGTCGAGTGCCCCATAGAATTCACTGCCTACGTTGCACTTCTTTGCCGCCGCCTTGGTGCGGGACTTAGAGATGATGAGTTCACCGCCGGCCCCTTTCGCAGAGGCCTTCTTCTTGGCTGCCATGTTCTGTCCTTACCCTCCATCGTTTCGTGTCGGCATGCTCTGCTGTGCCCCGCGCCCACGGGCGAAACGCAGCCCAGAGCGCGACGGCGGATCATACGGGTTCCCGCCTCGGAGTCAAACGAAAAACGCAGGATTCGGGCCTCTGGAGCCCGGAATACGTGCTTCCCGATCAGATTCCCTCGGTGCGTGTCCGTCAGAGGCGAAGGACCCGGTATCCGGCACGCGGGAAGTGCACGACCACCTCACCTGTCTCGCGAGCGCTTCGACGGAGCGCGACCTCTTGCGCTGAGGAGGCGACGAGCTCGCCCTCGACGGGATCAAATCCATAGTCGTCGGGAAGTACGCGCACTTTTAGGCCGGGTTCCAGTCCACTTGGGTCGCGCAGGTCCTTCTGCATCGCTGTCGCGGAACGAGCCTCACGGGCAATGCGCAGCGCTTCGTCCGGTGCGCATTCACTGCGTCGACCGTGCCCGATGGCCTTCACGCGCTCTGCCCAGGCCTCGAGCCGCGGGAACTCCGAAAAGGTGTTCTTGGTCGGCGGCAATGCGCGAAGGAACCACACCGGATGATAAGCGGCGGCGTCGGCGAGCGAAGGCTGTTCCCCGAGGAGAAATCGGCGTTCGTCGGCGAGTTGCAGATCGATCAGCTGTGCATGAGCCCGCAACTGGTCCGCAGCGAGCGGGGCGTTCTGCATCAGCATTTTGAAGTCGACGTTCCCGCCCATCAGCTTCGTCCGGTCTTCGATGAACTCCCTCGGCACGGCGGCACCGATCTTGCCAAAGACGACCGGGACTGCGGCCAGGAAGACGGACCGATCCGTCCAGAAGCCCAGTGCGTGGCACACACCCTCCGAGCCGCCGGGATAACTCGTCGGCGTTGGGTGAAGCCGCTCGAGAACGCGGGCGATCAGCTGGCTGTCGCAGTAGATGTCGGCCCCGATCTGGAGCACCGGGATCCTGCGATAGCCGCCGGTCAGCGGTACGAGGTGCGGCTTGGGCATCATGTTCGGCTGCTGGACCGAGCGCCAGGCGAGGTCCTTGATGCCGAAAAGGACCCGGATCTTCTCGGAGAACGGCGACGCATCGTAGTGGTGAAAGAGCAGGTCCGTCATGGGGCCCAGTATACGCAGTCTCGGTGCTGGTAGGATGTACTCCCCACCAAGAGGTGTGCCCCATGACGGACCTGCTGCGTTTGCCGCTCACCGATCTCGTCCATCGCCTCGGGCGCCGAGAGTTGTCCCCCGTGGAGTTGATGCGTGTCACGCTCGCCCGGATTGCCGCTACCCACGAACAGCTGAACGCCTTCGTGGCCCTGCGGGACGAGTCGGCGCTCTTGGCCGATGCGCGGCTTGCAGAAGCGCGCATCGCCAGGGGGGAGGCCCGGCCGCTCGAAGGGGTTCCCCTTGGCGTTAAAGATCTCGAAGACGCCTGCGGGCTCGTGACAACCCACGGTTCCCTGCCCTTCAAGAACAACCTGGCGGAACGGGACTCCCTGCAGGTAGAGCGCCTGCGCGCCGCGGGGGCGATCGTGGTGGGCAAGACCAACGCCCCAGAGTTTGGCTGGACCGCCATCACCAAGAATCTGCTGTTCGGCGAGACGCGCAACCCTTGGAGCCTCGATCGCACGCCTGGCGGATCGAGCGGTGGATCGTCCGCTGCAATCGCCGCTGGCGTCGTCGCGATGGCGACGGCCAGTGATGGCGGCGGCTCAGTGCGCCTGCCGGCCACGTTCACGGGATGCTTCGGGCTCAAGCCGAGCTTCGGCCGGATCCCGCATGGGCCCGATGCGCTGTGGGTCACGATCGACACCGCAGGTCACGGACCGCTGACACGAACCGTGGAAGACGCCGCCTTACACCTCGATGTGACGGTCGGCGAACACCCGCTCGATCCTTCGTCGCTGCCCCATCCCGGCGTCTCGTACCGATCGGTCCTCCGCCAGCTGAAGCCCAGTTGTCGCATCGGATTCTCTCCGGATCTCGGCTACGCCGTCGTGCAATCCGATGTGGCGGAGACCGTGGAGACCGCCGCCCTTGTGTTCCAAGAGCTCGGACACTCGCTCGAAATCGTGAAGGGGGGGCCCCCCGAGCTCGGTCGCGACTGGGGCTTTGCGAATGCGTTCGAGTCGGCGGCGAAGCTCCATGCGCTGCTTCCCGAACACGAGGGGGAGTTCGGCCGCCAGTTCATCGCCGGGGTAAAGCAGGGCTGGCAGATGACCCCGGAACGCTGGGCGGCGGCACAGCGCCGACGCGAGGAACTCAATCGCTGGTGCGCGGACGTGTTTGCGCGTTATGACCTCTTGCTTACACCCACGGCACCTTACGATCCGCCGCCGGCCAAGGGACCGTTTCCGACGGAGCTCGAGGGCAGAAGGCTCGCGCTGGCGAGCGTTGCAAGCTTTACGATCCCCTTCAATCTCTCCTGGCATCCTGCGGCGACGGTGCGCGCCGGGTTCTCGAAGGCCGGGCTCCCAGTAGGCCTGCAGATCGTCGGTCCCCGCCATCGGGATGACCTCGTGCTCCAAGCGGCATTTGCATTCGAGCAGGCGCGACCCTGGGCCCACCAATGGCCGGCACTCTGATGCCTGCGTGAAGCTGGCCTGCGAACCCGCGCGGGAAGTCTTTTCGGGATCGAATCTCGGCGCGGGAAGGTTCACCGCGCTCGCAATTTCAGCGTCCCGCCTAGCTCGCAGCGAGCAGGTCGCAGAAGGCCTCCTCAATCCCCTGCCCGAGCTTTTCGACGTCTGGAACGAGCGCAGCGTCGGCGTTCAGCCCAATGTGGAGCGCCCCGTCGTAGGAAAACACAGCAATCCCAAGGCCGATCCCGTCGACGATCGGCACGATCGGATAGAGCCCGTCGACATGGATCGCGCACAGGTACCTCGACTCGCGGGGGCCGGGCACGTTCGTGGCGATCAGATTGGCGAGACGACCAAGGCGCATGCTGCTGCCGAACGCCGCCACAAGCGGCGCGGGTAGCTCATCGAGCGCGCCGAGCAGCGCATCGATCCCCGCCCACGAACTGTCCTTCTTGAGCTGTTCGGTGACCGCACGCGTCGCGGCAAGGCGCGGCACTTCGTGGTTCGGATCGACCGCGAGCGGCACGAGCATGGCGGAGATGCGGTTGCCGAGCGCATTCGCCTCGCTCGCGGAGCGCAGGCTGACCGGTACGAGCGCCGTGAGTTCGAGACCCCGCGTACGAAGACCCGCCGACCGGAGATAGCGGTGCAGGCCTCCCGCGAGGACCGTCAGAACAACATCGTTCACGGTTCCACCCCGGAGCAGGCGGACGCTTCGGATGCCCTCCATTGGAAGACGTGTGAAGTGCAGGATGCGGCGCGCGCCGATGGACGCGTTCCACGGCATGGCCGGGATATCCGCACTGGCGAGACGAAGAGCGGACCAGGCAGCGTTGCGTAGCCGGCTCACGGCCTCCTGGGCTTTTGCGGGCTTCCAAACCGCGTCGACCAAGCGGGCGGCGGCGCGCGCCCGTCCAAGGAATGAATCCACCATGGCGCGGCCGACTCTCTCGCCCAAGCCCGGCATCGCAGGCGCCGGGGTCCGGGGCGGCGGTAGGTCTCTAGGGCGGGGGTCCGTGTCGAGCAGATGCTCGAGGAGCTGGGCACCGGCGAGCCCGTCGATCATGCAGTGGTGAACCTTCTGGAAAAGCGCCGTTCGCCCACCGTCCAGGCCCTCGAGCAGGTGCATCTCCCAGAGTGGTCGATCGCGGTCAAGAGGTTGCGCCAAGAGCTTGGCGACCATCCCCGCGAGTTCGTGTTGCCCGCCCGGGCTTGGAAGCGCCCAGCCGTGCAGGTGGTTGCGCAAGTCGAAGCGCGGATCGTCCTCCCAAGTCGGGTGGCCGAGGGAGAGCGGGACCGGGACAGCGCGCTGCGTGTAGCGATGAAGAGAAGGCAGCCGCGCCTCGACGTGTCGGTAGAGTGCATCCAGCGCGAGCGGACCGTCGAGTACCGCGACGCAACCGATGTGGAGGAGCGCGTTCTTGCGCTCGAGATAGAGGAAGCCCGCGTCGCGTGAGCTCATCCTCGGCGCAAGACGGGGAAACTTGACGGAGCTCATAGGTCCTAATTGCGCAGCAAGAGCCATGCCGGCGCGGCGCCGTCCCCGGCTCCCCGGGCACCGCTCCCCCGCTTAGGTTGCCCAAGTCCTTCGCAACCAGCAGCGGCCGTGCCGCGGCGGCATGCAGGCACGGCACGAAGACGGCCCAACCCCGCAACAAGACGCGCACCGAGCTGGGGAGCTCTTAGCGCGGATCGCCGCGCCGCATCGACTGCTCCCAGTTTCGCCCATCAAAGGGCACCACTTCGAGCTCCGCGAGCTCGACACCTTCTACGCATCGCACATTGACATCAATCCGGTCCGGATCGGAGCGCGGCACGTAGAACGACGCGACGCCGCATACAGGGCAGAAGTGGTGCTTCGCGACGCCGCTGTTGAAGCGATATGTCGCAAGCTGCGATGGCGGTGTGAGAAGCCGGAACCGTTCACGCGACACGATCCAGTGCAGGTAGCCTTTCTTCGTGCAGATCGAGCAATTGCACTGGGAGATCCGCTCGATCGGCCCGCTCACCTCGTACGCTACGCGGCCACAGTGACATCCACCGCGATACACGGTCTCAGCCATCTCCTCCTCCTATCGACTGGCGCCTCGGCTCGGAAGTGTGGTGAAATAGCCGGAGGAACGCGATGAGCGCAACACTTTCGCCCGGGACTCCTGCGCCTCCCTTTCGGCTGCGTACCCTCCACGGCGACGAGGCCGGGGTGGGCAGCGCCGCGACCGGCCCGGCGACGCTCCTTTTCTTCTTCAAGCACGATTGCCCGACTTGTGACTTCGTCGCGCCCCTGGTCGGACAACTTTCGCAGCGGCTCGGGGATGAGGGACTCCGGAGTGTCGCCGTTTCTCAGAGCGATTCCGCTGCGAGCGCCGCCTTTGCGGCGAAGCATGCACTTGAGATCCCGGTGGCGCTGGATGAAGAGCTCAGCGCCTCGGAAGCCTACGCCTTCGACTCGGTTCCGTGTCTAGTCCTGGTTTCAGGCGACGGTCGCGTGCTGCGCGCCTTCCAGGGCTTCGGCCGTGAAGACTTCTTCGCACTTGTGGCGGACGCCGCCCGCACCTGCGGCGCAGCGGTGCCCTCACTCGAGCGGCCGGGCGAGCGCTGGCCAGAGAATCGGCCTGGCTGCGCCTCGCGCGTGCACGATCCAGAGGTCGCGCAGCGCCTCGCCGTCCGGCGCGGCGCTGCTCAGCTCTCGGCTCGGCGCGTGCACATTCCCGTCGCCGACGACCCGTTCGAGTTCTTCGCCGCCCTCGGCATCGACGACGGTCTGCCGGTGGTCCCGCCCACCGAAGCGCGCGTGGTTCGCATGCTGGAGGGGACGAAGCGCTCACCCTCCGAGGTGGTCGCGCTCGTGCCCCCAAATCTCGCACCCGCGACCGTGGAGAAGATCGCGATCAACGCGGTGATGGCCGGGTGTCGGCCCGAGTATCTCCGGATCGTGATCGCTGCTCTTGAAGCAGCGTGCACGGACGAGTTCAACCTGCATGGAGTCCTCGCTACAACCTACTTCCCGACGCCCGTGATCGTGGTGAATGGACCCATCCGCCACGAGATCGGGATCAATTGTGCGGGCAATGTGTTTGGCCAAGGCTTCCGCGCCAACGCAACGATCGGTCGCGCCGTTCAACTCGTGGTCCGCAACGTGGGCGGGGGTAGACCCGGGGAGGTCGACATGGCGACGCTCGGACAACCAGGAAAATACACGTGCTGCATCGGAGAAAACGAGGAGGAAAGCCCCTGGGAACCGCTGCATGTCGAGCGCGGCTTCCGGCGTGAACAGAACACGGTCACCTTGTTCGCGGGAGAAGCGCCCCGCGCGATCCTCGACCAGACCTCCCGCAGCGCCCGCTCCCTTGCCACCAGCATGGGGCTATGCCTCGAATCCGTGGCGCACCCGAAGTTCCACGGCTACGGCGAAGTCCTGCTGGTCGTCTGCCCCGAGCATTGCCGCACGCTCGAAGCCGACGGCTGGTCGAAGGCCGATCTACGCCGGCGGATCCAGGAGGCGACGAGCCGGCCGCTCGGCCAGTGTTTGCCCGACGCCGAGTGCGCAGAGGGCCTCCCGCTCCAGGCGCTGCCCAGCGATCTCATGGGTCAGGATGGCCGGCCGAGGCCCGAGATCCTCGCCCTTCCGCTGCCGAAATTTCGTCGTGACGAGGACATCCTGATCGTGGTCGCCGGAGCGCGCGCGGGCAAGTTCTCGGCGGTTCTTGGCGGATGGGTTGGTGGAAAGATGGGGTCGGTGGCGGTGACGCGGGAGATCGGGGCCTAAGGGGCGACCGAGCCCGTGGTAGAGTGGCCGGGGTGAGTGACAGCGATCGGGTAATTCTCGATCCCACCGCAGAGCGCAGTCCCCTGCGGCGCCGCCTTTCGGCACGCGGGGCTCGCTTGCGCGGCCCGATCGGCCTCGTCGACATCGCAAAGGCGCGGGGCGACGTCTTTCTTGATGAGCTCGAGGTGCAATTGCGCCTGCGCCTGCCGGGCGAACAAATCCTCCGCCTGCGCAAACCGACCTTCACAAAGCCCACACCACCCAGTTTGCGGGACGAGATCGCACAGCGCTGCAGGGTCGTAATCCAAGCGCTGGCGGATTGAGGGTCTTGCACGTCGTGCAGTGTGCACGACCTGGCGGACTACGAGAGCCGGGGCATCGCCACGGTGATGGTCGCATCGAGCGAGTTCATGCACGCCGCGCGCTCGCAGGCCGAAGCTCTCGGGCTCCTGGAGCTTGCCGACCGCGCGGTCTACGTGCCCCATCCGATTCAGGACGCAAGCGACGAGGAGATGCGTGCCAAGGCCCGTGCTGCGGTCAACGCCATCGTGCAGGCCCTTACCGACCCGGCTGCCAAGCCATAACGGCCTTCGCGGCGCCTGGCGCACTCTTGCGTTTTCCGTGTCCGCAGGAAATCCTCGAGCCCGTGAAAAAGGTCACCCTCCGGCCGTGATCACGGTCGCGATGTCCTGTGCAATCCGGGCCGAGCCCATGCGGGTGTGGCGCGCGCTTACCGAGCCGAACGAGGTCGCGGCATGGGACGCCGTGAACGGCAATGGGGGTGCTGTCGATGCTCCCCCAGACTACCCAAAGCCCGGCCAGCACGTGCGTTGGCGCTACCGCCAGGGCGGCGTACCGACAGTCCTTCACGACCGACCGATCGAGGTCGTCCCGGGCGATCATCTGCGTTCCCTGATTGAGCTTGGGCAACTGCGCTTCGACGAGACCTACACGCTCCTCCCGGAAGGTGCGGGAGGGACGCGCCTTGGCCTGCGGATTATCGCAGAGAACGTAGTTCCGGTCGTAGGCGGAGTACTGGATCGGTTTGAAGTCCGGCGCCTCGTCACCGACATGGTGAGCTCAAGCCTCGAAGCGATCCGGGGGTGGTGCGAACGTGATTCTTCAGATGTGTAGGTCCTCTGTTACCCAGCGCGCGGGATCGTCAAAGCGATCGCGCGCGAGGGGGGAAAGATCGACCTCCTCGAATTGGCCCGTGACCATCAGCGATGCGAGGCTTCGGCCCACCGCATAGGATTGCATCACACCCCGACCGGTGAACGAGTGAGCCTCATACAGGTTCGCGAAGCCGGTGACCGCACCTGCGATCCCGCTCCTGTCCGGAGTGACGTCGTAAAGCCCGGACCAGCCCCGCACGTGGCCACAGCGCTCGAATGCGCTCGCCCGATGCGCGAGGCGGGGCCAGATCTCGGTCTCGAAGAAGGACTCACCGTCATACGCGAAGTCGAAGCCGGGCACTTCGTCGGGCGTGGAATACCCGGCGAGCACGTACGACCCTTCCGGGTGAAAATAGAGCCCGCTCGCATCGACGATCATCCCGAGCGAATCGAGTCGTGTGTCGGGAGATAGATCTGCCGCGCGCACGTCGACAAGGGCGATCTGCCGTCGCACGGGCTCGGTCACGTCCCGCACACCGATCTTCGCCAGCAGGACCGACGACCACGCACCGAGGCAGTTGATGCAGATCTCGCAGCGAATGCGAGACTCGGCGCAAACCGCACCGGGTGGTACCCGGTGCGTGGTAAGGATCTCACGGAGCGTTCCGGCGGTGTCGGTCGGGTCACCCCGCGCGACCTCTACCACGTCGAGGTGCGATACGCGCCGAAGGCGCCCTCCCGCTCCAGCGCTGCGCGCCGTAGCGACCCCCGCAACGTAGTGACGATTGCGAAAGCGGACGCCAAGGCGTTCGGCCTCGCTGCGATACCACGCCCGCACCGCGTTTGGGTTCACAAGGCCGTCCCGGGGCGAGAACGTCGCGCCGACAATCTCCTCGCGCGCACGGTCAAGCAGCGGGAAGCGAATCCACACCTCGGAGGGGGCGAGCGCTTCCACGCCAAGACCCCGCGCGTTCTGCAACGCTCGCTTCTCGAGCGCCCGCGCCCAGAGCAAAGGATCCGCATAGAGCCAGAGATACCCACGCTCTCGAAAGCCGAACTCGGCCGCCCGCGCCCGGAAGAAGTCGAGCGTGGCCTTGCAGGCGTCGATGTTGACGGGCTGCCACCAGGTTGCGCGGACACCGCCTGCATTGAGCTCAGAAGAGGCGTAGACCCCTGCCAAATCAAGGTCGACGACCTCGATTCCCATGACGCCGCGGGCAGCGAGCGCCCATGCCACGCTGGTTCCGATGATCCCTCCCCCGACGATCAAGACCTGCGCGCGCTCCGCCATATCAGGAGGCTAGCCCGCAGGACCCGCGCGCGCGGTTCCACGTGTCAGAGAGGTCAGGACCGCGCGAGCAGCATGCGAAGGTGCCGGCGCGCACGGAAGGCACGGGTCTTTATCGCCCCGCGATGCGCCGCGGTCTCGGTCGCAATCGTTCCGTAGTCCTGGTCTTCCATGAAGACCCGCAGCAAGACCTCGCGCTCGGCGATCCCGAGACGCCCCAGTCCCTCACGTACACGCGCTGCCTGCTCTCGGAGCTGCAAGATATCCGGCGCCTGCGGTGCCGGATCGTGCGCTTCAAGCTGCATGCCCTCCGCATCGTGCTTGAGATGGCGCGCGCGCCGGCGTTCGCTGCGCAACCCCAAACAAGGGCTTCGTTGGTCACGATGCGGTGCAGCCAGGTAGACAGGCGCGCATCTCCACGGAAGTCGGCAACGTGGCGCAGGGCCTTCTCAAACGCGGTCTGGACGACGTTTTCGGCGGCGAGAGCATCTCGCGTGAGACGCTGCGCGACACGCACGAGCCGCGGCGCGAGTTCCTGGTAGAGCGCGCCAAGCCGGAGCGTGGTAGCGCTCGCGCGCTCGGCGCGCGGCACCTTGGTCGCCTCGCGCCTCGCCGGTGATCCCGCCCGGACCGCCAAGCCCACGTCGCGCGCTGCTGCGACCCGCAAGTGTTCCTCCTCTGATGTCTCTCCATACGCGCGAAAAGCCCTTCGGGTTTCGGGGAGAGCGCTCAACCGCTGCGGGGCGCGTCGCGGATGACAGCGGCTGCGTGCGGCAGCGGGCTCGCGAAAGCCTTAGCCGCCTGGCGCGCTCCTCCGAAACCGGGCCCACGGCGCCCACGTCTGGGCTGGACCCGTCACGGCTGCGAACGAAGCCATTCCTTTTGCCGGAGGCCCGAGGAGCAGGCATTCCGCCCGATCCACAAAAGGCACCGGCGGGCCTCATCGTCAAGCGGGCCGACGCTAGGATCTGCGCCACGTGAAGGCCGTCTTCTCGATCTTCCTCGCCCTGCTGCTCGCGCTCTCCAGCTGCGGCGGCCCTGCGCGCTGGACGCGTCCAGTTCCCGAAGCTCCCATGATCGACGCGACAAAGGTCGCGGAGGACGTGGGCTGGCTAGCGGACGACGCGCGCGAAGGGCGAGGCCTCGGGACGGCCGGCCTGGACTCGGCGGCACGCTACCTCGCCAACGGTTTCCGGGATGCCGGTCTTGCGCCGGGCGGACGCGGGGGGGCGTACCTCAGCCCGTTCGAGATGCCTGTCGCGATTCGCATCACGCGAGCAGATCTCGTGCTCGGAGAGATTGCACTCGTTCGGGGTCGCGACTTCGAAGCCTACCTCTCGAGCGCAGATGGAGAAGCGCAGGGAGAGGTTGTATTCGCTGGTTACGGAATCAGCGCGGACGGACTCGGCTACGACGACTACGCGGGCCTCGACGCAACGGGCAAGATCGCGCTCGTTCTCGACTACCGTCCCGCGGACGCGACCGGTCCCCTTAACGGGGCGGCCGGAGCGCCGTACCTGTCTCGAGCGTACAAGACGCTGAACGCCCGGCGACACGGAGCGATCGCCGTGCTGATCGCGCCATCGATCGTCCCGACACCGGAGGTTGTGGAACGGCTCCCGCGAGCCGACAGCGCGAACCCAACGCTCCAGGCCGGCGAGACGATCGCGCTCGCCGTCTCGCGCGCCGCGGCGGAGCGAATCGTCGCGGGGGCACGGGGACCCAGCCTGGCTTTGCGTCAAGCCGGGATCGATGCCTCCGGCCAGCCTGGCTCGGCGCCCCTTGCGGGCGCGCGGGTGCGGGTACGGGTGCAGATCGAACGGCGCATGGGCACCGTCTCGAACGTGGTGGGGATCCTCCGCGGCAGCGACCCGGCGCTGGGGCGCGAAGCGGTCGTGGTGGGCGCCCACTACGATCACCTCGGCCGGGGCGAATACGGTTCTCTCGCGCCGGACCGACGGGGCGAGGTACACCCCGGAGCTGACGACAACGCCTCCGGTACGGCCGGACTCCTCGCGCTCGCGAGAGCCTTCGGTGCGGCAACGCCGCCGCCGCGCACGCTCGTACTGGTAGCGTTTACGGGGGAGGAGGCCGGTCTCGTCGGATCGAGCGAGTACGTGCGCAATCCCGCCTGGCCCCTCGCCGACACCATCGCCATGGTGAATCTCGACATGATCGGTCGCCTCCGCGATCAACACCTCACGGTGTTCGGCGCAGACACGTCTCCCGCGTTCGAGTCGCTGGTCGACCGCGCCGCGGCGGGGCTCGAACTCACTCCCTCGTTCGAGAACGGGGCCTTCGGCCCCTCCGACCAGACATCCTTCTACAGCCAAGGCGTGCCCGTACTCTTTTTCTTTACGGGGACCCATCCTCAGTACCACACGCCCGACGACCAAGCGGCGCTCGTGAACGCCATAGGCGAGGCTCAGGTGCTTCGCCTTGTCTATCGCACGACCGCCGCGCTCCTCGCCGCACCCCAGCGGCCGCCGGCAATCGCCCACGCGCAGCCCGTACATGCCGCGGGACCCGCGCAGGCGGGCCCGGGCTACGGCCCCTACCTCGGCACCATTCCCGAGTTCGGCGGACCGCCTGTGCGGGGCGTTCGCATCCAAGGGGTTCGGACCGGGAGTCCGGCGGAGGCGGCGGGATTGCACGGGGGCGATGTGATCGTCGAGTTTGACGGGGCCGCCGTCGCGAACCTCGAGGAGTTCTCTGCACTCCTATTCACCGCCCGGCCGGGTCAGCGCGTGGAGATCGAGGCGATCCGGGACGGCGTTCGGATCCGGACCGCGGCGACGCTCGGGCAGCGGCGATGACCCGTGGTTCGGAGCGCAGCATCGCGATCGTCGGCGCGGGCGCCGTGGGCCTCGTCGCCGGTGCTCGCCTCGCTTCGGCAGGCCGGGCAGTCCGGTTCTTCGTTCGCAAGCAGGAGGCCGCCGATGCGATTCGGCGCGACGGCGTGCGCTTCGAAGACCCGGGCTCCGGCGAGGTCGTGCGTGCACGCGCCGAGGCAACCCTTGGATTGGACCCCGCAGCAGGCGCGACCTGTTCCGTCGTGTTGCTGTGTGTGGGGAGCTGCGACACCGAGCTCGTGGCGCCGGCCATCGGCGCGGCGTTTGCGCAGGTTCCCGTTGCCTGCGTCCAGAACCACGTCGTGAATGAGGCGACCCTCGCCAAGTACGTGCCTCGCGTCCTCGGCGTCGTCTGGCGACAGACCTGCACGCGCATTGCCCCGAACGCCGCAGTCAGCCTCGGGCGGGGCCGCGTCGTGGTGGGCGCCTATCCCGAAGGTGGGGGAGCAGACGTCGACGCCCTCGCGGGAGACTTCCAGGCCGCGGGCTTCGACGTCGGCATCTCCCAGCGCATCGCCGATGACAAGTGGCTCAAGCTTTGTGTCAATCTGATGAGCACACCGAACGCCCTCGTACATCCGCGCGACCACGTGACACAAGCCTTCGTGGAGACCAAAGCGCGGCTGCTCGAGGAGGCTCGCGCCGTCCTCGAAGCCGCGGACATCCCGGCCCGCAGCTGCGATGGACGCGACCGCTCGCTCGACGAGGAAATCGCGTTCCAGCGCGCCTCGCTGGCCCAGGGGACGAGCGCTCGACGCCTTCCTGTGTATAATCAGATCTGGGCCGCTTTGCAGGATCGCCGAGCGGTGGAAGCCGACGGATACCACCGCGTGATCCTCGAGCTCGGAAGGCGCTATGGGATCCCGACGCCGGTCAACACCCGCGTTCTAAGGATGCTCGAACGCGCCCATGAGGAGAGCTGGGGACCCGAGTGCCTGGCCGCCGCTCAGCTCTTGGAGCCGGACTGAGCACGCCGGCCGTTACGGCTTTGGCGGATTGGCTTTGGGATCGTTCCAGACTTCCGTATCGGGATGGAACGCCTTCCAGGCGAACCAATACGCCTCCGTCACCTCGATCTCCTTGGGAACGTCCCACTGGAAAAAGGCGGCTTCGCTATCGTACAGGATCCGGATCGTCTTCCCCTGGAATTCATCAGTCACCCGCCCGCCCGCGGCCGTGAGAAGCGATCCCAGGTAGGCGCGCGCCTTGCCCTTCGCGACCACGCCCAAGACGAGCTCCTTCGAGTGAAAGCGTGTGTCCTTCGCAGCGAGAGGGAACGGGATCTCTTCTTGAAGCCAATACGCCTTGTAGGGGCTATACCGATAGTCGATCCCTTTCGGGTCGGGACGCACGAGCACGGTGGAGGTGGGCGCGCGGCCGAGCCAAAGGTCGCGCGGTTCCTCTCGCACTCGGATGCGGTCGAGCTGCCTCCCGGCCAGAGGTCCTGAAATCGCCTGCCCCGTGAATTGGGACCACAGACTCTCCGTCTCACGGTCGTACATCAGGCTACAAGCGTTGTAGACGAGACCGGACACACCGAAGTTGAGATCCTTGTCCGCGACGCTACGACGAAAGCCCCGCGCTGTTCCAGCAAGAGGATCATAGGAAACTGCGATCGGCACACCCGCCAGGACGTCATTTACGATCTGGTGTCGCTCCATGAGATGCACGGGGTAGGCACGTGCCTCGCCGTTGAGCTCGATCCCGATCACGGGCGTGTCCCCCGCAACCCAGGTCGCCTGCTCGGGGATCACGAATCGCGGATCATCGACCGCCTTGATTTGGTCGCGCGCAGGACCTCCCGCACGCATGAGCTCGGCCTTGACCCGGAGAGGGACGAGCCGGAATCCGTTGAGCGTCTGCGGGGCGGTCCCTCTGGAGGGCGTTCCCGCCCCCGGCGGGCCCTCTGCCGCGCGACCCAGGGGCGCCGCGAGGAAAAGCGCGGCCACGATCGCGGCAGCGCGGCGAGAGGACCCTGAGGTCACCGTGTCGCCACGGCCGCAACGCTCTCACGCACGATCGAGAGCAGAAGCATGAGGTCCTCGTCAGAGATGATGAGCGGCGGCGCCACATAGACCACGTTGCCGAGAGGGCGCAGGTACGCACCGCGACGCCTGGCTTCCTCGTACACACGCCAGCCCGCTCCGGCGAGGTATCCCGCACCACCTTCGAGATCGAGCGCCCCGACCATGCCGAGGGCGCGTGTGCGCACGACTCCGGGGAGATCCGCCATCTCCGCGAAGGCTTTTGCAATGCGAGGTGCGCGGGCTCGAACGCCCTCGACCACTTTGTCTTCTTCGTAGATGCGCAGGACCTCGCGGGCCACGGCTGCGCCGAGCGGGTTTCCACAGAACGAGTGACCGTAGTAGAAGGCGCGCTCGGGCGTGCCGAGGAAGCCCTCGAAGATCCGGGAAGTGGTGAGCGTCGCGGCCATGGGCAGCATGCCGCCGGAGAAACCCTTCGCTGTGCAAAGCAGATCAGGCGACACACCGCCGTGCTGGCAGGCCCACATCACGCCAGTGCGGCCATACCCCGTAAAGACCTCGTCGGCCACGAGGAAGACATCGCAGGTGTCGCACAGGGTCCGCACCGCGCGCAGATACGCGGGCTCGTAGATCTGCATGCCGGAGGCCCCCTGGACGAGCGGTTCCAGCACGACCGCCGCGATCTCGTCCGAGTCTCTCCGCACAATTCGATCGATGGCTTCGAACGCGCGCTCGTAGGCCCTGTCCTCCGCCGGCGACGGTACGTGGACGCAGTCCAGCAAGACGCCCGCAAAAGGGCGCCGAAAGACCTCGACGCCTCCCAGCGCAGTCACGCCGAGGGTCTCACCATGGAAGGCACCGTCGAGTGCGACGAAACGCCGGCGGGACGGGCGTCCATTTTGCGCCCAATACTGGAGTGCCAGCTTCATCGCCACCTCGACCGCCGTCGAGCCATCGTCGCTGAAAAAGACGTGCTCGAGGCCGTCCGGTGCCACCTGGCACAGCGCTTCCGCCAGCAGGGCGGCACCTTCGTGAGTCGCTCCCGCGAGCGATGAGTGGCAAAGGGTGTCCGCCTGCCGCTTGAGTGCCGCGACGAGCCGGGGGTGGTTGTGGCCGAGTGCGCACACCCACCAAGACGCATTGCCGTCGAGGTAGCGGCGGCCGTCCAGGTCGAACAGCCATGACCCTTTGGCGCCAGCCACGACAAGCGGGTCGACGCGCGCCCGATAGTCGTCCATCGGGGTGTACGGATGCCAGATGCGTCGCTTGTCGAGAGCGACGATGCGGGAGCGCTCGTCTGACATCGGACCTCGTGAGCCTAGAGGCACAGCTCCGCGAGCAGCCGCAGCGCCTCGGGCTGGCCGGATCCGATCAGCAGAGTCGGCACCTGATGCGCCTTCCACGCCTCGATTCGGTCACGGATGCATTCTTTGGGTCCCACGAGTGCGATCGCGTCGACGAGGGCATTCGGCACCGCGGCCATCGCCTCCGCCTTCTTCCCTGCAAGGTAGAGGTCTTGGATCTTTAGGGCCTCTGCTTCGTAGCCAAGACGCTTTGCATAGTCGTTGTAGAAATTCTTGCCGCGCGCTCCCATGCCACCGATATACAGCGCGAGCATCCCCTTGACCGGCATCCGACACTTCTCGAGGTCATCGCCGAGAATACAAGTAACGAAGGGAGCAATGTCGAAGTTGGCAAGGCTCTTCGGTGGAAGGCCCCGTCTGCGATGCTCTTCGTTCGCGCGGGCAAAGCCCTTGTTGAGATCGGGTTGGAACAAGGCCATGCGCTCGGGGATCATCCATACGGGAATGAGCCCGTCCGCCACTTCGGCACTGCAGGCGACACCGTTCGGACTGATGGATGCGGTGTAGATCGGAAGATCCTTGCGACCATGAAGGATGCTCTTGAGAGGTTTGCCGAGACCCGACGCGCCCGCACCCGTATACGGAATCTCGTAGTGCTCGCCCTTGAACTCAAGGGGACCCTCGCGCGCCAGGATCTGGCGGACGATCGTCACATATTCACGCGTCCGTGTGAGCGGCTTGCCGTACGCGACACCGTGCCAGCCCTCGATGACCTGCGGGCCCGAGGGACCGAGACCGAGGATGAAGCGGCCGCCCGAAAGGGCGTCGAGCGTCATCGCGGTCATCGCCGTCATCGCCGGGGTGCGTGCAGGCATTTGCATGATGGCGGTACCCAGGCGGATCTTCGTGGTGCGCGCACCGATCCATGCGAGCGGCGTGACAGCATCCGAGCCATAGGCCTCGGCCGTCCAGATCGAATGGAAGCCGAGGCGCTCGGCCTCGAGCACGAGATCGAGATTCACGGACATCTGCGGTCCGGAGTAGCCGGTCGTCAGGCCGAGGCGCATATCTCTCTCCTTTCGCGAGGTACGCCGAGCTTAGCTGCTCCCGAGGACCCGGTCGTGGGGGCGCGCAGGTGCGGGCCCGCAGCTCCGCAGGCGAAGACCCGCGAGCAGCGACCTTCAGTGTCAGAGGAGCAGAAGGCACCTTTAGCGGAAGTCGAAGCTCGCGACGGGATCGCTCGCGGGAAAGGTCGCCTCGATCGCCGCGTCCAGCTGTGCGTCACGCTCGCTCGCGGTGGAGTTTCGCCCGGTCGCCGGGGTGGACCTCCCATTGCCGCCTCGCTCTTGCTCGCCCATACGTCCCTCGCAGGCTCCGACGCACCGCGTCGGAGCCCGAACGGCTTAGCCCATCGTCGATGTGGCCTCGGGCAGGATCTTGTAGATCACGCGCACCTCGCCCGGCTTGCGCAGTGGGTATTTCTCGACGCCCATGTAGCGCTTGGCCAGCCGATCGATCTGCGCATCCGCGCCCTCTTCGGTGACGCTCACCACGCGACCCCGCACCTCGAGGTAGCGATAGGGATTTTCTGGATCCTGGATGGAGAGTGCGACACGAGGCTCGCGTCGCAGGTTTTTGTCCTTCTGGCGTCCCTTGGCCGAATTAATGAGCACATGGGTTCCATCGAAATCGCACCAGACCGGTGTGACCTGCGGACTGCCATCGGGCATGAGAGTGGCGAGGTGGGCGAAGCTCTTCTTGTGAAAGAGGTCAAGAAAGGCATCGGGTACCTGTTTGGCCATGTTTACCTCCTCTCGAACGACATCGTCACCCTGCATGCTATCTCGCGGGGGACGGATTGCATGCGTCCCGCGGTTCGCGCGCTTGGGCCGCGGGTTGCGCGGCTCACGCTCGTCCAACCAAGTGGAGGATGCGGAATTGGCGGGCCGCCTCAATGACGACGGCGGTGAGTCCCTAAGATTCGTCGAGAGCGGCCGCTCTCGCCCATACACTGCGCGTACCCCGGCGGCAGAAGACAACACGCCGCCTTCGCGGAGCGCGAGCGCTTGGCGCGAGTCCGCAAGATGCCGTCCTTGCCTAGGAGCGCGGCGACTCCTCGGGGCAGACGTTGAGCTCGAGCAGCTCCGTGCGACGAAGAACGCTCACTGTGCTCGACACGCCGGCGCGCTCCGACGTCAGCAGCCGGTGCAGATCGTCGACGCTCGTCACCGGGCTGTCCGCGAACCGGACGATCACGTCGCCTTCGGCGATTCCCGCGCGCTCAGCGGGACTCGCGCGCTCCACCGCGAGAACGAGGACCCCGGTCTTTTGGACGAGGCCGTGATGTCTTGCGATGGCGCGGTGAATGGGCGCGCCCTGTCCGCCGACCCCGAGGTGGCTGCGTCGAATTCGGCCTTCCTTAATCAGCTGGCCCGCAACCCGCTTCACAAGGTCGATCTCGATGGCGAAGCAAAGCCCCTGCGCCGCCGCGATGATCGCGGTGTTGACGCCGATGACCTCGCCGCGTGAGTTGACAAGAGGGCCGCCCGAGTTGCCGGGATTGAGTGCCGCGTCGGTCTGGATCACGTTGTCGATGAGCCGGCCCGAGGTCGACCGCATCGAGCGGCCGCACGCGCTTACGATTCCCGCCGTGACCGTGCTCTCGAAACCAAACGGGCTGCCGACCGCGATCGCGAGCTGACCCGGACGTACCCGCCCGGAGTCGCCGAGGCTCGCGGCGCGAAGCTCCGGTGCGTCAATTTTGAGAATGGCGAGGTCCGTGTCGGGATCGTCCCCCACGAGCAACGCCTCGCGGCGGGCGCCGTCGGGTGCGCTCACCTCGATCCGAGCGGCGCCATGAACGACATGGCTGTTTGTGACGAGGAGACCGTCGGGGGTGAGCACAAAGCCGGAACCGCCCCCGCGTACGGCCTGACCACCACGCCCCGCCCGTCGTCCCTCAATCTGCACGTGGACGACGGAGGGACGAATGGCTTCAACTGCGCTGGTGACCGCGCGGGAGTAGGCGTCGAGGAGCTCCTCCTCGCGGTCCTCCGGCCTCGGGCGCGCAGCGTCGACGTCCTGTCCATGGGAAATCAGTCGGAGTGCAGGCATGGCAATTGTTCTCGGCACCGCACAAGCGAGGTCAAGCCGCGCCATCCCATCGGTACCTGGATACAGGATGTGGGAGGGTCGTGGCGGATGACGTCCCTCGCCCCCCAAGGCCATTTCTGGTGTCTCGGGTATGGGCTGCGTCGAACCAACCGTTCTTTGTCCTGGCCCTTCCCCCGGGTGCCCTTGACGACGTTGTGGGCCGCCGTCGGCTGCTCATGGTCTCGCAGGCCTGGATGCGGCTCCCCGCCGCCGCCCTCGGAATCCTCACCTTGAGGGGCGCCGTCTCGCCGGTCGGTCTCGCGGCGGTTCCACCGGACCCGAAAGTCGCGCCCGCGCTGGACTCACGTCTCGGCGGGGGTTACGTCGAGAGGCAACTCGATCACGAACTTGGTGCCGCGTCCCTGTTCCGACTCCACCCAGATGCGGCCGCCGTGCCGCTCGACGATGCCATGCGAGATCGACAGGCCAAGGCCCGTCCCCTTCCCCACGGGCTTCGTGGTGAAAAAGGGGTCGAAGATCCGGCTCCGAATCTCCGCCGGGATTCCCGGCCCGTTGTCTTCGATCTCCACCCGCACTCCACCCTCGATTGGTCGCGTGCGGATCCAAATCGTGCCCTTCTTGCCCAGCGCGTCGCAGGCGTTGATCAAGAGGTTCATGAACACCTGGTTCAGCTGGCCCGCGTAACAGCGAATTCGGGGAAGCTTGCCGTACTCGCGCTCGACGTGGATGCCGTCCTTGAGGCGCGGCTCGATCAGGGAAATCGTGCGATCGAGGCCGTCGTGGACGTCGACCTCTTGGAGGTCCGCTTGGTCCACCCGCGAGAAGGTACGCAGGTCCTCCACGATCTTCTTGACGCGCGCCGTGCCCTCCCGACTGCGGACGAGGAGCTTCGCCAGCGCCTCTCGCGCACGGTCGGCATCCGGACCTGCACCCTTGCTCTCGATCAGCTTCCGAATGTATTCGTCCATCAGCTGCAGGTTCGCGTGCACGAACCCGATCGGGTTGTTGAGCTCATGGGCGATGCCGGCCACGAGTTGCCCGAGCGACGCCATCTTCTCGCTCTGCACGAGCTGAGTCTGAGCTTCGCGCAGGGCCTGGGTGCGCTCATCGACGCGCGCTTCGAGCGTCGCGTTCAGCTTCGCGATTTCGTCGTAGGCCTTCGCGTTCTCGATCGCGATCGCGCTCTGGTTGGCAAGCGTGCGGAGCAGCTGCCGGTCATCGACGCCCAGCCGCTCGCCCGAGAGCTTATGACCCACGGCGATCACACCGAGCAGATCCATCCCAAAGAGAATCGGAACCAGCAGTTCGACCTCGAGTGTGTCGAAGACGTCCCGGCAGGCTTCACGCACCTCCGCGTCCGTCTCGTCATCGAAGTCGAGGCGCGAGAGCGCCCGGCGCGCGAGGAGGTAGGTCACGATCGGGTGGTCGGCGGGGAGGACGGTGTCGAGGGCGTCGTCGTCCCAGTCCCCCCGCGAACCCGCGGGCTGCAGCACGCCGTGTTCGGCGTCGAAGAGCAGAACCATCGCGCGCTCCACGCCCATGGTGTCGGTGAGTGCGATCAGAATGCGGTCTCCGATCTCCTTCATCGACAACATCGAGACCATGGCCTCGGAGATCTCGCGCACCGCGACCCGGTAGGCGGAGCGGTCGCGGTCGAAGACGCGGTCGACAAGCCGCTGCATGCGCGTGCGGAGCGGATTGAAAGCGAGGATCGCGAAGAACAAAAACGAGATCTGGAACCAGCGGGACTGTGCGCTGACATTGAAGCGCGAGACCGCGGCATCGGCGAAGGTGATGAGAAGTGCAAAGACGCCTGTGATCGCCAGAGTGGCGGCGCCGTATGCCGCCGACGACTTCGCCACGACGCGGATTTCGAAAAGCTGGCGTCGCAGGATGCCGTAGCCGACGGCGAGCGGGAATGTAAAGAACCAGAGCAGGGCGACGTACCAGGGCAGGGACGTGCGCAGGATCATCTGAGCAACCATGATCAGAAGGACCGGGACAAAGCTCACGAGCGCGCCCAGAAGCATCACGTCGGCGCGGTCTGTGCTTCCTCCTTCGCGCATGTGACGGCGCTCGTGCGCCAGGAACCCGATGCAAGCGAGGCTTATTCCGATGGTGAAGCAGAACGCGAGCGTCGGGATCAGTACGGGAGGGAGCCCGAGGCGCTCGCCCCCAAGGGAGAAGATGCCCAGGGCGAAGGCCAAGGCATACATGAGAGGCCGCAGCCCCCGCCGTCGCACCACCCAGCCGGGCTCCACGGGATAGGTGCTGAACAGATGGAAGACCGTCGCCCCAATGAAGGGGATGTTGAAGAGCATGCGGGGACCCGCAAGCGGTATCGGCACCCAGTCAAAGCTCAAGCACAGCTGCGCAGACATCGTGGAGCAAAAGAGAACGAGCGCCCAAGCCTCGGCGCGGTCGGGACGCAATCGCCAGACCACGAACCCGATGGCGAGGTAGATGACGGACACGAGCAGGAGCCCGGCGTAGAGGGCCGCCCACCAGGTGGGAATGGTAGCGATGCTACACATCTTCGGTTTCAGCGCGACCGTGTAGGCACGACCCCCGCGCTCAAACTCGTAGAGATTCGGACGGCCGAGATGCAGCACGTCGCTCGGGTTGAGGATAAATCGATAGATCGACCCGCCGTCGATCGTGAGCAGCCGATCCCCCGCCTCGACACCCGCGGCGGCAGCGGCGGCGGCGGGGGGACCTGGGTCCTGCACGATCACCGTCCCGGCCACGCCCGTCGTCTGGAACGGCAGGATCAGGGAGTCTTGGGGATAGACAATGGGCAAGAGCGCGAGCACGATCGCGACGAGCGCCCAGCTGACGGCAAAGGCCGCCGTCACCCGGCGAAAGCGAAGGGTCGCCGTGGGATTCATGCAGCTCCGGGCACCCGCACGGATGGTAGGCGCGCAGGCTCGGCGCTGTCAAAGACCCCTGGAACTACCGGGCTTGCTTCGCCTCGAAGTTGATCGCGGCTTGGTCAAGGTCGCGGCTGCCCCCGCCGTAGTTGTAGCCGGAACCGTTGAGCATGATCGCGCTGCCATCCGGCGGCAGATCTCCCGCCGACTTCGCCGTGATCAGTCGCTGAATCTCGGCGACCCGTGACTGGAGATCGGGTCCGGTGGGCGCTCCCGCCGGGCACTGCAGAGTCGGCGACGGGGCGGGCTTGGCCGGGTCCGGGCCAAACAGATCGTCGGCTCGGGCCGGCACAGCGGCAGCCAGCCCGCAGGCCACCACCGTGGCGTACGCGGCGCGGCGCAAGGACGAAGGGGTGCGATCGCTCATGGCGGCCTCCATGGTATACCCTCCTCCGCGTTTTCCTGATCGGTCGGTGGGGCGCGGATCTTGATGACTCCGGCCGGACGCGCTGCGCACCAGCTGCAGCTGTCCTGCGCGCCGGCAGCCGGGCTTCCCGAGTGGTGAGCGGTGCACCTTGTCACTTTCGAGCGGCGGGAGGAGCGCGGAATCCGCGACGCGGCGGAGCGTGGTGACGATCGCCTGCTCGGTGAGCTCGCAACACTAGGGCTTGACCTTGGCCAGTCGGGGAGCGGCGGCGGGCGGCGCGTGGGCGCACTGCTTCCGCCAGGTCCCCATGCCGGGAATGTGGTCGATTTGAACCGTGCGCTTGCCGTCCTCCATGCGCTCGAAGACGTGGGGGCTCCGGAGGCGCAGGCCGATTCCCTGCTCCCGACGAACCCGCATGCTTTTCTGCGTCAGCTCACTCGTGCGCTGCCGGCCGCGCAGCGGGCACTTGAGTTCGTCGCCGAAGCGAGCGAGCGCTACGACGCTCCGGACCTCGTGCGGGCGGGGGTCATCCTGCCGCGCCGAAGCGTTCGCCTCGCCGCTCCGGTACCGCGACCCGGAAAGATCTTGGCGGTTGCGCGCAACTACGCCGCCCATGTCGCCGAGGCGGGAGGGACGGCGCCCCCAGAGCCCGTCCTGTTCCTCAAGGCGCCCTCCTCGGTGATCGGCCCGGAAGATGAGATCGTTCTGCCGAGGCACAGCCAGGCGGTCGACTACGAGGGCGAGCTTGCGGTCGTGATCGGGCGCGTTTCGCGCCACCTGACGGAGGAATCGGCGCTCGAGGCTGTGGCAGGTTACACGGTGGCGAACGATGTCTCGGCGCGCGACTACCAGAACGTTCGGGGGCAGCACTTTATCGGCAAGTCCTGTGACACCTTCGCGCCGCTCGGGCCCTCTCTTGTCACGCCGGACGAGATCCCCGATCCCCACGATCTTGCGATCCGTACTTTTTTGTCGGGTGAGTTGGTCCAGTCTGCGCGGACCAAGGAGATGATCTTTCCGATCGCACGCATCCTCGCGTTCGCTTCAAAGCTCATGACGCTCGAGCCCGGCGATGTCCTGCTGACCGGTACGCCGGCGGGGGTCGGGATGGCACGCAAACCGCCTCGCTACCTGCAAGACGGCGATGTCGTCGACGTCGAGATCGAGCGCATTGGTCGGCTGCGGAGCTTCGTCACGACGGAGCGGAACTGAGGTGGGAACCCGGATGAAGGCCCATCCCTCTATCCTGGACCGCGAGCGGTCGGTGCTGCTCGTGATCGACCTTCAGGAGTCCTACCGGGGAAAGCTCGCCAATGAGCCCCGCGTCGTCGCCACGGCGGCGAAGCTCCTCGATGCGGCCGGGTTGCTCGGGATCCCGGTCGTCGTGACCGAGCAGTACCCGAAGGGACTCGGCGCCACGCGGGACGAGCTGGTGAGCCATCTGCCGGCCAGTGCGAGGCGCTTTGAAAAGACGAGCTTCTCTTGCCTCGGCGCACCCGGACTGCGCGAGCACCTTCGCGAGCTCGGTCGGGAGCAGGTCGTCGTGGCGGGGATCGAGACGCACGTGTGTGTAAGTCAGACCGTGCACGACCTCCTCGCCAGCGGCCTTCAACCCCATCTCGTGCGTGATGCGATGAGCGCGCGTTTCGCACTGGAGGACGAGACAGGCTTTGCCAAGATGCTGGCGTCCGGCGCCATCCCGGCGTGCCTCGAGGGCGTGCTTTTTGAGTGGCTCGGCGACGCCCGCGCAAAGGAGTTCAAGGCGGCGCACCGGCTCGTGGTGTGAGGGCTCGCCCTAGAGCGGTACAGGCTCGTATTGCAAGAGGACCCGCTCGCCAGAGGCGTGTCCCGCACGCATGCGGTCCCGCCAGCTCGGGAACTCGCTCGGATACTTCTTCTCGTATGAGGCCAGCAGCCGGGCGAGCAGCGCGTCGTCCCGGCGCTCACGCACGCGTGCATCAAAGCTCGGTCCGTCGCGGAAGGCCTCGCTGTGGCCGATCATCTGCTTCCAGCGGCCGTAGTTCCCGACCCAAAGGCGCGCCCGCTCCAAGCCCTTTTCGGCGCTTCGCGCCTTCCACGACAGCTTGGCGGTGGTGAGCACAACGGAACCGTCGAGCCAGGAGTACCAGACCTCGCCGTGGCAGCTGCTCTCGCGTCCATCACGACGCAGCGGGCAGACATAGACGAAGGGGCTCGACTCCAGCGCAGCAACGGTCCGGGGGGGAAGCGGCGCCTGCGCCTCGAGCGCGCCTGCGAATCGCGAAGCCAGCGGGAACGCAAGGGCCGCAGCCGCCGCGCCGCGCAGGAAGGTACGCCGGTCCAGCACGGCGCACCGAGGACCCTCGCTCAAATGCCAGAGCCTTCCTTCTCCTCGCCAACGTGAATTCCGCACTCCTTGGTCTCCGGGTTCTCCCACCACCAGCGGCCCGCGCGCGGATCCTCGCCCGCTTGGATGGCACGGGAGCACGGGTCGCAGCCGACGGAGGGATAGCCGACCGCATGGAGCCGGTTCACCGGGACGTTGTTCGTTCGGATGTATTGCCAGACGTCGTCGGCCTTCCAGTCCGCGAGCGGGTTCACCTTCACGATCCCGGCGTGGGTGGCGTCGATCTCGACCTTCTGAATCGCGGTCCGCGTGACCCCCTGGTCGCGTCGGAGGCCGGAGATCCAGGCGTCGAGACCCGCGAGATAGCCGTTTAGGGGATCGACCTTCCGCAGCCGGCAGCAAAGCTGCCGTTTCTCGATCGATTCGTAGAAGAGGTTCATCCCGTGCTCTCGGACCATAGCCTCGACGGCCTTCGCATCCGGAAAGAGCACCTCGATTTGCTTGTCGTAGCGGTCGCGGATCCGGTCCATCAGGTCATAGGTCGCTTGCGGAAGGCGGCCCGTATCGAGTGTGAAGACCCGAAACTCAGGTTCGATCCGGCTCAGCATGTCGAAGAGCGCCATCCCCTCTGGTGCACCAAAAGAGCAGGAGAGCGCGATGCGCGGGTGAAACGTCTTCAGCGCCCAGACGAGGAGCTCGTGCGTCGAGAGGGCCTCGAAAACACCCGACTCGATGTCGCGCAGCAGGTCGCCGGGGGCGGGCTGGAGGGCGAAGCGGGAGCTCGGGGGGGACATGGTGAGGATCGATACTACCGTTGGAAGCCGTAAGATCAACCCAAAATACCGCACATTTGAGTCAAGATTTTACGCAGAGCGAGACTCCGACGAGCGGAGAGGAGTGCGAAGCGGGTCGGCAACGGAACGTGCGGATGCGGCTTAGTTGGGTCCATACAACGAACGGTTCTCTCACTCCGCCGCGAGACTGTCGATGCGCCGCAGGCCGCCCTGGTCCTCGAGTAACTCAAAGCCCGCTCGGGCCTGCTCCCTGTGAAAGCGCACTTGTTCGACTTCGTGCCGAGAAAGGCAGAGCCGGGCGAACATTTCGTGGGTTTGAGCCAGGCCATCAAGATCTTGGAGCGCCCGAAAGCCCTCGAGCGCTCGCTCAAGATGCGATTCGGCGAGCTTCGAATCCCCGAACGCGAACTCCGCACGCCCGAGGTTGAGCTCGTTGCTTGCAGCGCCGAGCGCGTCCCGTTGGGCCTGATTCGATGCCAGCGCCGAGCTGAGGAGCTCGCGTGCGCGCGCCGGGTCTCCGCTCTCGCCTCGGGCAAGGAGGTAGAGCGCAAGGTCGTTCTCCAGGACAGCTGCGAGCGGCGTGCCCGCGTCCGCGAGTGTAAGCGCGTCCTCCGCGCTCTGGACGGCGAGCACGGTCTGCTGCTGTGCAGCTGCGCACCGGGCTAAGCCCCCAAGGTCTCGCGCCTGGTCTTGCCTTTGTCCGAGTCGCCGGTCGAGTTCAAGCGCACGCTGGTAGACCGCGACCGCGGTCTGTGGCTCGCCCGCGCGGCGGAGCGCCTCTCCCTGGTCGCGAAGTGCCGCCGTCTCGGCGCTGCTTTCGCTCAGCGCTGTGAAGATCAAGGCTGCGCGTCCGAAAGCTGCGGCCGCCGCCTTCCACTGCCGCTGCTCGTATGAAGAACGACCGCTTGCAAGCTGCTGGCGAGCTTCAGCCTGCGGCATGGACTCGGGGGGCGCGGAGGCGCAGCCCGCACCGAGGATCAAGCCCGCGCAGAGGAACGCGCGCCGCGCAGTCCTGCGCTCGACGACGGGGCAGCTCATGGACCCTCCCGCTCGGGCGGCCCAAGGAGGGGCGCGAACTTTAGCTGCTGCTCTCCCGGAGCGGGCTGCGGAAACGCGCTGCGCAGCAGCCAGTGGCGCTTTAGACCCTGCACCAGATCATCGGTATCGCGCACGAGCCCCGAGACCTCGCCGAGGATGTTCTGGTTCGCGTCGAGCTTTGTACGGACGTTGCCCGTGATTTCGTCGACACTGTGCAGCGTGCCGCGCAGTGCGATCAAGTTGCTGTCGATCATCTCGAGCGTTGTGTTCAGCTTTGCATTGAGCTCGGGCGTCAGCATCCACTCGCCGAGGGAGCCGCGCGGATTACGCAGGTGTGTGGTGATGGCGTCGAGATTGGCCACGACCGGTCGTGTCCTTCCGACCACCTCATCGAGGTCCGCGCTTAGCCGCTGGGCGTTGGCGAGCGCGGCGTCCAGCTTCTCGGTGATGGGAGGCAGCGCCTGCTCGATCTGCGCCACGAGTCGGTCCGCCCGTTCGGCCAGACCTGGCGCCTCCTCCATGGCGAGAGGCACTCCAAGCACGTCTCCGCGGAGGGGAACCTTGCGGTCCCCCACGAGCACCTCCGTCGCCCGACCGGACTCCTCATAGACCGTGGGTACGCCAGTCCTTCCCTTCGTGACTTCGAGCTGCCGGCCGCCGAGAAAGCTGCCGGCCGTTAGCCTCGCCTTCGAGTCGCTCCAGATGTAGCCGTAGTACGGCTTCTTCACCTCAAAGCCAAGGAAGACGTTGTTGTCCGAGTCCGGTGGCTCGGCGTCGATCACGGTGATCTCGCCCACTGCAAATCCCATCAGGAAAACGGGATCGCCGACGTGCAGACCATCGGCGCTCTGCACAAACGCGTAATAGGGGCATTTCGGAGTGAACCATCCCTTGCGTTCCGCGGTGTGGTAGAGGTAGTAAGCGAAGCCCACCACCATCAGCCCCGCGGCCACAGCCACGAAGAGCCCGACGATTTTCTCCATCCGTCGCAGGCGGACCCGAAGCTGCGGCGTAAGGTCATGCAGCGGCATCTACAACCCGTCCGCCGTCTGTGCGGGAGAAGCGGCGTCCTCCCGGTAGCCGGCCACCTCGTCGGCTTGCGCGAGCAGCCGGAAGCGCCCGTTCTCCAGCACTGCGAAGCGCTCCGCGTCATCGCGCAGGGAGCGGAAGTCATACGCGCTCGTGATGAGCGACAACGCCTCGCCGTCCGCGGCGCGGCGAGCGCGCAGCTCGCGTAGAAAACCGAGCCACCACCGGATGCCGCTCGGAGCGAGGCCGCGCAGGGGGCTGTCCAGGAAGAGGATCCGCACCGGCAAAGCCAGGGAGCGCAGAAGCGCAACACGCTGGCGCAGCGCCAGAGTGAGTTGGCTCGGCACGAGATCCGCGAGCCCCTCGAGCCCAGCCAGCTGGAGCAGCGCGTCCACCCGCGTGTGCACCTCGGCGGGGTCCCGATCGCTGTGGTAGCGAAGCGGAAGTGCGACGTTCTCCGCCACGGTCAGGCGGCCGAGCAAGCCGCCTCCGTTCTCGAAAACGAACCCGACCTCCCGTCGCCAGGCGGTCTGCTCCGATTCGCTCGCCCTCTGCAGATCGCGGCCGAAGATCCGCACGACACCGCGTGCAGAGGGGTTGAGCCCCGCGGCCGTGGCAAGGAGCGCCGTCTTGCCGCTCGCCGGACCGCCGCCGATCGCCCACCACTCACCCGGGTGGATGCTCCACGTCACCTCACGCACCAGCAGCCGACCCGGATCGTCCTCGCTGGCCACGTCGACACTGACGAGCTCGACCTGCGCTGCCTCGCTCATACGAACACGTATCCGACCAGGAAGAGCGCGTCGAGCAGCACGCAACCGATCACGCCCTCTACCACGGCCCGCTCCGTCACCGCGGAGATCTCCTCGAAGCGCAGCGGACGCGCCAGCCCGTGATAGCAGCTCACGACCGCAATCACGACGCCAAAGAGCCAGGTCTTGAGCCCGAACAGGAGGAAGTCCTGCCAGTGGAGCGCGTCACCGAGCCGGCCGAAGTAGGCCGCGGGCCGAATCGGGACATCCTGCAAGAACGCGAACACCCAGCCGCTCAGGATGGCCACGAGGACAAAGTATGTCGCGAGACAGAAGACGCAGACCGCGAGTCCCAGCATTCGCGGCATCACGAGGTAGTGGATCGGGTCGATCCCGAGCGACTCGAGAGCGCTCACCTCCCCCATCGCGCGCATGGTCCCGAGCTCGACGACGTTGCTGGTACCCGCACGGGCCAGCACCACAATCGCCGTAAGCAGCGGCCCGAGCTCTCGCATCACGACGGTCACCATGACGGTGCCGATCAGCTGCTCCGCGCCCACGCGGCTCAGCAGCGCCACCGTCTGGCCGATGATGACGAGTCCGAACGTGACACCGAGGAAGATCGCCATCGGAAGCAGCCGCACCCCCGCCTGACGGATCTGCGCGAACATCAGCGGATGGACGACCTTTCGCGAGACGCCAAACTTGGTCAGCATGACGCCAAGGGTGATCAGAGCGAACGCCGTCATGTCGCGCAGGAGCATCGCGATTTGAACGGCGCGGTATCCAACGAGGTCCAAGGATCGCTCTGAGGAGTCCGTCGTCCCGATCATGATGCGCCAGAGCGTACCGAACGATGCCTGCCCATGGGCGCCTTCACTCCCGCGTCGGGGGGTTGCAGCAAGCTCGAGGACCGGGCGATTGGTTCGCGGATCCAGCGCCGCTCGCGAATCGCCGCGCGGCTCCGACCCGGCGGCCCTGGATCTTCGCTCCTTCGCAAGTTCCCCTGCAGGCTCGTCCACGACAAGAGGGCCTGGGCGGCAGCCGGAGGATAGAGAACACGCTTCGCGCTACGGTGTGGGCCCGCAGCTTGCCAGGCCCATTGCGCTGCGCTTGTGCGTCAATCGAGGTGGATCCGTGGCAGACGTCCCGCTGATCGCCGTGTTCGTCGACTTCGAAAACCTTGCGATCGGCGTGCGCGATATGAAAAAAGGTGAGTTCAAGGTCGATCTTGTCCTCAAGCGCCTGCTCGAGAAGGGGCGCATCGTGTTCAAACGCGCCTACTGCGACTGGGGCAAGTACCGCAACGCCGTGCGCGAGTTCCACGCGCATGGCATCGAGATGGTGGACATCCCGCAGTCACGAATGAGTGGAAAGAACAGCGCGGATATCCACATGGTAGTGGATGCTCTCGACTTGTGTTACGCGAAAGAGCACATCGACATCTTTGCTCTTTTGTCCGGTGACAGCGATTTCTCTCCGCTCGTCTCGAAGCTCAAGGAGAACAACAAACGCGTGGTGGGTTGCGGCGTGAAGAGCTCCACTTCGGACCTGCTCATCGGGAGTTGCGACGAGTTCATCTACTACGACGATCTTGTGCGTGTCGCGGAGAAACCGAAGCGCGCCAAGCCCGCCGGCGCTCCGAAGAGCACGGAGAAGAAGACCGAAGCCATCGAGAAGCTCGTCGAAATCGTGGCCTCTCTCGAGCGTGACTATGATGTGGTCTGGGGTTCGATGGTGAAGCAGACGATCCGCCGCGTGCATCCTGGGTTCAACGAGGAGTACTACGGATATCCTTCGTTCCCAGCGTTGCTCGAGGATGCACGAGACCAAGGAGTGATCGACCTCGAGTACGACGAGTCACGTGGCAACTATATTGTCCGATCGAAGCCCGACTAGCGCGATCCTGCGCCTGCCTTAGGAATGTGGCTCGCGCCGGGACAGGCAGAACTCGGGCGCATGAAGCCAGCACTTGCCGTCGCGAGGATGGGCGAAGCGCACGAGGCTGCGCACCTCCGATGCGCCGCCCGCCCGAAAGCTTTCGATCAGCAGCCGCTCGTGGATGACGTCGCGCGCGCCGTGACAGAACGAGACCCCCATCCCGATCAGGAAGCGCGCAGCGAATCGATCGCCCTGCCGGCGGACCAGCAGCCCTTGGCCTGCGAGGTTGCGCCCGAAGCGTGCGGCGGGCGGCGGCGGGCGGATACCGGTGAACGGGATGAGCAGTCTCCCGCCAGGCAGGAGCCCGTCGAGCCAGTGCGCCTTCGGATGGGTACAGCCCGCGGACACCAAGATCGCGTCGGCGGGCTGCGCGGCGTGCCGCGTGCCGTCCCCTGCGACGAGCGTCACCTGCGGCCAGGCGGTGAGGTTCCGGACCGCACTCGCCGCGAAGCCGCGGTCGAGCTCCACGGCGGTGACGTGACCCGAACGACCCACGATCTCGCCGAGGATCGCGCTGTAGTAGCCGGTCCCTGCGCCGATGTGCACGACGTGGTGGCCCTCCTCGACGTCGAGCGCATCAATCAGCGCGGCGACAAGGCTTGGAGCCCCGTTGTTCAGCAGGCGGCCCGGGTCGAGCGCGATGGGAATGTCGGCGTACACGCGGGCCGGGTCCGCGTCGGGGGTCGACACATAGCCTTCGGGCGCTCGCAGCGTGAGCCACGGCCCACGGCCGACGAAATCCTCGCGGGCGACCGTGGCGAGGGCTTCCACGAGCCGCTTGCTCCGCAGCCCGAGCCTCCCGGCCAGCTCCTCTGCGTAGCGTCTGCGAATTCCATCGAGCTCGCTCAAGGCAACCTCCCCGGGTTTAGCGCCGCGCTCCCCAGGTATTCCAGTGAGTCAGCTTCGCTGCCGGGATGCGCTCGGCGCGTCGAAAGCCTTGGCCCGTGAAATAGGCGACCGGAAAGAGCGCGACCTGCGTTACAGCGTCGGGGATGTCGAGAAGCTTCCCCACCTCCCCTTCGTTCGCAAGATGGAGAGTCGTCCACGCCGTGCCGAGGCCGCGCGCGCGCAAGGCGAGCATGAAAGACCACGCGGCAGGGAGGATCGACCCATAGACCGAGGCCTGCTCTACGACGCGCGCCTTCTCGACACGGCCCTGGATGCAGGGGATCACGAAGACGGGCACTTCGTGCAGATGGTCGGCGAGGTAGCGGGCGGAGTCGATGACGCGTGGCATCTGGTGGGCCCTCGGATCGTCGCTCGTGTAGCGCGCCCATTCGGAGCGGCTCTCGTATGCGTCGAAGGCCTGCTTGTACAGCCGCGCGATTTCTGCCCGCTTCGCGGGATCGGTGACGACCACGAAATGCCAGCACTGGGCGTTCGATCCGGTCGGAGCCTGGAGCGCGATCTCGATGCACTGCTCGATCAGCTGGGGCGGGACTGGGCGCTTTAGGTCGAGGCGTTTGCGGACAGACCGCGTCGTGGTGAGAAAATGGTCCAAGGCGGCGACGTCCATGGGCATCCTCTTTTCGCAGGTCATGCCTTCATCGATTGCAGCACAGATCCGCCGTGCTGCCAGCGGGACGGCACGCGGAGTACAATCCGCCTTTCGATGGGGACGCCCGAAATCGCGCGGGAGACGCCCGCCCCGCCCTCGCGGCGCATGGGGCGACCCGGCCGGGAACAAGCCGACCGCCGGCTGCGTGCTCGGCGGGCACTCGCGACGACGCGCGCTGCCTCGGAGGAAGGAGAGGGAATGAGGGGTGTCGACCGCATCATCGCATGGGAGCACTCCCCGGATTCGGTGCGCTCCTCCGTTCGCTACAGGGGGATCCTCGACGAATGGATCTTGCGCACATCAGGGAAGATCACAGGAGGGAGCTAGTCGTGTCCACCCGAAACCGCAAGCTGCAAGAGACGCTCGAAGGGCTGCGCGCCGAGCTCGACGCTGAGACCTCGCTCGACCCGCAGCTGCGGGCAAGGCTCGAGCACACCGTGGAGCAGATTCAGGCCGCGCTCGATAAGACTCCGCCTGGCTCCGAAATCGCGACCGACGGCGCCTCGTTCACGGGGCGCCTTTCGGAATCGGCCCGACACTTCGAGGCGACGCACCCCGACATCGCCTCAGCCCTTGGCCGCGTGATCGACGCGCTGGCGGCTCTTGGGATTTGATCCAGGCGGGCTGGGCTAGCCTCTTACGACCTCAGCTTCGAGATGCTTGTTCGCGAGCAGAGAGTTCGAGACGAGACAGCTCTTCTCCGCCTTCTCGAGCAGGCGGCGTGCGCGCCCCTCGTCCGCGGCTTCGTCTACGACTAGCCGCGCCCGAATGTTCAGGTCGCTGAAGCGGAGCGTGCCCTCTATCCGGTCGAGTACCCCTTCGGCATTGCAGTCGAGCTCGCGCCACGCAAAGCCGGAGGCCCGCGCGATGGCCCGAAACGAGAGAACGAAGCAGTCGGCGACCGCGGCGACCAGCAGTGTCTCGGGAGACCAGCGATCGCCGGGTCCCCCGAACTCGGCCGGCGCCGCGGTGCGGAGCTCTCCAAGGGCGCGGCCTGAAACGACAACCTCCCCTTCGGCAGCTGCGCGGGCGGTCACCGCATAACGATGAGGCAGATCCTGCACAGCCAGAACCTAACACCCCCGCCGCCGGGTGGCCTGGCATCCTGGCGAGGCACCCCCCGTGTGCTATCACACCCCGTCGAGAGGCGTCCTGCCTGCCGGGTTGATGTCACCGTTGATAGCCCCACCGGAAACGTGATCCTGCCCATGAATGCCCCTCCCGCACGCGTCCCGCCGATCCTCCGGGCTCGGGGTGCGCGTCGGTTTTCTTCGGTGTCGCCGTGAATCGGATGTGCCGGACCGGTGGCGACCGAGTGAATGTCCGCGCCTTGCGCGCGGGCGTGGAGTGAACGGGGTTTGGCGAAGAAACTCTACATTGGAAATCTGCCCTTCAGCGCGACCGAGGATGATGTCCGGCAGCTCTTTGAGCGCCACGGCACGGTGTCTTCGGTATCTTTGATCAACGACCGCGAGACCGGTCGACCGCGTGGCTTCGGCTTCGTTGAAATGGACGATGCGGGCGCCACCGCAGCCATCGCAGCGCTTGACGGAAAGGACTTCGGCGGCCGCAGCTTGCGGGTCAACGAAGCTCACGACAAGCGCGGAGGCGGTGGCGGAGGAGGCGGCGGCGGCGGGGGTGGCGGTCGGCGCTTCGGTGGCGGTGGTGGCGGCGGGGGCGGCGGGCGTCGCGACTGGTAGCGGCGGTCCAGGCGCCTCGGCGCCGGCCACGGCCTCTGCATCAAAGACGCAGGCAACCCTGCGCTCCTGCGGCCCTTTGCCGGAGGAGTAGGCCCGGGCCAGCGGAAGCTGCGCGCGGCGTCTTCGTCATGGGCCCTCTATGGGCCTGCGCCCCTTTGTGCGCCCGTTGCGATTCGGTTTGCGTGGGTGAGAAGCGCCGCCCTTGTCGGCGTGGAGGTTCAACCCACGCTGGCGTACAGGGCGAGTGCTTCGGCGATCGTGGACTCCTCGACGCCCGGCTCCTCTGCCACCGCACGCAGCCACGCTGCGCGCTCAAGAGCGCAGATCGTGATCGGACGCGTGAGTCCGGAAAGGACTGCCGCCTGCCGTGCGAACGCGGTTGCGTATTCGGGCGGCCGCACGTCTCTTGCGAGCTCCGCCAGCGCGAAGGGGTCGGGAGGCGGAACTGCGGCGCGATCGGGCGCAACGATCTGCGGGCTACCGGGGCGTGCGCCTCCGCCGGCGAGCCCCGGTCCGTCGCAGAGCACCGCGCCTCGCACGGCCTCGGGCCGAGCTCCAGCGAGCAGGAGGGCCACGTAGGCGCCGAGCCCGCGACCCACGAGCGTCACCTGCCCAAGGTGGGCGAGGGCCGCATCGGCGTCGCCCATCAACACCTCCGCGGTGTAACCGCCCCCGGCGGGAATGCTCGATGCGCCATGACCGGTGAAGTCGAGGGCAGCGATCGGCCCCGGCCACGCGTTCAGCACCTCCGCAGGGGCGGCGGGTGAGCGCTCCCCAAGGCCGTGGAGCCAGAGCAGCGCTCGCCCTGTTCCATTCCGCAGTTCGTGGAGTGCGAGTCGCACCTTCGCGTGGGTCAAGAGCGTCGGCGGCGCCATGTTTGCGCGGCGGCCCTACGCGCCCACGCTCTCGAAGAAGCGCAGAGCGAGGTCCGCCACCTCACGGGGCTTTTCGATGTGAACGAAGTGACCGGCATCGGCAAAGGCCTCGACATGCACACCGGGCGGCAGATACGCGCGAATCTCGTCGGGATGGGTGCCCCAGCCCATCTCTTCCTGCACGAGGCCCACGACGCCAAGAAGCGGCACCGGAAAACCGGGCAGGCGCTCGAGAGACCAGTCGGGCCGCCAAGGGCCGAATCCCCCAAAGCGCAGCGAAGGGTCAATCTTCCAGCGCCAGCCGTCCGGGGCGCGGCGCGCTCCGATCGGCACCAAGTAGCGCAGCCATGGAAGAGAGAGGCGGGGGTTCATGCGCGATCTGCGCCGTGCGAGCTCGTCGATCGTGCCCGGCTTGCGCTCCTTCGTGGCGGACCGCCGGCGGTGGTCCAGCCAGTTGGCGAGCTCGGCCGCCACGATGCGCGTTCGTTCATGGTCGGCCACGTCGGGATGGCGGCGTCTGCCAGGCAGTCCATCGATGTTTACGAATGCAGCAGCGCGGTGTGGGTGCGCTTCGATCAGCTGGGTGAGAAGAGCACCCCCCTTCGAGTGACCGATCATCGGCATGGGCTTGTGGCTCACGGAGTCGAGCACGGCGCGTGCATCTCGCACATCCGCATCCCAGCTGTAGAGCGCAGGATGCTCGGAATCGCCATGGCCGCGATGGTCGAAGGAGACGACCCGGAAGCCTGCCTGCGCCAAGAGCGGGGCAAAGACGTCGAACGTACCTGCGAAGTCGAAGCCCCCATGCGCGAGAAGCAAAGGTCGCGCGTGCGCGTCGCCCCATTCATAGACCGCGATGCGCACGCCCGACGCAGCAACGAACCGGCTGCGATCTGGCCGGCACGCGCCGGGATAGGAGACGGCCTCTTCGGCAATCACGCGCCGAGGATACGGACTCCTCCATCGGTCGGCACGGTCTCGATCTGCCCGAGGCCAAGGAACCAGAGCTCAAAGCGTGGAGTGGACGGGAGCGCGAGGGCCTCCCGCACGGCATGCACGTAGATCCGTCCCTGTTCCGCGTACGCCCGGACGCGTGCCTCGCGATCCTCGAACAAGGGCACATCGTCGGTCTTGTAGTCAGCGACCACGAGCTCGTTCGTGTGTGGATCGCGGTAAACGAGATCGATCGCGCCGCTCACGAAACCGACAGGCCCGTCCTCGCGATCGAGTGGCGGAAGAAGCACGGGGAGCTCCCGCGCCACGATCTGGTCCGCGCATGCACGCAGCCTTGCGTGGAGCGGCCCGGCGGCAAAGCGGTGGAGAAGCTCGCGGGCACGGGCGAGGGTCGGTTCGCAAAGCGCCTGCGGGACGACCCCCGCGATCGCGCTCTTCATCACCCGCTCAAGACGCCCAAGCTCCTGTGTGGGCTCGGCGGTGAAGTCCATCTGCTCGAGCGCTCGGTGCACCGCCGTGCCCACGGCCCGCGGCAGAGAGTCGTCGGGCCGACGCGGCCCGGCACCTCCGAGCCGATTCGGCTCGGGACCTTCGCTGGTCTCGAACAGCTCGCGCAGTGCCTCGTGCGATTGCGCTGACGCGGCTCCGCGGATCGGACGCAAGCCGTAGCGGGCCGCCGCCGCGCGCTTGGCCTCGAGCTGCGTCGACTCCGCAAGGATGGCGGAGGGATCGAAGGTCACGTCGCAATCCGCACGGGCCCTCGGCGGGTTCGGGCCTCCGTCGACCCCAAGCTGCGGGAAGACCCAGCGTACTTCCGAAGCATCGACGAAACCCGCACCGCCTGCCGCCGCTTCGCAGGCGAGCGTCGAGAGGTCGACCGGCTCGCCGCCACGGCTTTCGAGCAGACGGGCATGGCTCTTCTCGGCCGATGCCGTGAAGGGTGAGCGCAAGCCCGCCAGAACGAGCCTTTCCCGCGCGCGCGTCATCGCGACGTAGAGCGTGCGCACACGCTCCGCGGCCTCGCGGATCTCGCGCTCGGCGCGCACGGCGTGGAAGCCAAGACTCGGCGCACCGAAGAGACACAGCTCCCAGCGCCCCTCGTGGAAGGCCAGCTCCGTCTTGTCCTCTTCGCTCCGCGGCGCTCCCTTGTGAAGGTCCATCACATATACGTGGTCAAAGTCGAGTCCCTTGGCCCGGTGGATTGAGAGGATCGACACCGCGTCCAGCGCCGCCGGACTCGACTGCCCGTCGTCGATTTCGCGGGACGCGGCCACGCTCCTGCGAAGAGCACGAAGCAAGGCGGCGCGATCCCCGTCCTCTGCCAGCATCTCCCCAAGCTTGCGAAAGAATCGGTCGAGGTTCGCGACTCGGTAGCGGCCAAGGGTGCGAGCCGATTCCGTGGCCTCGATCAGCGTCATCGTGCGCAGGCGTCGCACGAAGACATCGGCCGGCTCGTCTTCGAAGGATGCGCGCAGGGCGCCGAGCTGAGTGACTGCCGCCTCGAGGCTCACCTCCCAGCCCGCGATGCGCTCGATCCCCGGCACATCATCCGGCAGCGCGGCTGCCGCATCTGCGATGCATCGCGCAAGGCCCTCGGCCGCAGCCTCGCAGGTGCCGTCGAGCGCGGTCATCAGGGCCGGAAAGCCGCGCGTCCAGAGCGGAATCAGCGCGGCGTCCGGTACACCGACGCTTGCGGAGCGCAGATGGCACAGGAGCGCAAGGTGATCGTTCGGGTCGAGGACGCAGCGCACCAGCGCCGCCGCCTCGATGATCTCGCGCCGCTGGTAGTAGCTGCGATCGGCCGCGACGTCGTACGGTACGCCGGCGGCACGAAGTGCGTCGAGATAGAGGTCGACCTCGACCAAGCTGCGCAGCAGCACTGCGATGCGTGGCCACGCGACGCCATGGCGCTGATGAAGCTCTGCCAAATCCCGCGCGAGCGCCTTGGCCTCGATTTCCCGTGCCTCCCGCGCCGTCGTCTTGCAGGGAGCACGGGAGGCGCTGTCGAAGGCGGTGGGGACCCAGTGCTCGACCGGCGCAAACCGCTCGAACTCAAAGGCAGGCAGTGAGGAGCGCTTGGCGCTCGGCACAAGGCGCTGGAAGCGAGGCTGCACGCCCCGGCACTCCTTCATCAACGGCTCGATCACGCGGTCGACCTCTTCGAGGACGCGCGGCGTCGAGCGGTAGTTCACGCAGAGCCTGCGCACCGTGCCTCCGCTCGCCAGGACTTCGTCGACGAAGCTGTCGTACGCGGCGAGATCCGCGCTGCGCCAGCCGAAGATCGACTGTTTGGGATCCCCGACGAGGAACAAGCCGGGCCGACCCCCCTTTTCCCCTTCCAGGGCAATCACCCGAATCGCGTCGCACTGGAGCTGATCGGTGTCCTGAAACTCGTCCACCAGAAGCTGGTCGATCCCGAGACGAACACTCGCCGCCACCTCGGGATGCGTGACGAGCAGATCGCGTGCCTCTCGCAAGAGGGCGCTGTAGGTCACGGCGCCTCGCGCCCGCATCTCCTCGTGAGCTCTCGCAAGGAGCGGCTGGAGGGCGCGGCGCGCTGCCTCGAAGAGCGCGGGGTCTAGCGCGATCAGGTGACGCAGGAGAGGCAAAAGCACCTGCGCTGCACGGCGCACGGCTGTCTGATCTTCGCCGAGAGCGTCGCTCTCCCCGCGGTTAAAGCCGCCGCTTGGCTGCGCCCAGTCCGCCACACGTCCGATGGCTTCGGGCCAGACCTCCCGGGCCCAGGCCCCGAACTCTTCGAGCCCCCTCCTTTGCCCGCCGCCGAGCGCGGCCGCGCGCCCCAGGGTCTCATCGAGAAGGGTCACGACGGCCTGGCTCTTCACCCCCCGCGCGAGCCGGGCAAGGCGCCCATTGTCCGCTTTGCGGAAGCCTTCGATCGCCTCGACAAGGGATTTTTGGAGAGACTGGCTCCGCCCGGGGGCAAACGGGTCTTCGGCGAGCGCGTCGGGAGAGACGCCGGCTTCCACAAGCGCTGCAAGAGCTTGCTCCAGATCCGCAGGGCCCTTGCCGAGGCGTGCCAGCTCAAGGTAGGCAGGGTTGCCGAGAGTCCCGTATCCCTCCCTCAGGGCGACTTCGACGCACTCCCGCACGACCTCATCGCGCGTGCGCAGCTCGGCATCGATCTCGAAGCGCGGATGGACGCCTGCTTCGAGTGGGTACGCCACCAGAAGACGGCGGCAGAAGGCATGAATGGTGCGAACCACGAGCTGATCGAGCACGTCATCGAGCGCAGCCGCGCGTCTGGCGCGTTCTAAAGGCGGCGGTAGCAGCGACGACTCGACACCTTCGGGAAGTGCTTGTCCGAGCGCGATGCGGTGCAGGGCCTCTCCCACCCGCGTCGCCATCTCAGCGGCGGCCGCCTCGGTGAACGTGATCGCGACGACTCGGGAGACCGCGCGAGCCGCGACTCGCTCGTCGCGAGAGGGTTCGTCTAGAGTCGTCGTTCGCGCCAGATCGGTCGCCGCACGCAGCCATCCTTCGCCGAGCAGCCAGACGACGATCCGTGCTACGAGCGCGGTCGTCTTGCCTGTACCGGCACCCGCCTCAAGCACAAGGGGCGCCCGAAACTCGGTCTGTGCGAGAAGGCGCGCCTGTTCGTCGTCGCGCACAGGGTCGTTGGGCAGGGACACAGTCACTCGGCAGCCTCGGCTCTGAGTTGCCAGAGAGTGAACGCAGCCTGCTCGGCCGGTGACCGGGGCGTTGCTACAACGGACTCGTCCTGGGCCTTCGCCCAGCCCTCGAGACGAAGGCGAGACCCGGAGTCCCCTCGCAGACAGGCCTCGTGCACCTCACAGAAATCGCAGCGCTTGGGCCCGGTGCCATCCGGCTCGAGCAGGCGCGGGAAGAGGCTCCCAGCGTCGAGCGCCGAAAATGTGGCGCGCACGGCCTCGTGGAAGGCGTTCGCAAGCGCGCTGTCGTCTGCGCTGACTTCGAACTCCCGGAACTCGAGGCCGTCGGTGAGGAACAGGTATCTGCCGCGAGCATCCGCTGCAGGCCCACGAAGCTCCGCGGCCGCAAGCGCATAGGCACTTGCCTGGAGTCGTTCACCCTTGCGTACCGCGTGCAGAAAATCCCGGCCTCGCTTGTCCGCGGTTTTCAGCTCTGAGATTGGGCGACCCACTTTGTAGTCCGTGAGTCGCAGCGCACCGTGATCGTCATCGACCCTGTCGGCCCGGAAACGGATGGGGCGGGTGCGACCGGCCGCGTCGAGGACGGTGCACGCCCCGTCCACCTCGACGCCAAGGACGGCCACCCTTCGACCGCCTTCGGCCGCGCGTGCAGCACGTACGCCGGCGAGCGCCACGGCGGCCAGCGCCTGTGTGAAACCAGGCAAGGCAATGCCCTCATCCCTGCATACTTTTCCGGCTGCGGCCTGCAGAATGCCCTCGAGCGCGCTCTCCTCGGGCCACGAAAGCTCTACACTCCTTGAGGCCACAGCGGCCTCGAGAGACAGCCGGGCGGGGACGTTCTGCGAGGCCGCGAGCTGCTCGAGCGCGGCGTGCACCGTCGCGCCCACAAGGCGCGCGTCGATCCCGGGGAGCTCGCCGAGGGCATCCGGCAGCGCCTCGATGCGCAAGAATCTCCGCACGAAGACCTGCCACGGACAAGCGGCAAGCTGCTCGGCGACCGTCACGTAGAGGGGGCGCCGCCGCGGATCGGCCGCCTCGCGCACAGCGCCCACAAATCCGAAGTACGGACCGAGGCGCGGGCCGGCTTCGCTCCGCTCCCTTGCAGGGAAGCGCGGATCGAGCTCTCGCAGGATCGCGATCCGTGCATCGGCGAGCCGCGTCGCATCGATCCTCGGCGAGCTTGCGCCATGGCTCTCGCGGATCGCGATGGCGAGCACGCGGGCAAAGCTGCGCAGGTCCCCGTGAAGCCCCGCCAGGATGGCATGCTCGTGGGCGGGCCGCGGACCAGCGTCCACTCCCTTCGGGAGCGAATACATGGAGGGCACCCTCTCGCTCCCGAGCGCCATGCGCATGCGCTGAACGAGAGGCGAAGGCGCCCTTGGCTTGCCGTCGTCGTCCGCAACCTGCCAGGAGAGTGTGACGCGGGGGCTCGCCGAGAGGAGCTGCGCGAATAGGTACCGCTCCTCGACGAAACCTGTCTCCTTGAGCGCCAAGTCGGGCAAGACCGGCAAGAGCGCTCGCCGCACCGCATCGGGCAGGAAGGGATCTTCGAGCACGACCCGCGGAAAGACGTCGCGATTCATCCCCAAGATGAAGAGATGAGAAAACGTGCGTCCCCGCGCCGCGATCGCATCGAGCACCTGAACGCCTGCCCCCGCGCCGCCAAGTGCCTCGGGCAGGTCGGCCGCGAGAACGCCCTCCAACAGCGAGAGGAACTCGTCCGCTGTGAGCGGGAGCTCGGGGGGCAGGGCGTGCTCGAGCTTGCTGAGGGCCTCCGCCAGAATGGAGAGAGGGAACGCAAGATCTTCGCGCATCAGCTCGTACAGACCTGCCAGATGCTGTGCGAGCGGTGCGCCCGATGGCCAGGCCGCGAAGCGCTGGCAAAGACGTCCTGCGGCTCGGATTGCCGCGTCGAGCGCGTCGAAAGACAGGGTCCGCGGCGTCGCGGAAGCCTGCGGCACATTCTCCCCGAGCTCATTTGGCGCCGGACTGCGCAGCACAAGGCCACGGGACACGGGCAGGGGATGGCCCTTGCGCGGGTCGAGATCGCGCCCAGGAACGAGTTGAGCCACGTCGCCCAGGCGCGCCGCGCCAAGGGCGTTTAGCGCTACCCGCAGATCACACCGACGTTCAGACGTGAGGTCTGCGCGCGCCTCGAGCCATCGATCCGCGGGTGTGGCTTCGCGCCTTCGCAGGAGATGAAGCAAGGCATCGACGCGGCGGCGGGCGGCACTCCACGGCGCCTGCGCCGTGGCTGAGGAAAAGGGGATCCCGAGCCGCTCGAGGTGCAGGCGAAGCGCGAGCGCGTTCGGCCCGAGCGTTCGCGCCACGATTCCAATCTCCTCAGGGCGGGGTGGCTCGGGCCGATCGAGCAGGCGGCGCACGCGATCCGCGACCGCGCGAACCTCCGATTGTCCCTCGCCTGCCACAAGGGTCTCGAGGATCGGCGGAGCCGGCTCCGGATGATCTTCCTCGGTGAGCTCCCCCAGGCCGAGCAGGCGCTCATGCAAGCGCTGGGTAAAGCGGACGCCGAAGTCCGCCCGCGCCGGGTGCGCGGGATCCGGCGGATGGTCGATGTACACCGTCGCACCGCGGTAACGGCACAGTGCCTCGATCAGCGCGGAGGCTTCACCGGTGGCATCGGCGAAGCCGTGCACCAGCACGGCTCGCGCGGGCAAAGCTCCCTCGGCATCGTGCTCGATGGCCTCGCGCGCGAGCCGAAGACGCGTGGAAGCTCGGCCAAGACCCAACCGCGCAAGCTCCCGCGCCGTGCGTGCCGCCACTCGGACGAGGGCCCGCATGCGCGCGACCGACCGTCCGCCGCGCGCGCTCCCTTCTTTGCGCGAATCGAACTCGCACAGAGCGTCATCCAGCGCGCCGGCGTGCACCGCCTCAAAGCCCGCATCGAGAAGGTCGGTGATGGTTCCGGTGAGTGCGGCGTAGCCTTCACGAAGGGGCTCGAGCCCCTCGCGCAACTCCATCTCGAGACGCGCACCGCGGCTCACGAGAATCGGCACCAGTTCTTCGCCCCCAGGCGCTCGCTGGCCCGTGCGCTCGAGCACATCGCGCGCGAGTCCGTGAAGGGTATGGATCTCGATGCCCGCGACGGCGCGACCCATGCACCGGACGATGGCGGTGCCAAGGTGATCCCGCAGACTGCGCGAGGGAACGACGATCCGCACCGGCCGTTCGAGTCCGTGCGCAGCCGCCTCGCCCGAGGGCAGGAACACCGCGAGATCGCGCAGAAGACGATCCTCCATCGCCCGCGCTCCTCGAGCAACGACCACTTTCGGCATGGCGATATGCTACCAGCCCGACGTGTCAAGGCCGGTCATTCGCGAGCTAGATTTGCGGTGAAGGAGAAGGCCATGGCAAAAGCGGTCTGGAAGGGCGTCGTGATCGCCGAAAGCGATCGCTGCATCGAAGTCGAGGGCAACCAGTACTTCCCCCCCGAGAGCGTGCGTCGCGAGCATCTGCGGGAGAGCGCCACCCATACGACCTGTTCGTGGAAGGGAGTCGCAAGCTACTACGACATCATAATCGGAGAAGAAGCGAACCGGGATGCCGCATGGTACTACCCCGCACCCATGGCGGCGGCGAAGCAAATCGCGGGCTACGTGGCTTTCTGGCGTGGCGTCCGGGTCGAGGTGTAGACCCGGAGCGGAGCTTCACCCTTCCCCTTCCTTAGTCCGTCGTCAGGTACTGGACGCTGAACATGTGGCGCGGGTCCTTCCAGACGCGAGCCACCCGCCAGCCGGCGCCCCGTGCAAGCTGCTCGAACTCAGCCAGCTCCCACTTGTACGAGCATTCCGTCAAGATCGCCTCCCCAGGACAGAAGGCAAAGCGTGCCCCAGCCACCTGGACCTCCTGAGCGCGCTCGCTCACAAGGTGCATCTCCACTCGCCCGAGGGCGCGCTCATACACTGCACGATGACGGAAGGACGCCAGATCGAAGTCCGCTCCGAGCTCGCGGTTGATGCGGGCAAGAAGGTTTAGGTTGAAGCGCGCGGTCACGCCCTGCGCGTCATCGTACGCGAGTTCCAGGATCTTCGAGCCTTTCGCCAAATCCACCCCCACAAGGAGCGCACCTCCGCGCCCGCACACGTGCCCTACGTGTTTGAGAAAGCTCTCGGCCTCTCTCGGGGCAAAGTTCCCGATCGTCGAGCCTGGGAAGAATACAGCGCGGCGCCTCGGTTCCGCGTGCGGGCGAGGGAGCGGATACTCAGCGGTGTAGTCCGCACACACGGGCAAGACCTCGAGCCCGGGATACGCCGCCACCATCGCGCGCGCGGCGGCGAGCAGGGGACCGGGTGAGATGTCGATCGGGAGGTACGCTGCAGCGTCGACCAGCTGGTCCAAGAGCAGCCGCGTCTTCACCCCGCTCCCGCTGCCGTATTCGATGACGAGGCAGCGTGGTCCAAGAAGTGCGGCCATCTCCCCGGCGTGTGCGCGAAGGATTCCGAACTCCGCGCGCGTCAGGTAGTACTCGGGCAGTTCACAGATCTGATCAAACAGCGCAGAGCCCGTTGCATCGTAAAAGTATTTGCACGGGAGCTCTTTGCGCGGACGCGCGAGGCCGCGCAGCACTTCGTCGCGAAAGCTCTCTAGCGGAGGGACCGCTCGCCGAAGTCGCAAGCTCATCGCAGGTCTCGCGCAAGGCGCACGCCGCTGAACTGCCAGCGGGCCGAGGGTGGGAAGAAGTTGCGATAGCTTGCCCGCAGGTGGCCCTGCGGCGAGGCGCAGGAGCCGCCGCGCAAGACCCACTGGTTGGCCATGAACTTGCCGTTGTACTCGCCGAGCGCACCCTCGGGCGGCTGATAGCCGGGATACGGTCCATAGGGGCTGCGTGTCCATTCCCAGACATCTCCAAAGAGCTGCCGGGGTGCGTCCCCTTCGCCCCAGGCGGGCCTCGGCTGAAGCAGACTACCCTCCACGAAGTTCCCCTCGACGAGGAAGCCAGCGGCCAGGACCTCCCATTCGTCTTCACCGGGCAGTCTCGCGCGCGCCCAGCGCGCGAATGCATCGGCCTCGTACGCGCTCACGTGACACACCGGATCAGCGAGCGAGACGGGCTGCATTCCCGACAATGTGAAGAGCTGCCATCCGCAGTCGTCGCGTTCCCAGTAAAGCGGAGCGCGCCAGCCGCCGGCACGCGCGGCATCGAAGCCGTCCGACAGCCAGAGCTGAGGACGCTCATAGCCGCCATCGGCCATGAACGCCAGCCACTCCCCGTTGGTGACGAGGCGCGAGGCCAGAGCGAAGGGTTCGAGGAGCCGGCGATGGCGAGGCCGCTCGTTGTCGAAGGAGAAGCCTTGTCCGTCGTAGCCGATTCGAGCGATTCCGCCGGCGTGCTCGCACCAGGGCCGGTCGGGTACGGGCATCGCCACCCTTGCTTGTGCTCCGGCCTGATAGCTTGGCCGCAGCGGGTTTTGAAAGAACAGATGCTTTACATCGGTGAGGAGGAGCTCTTGGTGCTGCTGCTCGTGCTGAAGGCCAAGCTCGATCACGCTGAGCAGCTCGCCGCGCTCGGCAATGCCTGGGGTCGCGAGCAGGTCCGTCATCCAGGCATCGACATGACGACGGTACGCCACGACCTCGTCGAGGGAGGGTCTCGACAGAAGGCCTCGCTGGGGCCGCGGGTAGGGCGTGCCCATCGACTGGTAGTAGGAGTTGAACAGGTGGTGATACGCGGCAGACAGGACGCGGTAGCTGGGGACGGCGGCCTGGAGCACGAACGTTTCGAAGAACCAGGAGCTGTGCGCGAGGTGCCATTTCGCCGGACTTGCGTCAGGCATGGACTGGAGCGCAGCGTCTTCGGCGCTGAGCGGCGCGCACAGCACCTCGGTTGCAGCTCGGATTGTCGCGTAGCGCTCGGGAGTAGGGATGGAGCGGGGCTGCGCGCGGCGCGCAGGCTCTTCCCTGTACATGGGTTCCATGGCAGCGGCCCTCCTGCCTGCCCCCCCCACGGCCCCAGGCCCAGTGTATGTCGCGTTCGCGAGAACGCGAACACTAATCCTTGCGGGCGAGCCGAAGGCCCAGCGGGACCACCCAGCGCTCGACTTCGGCGAACAGGCCCTGAACCGCCACCGCGAGCAGCGCAGCCGGCACGGCGCCCTCGAGGATGAGCCCCACGTTGTCGAGACGGATTCCTGTCAGGATGGGCTGGCCATAGCCGCCCGCGCCGATCACGGCACCAAGCGTCGCCGTCCCGACGTTGATGACCGCGGACGTTTTAATGCCGGCGAGGATCGAAGGGGAGGCAAGGGGCAACTCGACGTGCCAAAGGCATGCCCGAGGCGAGAGGCCGAGCGCCTCCGCGGACTCGCGCAGAGGCGCCGGGATGCCCGTCAAACCCGTGTGGGTATTTCGGACGATGGGCAAGAGGCTGTAGAGGAAGAGCGCGGCCACCGCCGGCGGGGCGCCGATTCCGAGGAGCGGAATCATGAACACAAGGAGTGCGAGCGAGGGAATCGTCTGCAGCACGCCGGTCGCACCGAGCAGGACGGCGCCGAGCCGGGGCCGGCGCGCGGACAAGACGCCGAGTGGAAGGGCTACGCAGAGGGCTGCGCTGAGAGACACCCCCACAAGGCCGAGGTGCTCCTCCGTGCGGCGCAGGATCCGAGCTCCCCGTCCCGGCTCCTCCGCGATGACCGTGAGGCCGAGATTCATCGCAAGAAAGTCTTTTGCGATGCGCGATTCGGGCACCTGCTGGATCTTGGCGCGCGCATTCATCGCCGCCATGGTCCGCGCGTCGACCTTCCCCTCAAGGCGAGAGAGGGCCGCCACCGCGGCGGGCGCGCGCGCTTTCAGATCGGCCCGCATGAGCCACACCGCGTCATACACCGGAAAGTAATTCAGGTCATCCTGAAGGACCCGGATGTCGTAGTACGAGATGTCCGCGTCGGTGGAATACAGATCCGTCACGTCGATCGTGTCCGCGTCGAGACCCCGGTAGGCGAGATCGTGATCGAGACCTCTCACATCCTGTTGCGGAAGGGCGTAGCGCGCCTTGAGGCCGGGCCAGCCATCGGCTCGGTCCATAAATTCATTCGTAAAGCCGAAGCGAAGCTCGGGGTGCTGGTTGAGATCGGAGATCGAGCGGATGCCGAGGGTCTTGGCCCGGGCGGCTTTCATGCCCAGCGCGTAAGTGTCATTGAAACCGAGCGGGCGCGACATCACCACACCATACGACGCCAGCGCCCTGCGAAGCTCGGCCTGTCCCTTCACGCCCTCGCCTTTCAGGATCTCCTGTTCCAGTGTCCCTGTGTACTCTGGATACACGTCGATTTCTCCTCGCACGAGTGCGTTCCAGAGGACCTGCGTCCCACCCAGCTGGCTACGATGCTCGGCGGCGCTGCCGCTCGCGCGCACGAGGGCCGTCGCGAGTTCACCCAGCACGACGGATTCGGTGAACTGCTTCGAACCAATCATGAGGGGCGCACCCGCCTGCGCACCGTCTCCCGAACGCGAAGGAACGCACCCCGCAAGTCCAAGCGTCGCGGCCACAAGCCACCGCCGGGCACCGCGCCCCGGAAGCGTCACCGCGCGGCCTCGGCTCCGGTGACGTGGAGGGTGCGCTGCGCGCGCACGAAGCGGCTTACGTATTCGTCCGCTGGAGCTTCGACAAGATCGCGCAGCGTGCCGGACTGGATCACGCTTCCATCCCGCAGCAGGACAATGCGATCGCCAAAGAATGCGGCCTCGGCGAGGTCGTGCGTGACCAGCACGACCGTCTTCCCTAGCTCTCGGAAGATCTCGCGCAAGGCATCCTGGAGCTCCGCCCGGACCAGAGGGTCGAGGGCAGCAAGAGGCTCGTCGAGCAGCAGCACCTCCGGGTCGAGCAGAAGAGCACGCATGAGTCCCACCCGCTGGCGCTGTCCTCCCGAGAGTTGCACGGGAAACCGGTCGAGAGCGTTTTCGGGGAAGCGCGTGAGGCGTGCGAGTTCGAGGACGCGTTGCCTTGTGCGTTCGGCTTCCCAGCGGAGGTAACGCGCCATGAGGCCCACGTTCCTGCGGGCGTTGAGATGAGGGAAGAGGCCCCCATCCTGGATCACGTAACCCATGCGGCGACGAAGTGCGGGAGCGCTCTGGGCATCGAGCAGCTCTCCGTCGAGATGCACGCTGCCTTGGTCTGGCGTTACGAGTCCGAGCGCCAGACGCAGCAGCGTCGACTTTCCGCATCCGCTCGCGCCGATCAAAACCGTGGTGGTGTGGGGGGTGAAGTCCAGGTCGACCTCACGGACCGCCGGTGTCTTTTCAAAGGTCTTGGAGACACCACGCAGCGACAGCACGCGGCTAGCTCCCGGAGAGTTCGAGCACCAAGGGTGCGGCCAGCGGAGGAACAACCCCGTGACGCTCGGCCTGAAACACCGGGGCAAACGCCGCGTCGATGGCCTGAAGCAGCGCAGGCACGTCCACCCCCATAAAACGCTCGCCACGCGCCAGACGCTCTCGTTGGCAGACCGCTACCAGCTTCCCGCGGGCCTCGCGCGCAAGACTGACGGAGCCCGCGGAACTGCGGACGTGGTGCTTAAGGAGTGCGGCAGCGAGCTGGATCAGGCCTTGCAAGAACAGACGCTGGGTGCCTTCCGCCCGAGCCCAAAGACTCTCCCACGCCTCATGCGCTTCCCACCAGAAGGCGTGGTTGAAAAGATCGACTCCGTGGATGTAGCCCTCTTGCTCTTCCCATTGTTGGCACGGGAGAAGAGGCTCGCTGGCGAGACTTCCCGCGCCGGCGGCCTCGACCCTCTTGTCCGGGTGCGCAGCCCCGCTCCCCGGCACGTAACGGCTCGCCGGAAGCGGTGCGCTGCCGTAGCGGGGAGGATGGGCGGGGAACGGGCGGGGCTCCTCTTGCATCGGGGTTAGTTCATCGCGTAGGGCTCGGAGAGCGTGAAGGCTGCGATCTGCGCGTCGAAGCGTTCGCCAGCGGGTGTCACCATCTGATAGGTTCCCTGCATGGCACCGATGGACGTGCCTAGCGGACACGCCGAGGTGTACTCGAAGCTTTCACCCGGTCGCAGCGTCGGCTGCTCCCCCACCACGCCCGGGCCCTTCACTTCCTGTCGCCGACCCTCGGCATCGGTAATGATCCAGTGGCGTGAGAGGAGTTGCACGGTCTGAGAGCCCTCATTCGAGATGCGCACGGTGTACGCGAAAAACCATTCGCCATCTTCGGGCGCCGAGCGCTCGGCCACGTAACGCGACGTGACCTCGACCCGTATCCCTTTCGTCACCGCCTCGGAGCTGGGCATGGCGCGAAGCTAGCCCATCCCGGCGCTCGGGGACCGCCCTTTCCTGGCGGCGCGACGCGGTGCTACACAGGGCGCGTGCAGCATCGGCTGATGTCCCTTTGCTTCTGGATCTTCCTGGCGGTGAGCTCGGTCCTGCTGTTTCCGGTCGCCGTGTTGATTTGGGCGGCGACGGCGCTCTTCGACCGTAAGCTGATGGCGCTCCACCGCTTTACCTGCTTTTGGGGTTCACTTTACACCTGGCTTAACCCCGCCTGGCCCGTGCAGGTGATGGGGCGGGAGAAGATCCGGCCCGGCGTGGCGTACGTCATGGTCGCGAATCATCAGTCCCTTCTCGATATCCTCGTTCTGTTCCGACTCTTCCGGCACTTTAAGTGGGTTTCGAAGATCGAGAATTTCCGTATTCCCTTCATCGGCTGGAACATGAGCCTCAATCGTTACATCAAGCTGCGTCGCGGCGATCGAGAGAGCGGCGCGAAGATGATGCAGGCCTGCGAGCAAGCGCTCGCCGGCGGGAACTCCATCATGATGTTTCCGGAGGGCACGCGCTCACTGGACGGCCGGCTACGCCCGTTTAAGCCCGGCGCATTTGCACTCGCGCAGCGCATGGGCGTGCCGCTGCTTCCGATCGTACTAGAAGGCACGGGCAACGCGCTGCCCAAGCGCGGCTTCGTGCTGCAGGGTCGCCATGAGATCCGGATCCGGGTGCTGGATGAGATCCCCCACGAGGCATTCGCCACGGCCGAGCTGGCGAAGCTCGTGGAGAGCGTCCGCAGCCGCTTCGCGCTGGAGCTCGGAGAAAAGAACCTGCCGCAGGCGGGCTAGGGGCTCGGTCAAGAACGGGCCTCGCAGAGGGCCCGGCCGTCTCTCCCATGCCGCCCGCGCTCGGCGCGTTCTCTGCGATCTCCCTCGGCGGTCTTTCGCAAGTTTCCTCGAGAATCCCCTAGCTTGGAGAGCCTTCTGCCGTGAGCGGAGTCACAGTGTCTTCGGGGCACGGTGGCCGATAGAAGGGCATGCGACCCGACCAGTTCGCACTCCTCCTCATGCTCCTCTCCACGCCCCAGCCGAAATCGACGCCTGCAATCCTTGGGACGTGGCAGTCGCAGGACCCGGTTGCGACAACAGGGGCAGCGTCGACTTCCTCCAGCGGAAGTTCGCTCGTGCAAGAGGCAACTGCGGCCCCGGCCCGCGTGAGACTGACCTTCAGTCCTGGCAGGTGCCACACGCACCATCCCACGATGGATGCGACGTATCCCTGCTCCATCAAGCCATCCGATCGAAGCTCCTTCGTGGTCGAGCACTTCGATCCCGAGCGGCACCGGCGCGTGCGTCGCACCTTCGTGGTGGACGGAAACCGGATGTGGACACGGGCGAGCGACTCCGGGGCTACGGAAGTCTTTACCCGGGTGCGCTAGCCGTCGACGAGTTCGACCGCGCAGATCCGCAGCGCATCCCCTCACGAGCCTCGTCCCTTCCGTGATCCGTCGCGCGGGAGATGTCCCTCCCGTCGGCCTACGCTCGTGACGCGGCTGCGAGGCTGGGCCCCCCAGCACGCCCCACCGCACGCCCGTGACTGGCAGGGCAAGCTCTGAACGGGTACTCCTGCGACCTGGGGCCGGGGTTTGCGCTTTCGAGGCACCCGCTCGCAGAGCCCAGGCTTACCTTGCCGCGCCTCCGTCGCTACGGCTCGCGCACAAGGACGGGCGGAGAGGACGCGCGAACCAAGGCGCGGAGCCGATGAGTGAGATTGTGCGGGCTGCGGCGAAACGCGGGGCCTCGGGTCGGCCCCGGGCAAGGAGACCCATGGGCAAGCTCGAGGGCAAGGTTGCGCTGGTCACGGGGGCAAGCCGCGGCATCGGAAAGGCAGTCGCAAGCCTTTTCGCGGCCGAAGGGGCGCGCGTCGCCTGTGTGGCACGAACGCTCAAGGAGGGCGAGCACAGGCTGTTTGAAGGCTCCCTCGAGACCACGGTGCGCGAGATTGCCGAAACGGGCGCAAGCGCAGCTGCGATCGTGGGCGACGTCTCCCAGTGGGAGGATTGCGAGCGCATTGTCCACGAGGTGCGTACTGCGCTGGGACCGATCGACCTGCTGGTGAACAACGCGGCGCTCACCTACTTCGTCCCGATCGCGGAGTTCCCGCCGAAGAAGTGGCTGAAGTCGTTCGCGGTGAATGTGAACGGACCCTTCTTCCTGAGTCGGCTTGTGCTCGGAGAAATGATCCAGCGTCGCACCGGCGCAATCGTGAATCTCTCGAGCGGTGCGGCGATTGGCCCGGGGCGAGGGCCGTACCCGGGAGCACCCATGCGCGGTGCGACGCTCTACGGGGCTGAGAAGGCCGCCCTCGAGCGCTTCACCCAGGGTTTGGCCGCCGAGGTTTACGCTTCGAACGTGTGTGTGACCTGCGTGTCGCCGTCCTTGGTGGTCCCGACACCGGGAGTGCTCCACCACCGCCTCCTCGATCGGCCCGACGCGCCCAACAGCGAGCCCGCGGAGTTGACTGCGCGCGCAGTGCTCCTTTTGGCCACGGCGCCCATCGAGAAGGTTGCGGGGCGCGTGACGTACAGCCAACAGATCCTCAAAGAGTTTGGCTGGATCGAGAAAGCCCGCGGCATCGGCGTTGACATACCAGGATCGGGCTACTCCCAGATCTGAAATCGAGGCCGAAAGATTCGAAGCGCCCGGCTCTGCACGGGACGCTTGCCCCGCGCCGGACGCGCCAAGGCGCAAGAACATCGTGGCTTCTGCGGACCTCCTTTTGCGGCCCGCGTTTCGAGGTTGGGGCGCATGAGCGGCCCCAAGGCGGTCCTCGCTCAGCGCTCCCGGGTGCGGACGACGAGGCGGTCGCGGCCTGCGCGCTTGGCCTCGTAGAGGGCCTCGTCCGCTGTCTTCACGAGGTCACCGGGCGCGAACGGATCGCGGCTGCCCTTGGTGCAGGCGAGTCCAGCGCTGCATCGAGTACGCACGAGCCCCCCGTCAGTCGTGACCGAGATCTCCCGGATGGCGTCCAGCACACGGACCACCGCGCGGCGCGCGTCCATGCCCTCGGCTTGCGTATAGACGATGGCAAACTCATCACCCCCGAACCGGCAGGCTGTGTCGTAGGGCCGGCAGCAGCCACGGATTGCCGAACCGACGCGGCGCAGCAGCTCGTCGCCGACGCCGTGGCCGTACTGGTCGTTCACGTCCTTAAAGTGGTCGAGATCGAGCAGGAGTACCGCCGCGGGCTGTCCCACGCGCTCGAAGGCAGCGGCGGCGGCGGCAAGGGCGTCGTCGAAGGCGGCGCGATTCTTGACGCCGGTCAGCGGATCGATCCACGCCTGGTCGCGCAAGAGATCGATCATGCGACGCAGTCGCAGCGCCGCGGCCACGCGCGCCCGCAGCTCCACCGGATCGAAGGGCTTCCGGATGTAGTCCGTGGCTCCGATTTCGAGAGCGCGTGCCAATCGCTGCACGTTGCTGTCGACCGTGAGAAAGAGGATGGGAACATCTCGTGTGCTGGGTGTCTCCTTTAGGTGTCGGCACAGCTTGAGGCCGTCCATGCGAGGCAAGTTCACGTCGAGCAGAATGATGTCGGGGCGCTCCCGGAGCGCGATCCGAAGACCTTCTTCGGGCTCGAAGGCATGGAGGACGCGTTCCACTCGGCCGGCGAGTTCACGTTCCAGCGCTTCGTGAACCACGCGGTCATCGTCCACGAGAAGGAGGCTTTCGGCCGACATCGCCCCCTCCTTGGGAGAGCCGACGCGGTGCCGCGCCTTCCGGGCCCGGCACGCACGAAGGGGCTGCTTTTTTCTTCGGAGGACCGCCGAGAGGGCTTGAGGTTCGGGGGGTGCGCGGCGCGTGCGGAAGGAGCGGCCTTGCGTCGCGCTTCGATCAGGTCCGTTCGCGCCGTGCGATCCGGGCGCCCACGGGGCGTGACGATGCGACGGCTCGATCCAAATCGCGCAAGGCGCGGGCGAATCCGCGCAGCTCGCTCAGCGAACTTCGATCGGGCATCATGCAGCAGGGCTGCGAAACGCTTCTAGGGCGGCAGGCCCGACGCGCGCGCGGCGCGATTCGAGGGGAGTCGATGACCGATTCGACGCGCAGGGGCGAGCAGGGATTTGTCTTTACCGACGCGGGGCAGACGCCCTTTCGTACCTCAACCTTTGCAGCGAAGGTCTGCGTGAAGGACCTGGGAACGGTCGAGGGTCGTTCGATGCAGCTCGTGAGATTCGAGCCGGGCGCCGTATTCCCTCTCCACGTCCACCGCGGCCCGGAGTTTGTCTACATCCTAGAGGGTGAACTCATCCAGCGCGGCAGGCGCCTCGGCCCCGGTTGGGCGAGCGTCGCCGCCACGGATTCCATCGACGACGACGTGCACAGCGAGTGCGGCTGCACCTTTCTCACGGTGTACTCGGAGTGAGCGCCAAGCCCGCTGCCCTCCAGCGGTCGAACGCGGTTTGCATCGAAGTCGGCTACGACGCCGCAACGGATCGCGAGCTCTTCCTGCTCGAGCTTGATCGACTGGGGGAGCTGCCCGCGAAGCTGCGCCTCCCGACCCGCCATTTTGCCTGCCTGCTCGTGCTCGATGGCCGCGCGGCCCTCGCGGGCGATGTGCATCGCGCTGCCGCGAATCTCCTCGGCGGGGGGGCGGTGTATCTGTCCATATGGGGCCCGGCGTGCGCACGCGTCCGCTCCCTCATCGACGACGCCGTCCTCTTCTCGGAGACCGAAGCAACGGAGGCGAGCATCGTCCTGACCGAGGATCACGAGGGAGAGCCCCTCGAGGACGCCCTCGTCCATCTGCTGGAGCGCAGCCTGCCGGCGGCCCGCTATGTCGAGAGCTGCCGGGCGGCGCTCGTCGTCCCAGTGAATGCTCCGGGCTGGGCCCTCGCGTGCCGAGAGGCACTGCGCGACCCCCGCGGATTCGTGGCCGGCTTGGCTTTGGGGGAAACTTGAACGCGGGCCGGCAAGACCGCTCCAGCGAGTCGCCGCGCTGGGACCCCGCCCAGTACGCGCAGTTCCGCCGCGAACGGGCGAGGCCCTTCCACGACCTTCTCGCGCGCGTCCCGAACCGCGACATACGTGCGGTCGCGGATCTTGGCTGCGGCAGCGGCGAGCTCACGCGTGAGTTGCAAGAGCGCTGGCCACAGGCTGAGGTTTGGGGGGTCGATCAATCCGCCGAGATGCTTGCCAGCGCAACTGCGCTGCCGGGACCAGGGCATCTTTCGTTCGTCCGTTCGGATCTTCGGGAGTGGCGGCCGGGGCGCCCGCTCGACCTCATCGTCTCGAATGCCGCACTCCACTGGGTACCCGACCACGCGCCTCTGCTCGAGCATCTGGCGGGGCTCCTCGCACCGGGCGGAGTGCTCGCCGTCCAGATCCCGAACAATTGGGAGGAGGCCTCCCACCGGATCCTTGCGGAGCTCTCCGCAGAAGAGCCGTGGGCGAGCCGCCTTGGCAGCGTGCATGGCCCGCAGCCGATTGCCAGCGCGGCTTGGTACCTCGAGCAACTCGTTCGCCTTGGGCTCGAGGCAGAGGCATGGGAGACGACCTACTACCACCCGCTCCCCGCTGCGAGCGCGATCGTCGATTGGATGAAAGGCACCGCGCTACGGCCGGTTCTTGCCGCGCTCTCCCAGGCCGACGCACGCGAGTTCGAGGCCGCGCTCGAGGGGCGAATTGCGCAGGCGTATGCACCCGGACCGCACGGGGTAATCTTCCCGTTCCGCCGGCTCTTTTTCGTCGCCCGCGCGCCTTTCGGGGCGTAGGCGCATGGGAACTATTCCCTTCGAGGTGCCTGCGTGAGCCCTTCCCCCACTACGTTCGAGAAACCGAGCTCCGCCGAGCTGCTGTTCAATCGCGCCGTCGGATTTTTCGTCGGGTTGGGCATCGGCTTCCGCCACAACTATCTCCTGCAAGTGCGCGGCCGCACGAGCGGCAAGCTCTACTCGACGCCGGTCGATGTACTGAGCCTTCGGGGCAGCCGGTACCTGGTCGCACCTCGGGGCAACACGCAGTGGGTGCGAAACGCGCTCGCGGCGGGTCGCATAACCCTGAAGAAGGGTCTGCAGCGCACGGAGTTCGAGTTGAGGACCATCCCTGACGCGCAGAAGCCAGAGCTCCTGAAAGCGTATCTCGACCAGTTCAAGCTCAGTGTCGGTCGCTTCTTCCCCATCCCAGCGGGATCCCCGCCTGCTGCGTTCGCACCCCTCGCGAGTCGGTATCCCGTGTTCGAGCTTGTCGCGACGCGCTGACAAGGGGCGCCTTCGAAGCCCTTGCCAAAATGCGCTTCCCGCCTCGTGTCCTCGCCCTTCCCCGTGGAAGGTCCGCTTCCGCGCTAACCACGAGCCGTTCGGTCGGGACGCCGCATGCTTCAGGGACCTCGCGTATCTTCCGAAGCGTGCGGATCTGCTCCCTCGACCACGTTCAGCTCGCGATGCCTGCGGGCGGCGAAGACAAGGCACGCGCCTTCTACTGCGGCGTGCTTGGTCTTGCCGAAGTCGCCAAGCCCTCAAACCTCGCCGCGCGAGGTGGATGTTGGTTCGAGAGCGAGGGCGTGAAGATCCATCTCGGCGTCGAACGCGAGTTCCGGCCGGCGACCAAGGCGCATCCCGCGCTTCGCGTCTCCGGGCTCACGGAGCTGATCGAACGCTGCCGAAGGGGGGGCTATCTCGTGGTCGATGACGAGCCGCTCGACGGCTACCGCCGCGCGTATCTCGCAGATCCGTTCGGCAACCGGATCGAGGTGATGGAGCCAACCGCGGGCTAGGCGCCGCGGACCTCGGCGTACGCCCAGTCGAGCCACGGCAAGAGTGCCTCGACATCTTCACGCTCGACCGTGGCGCCGCCCCAGATGCGCAGACCCGGCGGGGCGTCGCGATAGCTCGCGATGTCGAAAGCCACGCCTTCCTGCTCGATCCGCGTGACCAGGGCCTGGATCGTCTTGGCCCGAGCCGCCTTATCGAGTTCCCGGAACCAGGGGTCCACTACCTGCAGGCAGATCGAGGTACAAGAGCGCGTCGCAGGGTCCCGCGCGAGAAAATCGATCCACGGCGTTCGCTCGACCCAGGCCGCAATGGCCGCAAGATTCGCCTCCGAACGGCGCACGAGAGCGGCGAGTCCTCCTTCGTGCTCCGCCCAAGCCAGACCGTCGAGCGCGTCCTCCACACACAGCAGAGACGGCGTGTTGATTGTCGCGCCTTCGAAGATGCCCTCGCTTAGCTTTGCGCCCTCCTTCAGCCGGAAGATCTTCGGCAGGGGCCACGTCGGCGTGTAGGAAAGCAGCCGTTCGACCGCGCGGGGCGAGAGGGCCAGCATGCCGTGTCCGCCTTCACCCCCCAGCACCTTCTGCCACGACCAGGTGACGACGTCGAGCTTGTCCCACGGAAGCGGCATGGCGAAGACGGCCGAGGTCGCATCACACAGGGTAAGGCCAGCGCGTCCGCTGCGAATCCAGTCGCCGTTTGGAACGCGAACCCCCGAAGTGGTGCCGTTCCAGGTGAAGATCACATCGCGCTCAAAATCCACCGTGGCGAGATCCGGAAGGGCGCCGTATTCGGCCTTTAGGACCCGTGCATCGAGCTTGAGCTGCTGGGTCACATCCTCCGCCCAGCCCTGGCCGAAGCTCTCCCACACGAGGACATCCACGCCGCGTGCACCGAGGAGCGACCACATTGCCATCTCGACGGCGCCCGTATCTGAGGCCGGCACGATGCCAAGCCGCCAGCCGCTCGGCAGATTAAGCAGCGCGCGGCTGCGGTCGATCACAGCCTTTAGCCGGTCCTTGCCCGCCTTCGCGCGGTGGGACCGACCGAGCGGAGCATTCTTCAGTCCCTCGAGGCTCCAACCCGGCCGCTTCGCGCAAGGGCCTGACGAAAACTCCGGGCGCCGGGGGCGGCGGGTGGGTTTCATGCCTTGATCCTCGGCAATGGGCCGCGCAGTCTATCAGCGTTGGCGCACAGTCGGCCACGCCGCGCGGAAGTCATGCTGTTCTCCGTGCGATGCGATCCGCCGAGGAGCGCCCGCGTGGAGCCTCGTCCAGGGGTCGGAGCGACACCCTGCGCGGGCGAGCGCGCCCAAGGACGCGCCGCCCGCTCTTAGGTCGCCGTCCGCAGAACTACGACTTCAGGGTTTCGAGCAGGAGCTTCATTTCGTCGGCGATGCTCGCGGGAATGATGTAGCCGTCCGTATTCCGGATCTGGTCCATGTGGTCCCGCACGTCTTCAGGCGTCGCCGTCTTGCCCTTGCCGGAGAACCAGCCGGGCGTTAGGCCCACGAAGATCCGCGCCACGCGACCGCCGCCGACGGAGAAGACCTCATGGCTCAGCGGGCACCCTTCGGACACAAGGAAGGCGACGAGCGGCGTTACGTGCTCGGCCTTCACGGCGTCCGCGAATCCGCCGAGCAGCGACTCTGTGAGCCGGGTCTTCGCGATCGGCGCGATCACATTGGACTTGATGTTGTTCTTCGCTCCTTCGAGGGAGAGCACGTTCGAAAGGCCGACCAGCCCCATTTTCGCTGCGCCGTAGTTGGTCTGCCCGAAGTTCCCGAAGATCCCGGCGGCCGATGCGGTAAAGACAATGCGGCCGTAGTTGCTCTCCTTCATCACTCGGAAGGCCGGAATCGTGACGAAGAACGCGCCTTTGAGATGCACGTCGATGACGGCATCCACGTCGGCCGGCGTCATCTTCGCGAACGTCTTGTCCCGGAGGATGCCCGCGTTATTGATAACGATGTCAACGCGCCTGAACGCGTCGAGCGCAGCCTTCGTGATCGCCTCCCCGCCTTCCGGGGTGGAGACGGAGTCGTAGTTCGCAATCGCCTCGCCGCCCTTCTCGACAATTTCCTTCACCGTCGCGTCGGCCATGCTCGTGCCCGCGCCCGTGCCGTCCGGGTTCCCGCCGAGGTCGTTGACGACCACTTTGGCTCCCCGCGAGGCGAGCAGCAGCGCATAGGTCTTACCGAGGCCGCCCCCTGCGCCGGTGATAATCGCCACCCGGCCGTCGTATCGAATGTCCGTCATTGCAGAGTTCTCCTTCGCTTGGGGTCCCGGGGAAAGCGGGAACCCACACGTGTTTCCCCGAGTCCCCAGGGGTGCAGTCCCGGCGGACGCCGGGCGCACGGCGGGCACGATAGCAAGCGACTGACGTCCGGTCGGCCAACGTAAAGGATCTCCGACCGGGCCCGCACGTGGTCGCCTAGGCGTTTTCGGTGGCGTTCCGCCGCGAGTTTGCGGGGATTCCCTCCGGCGCTCTCCCAGGCCGCGCCGTCACTGGCGCCCCCCAGCAAGGCCGACAGGGACTACTGAGCGGCGGCGGTTCCGTCCTTCGCGGTGGTCTCGACCGGCGCGAGGCCCTCGCCGCTCGCGTTTTTCTGGCGCAGCTCGGCGAGCAGGCGCTCCGGGCCTCCCTGGCCAATGATCTCCTGGAACTGGGTGCGGTAGCTCGAAACAATGCTCACCCCTTCCACGATGACGTCGATCACATACCAGGCTCCATCTTTCTGGCGGAGGCGGTAATCCACTTTAATGTCGCCCGCCTTGCCACCCACGATGTGCGACTGAACCGTCACGTCGCCCATCGGCTCCTGGCGCTCTCCGAGGATCGCGACCTTTTCCTGGCCAAACTGACCGATGCGTCTGCCGTAGCTCACCGTGAGCGCGCGCTTGAACTCCTCCTCGAACTGCTGGCGCTGCTCTGGGGTGAACTGTTTCCAGTATTTGGCCAACACGAGCCGACTCACCGTGTCAAAGTCGATGGCGCCGTAGGCGAGCTGCTCGAGGCGCCTAATCTTTTCGTCGTCGCTCTCACCCGAGTTCAGGATTGCGAGCACCTTCTGGGAGTTGAGCTCGACGACTGTGCGCGGAGAATCCGCCGCCCGTGATGCCCCCGGGGTAAGGACCATGATGCCCGAGAGGACGATCGCGGCCGAGAGGACCGCGACCCTCCTGCGGTTACTTCGCTTGTTCGGCTGCATCTGGGAACTCCAGCTCCTCGTCTTGGGGTTGCGTGCGGCTCGCGCCGTCCTCGATCGCGGCGCGTTCTTCGCCCCGGTGGGCGTCGTGAACGAGGACATAGTACTCGAAGCCGGCGCGTCGGTTCTCCTCCTCGAGCTCGGCGCCCTGCAGCCGGGAGTTCCCCCCGCAAGGCGCCTCATGCCCGTTCGGACCGGGCTTGGATGCCGATGGAACTGTTCACCAGGAAGCGTCCCACTTTCTGCGCTGCATTGCGGGCTTTGCCCTGGCCCCGGCCATCGAAGAAGACGTCCGGAAACTTTAGGGTTTCATCGAAGTTAGGTTCCATCCCGATGCCGCGGCTCGCAAACCTCGGTCTCGAGCCCTTCCCCTGCATCCGAAGCGGCTCTCGTTCGTGCATCGCTCGCTCCGGGCCCTGTGCGCCCGAGCCTCGGGAATCCTGCCGCGAGACCCCGACTAGGGCGAATCCTTCTCGGCGTCCGGATAGTAGAGCTCGTCGTTGCCGGATCGCGCGGGAGCACCCCCTTCCATGAGCTCGTTCTCTCGATGGTGCAGATAGGCATCGCGCATGAAGGAGTAGTAGTCGAAGGCCGCCCGCCGGTTCTCGTCCACGATATCGAGGTAGGCGGCACGGGTATTGACCACCTGCACAGCCCGCAGCGGCATTGTGATGTACCAAGCGGCAACGATCGAGACCACGCCCAAGGGCACGTCGACGATCTCCCCGGTGAGGTCGCGAACTGTCGAGGGCCCGAGCAGGGGGATCATGAGGTAGCGGCCGTTGTCCACCCCCCAGTGGCCGAGGGTAAGGCCGAAGTCCTGCTCGTGGCGGGCCAGGCCCCAGGTCGTCGCGGGATCGAAGAAGCCTCCGAAGCCGAGCGTGGTGTTCACGAGGAAGCGGCCGGTCTCGAGCGCGGCAGCCCCGGGCTTCGCTTGGAAAAGGTCGTTGAAGAAAACCACCGGGTAGCGCAGGTTCGAATAGAAGTTGGTGAGCGACTCTTGGACCTGGTTGGGCATGATCTTGTTCCAACCCCGCGCCACTGGCTCGATCGCATGAATGTCCACAGCCTCGTTAAACCCAAAGACCTTCCGGTTGCCGCCCTCCCAGGGGTCGATCTTTTCCTGCTCCGCGGTCGCGGCGGCCTCCGCGTGCGGACCACGCGGGGCTGCGCACCCGACAAAGCCCAATCCGACGAGCGCGGCAAGGCTGGCCAGGGCGAGCCCATGGGTGGCTAGGCGCTTCACTTTTTCTTCTTCTCCCCGTCCCCGCTGTCGGAGCTCGCTACGAATTTGCTGATCAGGCTTTCAATCGAGAGCGCGTTCGTCGTAAACGCGATGGTTGCTCCAGAGTCCAGGAACTTTTCATCCGCCCCGGGCTCGAGAGCGATGAATTGGTCCCCGAGCAGACCCGCTGTCTGGATTGCGGCCGATGTGTCTGTCGGCAGCTTGAGCTTGCGATCGATTTCGAGCTTCACGTGGGCACGCATCGATTCGTCGAGCGTAATGCCTCCCACTTGACCCACCTTGACCCCCGCGATCATGACCGGCGCTCGTGATTTTAGGCCGCCGATCTGGTCGAAGTCTGCGTAGAGCACGAGACCCCCGGGTCCGCGATAGCCGAGCCCGCCCACGTGAATCGAGAGATAGGCGATGGCGCCCAGGCCGACCAGCACGAATAGCCCGACTACGAGATCCCTGAGCGGTGACGGTCGCATATCCTATGGCCCCCTTCCCTCGCCGCTCCCGTGGAAGCTTACACTCCCCAAAGGGCTGTAATCACGTAGTCGACCACCAAAATCGATACGGAGGCAATCACCACGGTGGACGTCGTGGCACGGCTTACCCCCGCCGAACTCGGTTCGCTCGTATACCCACGATAGGTCGCGATGAGGCCGACGAGCGCGCCGAAGACAACCGATTTGACAAGGCTGCCCGCCACGTCGTTCGGGAAGTCCACAGATGACTCCAGGCCGTTGAGATAGGTCCCGCCGTCGACACCAAGCAGATGGACACCAACCACATAGCCGCCGAAGATCCCAAAGGTGGTAAAGAGCGCCGCGAGCAGGGGCATCACGAAGAGCATTGCCAGCGCCTTGGGCGCCACGACGAGATGAACGGGATCAATCGAGAGCATCCGGAGGCCGTCTAGCTGCTCGGTGGCAACCATGCTCGCGATCTCCGCAGCCATGGCCGATCCGCCCCGTCCGGTCACGAGGAGTCCAGTGAGCACGGGCCCAAGCTCGCGCACAAGCGCCAATCCGACCGCGGATCCGAGGGAATTCTCGGCTCCGAAGCGCACCAGGGTGTTGTACCCTTGGAGCCCAAGAACTGCGCCCACCGCGACGCCCGAGCCGCACACAATCAAGAGCGAGAGGACGCCGGAGTCATAGACCTCGCCCACAAGGCGCCGCAGCCGCGTCGGCGGCGTCACCACAGCCCGCAAGATCTGGCCGAGGAAAACCGCCATACGCCCGGCGGTCGCTACGTAGCGGATCGAGCGAAAGCCAAGGGCCTCGATCGGGGCCAGTCTCATTTCGCCTCCGTGTGCATCGCCCTTGGCTCCGGCCCATCCGCGTCCGCGTGGAAGAACTCCGCGATTCCGGGGTCGGCGCTCCTCTCAAGCTCTTCGGGGCTCCCGCAAATCGCGATTCCGTCGCGCAAAAACACAATCTGGCGGGCCATCCGCTTGGCGGACGCGATGTGATGCGAGGCAACCACGAGCGTGTGGCCGAGGCCGCGGTTCGTCTCGACCAAGAGGGCCTCGATGCGCCGCAGCGTCACGGGGTCGAGCCCCGAGAAAGGTTCGTCCGCGAGTACGATCTCGGGGCTCATCACGATGGCCCGAGCCAGGGCTGCGCGTTTCACCATGCCGCCCGAAAGCTGGCTCGGCAGCAATCCCTCCGCATCCGCAAGGCCGACGGCCTCGAGACTCTCCATCACCTTGGCCGTGACTTCCCGCTCCGAGAGCTTCGTCCGCTCGCGCAGAGGCAGGGCGACGTTCTGAAACAGGGTCATTGAGTCGAGCAGCGCTCCGCCCTGGAACATCATTCCGATCCGACGCCGGACCCGCCCCAGCCCGCTCTCCGAGAGACCGGTGATTTCTTCGCCGGCCACTTTGATGCTGCCGCGGTCAGGGCGGAGAAGTCCCCCAATCAACCGGAAGAGTGTGCTCTTGCCCGCCCCGCTGCCGCCCATGAGAACGGTAATCGCTCCGCGCGGAAAGGAGCACGAGAGATCCCGGCACACGACGCGCGACCCAAAGGCGAGCCAGACGTTGTTCAGCTCGAGCGGGGCCTGTGCAACGTCGCGAGGGCTCTCCTGTCGCATCGCGTCGGTACGCATAGCTCAGAACGCCGTGACCCGGACGCCGTCCGTGACGCGGTCCGTCGGGTGAAGGATCACCTCCTCCCCGGACCGAAGACCATGGGTAATTTCGACCCGCGCTGCGCTCCGGTGGCCGGGATCGAGCTCGCGCCGGCGCGCTCGCCCGCCCTCCACGACAAAAGTGCACCAGCCTGTGCCGCAGCGAAACAACGCACTCACGGGCACCGAGAGCACGTCGTCGGCCTCCCAGACCACGATCCGGGCCTCGAGTCGATAGCCATGCCCGAGCGCCGGTGGAGGGTCGACGGGATCGATGATCACGTTCACGCGCTGCTCCTCGACGCCGAGCGCGGAGACCTTCGTGAAGCCAGCGGGCTCGATGCGCCGGACCGTGCCGCGGAGGGCACCCTCCCCGCCCCAGCTCTCGATTCGCACCTCAGCGCCGGGCGTGACCTTTACGGCATCAGCCGAGAGCACGTCCACCACAATCTCGAGTTGGCGGGTATCTCCGAGCGTGAGCAGGGGAGTTCCCACCGCGACCACACGCTCACTCTTCTCGAGCACGCGCAAGACGCTGGCGCGCACGGGTGCGCGCACGTCGACGGCGGTGTCACGTTCACCCCGTTCATCCCCGGCCCCCGGACTTGATGCGGCGGCGTCGGACCCGCCGGACAACAGGGCAGCCCGGGCGCGCTCCACCTCGTGCTCGGCCGCATGGGAGGCGAACTGCGCGGCCTCGAGCTCCTTGGCGCGGCTCGTCGTGCTGAGCTCGGCTTCCTCGCGGGCCCGATCGCTCAGGGTGCCCGCACGGGCGAGTTCGGCAGCGCGGCGTTGCGCGCGCCGGGCCTGTGTGAGGGCGGCCTCTGCCTCGGCCACTTTGGCCTCGGCTTCGCGTTTGGCTGCTTGCGCGGCTTCAAGTCGCGCCTGTGCCTCTGCGCGGGTTCGCGGATCGAGGGGCGCCACGTCGATACGGGCCACCACCGCGCCCTCGACCACCGAGTCCCCCTCCTCGAGCTCGATGCGCTGGAGCCGCCCCGAAACCGGCGCCGCCACCACGAACTCGTGTCGCACGCGCGTTTCACCCTCCTCGTCGACCGTGACGAGGAGGGGGCCCCGCAGGGCCTTGGCGATATCCACCCGGATCGGCGCGGGCCGCGCGAGCCAGGCAAAGAGGAGGGCTGCAACCGCGATCGCGGCGACCGCACCGAGTCGCTTGTCCCACAGCGCCCCAGCCCTCATTCCCGTGTCTTCAACACAGCCACGAGATCGAGCCGGTCGGTGCGCCGCCGGACGACGAATCCCGACGCGATCGCCGCAGCGATCACCACGGCCACCGCGAAGCCATAGGTACGAAAGGTCAGCACAAAGGGCATGCGAAACAGCTCGGTCTCATAGGCGCGCACCAGTGCGGCGCAGGTCAGGTAGCCGATCCAGCAGCCGAGGGGGATGGCGAGGGCGGTGAGCAGGGCCTGCTCGCCGAGCAGCATCCACGCCACTTCGCGCCGGGTGAAGCCGAGCACGCGCAAGCTCGAGAGTTCACGCCCACGCTCGGAGAGCGCAATCCGGGCTGCGTTGTAGACCACCGCGAAGGCGATCACGCACGCAAAGGCAATGATGATCAAATTGAAAACCCGCATGCTGCGGGCGACGTTCTCGTGAAAGCTGCGGAGTGCGGCTTCGCGAAGCATGACGCCCTCGACCCGCGGCGTCCGCTTCAGCACTTGGTAGAGCGACGCGGCGGAAGAGCCGTCCACTTGGAGCCAGGCGCCGGAGAGCGCGCCGGCCTCGCGCATCAGATGCGCAAGGGATGCTTCGTCCATGTAGGCCGAGATGCCGACGAGCTCGTCCACGCGGCCCGCGACAAGAACCTCCCGAGCGGGACGCGAGCCTTCAAGCACTTCGACACGGACGGTGTCGCCGGCCGACACTCCGAGGATGTCGGCCAAGCTGCCGGTAAGCAGCATTCCTTCCGGCGGTAGCGGCACGATTTGGAGTTTGGCGTCGACGAGGCGCCTTAGCTCGGTTTTCGGGGCGAGCCCGAGAATCAGCGTGCGTCGGCTCCGGTGCGCGGAGCGCAGTCGCACCGGCACCGCACGGTACGGCTCGACCGCAAGTACGCCGGGCAAATGGACGAGCGACGAGAGCGCGCGGGCCGAAACCAGGTCATGAAAGGTCACAGTGACGTCATCGCGCTGCACGATCTCGAACTGGATCTCCATCAGTGCATCCATGGCGTCATCGAGGTAGCGCCCGACCACCAGCAGAGCGACCGCCATGGCAATGCCAAGGGTCGAGAGTAGAGCGCGCCCGGGTCGCCGTACGAGGTTGCGCGCGATCATGCGCGCGGGCAGCGGCAGGAGCTTTCGGGCCCGGCTGCGGAACAGGAGGCCGCCGTGAAAGCGAGCCGGCGCTTCTGGTCGCATGGCTTCAGCGGCGGGAAGCGCCAGCGCCGCACGGACTGCACCGACTGCCCCCACGAAGGCGGCGCCGGCCGCCACGGCGACGGCCAGTGCGACTACGCCGGCGCGCGCTTCGAAGCGCAGCAGCGGAAAGCGGTAGAACTCGACGTAGACCCTGTTCACCAGCCAAGCCAGCCAAAGGCCGATCCCACTGCCCAGAAGCGCGCCCGCCGCAACCGTCACTGCCGCGAACTCAAGGAAGTGGAGCCCCACGGCAAAGTTCGAGTAACCGAAGGCCTTGAGCACGCCGATCTGGTCGCGCTGGAGCGCCACCAGCCGATGCAGCACCACATTCAGCAGGAACGCCGCCACGCCGAGGAAAATGGTCGGCAGGACGGTTCCGCTCACCCGGTTCTGGGCGATCTCATCCGAGAGGAAAGAGTGGGACACCTGGTCCCGTCGGCCGTAGGCAAAGCCTCCGCCATAGGGCTCGAGGATCCGGTCGAGCTGCGCGATCACCTCGCGCTCGCTTGCACCCGGGACAAGCGTTGCCACCACGTCGTTGAACGCGCCATCGAGGTTGAATGCGGGGCCCATGGCCTCGCGGCTCATCCAGATGACGCCGAAGCGGCGGTTGTCCGGCAGCACATCGCCGCTGCGCACGGCGAACACGAACTCCGGGGACAGCGCGATGCCGACGATGCGCAGCCGCTGCCAGCGCCCATTGAGCACCGCACCGAGCGTGTCCCCGGGCACGAGCCCGTTCGCCTCGGCAAACGCGTCCGAGACGAGCACCTCGTCGCGGCGCCCCGGCTCGAGCCAGCGACCGCTGTGCAAGTGCAGGTCGTTGAGCATCGGAGTGTGCTGCTCGGGCACGGAAACGAGGCGGCCCGTTGCCGGCTCCGCAAGACCGGGCACGTCGAGCGTCACCTCGAACACAAGACGCGTGCGCAGTTCCGCAACACCGCCGATCGCCGCAATGCGCTGCGCGATCCATTCGGGGGCGCGCTTGCAGCTCGCAAACACATCGGCGAAGCGGTATTCGGCGTAGTAGCTGGCCTGCGTCACGACGAGCGAGTCGTAGGCTGTCCGGGTGGTCACGAGCGTGGCCACGCCGCAAGCCACGACAAGTGCGATCGCGAGCACTTGACCGCGCAGATGGCTGAGGTCCCGCCACAGCTTGTGATGGAGTGCGCTCACCACTCGAGCTCTGAGGGGCGCGCGCGGCTGGGATTGCGCCGCACGTCCAAGATCGCGCCGCTGCGCAGGCGGATCACCCGATCGGCCATTGCGGCAATGGCCGCATTGTGCGTGATGACAGCGGTCGTCGTGCCAAGCTCTCGGTTTGCGTTCTCGATCACTTCCAGCACGAGCTTGCCGGTGCTGTAGTCGAGGGCGCCGGTCGGCTCGTCGCACAGCAGGACCTCCGGGCGCTTGGCCAGCGCGCGGGCGATGGCCACGCGCTGCTGTTCACCGCCGGAGAGCTGCGCCGGAAAGTGGTCCATCCGCTCCGCGAGGCCGACCCGGGCGAGCGCTTCCTCCGGCGCCATGGGATGACGCGCGATCTCGGTGACGAGTGCCACGTTCTCGCGAGCGGTCAGGCTGGGAATCAAGTTGTAGAACTGGAACACGAACCCTACATGCTCGCGCCGGAACTTCGTGCGCGCGGCCTCGTCGTCGACCGTGAGGTCGTGGTCCAGAAAGGTCACCTGGCCGGAGGTAGGCGTGTCGAGGCCGCCCAGGATATTGAGCAGCGTCGACTTACCGCTTCCAGAGGGCCCGAGCAGAACGACGAGCTCGCCGCGGTAGAGATCGAGATCCACCGAAGCGAGGGCATGCACCTCGACATCGCCCATGCAGTAGATCTTGGTGAGACTGCGGGCACGGAAGACAATCTCGGAGCGGGATGCAGCAGGCGCCGACATGACCGGAGTATGCCCGCTCTGCCTCGCAGCGGGTCTCCTCTGGCGCTCAAGAGAACGATCGCAAGATCCGGCGGGATCGCGCATGATGGAAAGGCATGCCCCCGTCCGTCCCTCCCTCGGCTGCCCGTTTCGTCGGGCGCACCGCCCTCGTGACGGGTGCGGCCAGCGGCATCGGACTCGCAACTGCACAAAGGCTCGCCCGCGAGGGCGCCGTGGTCGCCTGCCTGGACCTCGACGCAGGAGGTGCCGAGCGTGCCGCCGAAGCGATCCGCCTCCACGGCGGACAGGCAGAGGCGTTCGAATGCGACATTGCGCGCAGCTCCGCCGTCGCCGCCGCTTGTGCGGCGGTGGAACGCAGCCTCGGTCCCGTTTCCGTGCTCGCCAACGTGGCCGGAGTGGGCGACGCGACGGGTTTGGAGGGCATCGAGGCGATCGACGACGAGCGCTGGCAGGTGGTGCTGGCGGTGAATGTGAACGGCGCCTTCTACCTCTGCCGTGCGCTCCTGCCCGGCATGGCCGCACGCGCCACGGGTGCGATTGTGAACGTGTCGTCGCTCGCGGGTCGCTCGAAGAGTGCGAATGGCGGCCTCGCCTACACGACGAGCAAGGCTGCGATCCTCGGGATGACACGGCACCTGGCGTTTGACTACGGCCCGCGCGGCGTGCGGGTGAACGCGATCTGCCCGGGAGGCGTCGACACGCCGATGCTCCGCGGGGTACGGCGCGGGAGCACACCCGAGGAGGCCGAACATCGCCGCCAGCGGATTGCCGCCTACGAGTACTTCATGCCGATCAAGCGCATCTCGACGCCGGACGAGCAGGCATCCGCCATCGCCTTCCTCGCGTCCGATGACGCGTCGTATATCAATGGAGTGTCGCTGGACGTCAACGGCGGCCTCTTCATGGCCTAAAGCCCGCGGCACCGTCGAGCCCGCGCACAAGGAGAAAGCATGGCGCGCCTGCCTTACATCGATCTCGCGACCGCCTCCGAGCCGGTGCGGGAGGTATTCGACCGGCTGCCGGTTCATCTCAATGTGTTCAAGCTGATGGCGCTCGCAGAAACGTGTTTCCGGCCGCTGCTCCGCCTGGGAACCGCGATCCTCGGCCGACAAAAGCTCAGCTCGAAGCTCCGTGAGCTCGCGATCTTGCGCGTGGCCGCGCTCTCCGGCGCCCGGTACGAATGGGTGCAGCACGTACCGATCGCCAAGCACGTCGGCGCGACGGACGTCCAAGTCGCTGCGATCGAGCGCGGAGGGATCGATGCGCCGTGCTTTGATGCGACCGAGCAGGCGGCGCTCCGCCTCGCGAGCGAGCTGGTCGAAGGGGTGCGTGCAACGGACGCGACCTACGGCGAGGTGGCGCAGCGGTTCTCCCCGCAGGAGATCGTGGAGCTCATCCTCGCGGTCGGCTACTACCGAATGCTCGCGACCCTGATGGAGACTGCCGCGATCGATCTCGATCCGCCGGCGGGAACCAAAGTCGTGGACGCGATTCGATAATCCGGGCGATCCGCGCTCAAGATCCTTCGGCGAGCAGGGCCTCGATCTTCGCGACGAGTGCCGGATCTTCGGGCTTTGTCTGAGGATCAAACCTTGCCACGACAGCGCCTTGGCGATCGAGCAAGTATTTCTGGAAGTTCCACTTGACCTCGCCTCCGAGCGGAGCCGGCAGCGTCGTCAGCATCTTGTAGAGGGGATGCATGTCATCGCCCTTCACACTGATCTTGGAGAACATCGGGAACTGGATGTCGTAGGTGGCGCGGCAAAACTCGGCGATCTGTCCGTCCGCACCGGGCTCCTGCCCGGCGAAATTGTTGGCGGGGAATCCGAGCACGACGAACCCCCGGTCCTTGTACTTGCCGTAGAGCGCCTCCAAACCTTCGTATTGCGGTGTCAGCCCGCACTTGCTGGCCGTGTTGACGAGCATCACGACCTTCCCCTGGTAGTCGGAAAGAGCCTGCGGGCTCCCATCGAGACGTCTCATCGTGAAGGACAACACGTCGACTCCTCCGTGGTACCGACCCCATGGCCGCGGCCGTGAGCCGCGGTGCTCTGCCAAGCGCCGGAGCGCGGCGAAAATGGGTGAATCGTCGCGGCCAGCCAGGCTGCTGCGCGGTTTACACTAGCTGGCCGGAGGGCGCCGGCTAGGCTGCCCAAGAACACCCTGTCGGGGAGGAACCCATCATGGGCGAGAGCTTTGACCTGCGCATGCCGCTTGAGGAGGCCATGGAGACCCAGCGAGCGATCCGGCGCCTCAAACCCGACCCCGTCGAGGACGCGCTCGTTCTTCGGCTGATCGAGCTTGCCCTCAAGGCACCGACCGGCTCGAACGCGCAGAACTGGGAGTTCGTCGTGGTCCGCGACCCGGCCGTGAAGGGCCGACTGGCACAGCGAAACCGCCAGGCATGGCGCCTTTACGGCGGGATCGGGCGCTGGCTCGCGCGCAAAGACGCAAAGATGCTGCGCTTGCTCGATGCCGTGCAGTGGCAAGCCGACCACTTCGAGGAAATTCCGGTCCTCGTGGTCGCCTGTCTGCGCGGGCTGCATGCCCCATTTCCGCCGCTTCTCGCGACGAGCTACTACGGGTCGATCTATCCCTCTGTCCAGAACCTGCTGCTCGCCGCCCGGGCGGCTGGCCTCGGCGCGGCACTCATCACGCTTCCACTGTGGAGCACGATCTCCGTGCGGCGCATTCTCGGCCTACCCCTAAGTGTGACACCCTGCGCGGTCGTACCCCTCGGCTGGCCCATCGGCCGCTACGGTCCGACCACGCGCAAGCCCGTGGGGGACGTGGTCTCGCTCGACCGCTACGGCCACCGGCCGTTTCGGGCGCGCTGAGGCCGCGCTTGCCGAATTCAATCGCTCGTTTAAAATAACCGTTTGTGAGCCTGCCCCTTCGGAAGCCGGACGCCCATCGCGAAACGCAAGAACGGCTGCTCGACGCGGCTGCGACGCTCTTCGCGCAGCGCGGCTTCTTCGGCACGACCGTTCGGGAGATCGCGCAGCAAGCCCAGGTGAACATCGCCGCGGGCCACTACCATTTCGGCTCGAAGCAGGAGCTTTATCTCGAGGTCACGCGACGGCAGTTCGAGCAAATGGCCGCGCAGCTCATGGCGCGCCGCGCCTCCCTCACCCCCACCGAGATCGATGCGGCCTCCCGTCCAGAGCTCATCGCGATGCTGCGGGTGCGGGTCGAGACCATGCTCGAGCACCTTGTCGGCCCGCCGCCGAGCATCCATGGCCAGCTGATGCAGCGGGAAATGTGCGATCCGAGCGGCGCGCTCCCGGTGATCGTCGAACAATTCATACGCCCGCACAAAGAGCAGATGCAGCGAGTCGTCGCGCGCCTCGCACCGGGCCTTGCAAAGCGTGAGCTCGAGCGCTGCTGCTTCAGCATCGTCGGGCAGATCTTCTTCTACCGGATGATGTTCCCGATCATTCCTCTTCTCATGGGGGTCGACGAGCTGCCGCGCGATTTCGTGCGCACGACCGCAGACCATATCACCGCATTCTCGCTCGGGGCCCTGACCGAACTCTCGCGCCGTCCGCAGCCCGCGAGCGGTGCTCGCTCCGCTCGGCGCGCCGGCGCCCCGCGGTGAATCGATGCCGCGCCGCCTGATCCCGTTCGTTGTGATCGCCGTGGCGGCCCTTTTGGGTCTTCTCGCCTACCTGCGCAGCAACCACGGCCAAGTGCACTTCACCGGGTTTGTCGAAGGCGAGGAGCGCGTGCTGCGCAGCGAAGTGGCGGCCCGTGTCCTCGAAGTCCACTTCGCCGAGGGGGACCTGGTCCCTCCCGACGCGGTCGTCGCACAACTCGACGACGCGGAGATCCAGGCGCGGATCCACACCAAGCAGCAAGAGATCGTGACCGCGGACGCGGACATCGCGCGCCAGGAGGAGCAGCTGGCGCTCGTTCAGCAGACATGGAAGCAAGACCTGCTCTCTCGTCAGGCCGAGCTGCGCCAAGCCACAGCCTCCGCCCACTTGGCGCAGCTCACGCTTCAGCGCAAACAGACGCTGCTCAAGAGCAACGTGGCGAGCCAGGAGTCCCTCGATGAGGCGCGCTCGCACCACGACGAGACGCACAGTGCCCTCGACCGCGCGCGCGACATTGTGGCCCGCACCCAAGCCGAAGAGGGCCAAATCACCGTCGCCCAACGTGAGCTCGAAGTGCTGCGTCAGCGGCGCGAGCTGGCCGAGGCCCAGCTCGAGGAGCTGCGGGTCGTGGCGGCCCGCTACCAGATCCGGGCGCCGAAGGTCGGCACGGTCCTCCAGACGCAGCTGATCTGGCCCGGCGAACTGGCCCAGCCCGGCACGCCCGTGGCATCGGTGCTCGATCCCGACGACAAATATGTCCAGATTTACGTGCCGGTCGCCGACGTTTCGCAGCTGCGCGTCGGGCAGCCCGTGGAGATCGAGCTCGACAGTGAACTCGGAACGCGGACGCCAGGCGAAGTGAGCTTCGTGGCGGACAAAGCAAACTTCACGCCGGAAAAGATCGAGACGCGCAGCGATCGGATCGGCCAGGTGTACCGCGTGAAAATCCGCATCCTGAAGCTGGAGGACGCGGCGCGCCTGCAGCCGGGAACCGAGGGCAACGTCTATCTGGTGTCTTCGGCCCCAAAAAAGGACGTGGCGCTCGGGCACGAGGGGAAATGAGTGTGCAGCCGTCGCTTCGACTGCGCGGCCTGCGCAAGCGCTTCGGCAAGCGCAGCGCGCTAGACGGGATCGATCTCAGGCTCGAAGGCCCGCAGATCGTCGGCATTGTTGGACCCGACGGCGCGGGCAAGACTACGCTCCTGCGATCGATCGCGGGGCTGCTTGAGATCACCGCGGACGAGGCCACCGTCCTCGGCTTTGATCTTCGGCAGGACGTGCGTGCCCTAAAGGCGCAGATCGGTTACGTGCCCCAGGCCTTCAGCCTGCATCGCGACCTGTCGGTGTCCGAAAATCTGCGCTTCACCGCGCGGCTCCATCGCCTGAGCGACGAGGAGTTCGAGCGCCGTGCTCATCGCCTTCTTTCCCGCACGGACCTCTTGCCGTTCGTCGATCGGCCCGCAGGCGCGCTCTCCGGGGGCATGAGGCAGAAGCTCTCGATCGCGAATGCACTCCTGCCCCAGCCGGCGCTTCTCGTTCTCGACGAGCCGACAGCGGGCGTGGACGTGATGGCCCGGGACGAAATCTGGCGGATCCTGGAAGAGCGCCGCGGCGAATCCCTCATTCTGATCAGCACGAGCTACCTCGAGGAGACGGAGGCCTGCGACCGGCTTGTCTACCTCGATGAGGGGCGCGTCGTCGCGCAAGGCACACCCGCGGAGCTGCGTGCGCAGGTGCCTGTCAAGCTCGTGCGGGCCTGGGGCAACGATCCTCGGGCGATCGCCAAAGCCGCGGCCTCGCTGCCCTACGTGGTCTCCGCGCAGGTGCGAGGACCTTTCGCACGCATCGAGATCGCGGCGCAGCGTGCGCCCGGCGAAGCCCGCCTGCGCGCGGACTTTGCGGGGCTTGCCTCGCGGGTTCGGCTGGTCGAGCCCGCGCCGGTCGACATGGAATCGGCCCTGCTTTTTCTCTCCCGAAAGCAAGCCCCAAGGGAAAGCGCAGCGTGAAGCGAAGCAGGGTGGCCCGCGGGATTTCGCAGGCGCGGCCTGCGGCGCAGCGGCTCGCCCTGGGGAGGCCGAGGTGAGCGCGCCCATCATCTCGGTGCGCAACCTGACCAAGCGCTTTGGCGAGTTCACCGCCGTGGACCGCCTTGCGATCGATGTGGCGCCCGGCTCCATCTTCGCGTTCTTGGGCGCGAACGGTTCGGGCAAGAGCACCACGATCCGCATGCTGATTGGCCTCTTGCGCCCGACGGAAGGTTCAATCGAGGTCGACGGCATCGACGTGATCCGCCATCCGCGGCGCGTGCGCGACCACATCGGCTACATGGGGCAGAAGGTGAGCCTCTACCAGGGGCTGTCCCTACACGAGAACGTCGAGTTCTATGCCGGGCTTCACGGACTCGCGGGCCAGGAGCTTGAAACGCGCTGGGGCGCGCTGCGCGAGCGCTTCGAGCTCTCCGACGCCGAGGCGGAGCGACCGGAGAACCTGCCCGCAGGGATCCGGCAGCGGGCAGGCCTCGCCCTCGCGACGCTGCATCGCCCGCGGGTGCTCTTCCTCGACGAGCCCACCGCCGGTGTGGACGTCCAAAGCCGGAGTCTCTTCTGGGAGTTGATCCGGGAAGAGGCAGACGCGGGAAGGACGGTCTTCGTGACCACGCACTTCCTCGAGGAGGTGGACTACTGCGACTGGGCCTCGTTCATCGACGAGGGCAGGCTGATTGCGAACGCGGCGCCGGAGGACCTTCGCCGCCGCTACTCCGACGGCTACCGCGTGCACATCGACGGAGAATCCGCGCAGGAGCTCACGACTCCCGCCGTCGATGACGCTTTCTTCGCCGAGCTCGAGTCCCTGCTCGCCGTTCGCCCCGGAGCGAGCGTGCGGATCGATACGCCGTCCATGACGGATGTCTTCCGTCGCGTGATCGCGGAGTCGAATGACACAAGGCATGGGCAGCCATGAACGTGCGACGGCTTTGGACGCTTCTTGTGCGAGAGGCACGCGCCACGTGGCGCAACCCCTTCACGATGACCATCCTGATTGCGGTTCCCCTCGCGGCCCTCCTGGTCTTCGGTTTCGTGCTCTCCACCGAGGTGGAGAAGCTCCCGCTCGGGGTCCATGATGCGAGCGGCACGGCCTCGAGCCGGCGCCTCGTCGCTGAGCTCGCGGCCAAGGGCACCTTCGCGCCGAGAGCCTTCGCCACCCCTGAAAGCCTCGATCACGCGCTCATGGCGGGAGAGATCAGCGCGGCCCTCGTGATCCCGCCGGACTTTGATCGTCGGCTCCGCGAGGCGGCGGCAGGCGGCGCCCCGGCCGAGCTCCAGGTGCTGTACGACGGCGGGGAGACCGTGCTCGCCGGCAACTCCGAGGCCTTCTTGCGCACGCTCGCGCTCTCGACGGTTGCCGGGCTCTCGAGCGGGACGCGCGCACAGGCGATGGGGGGCCCGGCGGCGCCGTCCCATGGGTTCCCACCCAGGCTGGCCGGTCCTGCCTCGGCCGGCGTGACCGTGGTGACGCGGGCTCTGTTCAATCCGAAGCTCGACGGCAGGCGTTTCATGGTGTCGGGGACCTTCGGATTTGTGCTTTCGTTTCTCACCGCGCTCATCACGGCAGTGTCGATCGTGAGCGAGCGCCTTTCCGGAACCTTCGAGCAGCTGCAGGTCACGCCCGCAACGTCGCTCGAGATCCTCCTCGGCAAGATCCTGCCTTTGGGCGCGGTGTTTGCCGCCGATGTGGTGCTGATGGTGCTCGCAGCGGGCTTTTTGCTCGGGGTTTGGCCTGAGGGAAGCGTCGTCTTCTTCGTCATCGTCTCGTCGTTCTACGTGCTCACATCGCTTTCGCTTGGACTGCTCATCTCGGCGACCTCCGCCACGGCTGCAGAAGCGGTGCAGAAGACGGTTCTTTTCAGCATCCCCCTGGTCCAGCTCTCCGGTTTCGCCTTCCCGATCCGGAATATGCCTGCGCCCGTTCGCTGGTTGGCCGAGATCTTCCCGGCGACCCATTACATCCGGGTCAGCCGCGCCATCTATCTGCGCGGAGAAGGCCCGCTCTCTCTCCTTCCGGAACTCGCCTTGCTGACGCTTTTCACGCTGATTCTCGTGGCCGTGGCCCTGCGGAGCATCGAGGGGCGGGCATGAGCGGGCGCTTCAAGACCTTCCTCTCGAACGTCCTCGCCGTCGCGTACAAGGAAGCGGTCGTGATGCGCCACGACAAGGCCTTTATCGGCATGGTGCTCGCGCAGCCGGTCATGATGCTCTTGCTCTTCGGATTCGCCCTCACCAACGAGCCCAAGAACGTGCCTTGGGTCGTGCTCGACCGCAGCCAGACCGCGCTCTCGCGCCGCTTCCTCGAGGATGTGTTCGTGACCGGCTATTTCGAAAAGGCGCGCACCGTCGCGAGCTACGAGCAGGGGCGCGCCCGGCTCGGACGGGGGGAGGCCATCGCGTTTGTCATCGTGCCCGAGGATTTCGGGCGCGAGGCCTTGCGGGGGCGGCCCGAGGTTCAAGTCCTGCTCGACGGCTCGGACCCGCTCACCTCCGCGCGCGTCTCGGGGTACATCGGGCAGGTCGCTTCCAGCTTCGATCCAGCGGACGGCCACGGCGGTGGCCGGCTCGCGCGGGTGGCAGCGCCTGAAATCGGACCTGCCGAGGCCGGAGTTGCACTCGAAATGCGTCAACGTTTCGAGTTCAACCCGACCCTGCGGGACCGGGATTTTTTCCTCGCGGCGCTGGCGGGCATGCTCCTTACAAACCTGTGCCTCTCGGCCTCGAGCCTGGGCTTGGTCGGGGAGCGCGAGAACGGCACCTATGAGCAGATGCTCGCCCTCCCCACCTCGCCCCTTGAGATCGTGCTGGGAAAGCTATTGCCCCACGCAGGCGTGGCGTACATGGTGCTGACCTTCGCGATCCTGCTCCCAGGGGTCGTCTTCGGCCTCTGGCCAAAGGGCAGCTGGCTGGCCCTCTACCTGGTGACCCTCCCCTTCGTCTTGGCCTCCCTCGCAATCGGGGTCTTCGTGTCCGCCCTGGCCCGCACGACGGCGCAGGCCGTCTTCATCACGGTGTTCTTCATCCTGCCCTCCTTCGTCCTTTCCGGGACGATGTTCCCCTATCAGCTCATGCCGGACGGCGTGCGGCAGATCGGCGCGGTGCTGCCGTTGCGCTGGTATCAGATCGCCCTGCGTCGAATCATTGAGCGCGGTGCCGGGCTCCGGGAGGTGGCCATCCCTTTCCTCGCCCTCTCCGCCATTTTCCTCGTGCTCTTGACAGCCGTCCGGCGGCTCGTGAAGCCACGACTCGGATGAGCCGCACCCTTCCTGCCCATGTGAAGGCGTGTTTAGACTCGGAGGCGGCCGCCCGATATGCTCTGCACATGCCGACACCGCCCGCCCCCCCGACCCGGCGCCGCTTCCTCGCGGCCCCCGTAGTCTTCTTTCTCTTCTTGCCGTTCGGCGCAGCTCCGGCCCGGGCGGACTCGGCGCTCACCTGCGATGCCCTCCCCCCCCTCATGTCGACCTACCTGCAGCACCATGTGCAGTACCACAGCCTCGACGACACACTGAAGGGTCGTGTCGTGGAATCGTACCTGCAGCGGCTCGACCCCTCGCGCACGCTCCTTCTCCAGAAGGATTCAGATCGGCTCGCGAGCCAGCTGCGCAGCGATCTCGACCAGATCCTCCAGGGGGATTGCCACAGTCTTACCGAAGTGCACCAGGACATCGTGAAGCGTGCCCGCGACATGGAGGTTTTCGTACGCTCTGTCGTCGGCAAGCCGGACTACACGGTCGATCCCAGCGTCGAGCTCGTGATCGATCCCGCCAAACGGGGGTTCCCCAAGACTCCCGAGGAGCGAGATGCCCTCTACCACGCGCTGATCGACTTTCAGATCTCGAACTACCTCTCTACAGGGCTCAGTCAAGAAGAAGCCAAGGATCAGCTCATTCACCGCTACAGCCTGCTCTCGAAGCAGCTCGCCGAGCAGAAGACGGATGAGCTCAACGCGACGTTCCTCGACGCCTTCGCGACCGCGCTCGATCCGCACTCCAACTACTTCTCACCCGACGACGCCGAGGACTTCCAGATCTCCATGGGCCTCCAGCTCGAGGGCATCGGGCTCGCCCTTTCCTCGCGCGATGGGTATTCGGTGGTCGAGGAAGTGATCCCCGGCGGCGCAGCCGACCGGCACAAGGGCGTGAAACCCAAGGACAAGATCATCGCGGTGGGCCAGGAGGGGCAGGATCCCGTCAATATCATCGACATGAAGCTGCGCGACGTCGTGCGTCTGATCCGGGGCAAGAAGGGCACACCTGTGCAGCTCACCATCCTGCGCCAATCGGGCGAGGGAACCGAGCGCTTCAACGTCACGATCGTGCGGGACAAGATCGACCTTGAACAGCAAGCCGCCAAGTTGCGCTTTGAGACGAAGGAGGTGGATGGTCGCAAGCTCAAGCTTGCGGTTCTCGAGCTTCCCTCCTTCTACGGGGATCGTGACAGCAGCAAGCGGCAGAGCGAGCGTGACGTGGAAAAGCTGCTCAAGCAGGTGACGGCGGAGAAGGCGGATGGCCTGCTCCTCGATCTTTCCCGCAACGGCGGAGGACTGCTCGAGTCCGCGGTCAGCATCTCGGGCTTTTTCATCAAAGACGGCGGCATCGTGGCCGTGCAGCAGGGAAAAAAGGAACCGAAGGTGCTCGAGGATCCCGACGACGGGATCCTCTACTCCGGTCCCGTCGTGGTGTTGACTTCGCGCATCACGGCATCGGCCTCGGAAATCCTAGCCGGCGCGCTCAAGGATTATCAGCGGGCGGTGATCGTGGGCGACGACCAGACCTTCGGCAAGGGGACCGTGCAAAGCGTGGTGCCGCTGCGCACGGGTCTTGGGGCACTCAAGATCACAACCGCGCTCTTCTTCCGGCCGGCGGGAGAGTCGACGCAGCAAGAGGGGGTCCCCTCGGATGTGTCGATCCCCTCACTCACGAACTCGCCGGAGTTTGGCGAAGGCAGCCAACCCTACGCGCTGCCTGGCCAGAGCATTTCACCTTTCCTTGATCGCAAGGTCTTGAAGGACGCGCCGTGGCTCCCGGTTACGCCCGACGTGGTGAGTACGCTCTCGGAGAAGTCACACTCGCGAGTGGCATCGGCCAAGGAGTTTGCCGAGGTCGAGAAACAGCTCGCCGAGGCCAAGAAGAACCAGGGCACGGTCCACCTCGCCGACATCCTGAAGCAGAAGGACAAGGACAAGGACCCTGATCTTGCGGGCAAGGATGCCGCCCACGAGGCCACTCCCCAGCTCAAGGAAGCCCTGAACATCCTCGCGGACTACGTGGTGCTCGACCACGAGCGCGCCGTCGCCCAGGCCCACTCCGCCGCGCAGCAAAACTGAGCCTTCATCCCAAGAGGTGGCGGTTGAGTCCGCGCTCGCCGAAGATGCGGTGGGGTTTCGGCGCGTAGCGGAGCCCGAACCGGCGAAGCCCGGCTTCGCGGGCCAGGCTCGCCGCCTTTTCCGGAGAATCCACGAGCGTCACGTGGGAAAGCTCCTGATCGCTGAGGGCGCCCGCACCCACCATCGCCCGCAGCTGCTCGACCAAAGGAGCCCAGTACTCCGACCCCATGAGCACGATGGGGAAATCCTTCACCTTGCCGGTTTGAACCAGCGTGGCGATCTCAAACAGCTCATCGAGCGTGCCGAAGCCCCCGGGGAGCACGATAAAGGCGTAGGCATACTTCACGAGCATCAGCTTTCGGACAAAGAAGTATCGGAAGGTGACGTGGCGATCGAGCCAGGGGTTTGGGACCTGCTCGTGGGGCAGCTCGATATTGCAGCCCACGGCGCGACCACCCACATCCTTCGCACCGCGGCATGCCGCCTCCATGACGCCGGGGCCACCGCCCGTCATGACCGTAAAGCCAACGCGCGCCAGTTCCCGGCCCACCGCGCGGCCGAGCGCGTAGGCGGGGTGTCCCTCGCCGAAGCGCGCGGAGCCAAAGACCGTGACGCAGGGACCCACGAAGTGGAGCGTGCGGAAGCCGCGGATCAACTCGGCAAAGATGCGCAGCGCACGCACGAGCTCGAAGCCGCGAGAACGCGGCCCTTCTAGAAACGGCGCTTCCTCGGTCGTGCCCGATGCGCTTTGCAAGGGAGCGGACGTCACGGGACAAGCACGAGCTTGCCGACCGTCTCCTGCCGCTCGATGCGCCCTTGGGCGGCCGCCGCTTCGGCAAGCGGCAGCGTCTCGATGGGCACCCGAAGCGTGCCCGTCGCGAGGCCCTCGAAGAGGGCTGCAAAGGCCTTGGGAATCTCTGCGAGGCGGTGCTCGATTGTGCTGCCAAGAAAATAGGTGCGCAGCCCAAGATTGCGTCGCGAGGTGAGAAATCCCGTCGCGAGCGCCTCGAGCGGCGGCTCACCCGCCGCGGTCCCGAAAAGGACCACCGTGCCTTCGGGCGCACAGGCCTCGAAGCTGCGCGCAAAATGCGGTCCGGCCACGGAATCGTAGACCAGGTCGACGCCCCGGCCGCCGGTGAGCTCCCGGACCCGTGCGATGACGTCCTCGCGCCGGTAGTCGATGGTGTGCGCGTAGCCTGCGGCTTGGGCGACTTGCGCCTTTCTCGGGCTCGAGACCAGGCCGATCGCGGTCGCGCCCCGCTCGCGGAGAAGGCCGCCGAGGAAACAGCCCACGCTCCCGCCCGCCGCATGGACGAGCGCGGTGGTGCCACGTCCGGCGCGCAGATCGTGCACAAGGAAATAGGCGGTGAGCCCGGCCACCGGGCAAGCGGCGGCCTGTTCGAAGGTGACGGCTCCTGGAATTTGCACGGCGAGTGCCGCGAGTGCGATACTCTTCTCTGCGTATGCTCCGTGCAGATGGATGCCAAGCACCCGGTCACCGACACGGAACTGCTGGACGCCCGCACCGACGGCGTCTACAAGACCCGCGAAATCGGTGCCGGGAATAAAGGGCGGCGTCAGCCCAGTTTCGCCGTGGCGGCGGGTTTGGATGTCGTGGAAGTTGATGGCGACCGCGCGATTGCAGATGCGCACGGTCCCGGCAGGCGGTACCGGCTCGGGCACCTCCACCAGCTTCAGCACCTCGGGTCCGCCCGAGCCTGTCACGTGAATCGCTCTCATCATCCTCTCCTTTTCTTAGCCGCCAGTGTGAGGCAGCGCAGGCGCCGTCTACCCGCTTGCACTCTGACAGGTTACGCGCTCTCCGTTATCCTTTGGCCCCAAGCCCGCCCGCCGCACCGAAGGAGTCTGTATGAGCCAGACCGAGCATACCCGAGAGCGCATCGCATCCTTGATCGAGAAGAACCGCGTCATGCTGTTCATGAAGGGTAACCGCCGCGCGCCCCAGTGCGGCTTCTCCGCCCGCGTCATCGGCATGCTCGACAGCATGCTTCCCGAGTACGAAACCTTCGATGTGCTCTCCGATCCCGAAATTCGAGAGGGCATCAAGACCTATTCTTCGTGGCCGACCATTCCGCAGCTCTACGTCGCGGGAGAGTTTATCGGGGGCTGCGACATTGTGACGGAGCTGTACGAGAGCGGCGAGCTCCAGGAAAAGCTGGGCGTACCCGTGAAAGCGCTGAAGCCGCCCACAATTCGGCTCACCGATGCCGCGGCCGAGGCGCTGCGCCAGACGGGCGCCGGCGCGAAGGGCAAGGAGCTCCACTTGACCATTGATGCGCAGTTCCAGAACCAGCTCTACCTCGGGCCGCGACAGCCCGGCGAGCTGGTCGTGGAGGCGAATGGTATCGGCGTGCTGATCGATCGCTCGAGCGCAGAGCGGGCCGAAGGACTCACCATCGACGTCGTCGAAACCAAGGAGGGGCCAGGCTTTCGGATCGAGAACCCGAACGCACCGCACCAGGTCAAACAGCTCAGCCCGGCCGAGCTTAGGCGCAAGCTTGACGATCAGGAGCCCCTCTACCTTTTCGACGTGCGGACCCAAGAGGAGCGTGCGCAAGCGAGGCTTGAGCAGGCTCGCCTCTTGACGCCCGAGGTGGCCGCGGAGATCCAGGGCTGGGACAAGGACGCGGTGCTCGTCTTCCACTGCCACCACGGTGGCCGCAGCCAGAAGGCGGCGGAACACTTCAGCTCCCTCGGCTTCCGCAACGTGTACAACCTTGCCGGTGGGATCGATGCGTGGTCGCGCGAAGTGGACCCGAACGTTCCGCGCTACTAGGACGAGCCCACGCAGTGCCGCTTCAGATCCTAAACGCAGGGGTAGACACCACAGGGGTGCTGCGCAAAGCCCTCGAAGCCGCACTCCCAGGCGCTGAGATCGAAGTCTCCTCCGCGAGCCCGGGACATTTCGAACTGCGCGTTGTGTCGAAAGTTTTCGAGGGCAAAACGCGCGTCCAGCAGCAACAGCTCGTGTACAAGGCGATCGCCCACCTGATGAGCGGAGACTCCGCGCCGGTGCACGCCATTGATCGAATGCAGACCCTCGTGCCGTGACGACCGGGAGCCTAAACAGCCGTGTGTGTATCGTCACGGGCGCGAGCTCTGGCATCGGGCTGGAAACGGCGCGCGGCCTCGCCGCACAGGGGGCCACCCTCGTCGCTGTCTGTCGCAGTCGGGAGCGGGGCGAGGCCGCCCTCGCGAGCATCCGTGAGAGCACAGGCAACGCCGACCTCCACCTTGCACTCGCGGACCTCTCCGCGCAGGCCAGCATCCGGCAGCTGGCCAAGGAATTGCTTGCGCGTTGGCCCAGCATCCACGTGCTTGTGAACAATGCGGGTGTGGTCGAAACCCGCCGCAGACTCACAGCGGACGGGATTGAGATGGTATTCGCGGTGAACCATCTCTCGTATTACCTGCTGACACGCCTCCTGCTCGACCGACTGAAGGAGAGCGCATCGGCTCGTGTCGTGAACGTGTCCTCGGATGCACATCGCTTCGCCAAGCTCGACTGGGAAAATCTTCAGGGAGAGAAGGGCTGGAGCTTCATGCGGCAGTATGGCCTCTCGAAGCTGTGCAACATCCTTTTTACCCAGGAGCTGGCGAAGCGGGTCGTGGGGAGCGGCGTCACGGCGAACGCGCTCCACCCCGGCGCCGTCGGCACGCGGCTCGGCCAGAACAACGGTGTGTGGGCGAAAGCGCTGACGCTCTTGCTGCGACCTTTCTTCCTGACCCCAGCCCAGGGTGCGGAGACGTCGATCTACCTCGCATCGTCGCCCGACGTCGAGGGCGTGAGCGGCGGCTATTTCGCGAAGCGGCGCCGTGCAGTGCCGACGCCCGAAGCCACGGATCTCGGGAATGCGCTGCAGCTGTGGGAGTTGTCTGCGCGCCTTACGGGACTCCCGGCGTAGGTTCCGAGATCTCGGCTCCCCGGCTTCCGCCGCGGAGCGCGCACCCATCGCATCTCGGCAGGCGAGCCGTTAGCTTTCGCGGGCTACGCGCAAAGGAGCCCCTCCGTGATTGATCTCTACTACTGGCCGACTCCGAACGGATGGAAGATCTCGATCGCCCTCGAGGAGATGGGGCTTCCCTACAAAATATTGCCCGTCAACATCGGACGCGGCGAGCAGTTTAAGCCCGAGTTCCTCGCGATCAGCCCCAACAATCGCATGCCCGCGATCGTCGACCATGATCCGGTGGGAGGCGGGGCCACCGTCTCGATCTTCGAATCGGGAGCGATTCTCCTCTATCTGGCCGAGAAGACCGGGCGATTTCTGCCCAAGGACCTGCACGGCCGCTTCGAGGTCCTGCAGTGGCTGATGTGGCAGATGGGCGGCCTCGGGCCGATGCTCGGCCAAGCGCATCACTTCCGACAGTACGCCCCTGAGAAGATCCAATACGGGGTGGATCGTTACACAAACGAAGCCAACCGACTCTACGGCGTGCTGAACAAGCGGCTTACGGACCGCGCCTTCGTGGCCGGCGACTACTCCATCGCCGACATGGCCTGTTGGCCCTGGATCGTACCCCACGACATGCAGGGACAGCGGCTCGAGGATTTTCCACACCTTGGGCGTTGGTTCGAGGTGATGAAGGCACGCCCCGCCGTGCAAAGAAGCTTTGAGGTGGGAAAGGAACTCCGCACGCCTTCGGGTCCCGATGAAGAAGCCAAGAAGATCCTCTTCGGGCAGAAGGCAACGGCCTAAGCTCTGCGATCGCCGAGGCGGCGGGTTCTTCCCGGGCCTCCGTCGGGGCGGCCCTTCTTTTGCCGCGAAGTCGCGCCGCGGCGATACGCCTCGATCAGGGACTTGAAGGTCTCTCTTCGGGCGTACACCTTCGCCAGCCCGACGCGCTTGGGGAGGCGCGCCCTTCGCTGCTACCCACCGGTGTCTTAGAGGCCGAAGCTCACCGAAGGGTGAGGGCTCGGCCCCAAAAGGCCAGGCTCGCGGCGAAACTCGCGTTCTCCCGTCGACCTCCGCGGACGGCTGGAAGCTCCCGGGTCCGGGAAGACTCCCCGCGCCTGCGTCCGCTCCTCGCATCCCGAACTTTTCTGCTTCAGGTTCTGGCTGCGAGGTGCTCGAACGAGCCTACTCCCACCAACCCCGAAATCGTATCCGTCCCTCGCGACGCTGTCGTTGCGCTGATGGGAGCAAGACCCCGGTCTCCTCGCACCGCGCGGTCGGATACAAAATCCACTCTACTCCTCGGGCGCACCAGGTCAACGACGAAATCGTGCGGCCTTCCCTATGGTTCGCGCCGTGCGCGAGAGGAACCGGGCGCTTCTCGCCCGACGCCCGTCGTTGCGGGAGTGCTGTACGCCCTTGGCGCCTACAGAAGCTGGGGCTTGCTGCCCGTGTACTGGAAGCAGCTCACTCGGGTTCCCGTGCTCGAGATCCTTGCGCATCGCGTCGTCTGGTCCGTCCTCTTCACGGCGTTCTTGCTCACCGTGTCGAGGGGTTGGCGCGACGTTCGTGCGGCGCTTTCGTCCCGTCGCAACCTCGTGACGCTGCTTGCAACTTCACTCCTCATCGCAACAACTGGCTGCTTTTCATCTGGGCGGTGACCCATGGAGAGATCCTTGCGTCGAGTCTCGGCTACTTCTTGAACCCGCTCGTCAACGTCGCACTCGCTGTCGTCTTCTTGCGCGAGCGACTGCGCCCTTGGCAGGTAGCAGCGGTGGCGCTCGCGGGTGTCGGCGTCGTGCCGATGGCTGCGTCCGCTGGTGGGCCCCCGTGGATCTCCCTCGCGCTCGCGCTCAGCTTTGGCCTGTATGGGCTCTTGCGCAAGGTGGCGCCCATGGCGCCCCTCATTTCCCTCTCGATCGAGACGGCTCTGCTCTGCCCAGTCGCGGCCGTTTATCTCGCATGGCAAGGAGCGCGCGGCGAGAGTTCCTTGGCCAGGGGCGACGCGCACACGGCGCTATTGCTCATCCTGCCGGCGTCGTCACGGCGCTCCCGCTCCTGTGGTTTGCAAGTGCCGCCAAGCGACTTCCGCTTTCGACGCTCGGACTCTTTCAATATCTCGCTCCAAGCATTACGCGCGCGCACGGTGTCGCCTTCGGGTGCATCTGGACCGCTCTCGTCGTCTATTCCATGGACGCCGTGCGGGCCCAGCGCACGCGGCGCAGCGGACAACTCGCGCGTCGCGAGCCGTTTGTCGTGTCTTAGGCCAAGCGGATCCGCTCGGGCGAATGGTATAGTCGAGGTTTCATGGAACCCAAGGGAGACGGGTGCGGAAGGCGAGGGGACAATCACTGCATGAAGAGTTTCGCTGACACCTGGTTCCCTGCGCTCCTGGCGGCCCTGAGTCTCTTCACCGCGTGCAAGAGCGAGCCGCCGCGCGAGGCCGGACCCATCGACGTTGTCGTGAGGGAGGTTCTCCAGCGGGATGTGCCCATCACCGGGGAGTGGGTCGGGACGCTCGAGGGACAAATCACCGCCCAGATCCGTGCTCGTGTAACGGGGCACCTGCAGGCGCGACGCTATCAAGAGGGCAGCTACGTCCACCAGGGCGATCTGCTCTTCCTGATCGATCCGCGTCCCTACCTGGCAGCGCTCGAGCAGGCCAAGGGGCAGCTCGATCACCAGCAGGCGCTTTTGAAATTGTCCGAGATCAATGTCGCCCGCTACACCCCGCTCGCCAAGGAAGGTGCGGTGAGTCAGCGCGAGCTCGATACCGCAACACAGCTTCGCGACGCCAACGCCGCCGCGGTATTCTCGGCCAAGGCGAACCTTGACCAGGCGATCTTGAACCTGCAATGGACAAAGGTGGAGTCGCCGATCGACGGAATCGCGGGGGTGGCTCAAGGTCAGGTGGGCGACCTCATCAGCGAGAGCACCATCCTCACCAGCGTGTCGCAGGTGGATCCCATCCGTGTCGCGTTCCCGGTAAGTGAGCGCGAATACCTCGCCGTGGCGGATCGGCTGGCCGAAGCGGGCGCCGCGCCCTCCCGAGGCATGAGTCAGGAGAAGCAGGAAGGTGCGCCCGCGCAAACATCCGAAGTCCGTGGCAAACCCGGAGGCCTCGAGCTCATTCTCACCAACGGGAACGTCTATCCCCAACGCGGCACTTTCATCTTCGCGAACCGTCAGGTGGATGAGAGGACCGGCACCATGCTCATCAAAGGGGAGTTCCCGAACCCCGGAAGTCTCCTGCGCCCTGGCGGATACGGAAAGGTCCGCGCCGTTACGTCGCTCAAGAAAGGAGCGCTGCTCGTACCGCAGCGGGCAGTCTCTGAACTCCAAGGCACCTACCACGTCGCGGTCGTAGACAAGGACAACAAGGTCTCGATCCGAAACGTCGAGCCAGGCAGTCGTTTCGAGAATCTCTGGATCATTGAGAAGGGCCTTGAACCCAACGAACGTGTCATCATGGAGGGGCTGCAGAAGGTGCGGGACGGCGTGCTCGTGAACGTCCAGACCGCGGCGCCGGGAAGTGCCGGTGGAAGCGCTCCGTCGACCGCCGCCGCTCCCGTGCTGTCGGCAGGGGCTGCCGGCTAGGACATGCGTCGCAGGATCGCACTGGCCGGGTCACCGGCCGCACTTTTCGCCGCGTTTTTGCTCTTGGGCTGCGCCATTGGTCCGAACTACGAGCGCCCCCCTCTCGCTTCCCCCGAGACCTTCCGCGGTGAGGCGCCGCCGCCCTCCGCGGCGTCCCTTGCCGATCTTCCGTGGTGGGAGGTGTTTAATGACCCGACGCTCGTCGCCCTGATTCAGGAGTCCCTCCAGAACAACTACGACCTTCGCGTTGCCGTGGCACGCGTCGAGCAAGCCTACGCGGGCGTTGGGGTTGCCCGATCCGAGCTCTTCCCCCAGTTTGGCTACGATTTCATCGCCTCGCGAGGAAGAGGTACGAGTTTTGGCGGCCAGCCGACGGGCGCCGTGACGGGCATTGGGGGAACGACGAATCTGTTCGTCGCGGCGCTCAACGTCTCGTGGGAGATCGACATTTGGGGCCGCATCCGCCGGGCCACGGAGGCGGCGCAGGGGCAGTTCCTCGCAACCGACGCCGCGCGCCGCGGCGTCGTCCTCTCGCTCGTCGCGGGGGTCGCGCAGGCGTACTTCGAGCTGCGTGAGCTTGACGCGGAGCTTGAGATCACCCGCAACTCGGTGGACACGTTCCAAAAGACGCTCGCTCTTTTCACGCGCCAGTTCCAAGGCGGGGTCGCTTCGAAGCTCGAGGTCGAGCGAGTCAAGGCAGCCCTCGCACAGGCCGCGGCCACGGTTCCAAGACTCGAGGCCGAGATCGTCGCCAAGGAGGACCAGCTCTGCGTCCTGGTCGGCCGACCCCCGGGGCCGATTCCACGGGGCGTGTTGCTCATCGACCAGAAGATGCCGTCGCCGGAGATTCCCGCAGGCCTGCCATCGGCCCTGCTCGAACGACGGCCCGATCTTGTGGCAGCCGAGGAGATCGCTTTTTCCGCGAACGCCAACGTCGGCGTCGCCCTCGCAAACTTCCTGCCTACGATCGGACTCACGAGTCTCTACGGGAGCCAGAGCACCCAGCTCTCGAATCTCTTGACGAAGGGCACGGGGATCTGGGGCGTTGCCGGCCAGGCGGCAGGCCCCCTCTTTCGGGGTGGGCAGCTTTACTACAGCTACAAAGGCTCACGAGCGAGCCTTGAGGAAACCCAGGCTCTGTACCAGGGAACCGTGCTCACGGCCCTCCAAGAGGTCTCGGACTCGCTTGTTGCTCGGCAGAAACTGATCGAGTCACGCGAGCAACAGGCACAGGCCGTGGAGGCGCTCGAGGAGTCGGTGCGCCTTTCCCTGCTCCGGTACACCGATGGCCTCGCCAACTACATCGAGGTGCTGGACGCCCAGCAGCAACTCTTCCCGGCCGAGACCACCCTTGCCCAAGTCGAGCGCGACCAACTCCTCGCGGTGGTGCAGCTCTACAAGGCGCTTGGCGGCGGCTGGTCGATCGACGCTACCCCGGGCACCGCGACGACCCCAGCGCCAGCCCCCGCACCCAGCCCGTAGGCCACTGTTACGGCTCAGAGGCTGCGGGGGCGACCGCCGGGCTCTCGACCGCCCCTTTCTCCACGCTGCGCTTCGAGAGCCGTTCCACCAGGACGAACGAGACCGGGATCAAAAAGATCGCAAGCACGCTCGCCGCAACCATTCCGCCCAAGACGGTCGTTCCAAGCGTTTGTCGGGAGATGGCGCCTGCGCCCGTCGCGACCACGAGGGGCGCGACGCCCAGGATAAACGCGAACGCCGTCACGAGAATGGGGCGCAGCCGCAGTTTCGCTCCGGCGAGCGCGGCCTCGATGAGAGGAGTCCCTTTCTCGTACTCGAGTTTGCAGAACTCGACAATCAAGATGGCGTTTTTCGCGGAGAGCCCGATGAGCATGACGAGGCCGATCCGCAAAGACGTTGTTTTGAAACGCGCGCAGCCAGAGCACGAAGAAGGCACCAAAGACGCCGATCGGAGTCACGAGGAGAACGCTGAAGGGAAGTGACCAGCTCTCGTACTGAGCCGCTAGGATGAGGAAGGCCATGAGCAGCGAGAGGCCGAAGATGACGCTCGCCGGAACACCCTCGGAGGCCACCTTCTCCTGAAAAGACATCCCCATGTAGTCGTAGCCCATGGCACGCGGCATGGTCTGCGCAAAAACGTCCTCGAGCGCCCGCATACCTTGGTTCGTGCTGTAGCCCGGCGCCAAGATTCCCTTGATTTGCGCCGCCTGGTGTTCGTTGAAACGCACCGTGAACTCCGGCCCATTCGTCATGCGCGGATTCACAAGGGTCGACAGCGGAACAGGCTCGTTCTCTCGGTTGCGCACGCAGAACTGGCCGACGTTCTGCGCTTCGGTGCGGAAGTCTCCCTCCGCCTGCACGTAAACCTGCCAGACACGCCCGAATTGATTGAAGGAGTTGACGAAGTACCCGCCCATGAAAGCTTGAAGAGTCTGATAGACCGAAGAGAGCTCGATGCCTTGCTTTAGGACCTTCTCCCGGTCCACCTCGGCAAAGACCTGCGGGACGCTGGGCAGAAGAGTCGTGAAGAGGGCCGCGAACTCCGGGCGCTTGCGCGCAGCTTCGAGGAACTTGGTGGTGTTCTCGGCCAGGAAGTCCTCTCCGCAGATCCTTTCGCGCATCCCCACGACTTCCAAAGCGGCGGTCGCGTCGCCATCGCGCACTGCCGGGACCGCGAAGCCCACTGCGCGCGAGACAGCTTCGTAAAGCCCTTCGAGCAGTCCGGCGATGATCGCTGCGCAGAACCGACCGATAGATCCATGCGCTCCAATCCGAGGTGTGTGTGCAATGCCACGGAACGTTGCGTGAAAGCGGACGTGGTTCCCCGCTTCGCGGCCGATGGCGAGGGGCCAGGACTAAAGGAGCACGATCGGTGGACGGAGGCGGGCGAGTCCATCCCGCGACTCCGAACATTCCGCGAAGCGAAGAACGTGTAGTATGTGGCCGCGACGGCGCCGACGTGGGATCGAAGGCTCGCCTTGCTGGGGCCAGCGCCCGATTCACGACTTCAAGAAGAGCAGGAGGATTGGTCTATGAGAATGTCGATTGAGAAGGTAGGCGTCACCGCCATTCTAGCGCTCGGGCTTGTGCTGGCCTCTGCCGTTCGCGCTGGGGAGGAAGAGCCGAAGGGGCCGCCGGACGCAACGGTGAAGTTGTCAGGTGGAACGGTGTCCTTGGGCGTCGGTTACACCTGGGGGGGCGGTGTCCTGACCTACAAGGGGAAGGAGTACAAATTCAAGATCGACGGTCTCACCACCACGGCGGTCGGCGCGAGCAGCATTGATGCCAGTGGCAACGTATATCATCTAAAAGACGTCAAGGACTTCGGCGGAAGCTTCGTCGGCGTCACGACGGCGGCGGCCGTGGGCGGTGGTGTCGGTTTTTCAAACATGAAAAACGGGAACGGCGTGTTCGTCCAGCTCCATTCCACCGGAACGGGCGTGCTGTTCAAAGCGGGACCCTCGGGTATCACTGTCACCATGGAGTAGCCACAGCATTCGTCGCGTGATGACGACGCTGCCGATCTCCGGTACGACGCTTCAGCCCTCTCGCACCGCATCGCAGATCGGCCTCGCGTTTGGCGTTTGAGGCAGGCCTGTGGGCGCCTGACTCAGCTCCTCCGGAACGCCGCCAGCTTTCCGATTTCGAGCGCCGAGCGCGCATCTAGGCGGCCGAAGAGCTGCATGAGCGGCGCGACAAGCCCCGTCCAGCCGGTCTGGTGGCTAGCGCCGAGGCCGGCTCCGTTATCGCCGTGGAAGTATTCGTAGAAGAGGATGTGATCGCGCCAGTGCGGATCGGACTGGAACTTCTCCGCGCCTCCGTAGACGGGCCTGTGGCCCCCGCTGTCCCGCAGAAAGATGCGACTTAGCCGTTCCGAGATCTCCTTAGCGACCTCGAAGAGGTTCATCTGCCGGCCCGACCCGGTCGGGCACTCGACACGAAACGAGTCCCCGTAGTAGAGGTAAAACTGCAAGAGCGCCCGGATGAGGAGCGCATTGACTGGGAACCACACGGGGCCGCGCCAGTTTGAGTTTCCACCAAACATCCCGCTGTCCGATTCTGCGGGTAGGTACCCGACACGATACTCCTCGCCGCCGGCACGGAAGACATAGGGATGCTCAGAATGGAAGCGCGAGAGTGAGCGGATGCCATAGGGGCTTAGGAACTCGTTCTCATCCAGCATGCGGCTGAGGACGCGCCGCAGGCGCTCTGGGTTCAAAAGGGCGGCGATGCCCCGTTCGCCGTAGCCGAAATGACCCGGGCCCGTGGCGTGGATTCCACGGAGCAGTTCGGGCATGCGCCGCAGCCGTTCGCCAAGATTCTCGACCGCTCCTGGCGCGCGCTCGCGTTGCCATGGTTCGATGACGGTCGTCGCACAGAGCGGGAGGAGCCCGACCATGGAGCGAACCTTGAGCCGTGTAGCGCTTCCGTCGGGGAGGCGGAGCACGTCGTAGTAGAAGCCATCTTCCTCGTCCCACATCCCCCCATGCCCGACTCGGTTCATGGCGGCACCGATCCACAGAAAGTGCTCCACAAATTTTTACGCCATGTCGTCGTACGAGGGGTCGTGGGCCGCGAGTTCGAAGGCGATCTCGAGCATGTTCTGACAGAACATCGCCATCCACGCCGTGCCATCGGCTTGCTCTAGGTGTCCGCCCGTGGGCAGGGTCGCAGATCGGTCGAAGACACCGATGTTGTCGAGGCCGAGAAAACCCCCCTCGAAAACGTTCTTGCCGAAGCGGTCTTTACGGTTCACCCACCAGCTGAAGTTCACGACGAGCTTCGAAAAGGCGCGCTTTAGGAAATCGAGGTCGCCCTCTCCGTGTAGCGCCTGCTCCGTGCGGTAGAGAAAGACGGTGGGAAAGGCATGCACGGGAGGGTTTACATCGCTGAAGTTCCACTCGTAGGCAGGGATCTGGCCGCTCGGGTGCAAGTACGTCGCGCGCAGCATGAGATCGAGCTGCTCCTTGGCGAAATCCACGTCGACCGGGGCGAGCGCGATGCAGTGGAAGGCAAGGTCCCACGCGGCGTACCACGGGTACTCCCACTTGTCGGGCATCGAGATCACGTGATCGTTCACCATGTGGAACCAGTCAAGTGTTCCGGAACCAAAGCGTCGGGAGGACCTGGAGAGCCGCGGCCTCGGGTCCGCGGTTCCAGATCGTCATGCGGATCAGAATATCCTCGGGCGACTCCTTGGCATACTCAACGAATACGTCGAAGTAGCGGTTGTCCTTGAAAACGCCGGTATCGAGCAGCTCGTACTCGAGCTCCTGGCGTGAGCACCGCCGATTCGTCTCCACAAGGTTCGCGTAGGGATAGGCTCGCTGCGGGTATTTGTAGAGCCCCTTCATGTAGGAGTGGGTCGGGGTGGAATCGAGATAGAAGTAATACTCCTTTACGTCCTCGCCGTGGTTGCCCTCACTGTTGGTCAGGCCGAAGAGGCGCTCTTTCAGGATGGGATCCTTCTCGTTCCACAGCGCGAGGGCGAAGCACAACCGCTGTTTCTCGTCCGAAATGCCAGCAAGACCATCCTCGCCCCAGTGGTAGGTGCGCGACCGTGCCTGGTCGTGGCTGAAGTAGTTCCAGGCATCTCCATTCTCGCTGTAGTCTTCCCGCACCGTCCCCCATTGCCGCTCCGAGAGGTGGGGTCCCCACTTGCGCCAGGGAACCACCTGCTCCCGGGCTTCCATGAAGTCGTCTGTGCTCCACGGTTTCATTGGGATCGGCCAACGTCTCTCCTCGAGTAGGGGTTCGCGCACGCCGAAGACGTGCTCGCCGCAGGGCTTTGGCCCAAATATACACTGGCCATCCTCACCCCGGCGCGGCGAGATGCGCGACAGGGCGTCCTGCTCACGGGCGCGGTTCAGGGTTGATGCATTTGCGTAGCGCGGCAGAGCCGCCGAGCTAACCTCCCCCGCTTCGGGGCGTTATTGAGGCTGTCCAACTTGGCCAGCCTCGGGTCGACGCGAAAACGCGACGGACCCGACGGGAAATCAGAGCCGGAGGCCCGAAAAGTGAGAACACGGTCCCTCGCGGCTGGTGAATTGACGAGGATGAAAGGCGAAATGGGACTCTTCAAGCTCGGGATCAGTGTGGCAGCGTTTGTGGTCGTCGTGGTGGGTGAAGCGGCATGGGCGCAGCAGCCGATCGCCTATCCGGCGAAGGGACAGAGCGCTGCGCAGGAGGACAAGGACACGGGCCAATGCCAAGTATGGGCGAAGAAGAAAACGGGCGTGGACCCTGTGGCTATCGCCCAGCAACCGGCAGCCCCGCCGCCTGGACCGGCGGTGGGCGGGGGTGAACGCGTTCAGGGCGCGGCGCGCGGTGCGGCCGGTGGTGCTGTCATTGGTGCGATTGGCGGGAACGCTGGCAAGGGGGCCGCCGCTGGCGCCGCAGCTGGCACCATGGTCGGAGGCCATCGGGCGCGCCAGAACCAGGCGGCCGGGCAGCAGTCGGCCGAGGCCCAGAAGCAGGGCAAAATCAACACGTACAATCGTGCCTTCGCGGCATGCATGGAAGGCCGCGGGTACACGATGAAGTAAGGGTTGTGCCTGACGCCTTCCCCCTGCTCGGCGGTCGCTTGCGCACAGAACGTCTTTCACCCGTCTTTGCCTTCCGAGCGCAGCCGCATAGAACACTTGGGGCTTGGGGTCGCAACCCGACAAAATCTTCAAGACGCGCGTTTCTCTGGAGCTAACGGATGACTTCGAAACAACGCGAGTTACCGACTCTGAGAATCTGACCTTTCGGAGGCGGGTCTCCCAAGCGCGCAGCAAGCGTGGCTGACGTACTGCTCCAGAAGCACCACGCGCGACCGGTTTTTCACGGGTAAGCCGCTTCCTGACCACGGGATCCGTGACATCGAATGGTACGGCCCCGGGCTCGAGGCGCGGTCCTGGCAGCAGGGTTACCTCCAGTTCCTCGCATGCACCCTTGCCGGGCTCACCTCCGACGAGGAAGATCTGCATCTCCTCTTCGATAGGTCCGAGGGCGAGATGCAGGCATTGCTGCCTTCGGTCGCCAACCGGCGCTGGCATGTCGCGCTGGATACCACGGCCGCGTCGCCGGGCGACATTACGGCCCGCTCGGATCCCCCGAAAGAACTCGCCCTTCTCGCTCGCGCACAGGTAGACGGATTCCCCGGCTCCGCATAGGGTTCGCGGGAATGCTCGCGGCAGTGGCGGTTCCCGGGCAGGAGATCGGGGGCAGATCGGTGAAATGGAAGGGCTCGGTCAAGGTCCTGGTCATCGACCTGGGAGAGACGCACGTCGGGCTGCTGGTGAGCGGGCAGCGCGAGCTACGCCAGATCGATTACGGCCCCACGATGACGACTGCGAAGATGGTGGCCGCAGTCAAGAAAGTGACCGCCGACTGGAGGTACGACGTCGTGTCGATCGGCTACACGGGGCCGGTGCTGCATGGCTGGCCCGTGACCGAGCCGAAGAACCTAGGCAGCGGCTTTTTGAAGTTCGATTTTCACAAGGCCTTCCGGCGGCCCGTCAAGATCGTGAACGATGCGGCGATGCGGGCCCTCGGGAGTTATCACGGCGGCCGCATGCTGTTCCTTGGTCTCGGACCAGCCTTGGCTGCGCGCTTGTGGTCGACGGCCAAGTTGAGTCCATGGAGCTCGCACACCTTCCCTACCGCAAGGGCCGCACCTACCAGGACTACGTCGGGGCACGAGGACTCGCACGCCTTGGCAAGAAACGTTGGCGGCACTACGTGAAGGACGTCGTGAAGCGGCTCCGAGCGGCGCTCGCGGCAGACCTCGTGTTGCTCGGCGGTGGAAACGCGAAACTGATGAAGAAGCTGCCGGTCTGGGTTCGCCTCGGGAGCAGCGAAAATGCATTCCGCGGCGGATTCAGGCTTTGGGCTGAGAGCTCAAACCGAGGGTTTGCCCGACGGCCTCGGTCCGCGAGGGGCGCAACGCGAAAAGGCGTCGAGCTTCCGCGCGGAAGCCGCCGGAAACGGCGCCGGCGATGAAAGAGCGCTTCGCAGCCGCCTCGCGCTGGACACGCCAGCGCCGGGACGGAGGTTCTGCTGCGGCGTACGGATCTGCGATCGCCGCCGAGGAGCTCAAGGCCACGTTATGAGAGGAGGCGTCATGCTTCGATTCGGGGGTCGCTTTTGGCTGCTCGCGCTCTGCACGCTCTTGTGGGTAGGGCTCGCGCGCGAATCACGTGGCGGGGACAGCGCCGCGCCGTCTGCGGGAGAAGAGGAGACCAGGACCGGGGAGCCGACGTGCGAAGGCAAGGCACGGCTGCACGGTCTCGTGTTCGACAAAGACGGCTCCCAGATCGATCCGGTGGGGGCGACCGTGCTGGACGTCGTCGTGGAAGCGATCAAGGCACGCTGCCCGACGCAGCACTTTGTGATCGAGGGGCACACCGATCTCGGAGGCTCGCCGCAACACAATCAGGCGCTCTCGGAGCGCCGCGCGGAAGCGGTAAAGCGTTACCTCGCGGAGCACGGCATCGCTCCCGAGCGGCTCACCACGGTCGGCTATGGCTCGAGCCGCCCGCTCACCACCGATCCCTCTCCCGCTGCGCAGGCGATGAATCGCCGGGTCACCCTCGTCGTGAAAGACTAGCTTGCTTCCCCGCGGGGGGGGAATGAGTAGGGTACCATCCATCTTAGCATTGAGATAAGCTGATGTAGCTCTTCTGCTCTGCCGATACAATAGGCGGGAAGACGGAAGCACCGGATGAGCATCCAGACCCGACAGACTCAGCTTGCGGAGATCGCGCGTCGGCGGATCGTCGTCCTCGACGGCGCCATGGGCACGATGATCCAGCGCTATCGCCTTTCCGAAGACGACTACCGGGGGACGCGCTTTCGCGGCCATCCGAAGGACCTGCGCGGCAACAACGAGCTCCTCGTCCTTACACGACCCGAGGTAATTGAGGAGATCCATTGCCAGTACCTCGACGCCGGCGCGGACCTCATCGAAACCAACACCTTTAGCGCCAACGCCGTATCTCAGAGCGACTACGGTCTTGAGGACTTGGGATATGAGCTCAATCTCGAGGCCGCGCACCTCGCGCGTCGCGCGGCAGACGCGGTCAGTGCGCGTACGCCGGAGCACCCCCGCTTCGTGGCGGGCGCGATCGGCCCCACCAATCGCACGCTCTCGATCTCTCCCGACGTGAATAACCCCGCCCTGCGCAGTCTCACTTTCGACGAGCTGCGTGCTGCCTATGCGGAGCAGGCCCGTGGACTCATCGACGGCGGTGTGGACCTGCTCCTTGTGGAAACCATCTTCGACACGCTGAACGCGAAGGCAGCGATCTTTGCCATCGAGGAAGTGTTTGAAGCCAAGGCCACGCGCTTGCCGCTCATGCTCTCGGTCACCATTACCGACCGCAGCGGCCGCACCCTTTCCGGCCAGACGATCGATGCGTTCTGGACCTCGGTGGAGCACGCCAAACCGTGGAGCGTGGGGATCAACTGCGCCCTCGGAGCCAGCGAGATGCGTCCCTATCTTGAGGATCTCGCGGCGATCGCCCCGATTCTCATCTCCTGTTACCCGAACGCGGGCCTCCCCAATGCATTCGGGGAATATGACGAGCAGGCGGCGACCACCGCGAGGCTCCTGCGGGAGTTCGCCGAGAGTGGCCTTCTGAACCTCGTGGGCGGCTGCTGCGGCACCACACCCGAGCACATCGCAGAAATCGCGCGGATCGTGGAGGGGGTCGCGCCCCGGGTACCGCCTGAACCGGAGCGCCGCTTCGCGCGCTTTAGCGGCCTTGAGACCTTCACGATCCGACCCGACACCAACTTTGTGATGATCGGGGAGCGGACCAATGTGACTGGCTCCGCGCGGTTCGCCAAACTTGTGAAAGCCGACGACTACGCGACGGCTGTCGAGGTCGCACTCGACCAAGTTCGCAGCGGCGCCAACCTCATCGATGTGAACATGGACGAAGGTATGCTCGACTCCGAGCAGGCCATGACCACGTTCCTCAACCTCCTCGCCACAGAGCCCGAGGTCGCCCGCGTTCCCTTCGTGATCGATAGCTCGAAGTGGTCGGTGATCGAGGCGGGCCTGAAGTGCGTGCAAGGCAAGCCGATCGTGAACTCGATCAGCCTCAAGGAAGGCGAGGAGGACTTTCTTCATAAGGCGCGCCTTGCGCAGCGCTACGGTGCGGGCGTCGTGGTCATGGCGTTCGATGAACAAGGGCAGGCCGAGTCCGTCGAGCGCAAGCTGTCGATCTGTCAGCGCGCGTTCCAGCTGCTCGTGGAGCGGCTCGGCTTTGACCCGAACGACGTGATCTTCGATCCCAACATCCTCGCCATCGCCACGGGCATCGAAGAGCACAACGCCTTCGCCAAGAACTACATCGAAGCCACGCGCCTCATCAAAGAGACCTGTCCAGGCGCACGCATCTCGGGCGGCGTCTCCAATCTCTCATTCTCCTTCCGCGGCAACGAGCTCGTCCGCGAGGCGATGCATTCCGCGTTCCTCTATCACGCCATTCGCGCCGGCATGGACATGGGCATCGTGAACGCCGGCCAACTTACCGTGTACGAAGACATTCCGAAGGACCTGCTCGAGCACGTCGAAGACGTGATCTGGAATCGCCGCTCGGATGCGACCGAACGCCTGGTCGAGTTCGCCGAGCGCGTGCGGGGCAAGGGCAAGAAAAAGGAGCTCGATCTCGCATGGCGCGAGGCGACCGTCGAGGAACGGCTCTCTCATGCCCTCGTTCACGGCGTCGTCGACTTCATCGAGCAGGACGTCGAAGAGGCGCGGAGCAAGTACACCAGGCCGCTCGACATCATCGAAGGCCCGCTCATGAACGGAATGCGAATCGTGGGCGACCTCTTCGGGGCGGGAAAAATGTTTCTGCCGCAGGTGGTGAAGAGTGCCCGCGCGATGAAAAGAGCCGTTGCCTACCTCACGCCCTTCATGGAAGAGGAAAAGCGGGCCTCCGGCTCGGCTGGGCGTGCGCAGTCCAAGATTGTCATGGCAACCGTGAAAGGCGATGTCCACGACATTGGGAAAAACATCGTCGGCGTCGTGCTCGGTTGCAACAACTACCAGGTGGTGGACCTCGGGGTCATGGTGCCATGCGATCGCATTCTGCAGACCGCGCTCGACGAGGGCGCAGATTTGATCGGGCTCTCGGGCCTTATCACTCCTTCTCTTGACGAGATGGTGCATGTTGCGAAGGAGATGGAGCGCCGCGGGCTCCGCCAACCTCTGCTGATCGGCGGTGCAACGACCAGCAAGCAGCACACGGCGGTAAAGATCGCTCCCGAATATGGACAGAGCACCGTGCACGTACTCGACGCTTCGCGCGCTGTCGGAGTGGTCTCGAGCCTGCTGGATCCAAAGCAGCGCGCGGAGCTCGATCTCAGGAATCGCGAGGAACAAGAGCGGTTGCGGGGGATCTATGGCCTTCGCAAGGAGCACAAACTTCTGCCTTATCGGCAGGCGGTCTCGAACCGGAGCAAGATTCATTGGCGCGGGGAGGATGTCCCGCAACCCGCGTTCCTCGGTCGCCGGCCGCTCGACGACGTCCCGCTCGAGTCCCTCGTGCCGTATATCGACTGGACCTTCTTCTTCTCGGCGTGGGAGCTGAAGGGGCGCTACCCGAAAATCCTCGACCATCCCGAGCATGGAGCGGCAGCACGCGAGCTCTACGATCAGGGCCGGGAGCTGCTCAAGCAGATCTGCGAGGAAAAGCTCCTTCGAGCGCGCGGCGTCTACGGCTTCTGGCCTGCGGCGAGCGATGGAGACGACATTGTCCTTTACACCGATGAGTCGCGCGAGAGCGAACTCATGCGCTTCTGTATGCTGCGTGCGCAGCAGGCTTTTGAGCCCGGGAAGCCGAATCGCTCGCTCGCCGATTGGATCGCGCCCGTCGGCTCGGGTCTGGCCGACCATCTCGGGGCGTTCGCCGTGACGGCGGGACTCGGCGCCGCTGAGCTCGCACAACGCTTCGAGGCCTCCCTCGACGACTACAACGCCATCCTCGTGAAGGCCCTCGCCGATCGGCTGGCAGAGGCGTTCGCCGAGTGGCTGCACGCTCGGGTGCGACGGGAGTGGGGCTACGGGCAGGAAGAGCGCCTCACGACTGAGGAGCTGATCGAGGAAAAGTATCGCGGCATTCGGCCTGCCTTCGGTTATCCGGCGTGCCCGGACCACAGCGAAAAGCAAAAGCTCTTTGCTCTGCTCGATGCCGAGAAGATCGGGATGGAGTTGACGGAGCATTTCGCGATGCTCCCCGCCGCAAGTGTTTCGGGCATCTATCTCGCACACCCGCAGGCACGCTATTTCACGGTGGGCCGGATTGGCCGCGACCAGGTGGAGGATTACGCGCGCCGCAAGGGTACGAGCGTGCGTGAGACTGAGCGCTGGCTCACCCCGAATCTTGGTTACGACCCGGAGCGCTAGCATTCGCCGCCGAAGCTTCTCTTCGCGCTCCTCTTCTCCGGTCCAAAGGCCATAGCTCCTCTCCCGCCCGCGTCCATGCGTCCTGGATGTCACGGGGCCGCGTGCGGCGCAGCTCGAACCATGGACTCGCCGCCCGAGCTGCGTCCCACTACCCCTGTGGCGCACAATCTGGTAGACGCGAAGAGCGACGCCCGCCCGATGGCGGGCGATCCGCCGGAGGACGCTATGGCGCAGCAAAGCCCGAGCCACCTTGCGGGCGTAGACGCCGTCGGTCACGCGGAGCTCGTTCGCAAGGGCGAGGCGACGCCACGCGAACTCGTCGACGCCGCAATCGCTCGAATCGAGAAGCAGAACACCGAGCTCAACGCGGTGATTCATGCCACCTTCGAGAAGGCACGCGCGCAGGCGAGCGCGCCAAGCCTCCCGCACGGCCCACTGCGGGGTGTTCCCTTCTTGATGAAGGACTTGGGCGGCCAAACTGCCGGCGACCTTTATCACGCCGGTATGCGATTTCTGCGAGAAGCAGCCTGGAGGGAAGCGGAGGACAGCTACTTCGCCGCCAAGCTGCGGGCAGCGGGAGCGGTGTTTCTCGGTCGGACCAACACGCCCGAGCTTGGGCTCCTTCCGACGACGGAGCCTGCGGCCTATGGCGCGACCAAGAACCCTTGGGACCTCTCGCGCAGTGCAGGGGGATCGAGCGGCGGCGCTGCCGCCGCGGTCGCATCTGGGATGGTCCCGGCGGCACACGCGAGTGACGGTGGAGGATCGATCCGGATTCCCGCCGCGCACTGCGGACTGGTAGGACTCAAGACCACGCGCGGACGTTCGTCGTTCGGGCCGAGCCTCGGCGAACGCTGGGGCGGCTTCTCCGTCGAGCTCGCCGTCTCGCGCACGGTGCGCGACACCGCGGCCGTGCTGGACGTGGTGCAGGGGCCGATGCCCGGCGACCCCTACGCCGCAGCGCCGCCCGCGCGGCCTTACGCAAGCGAAGTGGATGCCCCGCCCGGACGACTGCGCATTGGGCTCATGACCCGGGGGCCCCGGGCGATCGCCGTGCACGCCGACTGCACCGCGGCCGTACAGCGCGCCGCACGACTGCTCGAAGGGTTAGGTCACACGATCGAGGAGTCGTTTCCGCTGGCTCTGGATGAGCCCGGTGCCGTGAATGCGTATGTCAGCGTGGTCGCAACCTCGGTCGCACGCGCCCTCGATGCATGGGGTGCCCGGGTGGGGCGATCCGTGCAGCAGGATAGTGTCGAACCCCTCACCTGGGCGCTCGCGGAGATGGCGCGGAGTTGGTCCAGCACGCGCTACCTCGAAGCCGTCGAATCCGTACACGCCTTCGGGCGGCGGGTCGCCGCGTGGTGGAGCCTCGGGTTCGATCTCCTGCTCACGCCGACGACCGCGGAGCCGCCGCCTTTGCTCGGCGAGATGACGTCGCCCCCGGACGTGCCTCTCAAAGGCTTTCTGCGGGCCGCGCCCTTCGGCGCCTTCACTTCCTCGTTCAATATGAGCGGACAGCCTGCGGTGTCGCTGCCTCTGCACTGGACGCAAGACGGGCTGCCCGTGGGTGTGCAGCTCGTGGCCGCGACCGGGCGCGAGGATCTCCTGCTGCGCGTGGCCTCGCAGCTCGAGCAGGCCGCGCCGTGGGCGCAGAGGCGTCCGCCCGTCTCGGCCTAGAGTCAGGACGCTGCCCGGCGGCGCTCAATGCGCGGGTGCGCCCTTTAAGAGCGCCGCCCTTACGATCGGTGAGGGCTCACCCACGCAGGTGACCCAGAGCTGGTGTACGGCCCGCGTCGCTCCCACATGCAGAAGCCGCCGCGATGCGGGCTGGTCCGGAAACTGGGCCGCTCCCACATCCACCAAGATGACGTAGTCGAACTCGAGGCCCTTGGCTTGCGCGATCTCGGTAACCTCCACTCCGGGGGCAAAGGTGAAGTTCTGGTGGGAGACACGGCGCAGGTTCGGCAGCTCTGCCTCCGCGAGACCACGGTGGTAGGTCTCGCTCGCCGCCTCGCTCGGGGTCAGGACCGCGACCGAAGCCAGCGGTTCCTCGCGCGCGAGAGCCCGCAGGGCGTCCGCAAGGGATGCGACACAAGCCCCCGCGTCGGTGAACTGAAGACACTCGACCGGAGGACCCGAGCGTACGCTGAGCGGCGACTCACTCTCCTCGGCGAGATCTCCGAGCAGCTCGCGTGAAAAGCTCGTGATTTCGCGTGAAGAGCGGTAGGACACACGCAGCGTGTCGATCGAGGTGCCCTCGAGGCCGAGGTGCGCCAAGAACTCGGCCCACGACGTAAAACCCGCCGCCTGCATGACGTGCTGCTGGGTGTCGCCCGCAAGGGTGAGGCTCCGCCGCTCGTCGAGACAATCAATCAGCACGCGCACTTCGACCGGCGAGAAATCCTGCACCTCGTCAATCGCGATGTGCCGATAGCGCAGCGGCACGCCTCCCCGCCCAAGGAGCGGGCCGACCCGCAGCTGCCATGCACGCAAGAGCAAGGCATCATCTTCGGGATCGAGCTCCGCTTGCACCTCCGCATCACCCTCGAGCCACGCCGTGAGCTCCTCGTGCCGAGCACGGTTCCAGTCCGCCGCGCGGCGCACTTCTTCCGCAGCAAGGGCACCCGGTGCCACGTGCGCCACCGCCTCCTCGAGAAGCGAGGCCTGACACAGCACGCTGGCCCAGTCGTCGAAGGCCTGCGCCGGTGTCCGGGGGCCGGGGTTGCGACGCACCTGCTCCTCAAGCGCGAAGAGGAGCGCAGGATGGAGCTTGAGGCGCTCTACGACTGCGGGAGCGCCGGCGCGCTGATCGCGCGGAAGCTGAGGGAAAAGGCGCCGCCGCTGCTCAGCCGTCCACTCCGCGAAGGTGGCGATGCGCGCGTTGCCCACACCGAGCGCGGGCAGCACGTGGGAGACGTAGCTCCGAAGGGCCGGCGAAAACACCACGAACAGAGTCCGGTCCGAGTCCACGCTCGGATCGTCGTAGGCGAGATAGGCGATGCGGTGCAGCGCCACGGTGGTCTTACCCGAACCCGCGCTTCCTCGGATCACCACGAAGCCTGAGGAGGGGCGAGTGATGAGGGCGAACTGCTCGGGGTCCAGCAGACCCGCCAGCTCGGGAAGCCGCTTGTCGGCGCGACGGCGTCGGCCGTCGAGGTCTGTGCCGAGCCGGCGCGTGCCGCCCTCTCCAGGTCCGAAGGCGCGGAGCGCCGCCCCCTCTCCGCCGTGTAGCCGCAGCCGCTCGCGCGGGGTCTCGCGCCAGCCGCCGGGGACTCCGGCGTCGCGCGCGAACACCCCCTCCGGCGCCTCGACCCGTTCGAGCACGCCGGCGCGGATGGCCACGGTGCGGCGTGTCACCACGATGCCCGCACGTCGGCGCCCAGCCATCACCTCCTCGTACTCGTCTCCCTGGGCGTAGCGATAAAAGATCTTTGAGACCGGTGCGTTCCGCCAGTCGACGATTCGCAGGCTCCCGTCGATGCGCGTGGCCTTGCCGAGCAAGAGGTCACGCTCCCCGGCGCTGTCGCGCAGACGCAAATGCGCGAAGTAGGGCGAGGAGGGATCGACCTTGGGTGCGTTTCGAGAGGCACGAAGCTGGCGCAGGAGCGCGTTGCCTTGGTCCCACTGCTGGTGGAGCGCCGGGGCATCCTCGGCCTTCATGGGCTCGAGCATGATCTCGCGTAAACGAGAGAGGTCGCGCACAAGCGCAGCCTCGGCCGCAGGAACTTCTTCCTGCGGCTCCGCCAGGCTGGCGCGGGTCGCTGCGAGGAGTTCCAACTCCTCCTTCACAATGGGATTCGTCAACCCCTCTCCCCACGAAACGAATTAGGGAGGGTAGCAGCAGCGTCCCGCGCTGCGCTTGCCGTGGTAGCCTGTCCGTGCCCACCCGCCCACGACGAGGACTTCGATGGAACTGCGGCAGGAGATCCACGGCAACTGCGCAACCCGGTTCGCGCGCGTCCGAGAGGCCTTCGCCGAGCTGTTTGCCGACCCGTCCGAGGTGGGCGGTGCCGTCGCCATCCAGCTCGACGGTCGCTTTGTGGTCGACCTGTGGGCCGGCCACGCGGATGCTGCGCGGTCGCGGCCGTGGGAGCGCGACACGCTCGTGAACGTCTTCTCCACCACAAAGGGGATGACGGCCTTGTGCGCACACCGCCTCGTGGACCGCGGCTCGCTCGACCTCGACGCGCCGGCTGCACGCTACTGGCCGGAGTTCGCTCGGGGTGGCAAAGCTGCGCTCCCCGTGCGCCAACTCTTGAACCACTCCGCCGGATTGCCGGCGATTCGGCGACCCCTTCCCCCGAGCGCTCTGTTCGAATGGGAAGCCTTGACCGATGCGCTCGCAGAGCAGGAGCCCTTTTGGGAGCCGGGAACGCGTCATGGCTACCACGCGCTCACCTTCGGCTGGCTCGTGGGTGAACTCGTGCGGCGGGTGAGCGGAAGGAGCGTCGGGCGCTTCCTCCAGGAAGAGATTGCCGGACCTCTCGAGGCGGACGTGTACATCGGGACGGCACCGAGCCTGGATCACCGGGTGGCGGAGATAATTCCAGCGCCTCCGCCCAAGCTCGGCGAGGTGGACCCTCTGCTCGAGATCCTGAAGAACCCGACTTCCGTGGCGGCTCGGGCCTTCCTCAACCCGCTGCTTCCGCCCGATGCCATCAACACCACGCAGTGGCGTCGTGCCGAGATTCCCGCCGGGAACGGCCACGCATCGGCGCGCGGGCTCGCGCAAGTATACGGCGCCGTCTCTGCGCCGGAGCGCTCAGCCACAAAGGTACTCCATCCGGAGGGCGTAAAGCGCTCGGGCACCGAGGAGCGAAGCGGCTCAGACCTTATTCTCCTCGACCAATTCGTGCGGTATGGGCCAGGTTTTATGCTCGGTACGCCAGACGAGCCGCTTGGGCCCAACGCGGGCGCATTCGGGCATTCGGGCGCGGGCGGGTCTCTCGCCTTCGCCGATCCCACGGCGAAACTCGGCTTCGCGTACGTGATGAACCAAATGCAATCCGGGCGCTATCTGATCGGCCCGCGTGCAAACGCCCTGGTCAAGGCTACCTACGATTGCCTTTGAGACGCGGGGATTACCCGCCGCCGTGCTTCTCCAAGAATTGCTCGATCAGCCAGCCCGAGATGCTGATTCGGCCGCGGAAGAACTTCGGCATCGAGTCGTAGCGAAAGAAGGCTGCGTCCTCGATCTCCGAGGTGTCGATGCGAATCTCGCCGCCGGCGTAGCGGGCGGTAAAGCCGAGCATGAGGGAGTGCGGAAACGGCCAGGGCTGGCTTGCGAAGTACCGCACATCCTTCACCTCGATCCCAGTCTCTTCATGGATCTCCCGCGCCACGGTCTCTTCCAAGCTTTCTCCAGGTTCGACAAAGCCCGCCGGCACGCTGTAAAAGCCCGGTGGAAAATGCGCAGAGCGTGCGAGCAAGATTTCCTGGTCTCGCTCTACAGCGACGATCACGGCCGGCGCGAGCCGCGGGAAGCACGCGAGACCGCAGCGCGGGCACACACGCGATCGCTCGGTCGAGCGCGGTTGCGTCGCTTCACCGCAGGCGCCACAGAACTGGTGAGTACGGTCCCATTCCACGATCTGTACCGCACGCCCCGCCAGCGCATGAAGTGTTTCGTCGAGGCGACCGAACAGCATGCGCAGGTCGCGGAACTCCATGCCCGGAGGCGCCGCGTGGTCCGCAGCGACCTCGGCTGAAAAACAGTGCTGCTCGTCCAGCCGTCCGAGATACTGCGAACGGAGTGTGGCGAGGCCGAGCGCCTCGGGCTCAGCACTGGGTTCGAGAGCAAGATCGTTGCGCACGAGAAGCTCGCGCCCCCGGAAGACAAACCAGAGCGCTGCCTCTGGCCGAGGATGCGGCGGCACGAGTCCCGGGAGAAAGCGGCGCATCAGCGGACGGCCTCCACGCGAACGGGCGTTGTGAACCGTCGGCGGCGCTCGATCCGCACGGCGGGCCCCGTGATCTCGAATGCACCGGCAAGTCGCACGTTGTCCGAAGCACTCCCGACCATGACCTCGATGGTCCCGGGCTCAACGATCCATTTCTCGTCGAGTCCGCGAAATGCGAGCTGTTCCACCGCCAACTCGAAGCGGAGGCGTTTTTTCTCACCCGCTCGGAGCGCGACGCGCGCAAAGCCCCGAAGCTCCTTGACCGGACGCGTGACGCTCGCCACGGGGTCATGGACGTAGAGCTGGACGACCTCCTCGCCGGAATGTGCGCCGTCGTTCGTGATCTCTGCGCCGATCGCCACGACATCCCCTGCCTGCGCCTGGCGCGGCTCGATCACGAGACGTGCGTAGTCGAAGTGCGTATAGGAGAGCCCGTGACCGAAGGCGAAGAGCGGGGTTGCGGGTGAGTCGGCATAGCTCCCCTTCCAGTGCGAGCGCCCTCCAGATGGCTTGTGGCCGTAGTAGACGGGAAGCTGACCCACGCCGCGGGGCATACAGATCGGGAGACGGCCCGACGGATTCACATCGCCGAAGAGTACGTCCGCGACGGCAGTTCCACCTTCCTCGCCCGGAAGCCAGGCGTGGACCAGCGCGCCCACGTGCTCTGCGATCCAAGGGACGGCGAGGGGTCGGCCCTCGACCAGCACGACCACGACCGGCCGCCCCGTCCGAACCACCGCCTCGACCAGCGCCTGCTGCACGCCGGGCAGACCGAGCTCCGCCCGGTCGATGGATTCACCGCTCGTGCACCCGTCGACCAGACCCGAACGCCCGCCCACGACGAGGATCGTGGCCTCAGCGCGTTCTGCGAGTGCAACGGCCTGTGCGAATCCGTCCGTCGAGGATCCGAGGACGTCGCAACCCGGAGCGAACAGCACCTCGGTCTGTGGTGCGACGATGCGACGCACGCCCTCGAGGATACTCACCATCGGTGGGAAGCACTTGCTGAGCTCGATCCTCGACTGCGCGTCTTTCTCCTTGGACGAAGGTCTGGGCGCCTCCGATTCGATCCACCCGAACACGATCTCAAGATGCGCGGGGTAGTGGTAGTCTCCCTGAAGAAGACGGATCCGATCGGCACTCGGTCCGAGCACGGCGATCGAACGCAGGTTCTTGGCGAGCGGCAGAAGATTTCGCTCGTTCCTGAGCAAGATGATCGACTCGGCCGCGGCTCGCCGCGCAAGAGCGCGTTGCGGCGGCGTATCAAACACACTGGACGCAGCGACTGCGTCCACCAACGGCTGTTCGAAGAGGCCGAGCTGGAACTTGGCCCGCAGCAGGCGCCGAACCGCCCGATCGACGAGCGCCATCGGCGCACGGCCGCTCTCCAGCGCCTCCCGCAGCGGAGCCCCGTAGCAGTCCAGTTGCGGCAGTTCGACGTCGACTCCCGCCTCAAGGGCTCGAAGCGCTGCTTCGCCCTTGTCTGCGGCGATGTGGTGGTAGCCACGCAGGCAGTCGACCGTGAAGTAGTCGGCCACCACCACTCCCTCGAAGCCAAGCTCGTCACGCAGGAGATCCGTGAGAAGTGCGCGCGAAGCGCCGCAGGGCACGCCGTCGAGCTCCTGGTAACCATTCATGATCGAGCCCAGCCCGGCTTCGCAGATCGCGGCCTCAAACGGCGTGACGTACAGCTCGCGCAGCTCGCGAGAACCCAGATGCGCCGGCGCCCAATTCATTCCTCCTTCGGACGCCCCGTAGCCCACGAAATGCTTCCCCGTGCAGAGGATCCCCTCGGCAAGGCGCTCTCCTTGCACGCCGCGCACATATGCGATGCCCATCTGCGAGATGAGATAGGGGTCCTCGCCGAAGGTCTCTTCGGTACGGCCCCACCGCGGGTCGCGAGCCACATCCAGCACCGGGGCGAGCGTCTGGTGCGCGCCGACGGAGCGCATCTGCAAACGGATTGCACTCCCGATCTCGCCCACCAGCGCAGGATCGAATGTGGCGGCCAATCCGATGGCTTGCGGAAAGCAGGTGGCGTCACGGCCCAGATAGCCCGCACAGCTCTCCTCGTGGATGATCGCAGGGACACCGAGGCGCGTCTCTTCCATGAGAAAGCGCTGAATCTCGTTTGCAAAGGCTGCGCTTTCCCCGGGCCTGAGCAAGGTTGCGCCGCCGATGCGCGTTACGTGCCCGATTCCGTGGATGAGTTTCTCGCTTGCAGCGCTGCGCTTTAATCTGCCCTCGTGAAGCAGCTGGGTCGACCAGACACAACCCAGCTGGGCGAGTTTCTCGTCGACGGTCATGCGCGAGAGGAGATCTTCGACACGCTTCTCCACAGAGAGCGAGACGTCAAGGTACGGCGGCTTCATCAGATGACTCCGAGCCGGTTCCAGGACCAGACGAAGATCGCGACAAGACCTACGGCGAGGATGAGCGCGAGGGAGTGGAGCGGCTCGAAGGCTGTCCAGGTGCGCGTCACGAAGGACTGCACCCAAAAGGAGGGAAGCCCAAGAGGCAGCGGGAGTGCCAGATCCACGGGCCCGGCGCCCGCCGGCGGTGCGACCTGCCCGTGCGCAGGCAGCGAAGGGGCGACAGCGGGCCGCGCGAAGATGCGGGGCCACACGCTGCTGTAGCGATGTTCATTGGTCGTCGCCCTCCGCGCTGCTGAGCTACCTACTATAGGCATGGATTCCCGCTACCGAAGCGCCGTGAACCGCGACGTGCCTGCGGCGCGCCCGGGCGAGTTCGCCCCGGTCCCCATCGGGCCCCTGCGCGTTTGGCCGCCGGTTGTGCTTGCACCCATGGCGGGCATCACCAACGCACCCTTCCGCGCGGTTTGCCGACACTTTGGCGCCGGCCTCTATGTGAGTGAGATGATTACGGCAAGGGCGCTGGTCGAAGGCAACGCCAAGACGCTCCGGCTCGCGGGATTTGCCCCTGAGGAGAAGCCCCGGAGCCTCCAACTCTACGGGGTGGACCCCTACTACGTGGGCCAGGCCGTGGCGTTCCTCGCCGGCGAGAACCGCGTGGATCACATCGACATGAACTTCGGTTGCCCAGTGCCAAAGGTCACTCGGCGCGGTGGCGGGGCTGCGATCCCGCTCAAGCCCAATCTGTTGCGAGCGATCGTGCGGGCCGCAGTGCGCGAGGCGGGCCCGGTACCGGTAACCCTGAAATTTCGAATCGGGGTAGACGACCGGTACCAGACCTATCTCGACGCTGGCCGAATCGCTTCCGACGAGGGCTGTGCCGCTGTCGCTCTGCATGCCCGTACGGCGGCGCAGCTTTACGATGGCGAGGCGCAATGGGATGCGATCGCTCGTCTCAAGTCCGTCGTGGGACCGCTTCCTGTGTTCGGAAACGGCGATATCTGGGAGGCCTATGACGCGCTCCGCATGATGCGCACGACCGGTTGTGACGGCGTGGTCGTCGGCCGAGGCTGCCTTGGTCGGCCCTGGCTCTTCCGTGAGCTGAGCGACGTATTCGCCGGCGAAGAGCCCACCGATCCGCCCTCGCTCGGCGAAGTTGCCAATGTCATGCTCGAGCACGCCGCTCTTCTCGCCAAGTGGCTCCCGGAGGCCGTGGCCGTCCGGATGTTCCGCAAGCACGCCACCTGGTACACCAAGGGCTTCCGCTACAGCACGCGCCTGCGCGATGAGTTGATCGCGATCGAGACCCTCGACGATCTGCGCCGGGTGCTGAGTGCCGTCGACCGGGACGAGCCCTTCCCAGCAGCGGCGGTGCGAGTCCCCCGCGGCAAGCGCGGGGGCACGCAAAAGGTGGCCCTACCCGAGGGCTACCTCGACGATCTTGAGGATGCCTCCCCCCCCGCTGCGGAGGCGGAGGATCCGGCCGACGGCGGGTAGCGCGCCCGCCAGTGGCTGGCGAGGCCCGAAGCGGCGAGACTCTCGGTGCTCGAGGCTCTCCAGCCAAGGAGATCGAAAATGACCCCGAAGATTGAGACGACTCCCAATCCCTCGACGGACATCGCCAGGATCCCGCCCCTTGTGCTGGCCCTGCGGGCCTCGTTCGATGCGGGGACCACCCGGCCGATCTCGTGGCGCAAGGGTCAGCTCGATCAGATCGCACGCCTTATGGACGACCATGGAGAGGACTTCCTGGCTGCGCTCAAGGCTAGCTTCGAGACCTTCAGCCACCACAAGAGCGTGGTGCGCAAGTCCACGCGAGTCGACCCCAAGATTGCCTACCCGCCGTACACCAAGCTAAAGACGCAGATCCTAAAGCGGCTGATGTAAGGCCCGCAGGCATCGCGTTGACAGGCCTTCTCTCGCGCTGGCTCGGCTGGGGGGCGGCGCTTTGTCTCGTCTCCGGATGCGCGGGTCCGGCGGGGTCCCCCAAACCAAAGGCGGCGACGCCCCAAGCGAGCGCGCTCACAGGCGAACTCATTGACTTGAACTTCGCCTGGCCGGTGGGACTCACCGCTCGGGTCGAGTACCAGGAGAGCCGGGAGTCGAAGACGTCGCAGGGTGTCGAGAGTCTCGTCTTTCGTTCAAGCCACCGCATGCGGGTCGAGCCGGCTGGCGAGGATATCCGTGTGATCCACGACGAGTTCTCTGTCAAGCCCGCGACCTCTGCCGAGGCCGCCAAATCGCCGCGCACCTCGTCGCAGGAAGATGAGCTCGAAACTGAGTCCGACGCACAGGTGGGCGATCTCCTGCCGGATCTCATCGTCGACCGGACGGGAAGGCTGGTACGGATCGACGGCACGGAACGGCTGCGCGCGGACGCCCTGGAAAGAATGTCAAAGGGCACCGAGCAGAGCCCGGAATCTCGCGCACGCCTCGAACGTTTTATCGCCCATGCTGTGTCGGACAACGCGCTCACGGAAAGAGCGACGCGCGACTGGAACGCACTCGTCTTCTCCTGGGCAGGTGCGCGGTTCGCTGTGGGCGTGCTCTCCTCACAGCCCGGGGCGGGGGGTGCCTCCGATCCCACGAGCTCCCGCCAGCTCTCGGTGACTCCGCGCGTTCCCTGCGACGCTTCCGACCGGACCGCGACCTGCGTCCGCATCGAGTTCGAGAGCCACCCGGCGCCGGAGGTGCGCGACACGATCCTCCTGGTCACCGAACCCGATCGCCTGGTTCCCCACAACCTGCGCGTCGGGAGTGAGATCCACGCACGCATGACGCGGCCGGACGGAAAGCTGGAGAACATCGATCAGAGCCACGCGTGGAGTTATCAATTCACCTATTCGAGTGGGTCGTAGGTGCCCGTCGGGTGTCTTGGCGGGGGACGGCGTCTTGCCTAGAGCAGCTCCTCCGCCATGAAACGGACGACACTCGGGTCCTGGGAACCGACGAGAAGGGTCGTCACCGGGCTTTCCTTCCAGGCGGCAAGGCGGTCGCGAATCCGCTCCTTCGGTCCAACTAGGGTAATTTCGTCGACGAGCTGCTCGGGAACCGCGGCGATCGCCTCGGCGCGCTTGCCCGAGAGAAAAAGCTCTTGCACGCGCTCGGCCTCTTTCGCAAAACCGAACCGCGCGATCAGGTCAAGGTGAAAATTCTTCTCCTTGGCCCCCATGCCGCCGATATAGAAGGCGATGTACGGCTTTGCCACCTGGAGAGCCTGCTTGACGTCGTCGTGAGGAATCACGGTGACGGTGCAGGCAATCTCAAAGTCTGGCCGTAGATCCTTCAGGGAATCGGCATACACGTTGTTGCGGTAGGGCGAGTAGAAGATCGGAAGCCAGCCGTCCGCAATCTCAGTCGCGAGCCTTACGTTCTTCGGCCCCTCCGCCCCCATGTAGATAGGAATGTGGCTGCGCTTGGGGTGGACGATCAGCTTGAGGGGCTTTCCGAGGCGGCTTCCACCCTGCAGCGGAAGCTCATAGTGCTCGCCCTGGAAGGTCACTGGCCCCTTGCGCTCGAGCATCTCGCGCACGAGGGCTACGAACTCCCGCGTTCGCGCCAGGGGCTTCGGAAAGGACTGACCGTACCAGCCTTCGACCACCTGAGGACCCGAGACGCCGATGCCGAGGATGAGGCGCCCGTTCGAAAGATGGTCGATCGTGGCGGCCGTCATGGCAACGCATGCCGGCGTACGTGCCGAGAGCTGCATCACGCCTGTGCCAAGTTTGATTCGCGTGGTCTGGGCCCCCACCCAGCACAGCGGGGAGAACACGTCGGAGCCATAGGCCTCCGCCGTCCATACCGAGTCGTAGCCAATGCGCTCAGCCTCTTTCACGAGATCGATCGGGACTGTCGGGATCGGGCCGGAGTAGCCGAGCATCAGGCCAAGCTTCATGGGGGGCTCCTTCGACCGGCCGTCGCAGCGACCGGCAAGACCTGTATGGGTAGCGACCGGCGCGTGGATTGTCGCGGACGTGGGGCATAGCGCAGGCTTGGCGCACCCTCTCTGGTTCGGCGCGTCGTCCCGTCGCGGGAAATCGCCAGCTCACGCCGCACTCGATACGCCCGCGCTCCCTGTGCTGTTCGTCGCAGAGCCGAGGGCCAGGTACGGTTAGGGAGAAGCGGCCGGGCTGTGCCACCCACCCACCTCGGAGATGAGCCTGTCAGCTTCGGCAGGTCCCCAGGTTCCGGGCGCGTAAAGGGAGACCGGCGTTGCATTGCCGAGGATCGGCTCGACAATCGACCACGCCGTTTCCACTGCGTCCTGGCGAGCGAAGAGCGTCGCATCGCCTTCCATGGCGTCACCCAGCAGGCGTTCGTAGGCTTCCATCTCGTCGCCTCCCGGGTGGTGAAGGAACGAAAGCTCGGTGGAAACTGCAGCAGCCGACTCTCCAGGCCGTTTCACCCGGGCACCGATGGCGATCACGACTTCCGGGCTCAAGCGGAATCGAAAGTAGTTTCCATAGTCAGGAAATGCCTTCGCAAGAGGTGGCTTGCGCAGGGTGACCAGCACCTCCGTCGTGGTCACCGGGAGGCACTTTCCCGCGCGGATGAAGAAGGGTACTCCCTCCCAGCGCCAGGATTCTACGGCGAGACGGACAGCTGCGAAGGTCTCAACCTGCGAGTCGGGAGCCACCCCTGGCTCCTTGCGATAGCCCTGGAACTGGCCGCGCACCAAGTCCTTCGGCTGAAGCGGGGGGATCGATCGGAAGACCTTTGCCTGTTCATCGCGGATCGCCTCGGCGTAGGTGCTCGTCGGCGGCTCCATGGCGAGGAAACCCACGACCTGAAGCATGTGGTTCTGCACGACGTCCCGGATCGCACCAGCCTCCTCATAGAAACGCCCGCGCCCGGCGACGCCGAACTGCTCCGCCATCGTGATTTGCACGCTCCGCACATAATTTCGGTTCCAGATGGGCTCAAGAAAGGTGTTGGCAAAGCGGAAGAAGAGGAGGTTCTGGACTGCCTCCTTGCCCAGGTAGTGATCGATTCGGAAGACCGCTGACTCCTCGAATGCCGTGTGCAGCGTCTGATTCAGCGCCTGCGCCGAGGCAAGATCGCGCCCGAAGGGTTTCTCAAGAATCACTCGTGCTCCGCGCGCGCAAGATGACTTCGCGAGACCTTCGACTACGGTCGGGAACATGCTGGGTGGGATGGCCAGATAGTGGGCGGGCCTTGCCGCCCCGGAGAGTTCCTTGCGCAGGGTCTCAAACGTGGCGGAATCGTTGTAGTCGCCGTCCACGTAGCGCAAGAGCGCCAAGAGCTTTGCGAAAGCGGACTCGTCGACACCCCCGCCGTGTTCCGCCAGGCTCGCGCGCGCGCGCGCGCGAAGCTGCTCGAGACCCCAGCCTGCTTTTGCCACGCCGATCACGGGCACGTTGAGCCGTCCGCGGCGCACCATGGACTGAAGCGAAGGAAAAATCTTCTTGTAGGCGAGGTCGCCCGTAGCGCCGAAGAACACAAGGGCGTCGGAACGCTGGGGCATGGCTTACCTACGCTCCTTCTCCGCAGTTCGCGGTCTTCCGGAAACGGGCCCTACACCACCCGCTTTTGACTTCATCCCGGAAAGCCAAACGCTTGCGCCCGCCTGAGCGTAACATCGCTCCCGGAGAGGAACCTGTCGAACTTGGCCGGGACGTACGGGCTTGCCCGCGTTGCGGGAGAGCAACGAGAAAGACCCGAGCCCGGAGGGCAGGTGCGCTCGCTTGGCGGCCGCGGAAGAGGCCAAACCTTGCCGCAGTCGCATCCCGGGCGGGGCCTGCGCGCGCCAGGAGTCTCTTCAGCGAAGATACGCTTCAACCGTCTATTTTCCTCGGAGGAAAACCTGTGGCCACCGACGACGCGTCCCGCTACCGCGCGAACCTACAGGGCGAGGTCGACGGCGCGAGCCTTTACCGAACCCTCGCAGCGACGGAGCGAGATCCGCACCTTGCAGATATCTATCGCCGTCTCGCCTCCGTCGAGGAGGCGCACGCGGAGTTTTGGCGGGGACAGCTTCGTCGTCTCGGCGCGAAGGTGCCAGGGCTTCGACCCGACCTTCGCACGCGAGCCCTCGGCTGGCTCGCTCGCAGATTTGGGCCGGGATTTGTTCTTCCCACCCTCCAAGCGCTGGAACGCGGCGACAGTGCGCAGTACGACGATCAGCCTGAGGCGGTGGCCGGCGGGCTGCCCGCGGCGGAGCGATCGCATGCGCGGATCGTGCAAGCCGTCGCCGCCGCGGAGCCGTCGGGTTTGGAGGGAAGCTCGATTGCTCGCCTCGAAGGACGACATCGCGCGCTTGGCGGCAACGCGCTCCGGGCCGCCGTACTCGGCGCAAATGACGGACTCGTATCGAACCTGAGTCTTGTGATGGGGATGGCGGGAGCCGCGGCAGGGGGTGGAACGGTCCTGCTTACCGGCCTCGCAGGCCTTGTGGCCGGGGCGTGCTCCATGGCGATGGGGGAGTGGATCTCGGTGAACAGCTCACGCGAGCTCGCCCAAAAGCAGATCGCGACCGAGTCGGCGGAGCTCGCGGCGTCCCCTGAGGAGGAGCAGGAGGAGCTCGCCCTGATCTACCAGGCCAAGGGAATTCCGGCCGAGCAGGCACACGCGCTGGCGGAGCGCCTCATGAAGAGCAGGAGCGGAGCGCTAGACACTCTGGTCCGCGAAGAGCTGGGGATCGATCCCGCGGAGCTCGGCGGCTCGGCTTGGACCGCCGCAGGATGGTCGTTCGTTTTGTTTGGGGCGGGTGCGCTCATTCCCGTCGCCCCGTTCTTTGTCCTCGCCGAACGGGCGGCGATCGTCGCGAGTGTGGCCCTGTCGGGACTCGCGCTCCTTGGGATCGGCGCGGGAACCTCGCTGTTCACCGGGCGCGCCCTCGCATTTTCTGGCCTCCGCCAGCTCGGCGTAGGCCTTGCGGCCGCGGCTGTGACCTACGGCGTTGGCGCGCTGGTCGGCGTTACGCTCGGCGGATAGCGAGCCTCGCAAAGCGACGCCCATCTGTGTCGATTGGATCTGTGGGCTGTCCAAGAGCGGTGGATGGGATCTGCCGGAGCCGTCTGCGCTGGGTTGCGCCGTCGTCGAGATTGTCAACCCCGAAGCGGCGGCCCACCACTCCAGAGTGAGCCAGGCCCCGAGGCGAGTGCGAACTCCGCGCTCGGGGCCGACTCGGTACTCTCACCCCCGGTTTCGACGAGGCAAGGCAACGCGCCCCGCTCCGATCGCCGACAACCCGACGAGCCCGCAAAGAGCGTGATTCCCCGATAGCGAAGCCGTTCTACGACGGAAGCCGACGGAGTGTCAATCGGAAACGTGAGGTCGCCCTTCGGCTATGAGTGTTTCTCCTTCCCGTCGGGGTGGCTTCCGCCGCTGCCGTGCGCGGGTCCCGAGGGTTTACCCCCGCCGTGGGCCGGGCCCGACTGTGCAGGATGCGTCGGGGGTGGGGTTGGGGTGGCGACGCTCTTCGGTGTCCCCCGTTGATACACGCGGTTCGCCGGCTCGCCCGGGAGCTCGCGGCGCGTCGCAGTCGGTGGTGAAGCCGGCTTCTCGAAGGAATGCGCCGGCACGTTTGCATGCGGGGCGACCGGCGCCGCCCGGGCCGCCGAGACGGCGGATTCAGCGCGTGGCGCTGCCGTCCGCGGCGAGGATTTCGCTCCCGGGATGGATGCCTTTTGGAGGTCCCCGAAGTGCGGCGGGGGCGGTTCACTCGCGCGCTGCGCAACGCCGTTTTGTCCGAAGGGGGCACGAGCGAGGGGGGTGCTGGAGGATCCGCGCTCGGGCGCCGAGACGACCCGCACGGGAGCTGCGCCCACAGTCGCCTTCGGTTGGGCGCCGGTCCCCTGCCGGTTGACCTCGAGAGCCGGCGCTGCAATCTGCGGCGCACGGGTCGCTACGACGGGTCTCGAAAGCGCTTCTCGCGGCGGCTGCGTTGCGGCACGACTCGCCCCGCCCACGAGGCTCGCAGCCGAAGGCTGGACTGCAAGCGCACCGTGCACGGGCTGAAGCTGCTGCGCCGATACCTGCGTGAGACGCGCGGCTGCAACAGGGGCCTGGCCAAAGCGGTCGGCCTTCATGGCCACCACCGCACCGGAAACCGCCGCATTCTGATAAGTCGTGATGTTGTTCACATTCACGATGGTCGTCTTGTTGATCGTGACGTTGTTCACAACGCGCGGGCCACCCCAACCGGCCCAGTGGGCAACGCCGACGCAGCCCCGCGGGCCCCACCACGGCACGATGGGCTCGCCCCATCCGAGGGCGACCCAGCCCACCGCCGGGAAGCCGACACCCACGCCGACGGAGAGACCGGGGGCACCGAAGAATGCGACCAGCGCAGGCGCGTAGTAGGGCTGCGCAACGATCGGCCCCGGCGCCCATCCCCAGTAGCCGCCCACGTGTACCCAGCGCCCGTAGTGGTAGGGAGCCCAGCCCCAGCGGGCTGTATCGACCCAAGTCCAGCCGAAGTAGGGGTCATACATCCACGAGCCTGTGGTGTAGGGCGCCCATCCGGGACCGACTCCACCGGGAACCCAGACGGCACCATAGTTGGGAACCATACGCCAATCGCCATCGTGATCGAGGTCGTCCGCGCCATACACATCGGGCGGTACGTACCGCGCGGAGACCGCGTCGATCTGGTGATCGGTGCGCTCATAGTTCCAGCGGTCCCAGGCATCGAGCTGCGGGGCCGCGTAGGTCTCGACCTGCGGCGCCTCGTTGCCCGTCACCACCACTTCTTCGCTCCCTGCGACGACCGCCGACTGGCCCCCCGCGGGCGTCACCGTGGCGCGTCCGCCGCGACGGCTTGCGAAGGTGGTCGTTTCATCGCGGACCTCAACCCTGTAGTAACCGGGATGCTCGACGGTGAAGGCGGCGTTCGGTGTGTCGAGCTCGACCGTCTGTCCGGGGGGCAGCGAACGCAGGTCGAGCGACGCCGTGCCGCTGATCACGCGGAACTGGAGAAATTCCGGTTCGAGCGAGTCGAGGCCGAGCTGTGTCTCCGACCCGGCGCGCACAAATGCGTGCGGACCGATCTGAAGCTCAAGATTCCCGCCGCTCCCGGTGGCGAGACGGTCTCCGGCGGCGAGGGCCGAGTTCACCTGGGCGGAGGCCCAGTCCGCGGCGCCGTTCCGCCAGAACGCCACGGGGCCGTCCACCAAGCCTAGGCGCGGCGGCGTTCGATCGAAGCCCGGCGGCGGACCCTCCTGGGCCGCGGCGCCGAATGTTCCTCCGAAGGTGAAGAGGAATGCGAGGCACATTGCCGCTTGAGATCGTCGCTGCCCCACCATGCTCGAGTCCCCCTTGGCGTGTCTGGCCGGTTCGATGGCGGCGGCCGGCGCGGCATTCATGCCGCGCAAACACACGACTCCGCCCCTTTGAACGCTGTGGACCGCGGGGGGTTGCGCGGCCCTCCCGGCCTGTTCACGATTGATTCATGGAGCCGCCGCGTCAAAGCCCGCGGGAAGTCCCCGCACCAACCCCCCTCTCCTTGACGCGGAATGCACCCGAGCGCAGCCCCGGCCGCCGAAGCGCAAGGGTCCTTCCGGCGAAGTCGCCTATCCTCGCGACTTCGAACCCGAGGATCCGGATGCAGTCCGACCACCCCTACTCCGTTGCGATCGCGGACCTGTGCCGTTCGACCCTTGCCGTGCTCATCGCGTTCGAGCACGTGCAGCGACACCTTCACCCATCCAAACATACACACCTGCGCGGCCTGCTGGAGCGCCCCGGCGCCGATCTCGGGCTGGCCCTTACGGCCTTCCGCGCGCTCCAGCCGCCGCAAAGCCTCGAGGCCTTCCACCTGCAGATGGAGCACGCCGGTTCCGCCACCGATGAGGCCGTACGTCTCTTCTCAGACCCCGCTTCGCCGGCCGACACCGTAGCCCGTGTCCTCGGCAGCTTGCGCTGCACTTGTCGCGCGCTCGAGGCGCTCTACCCGCTGCGCGAGGTACTCCCTCCCCTCGGCCAACTCTTTGCAGAAACGCCCCTGCATGATCGGCTGACCGAGCTGGATCCTGAGATCGCCCAAGAGGGCGTAACGGTGGGCATGCTCGCCGCAGGGTCAAGCGAGGACCAGCCCGATGCGCGCGGGGGGTTCGTCTTTTATGTACCCGAGCGCTACGACGGAAGCGAAGCTCTGCCCCTCGTGGTGGCTCTTCACGGCGGCTTTGGCCATGGGCGAGACTTCGTCTGGACGTGGCTGCGGGAGGCGCGCAGTCGCCGCTGTTGCCTCCTCGCACCGACCTCGCTCGGTTCGACCTGGTCGCTGCACGATCCAGAGCAAGATGGTGCGGCGCTACGCTCGATGGTGGAGTTCGTGACGGAGCGCTGGCGGATCGACTCTTCTCGGGTCCTGCTCACGGGGTTGTCCGATGGTGCGACCTTCTCCCTGCTGTGCGGACTTGCGGAGGGATCACCCTTTACCGCGTTGGCACCGGTCTCGGGTGTTCTGCACCCGTGGAACTTCCGCAATGGGAATCTGGGGCGTGCGCGGGGCAAGCGGATCTATCTGATCCATGGAGCGCTCGACTGGATGTTCCCGGTCGCCATCGCGCGGACCGCCCGCGATGCCCTTGCGCAGGCCGGGGCAGAGCTCGTCTACCGCGAACTCGACGACCTCTCCCATGCCTACCCCAGAGAGGAGAATGCTCGCATCTTGCGATGGCTCGATCCCGGGCTCGCGCTGCCCGGCGAGAGCAAGCACGCGCTCGCATGATTTCGAAGCCAGGAGTGGCCACGCTCTCATCCCGGCTCGGCGCGAAGAGAGCGCTCGAGCGCAGCACCTCGCCCATCCTGTACAGCACGGCGGGCTCGCGCGCCGGCCCCCGCTTCTCCCAGAAATGCAGTTCCTCCGGGAAGGAGCGGCCGGGGAGCTAGGCCAAGCCGAGTTTCCGGTCCTGTTCTTCGGGATCGAAATCCTCGAACTGAAGAATGCCGAGCTTGTCGAAGTGCTCTCGCACGCGCGCTGAAAGCAGCCCGAGTCTCTTCAGATTGGGAACGATGCGTGCGAACAGCATCCGACGGAACATCTGCGCTGGCACCGAACCCATCACGAGCTCGCGCACCTCCTGGCGCTTCCAGCCCATGGCATCGGCGATCTGGTCTCCCATCAAACGATTGCGCATCAGTTCGCAGGCGTACATGATGAAATCCTCGCGGTCTTTGAGCTCGCTCGGCGCCATCTCTCGATAGTGGTCCTTCAGCGATACGACGCCGAACGCCACGTGCCGGGACTCGTCCTTCATGACGTATTTGATGAGGTCCTTCAGCAGCGGCTCTTGCGCGAGCTGATAGAGGTTGCCAAAGGCTGCCATCGCCAGCCCTTCAATGATGATTTGCATGCCGAGATATTTGAAGTCCCAGCGACGATCCTTGATCGTGGCATCGAGAAGCTCCTTCAGGCTGTCATTAATCGGCCACTCCCACTCGAGCTTCTCGTGCAAGTAGCGACTGAACACCTCCACGTGTCTCGCTTCATCCATCGTCTGGGTGCCAGCGTAGTACTTGCCGTCGATCCACGGCACGGCTCCGACGAGCTGGGAGGCGACAATCAGTGCGCCCTGCTCCCCGTGAAGGAATTGCGAAAGTTGGAGTGAGATTTGCGCGTGGCGGAGATGTCCCTTCTCCTTGTCGCTGAGTTTCTGATACGGTCCGTAGGTCGCGAGCGGGTTAATGCCGGCGGGGATGATTTCACTCTCCGGGTCGACCTCCGTCGCCCATGCGAGCTGGGTGGTCCCGTTCCATTGATCGCGCTTCGCCTTCTCGTACAGATCGCGCAGCCCTTCCTTGACCGAGCCGTAGTTCCAGGCGTAGCTGGTGTCGAACGAAGTGAGGATCGTCTCAAGCTCGTGATCCAGCGAGTGCATCTGATTGACCATCGGCTCGCTGCCCATCGCGGTTCCTCCAGCTGCTTTGTTGATCTGACTCTACCACGCACGAAGCTGGGCTTCAGCGCAGCTCCCCGTCAAACCAAAGACCGAGGCTTGGATGCCGGGCGGCCTTATCGCACTGCGTCGTGCGGTGCAGACTCAGCGCGTCGTCGCGCGACGCTGGCTATCGGAAAAGCGCTCGGGCGAGGTCGCCGCGGAACTTCTGCGTGAGCGGCTCGCTCGGGCCCAGCAGCGCGAAGATATCGAGCATGGTCTTGCGCGCCGCCTCCTCCGCGAACCGGGGATCGCGCTGCACGACGGCCAGGAGCTCGCCGAGCGCTTCCTCGTAGCGCCCGGCGGCGCACAGTCCCTTGCCGAGCTCGAGGCGCGCTGCGAGGTCTGCGGGGTGGGCGCTCGCTCTCGCCCTCAGCGCGTCGAGATCGGCGGTGCCCGCCGCACGCGTCCGCGTCGCCGCCGCGAGCCGCTCGGCGCGCTTTGCGATCTCGGTGCCGCCGGGCACCCGCTCGAGAAGTTCGAGGGCTCGATCGGTCTCTCCACGGCCCGCAAGCAGTTCGGCAAGTCCCACGAGCGCGCGCCCGTGCCGCGGGTCCGTTTCGAGAGCGGCCAGGTAACGCTCCTCTGCGGCGTTCTCGTGACCGCGGGAAGCGAACTCGTCCGCCTCGTCCGCCAGGTGGTCGGCGTCACTCGGGAGAACGGACTCGAGGAAGCGCTGAACCGCGGCTTCGGGCTGGGCGCCGACGAACTCGGCGACGACACGCCCGTCGCGGAATGCCTTCACCGCTGGAATGCTGCGGATGGCAAATGCCTTCGCAACCTCGGGCGCCTCGTCCACGTTGACCTTGGCCAGCACAAACGCGCCTGCATGCTGGTTCGCGAGTCGCTCAAGCACGGGGCCCAGCGTCCGGCAGGGCCCGCACCAGGGGGCCCAGAAATCGACGACCACGGGGAGCATTGCCGAGCGATCCAGGACCGCACCCGAAAACTCCGCCTCCGCCACGTCCACGATGAAGGCCTGGGTTGCCATGGCGGAAACCGTGCCGAACGTATGGCCAACGCACAAGCGTCCGGCGAGCTGCTCCGCTCGATCCGCTTCTCGCGGTGTCCTTTGGACCAATGCCGTGCGAGGAGAACGCGAGGCCGGCGAAGGGACCCCTCCGGCGAACACGATCGAGGGCGACGCGCGTTAAGAAACCTGCACGCCGTTCTGGCGGATGATCTCCTTGTACCAGCGGGCGCTGGCTTTCGGGATTCGCCGCTGCGTCGCGTAGTCCACCCAGACAATCCCGAATCGCTTGCTCGTCCCGAACGCCCACTCGAAATTGTCCAGGAGGGACCAGACGTAGTACCCGCGCACGTCGGCTCCCCCCTCGGCCACGGCCTGCACCAAGCCACTGAGAAAGCCGCCGAGAAGTGAGATGCGGCCTTGGTCGGAGATCTCCGTATCCGAGACCGGTTCGGTGTTGTCGCAGACGCCGTTCTCTGTCACGAAGATCGGGGGCCTTCCGTACTCTGCGGAGATCCAGCGGACAAAGTCGCCAAGGGCGTGCGGTGCCCGCTCGTATCCCATGGGCGTGAGTGGCAGCGTCGGCTCCGCCGGGCGGTAACCGACGCTTCGGCGCAGGTCGGCCGCGACTCGCTCTCTCGAGTAGAGGTTCACACCGAGAAAATCGGTGGGGCTCGCAATCACTTCGAAGTCCTGCGCCTTTGCTGGAAAGGGTGCCCCCTTCGCCTCGTAGGTCCGTACCACGGACGTTGGGTAGCCTTTGCCATACACAGGTCCGTGAAAGAGGCGGGTACCGAAGTCGCGCGCCCGCTCCACGGCGATCGCCGTTTCAGCCCGGTCGTCCGCGGCTTCGTAGCTCGTGTTGGCGTTCGTGATGCCGATCGTCCCATCGCGCCCGCTTGCCCGAAAGGCTTGTACGGCGAGGCCATGGGACAGGAGAAGGTGATGGATCACGCGCGCCGTGGCCGCGAGATCGCGAATTCCGGGGGCAAGAAAGCCGAGGCGGTGACCTGCCATGGCCGTCACGATCGGTTCGTTGTGGGTGATCCAGCGGGTCACGCGGCTCCCGAGGCGATCGAACATCAGCTTCGCGTACTCGGCGAAGTGATAGGCGGTGTCGCGCTCGATCCACCCCCCGCGGTCCTGCAGGGCTTGGGGCAGGTCCCAGTGGTAGAGGGTCACGCAGGGCTTGATCCCCGATTCGAGCAGGGCGTCTACAAGTCGGTCATAAAAATCGAGACCCCGCGAATTGGCCTCACCGACTCCGAACGGGAGAACACGCGGCCACGAAACGGAGAAGCGGTAGGTCTGGAGCCCGAGCAGGCGCATCAACGCCACATCCTCCCGATAGCGGTGGTAATGGTTGCAGGCGACGTCGCCGTTTTCTCCCGTCTGGATCCGCCCGGGCTGACGGCAAAATACATCCCAGATCGAGAGCCCCTTGCCGTCTTCGAAGGCCGCGCCTTCGATCTGGTAGGCGGCGGTGGCGGCGCCCCACTCGAAACCGTCGGGAAATCGGACCAGCGTCATGCACTGAAGCTTACCCGAGCGAAGCAGCCCGCGTATGATCCGCATAGGCGTTTCGAGAGGTCATGAACATGAAGTTTGGGATCTTCTACGAGCATCAGCTCCCGCGGCCCTGGGGTGAGGGTCGGGAGCTTGCGCTGTTCCAAGAGGCGCTCGATCAGGTCGAGCTCGCCGACCGCTTGGGCATCGACTTCGCCTGGGAGGTCGAGCACCACTTCCTCGAAGAGTACTCGCACTCCTCCGCGCCGGAGGTGTTCCTCGCGGCGTGTTCCCAGCGCACGCGGCGCATTCGGCTCGGCCACGGCATCGTGCTCATGCCCCCGGGCTACAACCACCCGGCCCGGGTCGCGGAACGCCTCGCGACCCTCGACCTCGTCTCTCGTGGCCGCGTTGAGTGGGGAACCGGTGAGTCCGCTTCGCGGGCGGAGCTTGAGGGCTTCCGGATCGATCCGAAAGAGAAGCGGGCGATGTGGTTGGAGACCGTCGAACAGACGGCAAATCTGCTGGCGCTCGACCCCTACCCTGGTTTCGAAGGCCGCTCCTTTTCCATGCCTTGCCGCAACCTCGTGCCCAAGCCGGTCCAACGTCCCCACCCGCCGCTTTGGGTCGCCTGCTCGAACCGCGAGACCATTCATCTCGCCGCCCGCCTCGGGATGGGGGCGCTCACCTTCGCGTTCGTGGATCCGCAGGAGGCGAAGCGCTGGGTCGATGATTACTACACCACGCTCCGCACGGAATGCACTCCGATCGGCCATGCCATCAATCCCAACATCGCGATGGTGACGGGTTTCTCTTGTCACCGGGATGCGGAGGAGGCAAAGCGTAGGGGTCTCGACGGATTCCGGTTCTTCGGCTTCGCGCTGGCGCACCACTATCTCTTTGGACGACACAAGCCCGGCCGGACGAACATCTGGAAAACCTTCGAGAAGGTGCGTGGCGCGCTCCCGGACGACGCAGAGAACCGCGGCATCGGAACGCCCGCCCAGCTTCGCACGCACCTGCGTGCCTTCGCGGATGCGGGGGTGGACCAGGTGGTGTTCATTCAGCAGGGTGGAAACAATCGACATGAGGACATCTGCGAATCGCTCGAGCTCTTTGCGCGCGAGGTGATGCCAGAGTTCAAGGAGGGCGAAAATGAACGGGTCGCGCGCAAGCAAGAGGCCCTGGCGCCCCACCTCGAGGCTGCGATGGGACGCAAGAAATGGATGCCGCAGCTCGCGGACAGCGAAATCCCCGAGTACCAGGCTTATGGCCGAAACATCGCTGCGGCGACGGACGATCCCCGCGCGCAGGAAACCGCAGCGCGGATTGAAGCGATGCGCGATGCCCTGAAGCGAGTGTAGTGCGAGTCCGAGACAAGAGGCGCTGCGCTTGGGTGGCGGACGATCCTCTGCGCATTGCGTACCACGACCGCGAGTGGGGCGTGCCTGCCCACGACGACCGCGTGCTCTTCGAGTTCCTGCTGCTCGAGGGGGCGCAGGCGGGGCTCTCCTGGGACACCATCTTGCGAAAGCGGGATGCCTACCGGCGCGCATACCACAACTTCAATCCGCGGAAGGTCGCCAAGTACGACGCGCAGGATCACGCGCGTCTTCTGGACGACCCCGGGATCGTGCGAAATCGCTCCAAGGTGGCGGCGAGCATCACCAACGCGCGGTGCTTTCTCGAAGTCCAGCGGGAGTTCGGGAGCTTCGATCGTTATCTCTGGGCCTTTGTGGGAGGCCAGCCGATCCATGGCAAAAGGCGCAGCGCAAAGCAGGTGCCAGCGCGAACCACTGAGTCTGACGCCCTCTCGAAGGACCTGCGACGCCGCGGATTCAAGTTCGTCGGTTCGACGATCTGCTACGCGTTCATGCAGGCGGTCGGACTGGTCAATGACCACACCCAAGACTGCTTCCGCGTGCGCGAGGTGCGATCGCCAAGACAGGTGACACCCAAGAGGAGGGCGCGATGAGCGACCTGCGCGAGCGCTGCGAGGCGATGCTGAGCCGTCTTTCCGCCGGCGAGCGGAAAGATCTTTTGGCCGGCACGGAGATCTTGCACCTCCCCGGACATGTCCCTCCGTGGACACGCACCGGTGTGCGGGTCATGAAGGGCGACTGCGTTACGTGGCTTGCCGCAGGACGCATCGTCATCTCACCGGAGCTCGATCTCTCCGGCGGTCCACGCTTCCATCTTTGGGGGCGCATCGGCGCCCGTGGCACCATCATGAATGGTCCAGGCGAAACCTTCACACTGACGGCTCGCGACGAAGGTCCTCTTGATCTCGCGATCTATCACGGCGAGTGGGCAACGCCCGAGGGCGATCTTGCAACGCCGCAAGAGGCTTACGCCAGCGTGAAGGGCGCCATCGACGTGTGTCTGCTTCACTGGCGAAGGCCTGGCCTCGATGCGGCACGGGCGGGCCTTGGCCGCCTTGCAGAACTCGCGCGCGACGAGCCGCTCCTCGCAGCCGAGTTGGAAAGGCTCGAGTCGCCCGCGCGAGACCCCGCCGGGTGGCGGCACCTTTGGTTCCTGGGACAGAGCCGAATCTTCGAGAGCGCCCGAACCAACGGTCGCGATGCGATTCGCATCTCAATGCACGATGACCTCGCGATCCTGCAAAAGCCGGCTCCCTTTGAACTCGTGCCAGGAACTACGCTGACCTGGGCGTGGAAGATTGATTCACTTCCCGCGCAGATCGCCGAAGACACGCTGCCCACACATGACTATATCTCGCTGGCTGTTGAGTTTGAGAACGGAAGGGATCTCTCCTATTTCTGGAGCTGCGCGCTGCCCGTGGGACATGCATTCGCGTGTCCCATTCCGACCTGGACAGCGCGTGAGACGCACCTTGTCATCCGCAGCGGACGGAAGGACCTCGGCCGCTGGATGCGAGAATCGCGGGACCTCTACGCCGACTGCGTGCGAATCTACGGGTCCGCACCCACGCGGATCGCCGCCATTTGGCTGATCGCCGTGAGCTCGTTCCGCCGCGGGCGCGGTGATGCCCTCGTCGCGGACATTGCCCTCGAGGCTGGAGGAAAGGGGCTCGTCGTGCTTTAAGGTCGAGCCCCACGGCAGCTGCCGCAGCCGGCTGGAGCGACGCCATGAAGCTCTTCGATCAAACCTGGCCTCCTCGAAGACTGGCCGAGCGCTGCTTGCGTACATCGCCCTCCCATCCAACCGAACGAACGCACCGAACGCGCAATGAGAACATCCCTGGGTTGCCTGCTTCGCGGCTCGGGCTGAAGCTGTCGGAAGCGCCCAACTTCAGAGAATGAACCGATGATCCTACGCTTGTTCGTGCAGACCATCGCTTGGGTTGCCTCCATCGCCGCCCTGTTGTTTCTGTCTGCGGGCACGACGCGCTGGGCAGGCGCTTGGATTTTTCTCGCGATCCTCGCTGGGCTCGGAATCGCGATTGGCCTCTGGCTCGCGCGATACAACCCAGCCCTCTTGACGGAGCGGATGGGGTCGGTCGTGCAGCGAGGACAGAAGGCGTGGGACCGAGTTTTCATGGGAGCGATGTTGGTCTTATTCAATGCGTGGCTGAGCTTCATGGCGGCAGATGCGAAGCGATTTGAATGGTCTCACGTGCCCGTCTTTGCCCATTGGATCGGCGCTCTGTTGATCGTCGCTAGCCTCCTCGGCGCCGCCGTCATCTTCCGGGAAAACAGCTTTGCGTCGCCCGTCGTGAAGGTCCAGCGCGAGCGCGGTCAATCCATCGTGACGACGGGACCCTACGCCGTCGTTCGCCATCCCCTGTATGCGTGTGGAATTCTCTACTTCATCGGTGTGCCTCTGCTCCTCGGTTCGCTCTGGGGCCTGGCGGCCCTTCCTCTCCTAATTCTGCTCTTGGCAATCCGCACGCTCGGAGAGGAAAAGATGCTGAGCAAGGAGTTCCCCGAGTACGCGGACTATGCAGCGCGCGTGAGGAGCCGCTTCTTCCCGGGAATCTGGTGAAGGCGGTGGTCCACCGGGGCGCTGCGGTGCGAGCGCTCTTGCGACGCTTTGACCCTGCACTTGAGGCGCTCGGCTAGAGTGCAGGCGTCGCCCGCTCCGCGGGCCGGAGGAGTGTCCCATGGCTCAGGGGAAGCTTGTGCTCATCGACGAACCCCGGGCGAGCGTGCGGCGGCTCACGCTGAACCGCCCGGAAAAGCGAAACGCCCTGAACAATGCGATGCGCGCAGAACTCTTCGAGAGGCTGCATGAGGCCGATCGGGATCCCGCGGTACGGGTGACCGTTCTGCGCGGTGCGGGGCAGTCTTTTTCTGCGGGTTACGACCTCGCCTCCAATCACCTTGAGGGACAGCCGTATTTCACCGCGCACGGAGACGGTCTTTGGCCGCGCCACGTCGTGCAGGGATGGTTCGACATCTGGGATCTCGCGAAGCCGGTGATCGCGCAGGTCCACGGCTATTGCCTCGCGGGCGGCAGTGAACTCGCGACCGCGTGCGATCTCGTCTACGTCGCCGAGGACGCACAGATCGGGTATCCGCCCGTGCGCCTCATGAGCCCGCCCGACATGCAGTTCCACCCCTGGCTGATGGGCTTGCGCAACGCCATGGAGCTCATGCTCACCGGCGACGCCATTTCCGGCGCAGAGGCGGCACGCGTGGGCTTCGCGAACCGCGCCTATCCCGCATCCGAGCTCGAGACGCGGGTCCTCGAGATCGCCGAGCGCGTCGCGAAGATTCCCACGGATCTTCAGCAACTCAACAAACGTTCTGTGCACCGGGCGATGGAGATCCAAGGCCTTCGCGCTGCCGTTCGTGCCGGCACCGAGATCCAGGCTCTGGGTTTTCACCAGCGCTCATCGCGCGAGTATTTTGCGGAGTTCGCCAAGGGCGTGACGAAGGCACTCGACCATCGCGACGAACAATTCGGCGACTACCGCACCGTCAAGGAGCGCAAGGACTCGTAAGCCCGGTCTGGACTATTCGGCGCCGAGGAGTCGCTCCTCGAGACGTCCAAGCGTGTCGGACCCTACGCCCGCGGCCGCTGCGTAATCGCGCATGGACCCGTACTTCGCCCGAATCTTTTCGAGCAGTCGGATCATCGTCTCGGCTTCTGCGTGCATGGTGTCTGGCGGAAGGGCGGCCAGAATGGACTGGTAGCCTTCGCTCTGCAGGAGGCGCTGCTGGATGGCCTCGATGGCCTCGGCGGTGAGTACATAGTCAGCGACGATCGTGTCGTCGGGTACGTCGAGGATCCCGAGAATCACTGCAGACAGCACGCCCGTGCGATCCTTGCCTGCGGCGCAGTGGTAGACCGCAGGGGTATCGCTCGCGGCCAGCGTTTTGAGGACGGCGGCGATCCTCTCCTTGGCGAACTCGGCCAGCAGAAAATAGCGATCGGCGAGCTGGATCGATTCCTGCGCTCTCGCTTCGGGCCGCATCGTGAGCCCTTCGACCAGAGGCACGTGATGGAAGCGGATCGGCAGCGCCGCAAGCGGACCACGCCCCTCCGACCGAAGCTCCTCGCTGGAGCGCAGGTCGACAATCGTTCCGATCCCCAGCTTGTCACGCAGGATCGCGATGTCGGAGGGGGTCACGAGGTGGAGTGCGTCACTGCGGTAGAGCAGCCCGCGCTGCACCACGCGCCCGTCGCGCGCGGGATAGCCCCCAAGGTCGCGGAAGTTGAGGCAACCCTCGAGCACGACTCTGCGCGGCGCCATGAGGGGAATGCTAGGCGACGCCGGGCGTTGGGCTACTGCCCCGGTGCGCGAAGGGGCGTCGCCTTGCCGAAGAGCCAGCCCTGGCCGTAGGGAATGCCGAGTTCGCCGAGCGTGGTGAGCTCCTCGAGCGTATCGAGTCCCTCGGCGATGATCTGCGAGCCGATTCGGCCCGCGACGGCGTGGAGCGCGCGCAGGAGCTCCTGGCGTGACGTATCCTGGTCGATGCCCCGCACAAACGCGCGATCGACTTTGATGAATTCCGGGGAGAGCTCCATCACCGCCTCGAGGCTCGCGTAGCCCGCACCCGTGTCGTCAAGCGCGATCTGGAAGCCGAGGTTGCCGTAGTAGTCGCGCACTTCACGGAACAGCCAGTAGTTGTCGATCGACTCCTGTTCCGAAATCTCGAATACGATGTCGCTCGGCTGCAGCTGGCAACGATCGAGGGTGCTCCGCAGCGAGTCCGCTCGAAAGCTCGGGTCGTAGATCGTCGTCGGGCGAAAGTTCAGAAAGAGCTTCGTACCCTTCGGCAGATCCAGTGCGCCTTCAAGGCCCCGTCGGCGACAGAGCGCGTCGAGTTCAAACACAAGCCCTTCCTCGGCCGCGCGCTGGAACAGCGTCATGGGAGATTGGAGCTCGGAGCCCGCGGGACCGCGCGCTAGCGCCTCGTAGCCGAACACGGTACGCGTTGCGACCTCGACGATCGGCTCGTAGACCGAGTAGACCTGCTCCGCCACGAGCAGACCCACCAGCCGACGCCGACGATCCCTTGCGATCAGGCGGGCGTTCAGTTCCGAGTCGCTGCGTGCCTCCTCAATCGCCGCCCGTATCTGGGTGGCCGCCGAGCGGGTTGGGTTGTAGAGCTGGAAGGCGCAGCCCACAGAAAGATTCGGGTGGCTTGGGAGGTAGGGATGCGCAACGCGATGGCCCTGCGCCGCGAGCGCAGGCTGCAGCACGCGGCAGAGCTCCGGCAGCCCTTCGCGCTGGAAGCGCGCGTCGCGAGCGTCGCGAAACAGAACGATCAGGAGCTCACTGCGACCCGTTTCGCCTTGGACCATGAGGTCCTGGTCTGCCAAGCGAAACCGAATCGTGTCAGAGACGAAGTTCGCGAGTGCCCGCATCGAGCGTTGATGAGCCTCTGGCCCGTAGGTGCGCTCGATCTCGGCGAGCGCCGTGGCGTCGACGATCAGCAGACCGAGTGCGCCGTCATGCTCAAAGCGTCGCCCGATCTCCTGCAGCGCCTCGCCCAGGGGGGGCGGCGCGCCCTGGTAGGCGACCTGGGCGGCGTCCGCGTGCGAATCGGAGGCAGAAGGCACGGCGATCGGGGCGGAACTCATCGGGGATCGCATCGGCATGCGCCCCCACAAGATTGAGGCGTGCGAGGGAGCTCAGTACCGGGTGGCGCCCGGCAGGTGGCCGAAGCCGAGATAGGCGATGCGGCGGAAACCGACGCCCATATCCTCGGTCACCGTGCGAATCAGACGCTCTCCTTCCACCACGAACTCGGGGAGCTTGGCCAGGTTCTCGCGCAGTGCATCGGGCAGCGGGCTTCGCATCTCGACCTCGATCTCGTAGGGAGCCGGCTCGCCGCGGTAGGGCGCGAGGGCCCCGGTCCTTGCGAGCTCCACGGCGCGGCGCGCCCCGGCCCGAATTCTCTCCCGGGCACGGGCCGGCGGTACGACGTCGCCGGCGACATTCGAGAGGGCACGCTTGACCTCGACGGCCTCCGCCGCGGGCACGCGCTTGCGGAGCTGCTCGCACACCACCTGATCCCCTGTGACAAGGCCGACGGGCACCCCGAGTTCTCCGGCGCGAATCGCGAAGATCTCCGGCTCTCCGCAGTCGCGACCGCCGACTCGTACGGCGCGAAAGCGCTCATAGGAGATGGTGTGCGCCATGATCCCCGGGAACGAGCCCGCGCGGGCGTGGTGGCCTACGAGCAGCACCACGCCGCAGTCCGCATCGAGCCCGGCCATGGTCGTCGCGGTCGGTCGCCCCGCGCCCCGGACGACGTGACAGCGCGGGTCGATCTCGTCGAGCAGGAGGTCGCACAGCTCCTCGACGCCGTGGTTCTCTTCCACCACAACTTCGGTTGCGCCAGCTTCGAACGCGCCTTCGATCGCCGCATTCGCATCTTGGGTCATGAAGCGGCGGTTGCGCTGATAGTCCATGCCCTGGGTGATGACGTCGGCCCAGCGCACGAGCCCGGAGACGCCCTCCATGTCGACGCTCAGGAAGACCTTCACTGGATACCGCCCTCCCCGCTGAACCCTCCACTCATTCTAGACGATGAGCTCTTTGCGTGACGGCGGTCACACGGCGCCCGCCTGGACTGGTCGCTCGAATCGCGTGGGCCGCGCCGAGGCGGATCCCTTCGTGGGAGGTCCAAAATGGGGCTCCATCCCAGCGCATCTGCGAAAGCGCGACGCCTTGTTTGCGCTGCACTTCCGATGCTTCTCGCCGCAGTTTGCCTGTTTGTGGGGCCAGGCTGCGCGGTTCATCGCACGCAGGAGTCTGTCGCAGCCTATGACTCCGACGAAGCGAGTCCTCCGCCCCGCACGCCCGCGCACGGTTGGCGGCGCAGGCACCCCGATGGTGTCGAGATCATCTATCGCAGTGAGCTTGGCGCGTACGTCGTCGTGGGTCTCGACGACGCGTACTACTGCGACGACGTTTTCTACCTCTGGGACTCCGGCCGCTGGCTCCGGGCCCCTCATTTTACAGGCCCCTGGGTGGCAGTTCCCACGAGCGAGGTGCCGGCCAATCTGGCGCGTCGCCCAGGCAAACTGAAAGCCGCCCGCAACCAGCACGACGAGGACACCTCGCACTAATCGCCCGATCCCGGGGGATTTCCGTGAGCGAGGTCGCTGACGAACCACGACCCCGGCCCATCAGCGGCACGGTGCGAAGACGCGGCGAGGTCTAGCCCGAGGCCTGCCGAACCGCGGCCAGCCTCGCAAGCACCTCTCGCGCACGCCTCTCCATTCGCAGCTGACTCTCCTCGTCGACGAACTCGCAAAGGCGGGCCCGCTCGACCCACTGGAGCGCCTTCGATTCTTCGCTTGCGACAAGCTCTTGGCCGGGCGCTGCCTCGAGCAAAAAGCGCACGTCGAAGTGGGAATGGGCCGCCTCGCTTCCGCGCGCGGGAATCGGGTGCACATCCACGTCGAGGGGCACCGGATCGGGTTCCTCCGGGAGCGGGCGGAACCAGCGCATCCCCGACTCCTCTTGCGCCTCGCGCAGTGCGACGCGGAGAGGGTCGGCGTCGCCGTCGGCGTGGCCGCCCAGCTGCAGCCAGCGACCGAGCTTGCGGTGGTGGGTGAGCAATACGCAGCGATGGTCGGGCGAGAGGATCCAAGCCGAACCGGTCACATGTCCCTCGGGACAGCTTCGCTCGAAGCAGTCCTCGTGGGCGCGGACAAACTCGATGAAGCTGGCGATACGCGCCCGGTCCTCGGGCCAGCGCTCGAGGTAGCGGCGCAGCAGGCGAAGCAGAGGCACACGGTGCATCTCGCGCAGATTCTCCCAGAGGGCGGCCGCCCGCGCACCGTCCGCGGCCGACTGCTAGTTTGCAGCCGATGCGGTACCGAGCCGTCCTCTTCGATCTCGGGGGCGTCGTGCTGGGCTCGCCGCTCCACGTCATCGCCGGCTACGAGCGTGAACGGGGCATCCCCGCCGGGTTCGTGAACCGTGTCGTCGTATCTTCGGGCCCGAGCGGGGCGTGGTCGCGCCTCGAGCGCGGCGAGCTCTCGCTGGAAGAGTTCCACAGCGCTTTCGACGCCGAATGCGCCGCAGCCGGTCAACCCATCGATGCGCGTACGCTGATGGAACTCGTGCACATGGCCAGTGAACCACGACCCCCGATGCTCGAGGCGATCCGCCGCATCCGGGCACGGGGTCTCTCCACCGGCGCCATCACAAATAATTGGGTAAGCGAGGCTGAAGGCACGCGCGCGCTGCGCCCGAACTTCGATGCGTTCGTGGAATCGTGCGTCACAGGCATGCGCAAGCCAGACCCTCGCATTTACCGCATCGCTTGCGAGGGACTCGGCATCGATCCTCCGCAAGCCGTGTTCCTCGATGACATCGGGGCAAATCTGAAGCCTGCGCGCGCACTCGGAATGACCACGATCAAGGTGGACGACCCCGAGGTCGCCCTCCGTGAGCTCGAGGGCGTGCTCGGGTTCGAGCTTCTGGGATAAACCGGCTCGCGGCAGCGCGGGTTGTGCTGCCGCCCCACCGGCAAGGAGGATCGGATGAACGACCGCGTGCTTTGCTCGGTAAAGGAGGGCGTCGCCGACGTGCGCCTCAATCGCCCAGACAAGCTCAATGCGCTCGACCTCGCCATGTTCGAAGCGCTGGTCGAGACCGGCCGATCGCTCATGCGAGAGCCCGGGCTGCGTTCGGTCGTGTTGTCCGGCGAGGGCCGTGCCTTTTGCGCAGGGCTCGACTTCTCCAGCTTCGCCGCATTGGCGGGAGGCCCGAGCCCTGGTCCGCAACCTTCGCGCCAGCTCTTCGACCGGGATGCGGAGAGCCCGGCAAACTTCGCCCAGCGCGCGGCCTTTATCTGGACCGAGCTTCCGGTGCCCGTGATCGCGGCGATCCATGGCGTCGCCTACGGCGGTGGGCTCCAGATCGCACTCGGCGCCGACATTCGATTCGTCGCTCCGGATGCTCGGCTCTCGGTCATGGAGGTCAAGTGGGGGCTCGTCCCCGACATGAGTGGCACCCAGACCCTGCGCCACCTTGTGCGCCTTGACGTCGCCAAGGAGCTCGCGTTCACCGGCCGCGTCGTGGGTGGGAGCGAGGCCGTGGGTCTTGGACTCGCGACACATCTGAGCGACACTCCCCAGGAAGCAGCCCGCGCGCTCGCACGGGAGATCGCCGGCAAGTCGCCGGATGCTGTCCGGGCGGCCAAGCGTCTTTTGAGCAGCGCTTTCGTCTCCGGGACCGAGGAGGGGCTGCGCCTTGAGCAGTCTCTGCAAGGAGCGCTGCTGGGCAGGCCGAACCAGGTGGAGGCCGTGAAGGCGAACCTCGAGAAGCGCGAACCCCGCTTCCTCGACCCGCAATAGGCGAGGTCCGGGGGCGCCAGGAGCCCCTCAGGTCGGGCTCGGGGCCGGTCGAAAAGATCGGTATGCGCCTTGGTCTGCGCATCGCCCTGTCGGCCCTTCTCGCCGCTGGCCTCTCCGGCCCGCTGCTCTCTTGCATGATCATGGACGAGCTCGACACCGCCAATAAGAAGATGAAGGTGGGGGAGCCAAGCCCTGGGGAGAAGCCCGCCGACCCGGCGGAGCCGGGGAAATCCGTGGCAGCAAAACCCAAGAAGCCCGAGCCTGGAATCATCGACAAGGCGCTCGCGTGGACCAAAAAGTCAACGGAGCCCGGTCCGAAGCCCCATGACCCGAACGATCCGATCGTCAAATGCCTGACGCACGGCTCGACCAGCTTCGTGTACAAGCTCGATTGCCAGCAAAACGGCGGCGTCGTGGTGGGCGAGCACAAGGCGTGACCCACCGACTACTCTCCGCGGCGTGCCGAGCGATCCTGTCTTCCGACGCAGCCGGGTAATCGGCGACGCCGAGATCGACGACCTCGGCCACGTCAACAACGTCGTCTGGGTGCAACTCGTGATGCAGCTCGCCGGCGCGCATTCTAGGGCCGTCGGCCTTGATTTTGCCGCCTACCGCGAACTGGGAGGGATCTACGTGGTCCGGCGCCACGAGCTCGACTACCTGCAACCCGCCTTCCCGCACGATGAGATCATCGAGGAGACCTGGATTGCGGAGATGCGGGGAGCCCGCACCCTGCGGCGGGCCCGCTTCACGCGCAAGAGCGACGCAGCCCGGCTGCTTGAATCCACCAGCCACTGGGCATTCGTCGAGTTCACTACGCAGCGCCCTCGTCGCCTCCCTTCCGAGGTGCTCAGGCGTTTCACGGTCTGGGAGGAGCCGAGCCCGTGAGCAGAGAGAGAGCCACGGACTCCGGGAGGACGGTCCCCCGGCGAGCCCGCGGGCCAGCTCCCGGGTTCCCACGCACGCGCTTTGCCGGAGCCGAAGGCCTGATGACCCCGCCCCCGGGTTCCGCCTATACTTGGCGACTGAACGCTGTTCAATCCCCGATTCGGGCCTTCTCCGGTCGGCCCCGGGCAGCCAGAGCGAGCACCTCGCAAGGAGAGGCTGGATGCCGGTTCGTTTTCCGTCCCTTGAGTTCTTTCAGGCCCTTCAGCAGCGCACCAAGCAAGACCACGACCTGTTTGAGAAGCTCGGATACTGCGACACGCGATTCGGTGTCCGCATCGGCGACGCCCTCTACAGCATCACCTTCGAGATTTACGAGTGCATTGACGTGGGGATGGGCGGCGACCCCGCGCAGCTCGACTTCGTCCTTGCGGCCCCTGCGGCACTGTGGAAGGAGATGATCGAGTCGATCCGAAAACATAGAGGGGCCGGCATCGACCACTCCCTCAATACGCTCACCCACCTCGGAGACGTGATGAAGGTGGAGTACGAGGATTCCGAGGGACACGACAAGTTCTACCGTTACATGGCCACGATCCAGGAGTTCTTCGATCAGGCTCGACACTTGGACGTGATCGTCAGCTAGAAAAGGCGCAAGCACGTGGCCTACATCGCACCGAAAGACTACTCGCAGGATCCTCAGATCATGGCCAAGGTCATGAAGGTAATGAGCGGCGAGCTCGACCTGTCGTGGATGCGTGTCAGCGCCGGACCGATCGAGGCGCGCCCCACGAAGCCGGGTTATGGCCTCACTCTCGATGACATCAATCAGGGCAGCTACGGCCCGGATCGAATTCCGGAGATCGTGCGCCACAATTTTTCCATGGCGCCGCGCGGAGCCATTTTGCCGCCCGGATTGCCTTCGCTCGGGTACCGGTTGAATCGCAAGAGCGAGGTCTGGTCGGATCGCGCGGCTGCGCTGTTCGAAGAAGGCAAGTCGCGGCGCTGGGCACCGGCGCACGACGTGCCCTGGAGCGCTTTGGAGGCGAGCGGGCTTGAGGAGCTGCAGCAGGTCGCGATGCGCCAGCTCTGCACGGGATTCGTGTCGATTGGTCTCGTCTGTGCCGACGTGCCGGCCCGCTGGGTGTGGCAGATGAACCAGGAATTCCATGAGGTCAAGTACCTGCTTTGCCTGCAGATGATCGATGCCACCCGCATCGCGGAGGCCTTCCGCAAGCGCGCCCTTTACGGCAGCGGCGCCCTTGGCGTCGACTCGCGCGAGCTCGGCGAGCTGCTCAAGATGCTCTTCGATTCGGGAACCTACCCTTGTGCATCCGCTTCGATGAACCTATCGCTGTTCTCGTTTGTGCAAGGACTCGGCCGTGAGATCGCTGCACGCGCGCGCAACGCAGTGGACCTTTTCCTGGGCACGCGGCTCACACAAGATGCGACGCGTTTCATCGCCTACGGGATTGACCACCTAAGGCAGCTGATGCGCGCCCGTCCCGCAGAGGCCGAGAGTCTGAACGGCCACCTCGACGCGATCGAGAACGGGGTCGTCGGCTGGCTCGGCGCGAGAGAGACGCTTGAGCCGCTCGTCATCCTTGCGGGCGGACTAGACCCGATCGCACGTTTCTATGCGCGCCAAACCGACGAGTACTTCGAGCGCTGCGCAGCCTCCGGCCTCGGCGATCGCCGAGGTCGGAGCCCGATTCCGAAACTCGTCTCCCTCATCGGAGGTTGACCATGAGCTACTACGGTTCGACCGACTACCTCGCGAGCCCCGATTTCGTCCTTCGTATGAAAGACATCCGAAAGGGCAATCTCGACCTCGGCTGGATGAAGGCAGGCACGGAGCAGGTGAAGATAAACGCCGAGAGCCCGCGCCGCGGCCTCACCTTCCTCGATTGCAATCGTGGCAGTTACGGGTACGACGCGTTGCCCGAGGTCCCGCGCGGGCCGCGCGGCGCGGCACCCCGCGGCGCGAGCTACGAGGTCGACGCACAGGCCGATCTCTCGCCCGAGCTCAACCGCAAAAGCGATGTCTGGGCCTACAAGGTGGCATCGTTCTACGAAGAGGCGATGAGCCGGCAGTGGGACGCGACCACCTATATCCCCTGGGCCGACCTCGAAAAATACGAACGGCCTGAAGAGGTCGAGATCGCATTCGCGCAGCTGTGCACCTTCTTCACCGAAGTGGAGATGATCGCCACCGATCTTCCTGCAAAATGGATGTGGCGGATGAACAACCAGTTCCACGAGGTGAAGCATTTCATCGCCAGCCAGGCCATCGACGAAGCGCGCCACGCCGAGGTGTTTCGCAAGCGCGTCCTCGCGGGCGGCGTCGGAATGATGCAGGCGCTTCCCCAGGCCGAGCATTCGCTCAAGGCGATTCTCGACGGCGACTCCTACAGCGAAGCCAGTGCCTTCATGCACCTGCTCGCCGAAGGCAACGTGCTCACGATGTTCCGCTTCAGCGAGTACATCTCGCCGACGCCGGTGGACAAGCGCATTTTCCAGCTCGTGATGCAGGACGAAGCCCGGCATGTGTCCTACGGCATGCAGCACCTCAAGTGGATCATCGACCACACGCCCGAGCGCAAGGAACAGCTCCATATCGCTCTTGACGAGGGGGAGACCTTTTCGATCAGCCAATTCGACTCCGCCCTGTTCGAGGCGATGATCGTGCTCGCCGGCAAGGGGACGAAGCCGGCCCAGATCAAGCGCGGAATCGAGATCGTGGGGACGCTCCAAGTCAGGCAGATCGAGGAGTACTTCGGGCGGCTTCGCCGGGCGGGCTTCGAAGAGCGCATCGAGCGCAGCAAGTTCCGGCCCCTGCTCGCGATGATTGGCCTCGGCAAGCAGGACGCCGCCCTTTCGAGCTGACACGCTGGACCCACGGGCCCACGCACAGGCGATCGCCGAAACGGGGGATCGGACAGGCCCGGGCGCAAGGCGCGGCCGAAGCACGCAGGTGCAGCTTCGGGTCGCCGGAGGAAGCTGCCGCAACCGGCGTCGCCGAGAAGACGCGACACAGCGGCGCCTATACAGCGCGCTACGCCCTTCGGATCCGCCGCTCCAAGCGCTGCGCACGCGTTAGGCGTCGCCCTCCTTCCAACCCGCCCCGCACGGCCCGCCGCTCTGAGGCCTCCCGTCTTTTTTGGACAGAAACGCTTGCGCCCTCCGCGTGTCGACTCCAGCGGAGGCGCCGGGTTGCGCGGAAGCCGGCACAGGGCGAAGGTTGGAAGTGGCTCGGACGGTGGGGATAGGGATGAGGGACAGCGCAGCCCCGCGTGTGGCGCGGAGAACCCTCTAGGTTTGGCCGCTCGCGCGCGCCTTCTTTGGGTCGACGCGCTCAAAGGCATCGCGATCCTGTGGATCGCGTACTTTCATTTCTTCAAGGCCTGGGCAAACGAACGCTATCCCGCACCCTTTAGTCCCGACTACCTTTCCACCTTCTTCGCCCAGTGCGCGCCCTCGGGAGGCGAAGCGACGGCGGCGTGTGCGGGCAAGGCAGTCTTCGTCGCCTTCTCTCTCCTCGGATTCCATGCGGTCTCCGTCTTCCTCATCGTCTCGGGCTTCGGCCTCACGCACTCGCTCGTCACGAAATTCGCACCGGGGTACTCCTGGCGAGGCTGGTACCGCGCCCGCCTGCTGCGACTTTTCCCGATGTACTGGGTGGCCCACGGTGTGATCGCGCTCTCGCCCTTTGTGTGGCTTGCGGAGCCGATCGACGGGCGCTTCTGGCTCTCGATTGCAGGCGATCGGATCTGGCCCGTGGAATCGATGTTCTTCTATCTAAACGCCGCGTGGTGGTATTTTGGACTGCTCCTACAGCTCTATCTCGTTTTCCCGCTGCTGTTCTTGCTCCTGCGACGCATCGGCCCGCGCGCTTTCCTTCTCGTGGCGCTCCTCGCGACGCTCGGCGTTCGTCATCTCCTGCTCTCCGTCTACCCTGTGAATGGCAACTGGGTACAAGGAGCCTTCTTCGGTTCTCGCCTGTTCGAGTTCGCAGCCGGCATGGCGCTCGGCGTCTGGCACCAGCGCGATCCTTCGGATACCGAGCGCCGCCTGTTTGGCGTCCCAGCTCTCATGGCGGGTGTAGTTCTGTACGGCCTCGGTCTCGCGAGCTACGCCAACATCGTGACCTACGTCGCCACGGACGCCCTTGTGGGATCTGGCCTATTCCTTTTGCTCACGCATCTCGCACACGCATGCGCCCCAAGACCGCGCCTCGGCCTGATTCTCGCCCAAGTCGGAGCGTACTCGTACGGTCTCTACCTCGTGCACCAGCCGTATGCCATCTACTTCGCGACACTCGTGCGCAGCTGGTCCATTCCCGCCGCGATCGCCGCCTTCCTGCCCGTGCTCGCCGTCCTCACCGTGCTGTGCATGGCCCTCGAGCGTCTCGTGAACCGCGCAACCACTTGGCTCCTCGCCCCAACTCCCGCACGGGCGCCAGCGGAGGCCGGCGCGGGATCCGGACCTCAGTAGAGGAGAACAAGCTCCACCCCATCCCAGCGTACGGTCTGGTCGGCGTCGCGAACCCACGACCAGTCGAAGCTCGGCAAGAGTTCATGGGGGGCTCTTGGTTCAGGAGCGGCAAGCAGGCCCGCGGCATGCGCGAGCCAGCCGCAGAGCTCTCGCGGCCCGTAGTGCCCCCGCAGCTCGTCTGTGGAAACTGAGCCGTGGAACTTGGCGAGCTTTCCGCCGCGCTCCTCCAAGAGGAGGAGGTGGTGACGGTAAACCAGCTCGGGCAGTCCGAGCAGCCGCTGGAGCGCCACCTGCGTCGCCGTGCTGGGAGCGATGTCTCGTCCTCTCACGACGCGCGTTACTCCCGAAGCCGCGTCGTCCACGACCGCAGCGAGCTGGTAGGCCACGGCGCCGTCGCGACGACGCACGATCGGGTCCCCCATCACCTCACCGGGGTCTTGGCTGAGGTCGAGTCCACTCTCGTCGTAGGGCTCCACCTGGCCGGGCGGGAGCAGCACCCGCAGTGGCTCCACCGCCGCGCGCCAGCCGCCCGCCGGAAGAGCGCGCCCGCGACACGTCCCGGCGTAACGAAATCCGCCATCGGGTGCGGGCAAGGCCGTGGCCTCGATCTGCGAGCGTGTGCAGCGGCACGGATACAGCACACCCGCGGCTTCCAGCCGATCGAGCGCCGCGTCGTGGCGCGCCTTGGCCTGCTGCTGTGTCTCGCGGGCGTCGAAGTCGAGGCCGAGCCAGGCGAGGTCACGCTCCATCTGAACGGCCCACTCCGGGCGACAGCGCTCGGGGTCGAGGTCCTCCAGCCGCAGCAGCAGCCGGGCACCGCGCGACCGCGCGTCGAGCCAGCAGAGCAAGGCCGCGAGCAGCGTCCCCGGATGGGCCGGGCCAGTCGTAGACGGTGCGAAGCGGCAGATTTCCATCGGGATGGCCCGCGGCCGGAAAATAGGCGAATCCTTCGGTTCGCGCGGTATGCTCCGCCCGCCCCGGCTATTGCCGGAAAGGAAGGATCCTCGATGTCCACCCGCTTGTGCTTTGTGCTCGCCGTGTTCACTTGCTTCGGCTTCGTGGCGTGTCAGAAGCCCGCCGCCACCGACGCCGCCAAGGAGTCCCCGGCCGGTGAGCTCACCACCGACGACGAGAAGTCGATTTACACCTTGGGCATCGCCCTGGCACGCAATCTCGAGCCTTTCAATCTGAGTGAGGCGGAGCTCAAGACCCTTGAGCAGGGTCTCAACGACGGCGCGCTGCACCGTCCGCCGAAGGTCGAGTTCGAGACCCAGGCGCCGAAGCTCCAAGCATTTGCCAAGCAGCGCGCGGCCGCGGGCGCAGCCGAAGAAGAGAAGGCCTCGGAGAGCTTCTTGGCGTCCGCGGGCGGCGAGGCCGGCGCTCAAAAGTTCGACTCTGGCCTCGTGATAAAGGAGATCACGCCAGGTACCGGCGACTCGCCCAAGGCCACCGACACGGTTCGCGTGCACTACGAAGGCAAGCTTCGAGACGGAACGGTATTCGACAGCTCCATCCAGCGCGGCACTCCCTTTCAGGTTTCGCTCAATCGCGTGATCCCGTGCTGGACGGAAGGCTTGCAGAAGATGAAGGTCGGCGGGAAGGCCAGGCTCACCTGTCCCGCGAAGATCGCCTACGGCGACCGCGGCTTCCCGCCGAAGATCAAGCCCGGCTCCGCGCTGGCGTTTGAGGTCGAGCTGATCGAGATCATGCCGCCGCCCGAGTTGCCGCCGGGTCACCCCGGCCTCCCCGGCTCGCCGCCCGCCGACGCGGGTGGGCCGAAGGCTGACGCGGGCAAGTCGCCTGCACCGCCCAAGAAGCCGTAGCGGAACCCGTGGCCGCGCACGCCCTCGCCGATCCGCTTGCGGGCCTGTTCTGGGGCCTCGCAGCGACGAGTCTGATTGGTGTCCCGCTCTACGCGGGCAGCGTGCGCGGCCGCGCCTACGCGCTCTTTGGCTTTGTCATTCTGCTGCTCTCGCTGCCCGGAGCGATCGTCATGCATGAGCGGATCCTCGCTTGGCTCGTCCCCGGAGTGGCGCGCCTTGCGAACGCCGCGTTCGTGTATTCGATGGCGGCAGCAGGCGTGCATCTGGCATCCCTCGTACGGCCGCGGCTGCGAGGGCCCGGCTTTCGCTTCCTGGTCAGCATCCCGGGAATGGCGTTTATCGCCGCGGGCGCCCTCTCGGGCCTTTGGCTTCTGGCACTGCTGCCCCTGCGAGCCGTGCTCATTGCCCTCGACTGGCACCGCGCGCTCGCGGCCACACGCTGGCTCGACCTTCTGCCGTTTGTCGTCGCCGCACTCTCCATCGTGACGTCGCTGCGCCTCGCGCGCGAGGTGGTACGCATTCGCCTTGCGCGCACGGAGGACGATGGGCCTGCCCACGTCATGCGCGTTCCCGTCGAGCGCTATCGCAGGCGCACCCCCTCGCCCCTCTCGCGCCGCCCGCTGCGTATCGTTCAGATTTCAGATCCGCACCTCGGCCCGTGGCAATCGGTCGCGGCGCTGCGCCGCCGCATCGCCGAGCTCTGCGTCCACGAGCCAGATCTGGTTCTGCTCACCGGGGATTTCCTCACCATGGAGGGGAGCGGCACTCCCGGTGCCCTCGCCGAGGCGCTGGCTCCCCTGCGTGGCCTCGAAGGGCGCACGTTCGCGATTCTGGGCAACCACGATCACGAGTGCCTGGAGGAGGTTGCCGGCGGGCTTGCGAGCAACCGCATCCGCCTACTCGTGGACGACGAGGCCCTCGTCGCGACTCCAACTGGGGCCGTCCAGCTCATCGGAGCCGACTATGTGGGGAGAGGGCGGAAGGAACACCTCGAGGGGCTGCTCGCGCGCTACCCGCGGCGAGAGGATCACCTGCGCATGCTGCTGCTGCACGACCCTTCCGGCTTCCGCTTCGTTCCGCCCGGGGAGGCAGACCTCACGCTCTCCGGTCATACCCATGGCGGGCAGCTCGGCCTCGTCAGCATCGGGCTTGATTGGACCGTGCTGGCACGCTCGGCGTGGCCGGACCACGGCCTCTTCGGACACGGTCGAAATCGTCTCTACGTACATCGGGGAACGGGCTTTTACGGTTTTCCGCTCCGCATCGGTGTCCCCGGAGAGGCGTCGTTGCTCGAGCTCGTCTTCGATTAGAAGTACCGACCGGCCGGAGGTGCGGGAGCCGGGCGGCGAGTCACACTGGCCGGGAGCTCTACCCGCCGCTCAAGAGCGCGCCGTAGCCCTCACGGAACGTGGGATAGATGAATCGGTAGCCTGAAGCGAGGAGCCGATCATTGGCGGCGCGCTTACTGCCCGGCGAACGGCCGTTCGCTGGCGCAGGCTCGACCTGCGGCGGCGGAACACCAAGTCGCTCCGCCAGCCAATGCAGGACCAGCACCTCGTCCGCCGGCTCGCAGTCGACGCCGAGATAAATGCGCTGCGGTGCCTCGAGGCCGAGCAGATGGGCGAGTGCACCCGCACAGTCGTCACGATGAATGCGATTGGTGTAGTGCGGGGAGCCCTCGCGCAGCCTCGCTTTCCCGCTGCGCACGCTCTCGATGAGTCGCGTCCGCCCTGGCCCATAGATGCCGCCGAGCCGCAGTACGAGGCTTGGGTACCGGGAAGCGAGCAGGAGCTGCTCCCCCTCGAGCACGCAGCGACCCGAAAAGCCCCGAGGCGCCGTGAGCGACGTCTCATCGACCCATTCGCCATCGCTCTGCCCATACACCGCGGTACTCGAGGTGAAAAGGATACGCTGTGGCGACTGGTGCTGCTCCTCGAGGGCTCCCAGAAGATTCCGAAGGCCATGGACGTAGGCGGCCTTGTAGGCCGCTTCATCAAAACCGTCGGCGGAGGCCGTATACAGCACGGCATCGAGATCCGCGGGGAGCGCGCGAAGCGTCGCGCGTTCCAAGAGATCAGCGGCGATCGGTTGGATGCCGTCCGGTAGACCGCTTGGCGTGCGGCGAAGTCCGAATACCTCGCAACCTGCGTCGGCCAGCCGACGCGCAAGCGCAGAGCCGACGTAGCCGCAGCCGGCAATCAGGACGCGCACAGCGCAAGCGTACCGGGCCGCAAAGCACCCGTCGCTATCGAAGCGTGCCGTTCCCCTCGGTATTCTCGCGGCGCGTGGCCGCTTCGACCCTCCCGCCCCTCGAGCTCCTGGCTCCGGACGAGCTCGTCCGAACCGTCTCTCTCGACGGCAGCGTTCTCGTCCGCGCGCTCATCGCCACCCAGCTCGTACGAGAGGCTGCGCAGCGCCACGGCGCGTCCCCGACCGCCGCCGCCGCCCTCGGCCGCGGCCTCATGGGTGCGGTGCTGATCGCGGCCGGAGCAAAAGACGAGGAGACCGCGCAGCTGCAGTTTCGCGGGGATGGTCCGCTTGGCTCGCTCACCGTGATCGCGGATGCCGCGGGTCACGTCCGTGGCTTCGCCGGCAATCCGACGGCGCATCCCCCGCCGCGCGACGGCAAGCTCGACGTCGCGGCGGCGCTCGGCCGCGGTGTGCTCGCCGTGGTGCGCTACCACCCCGCGTGGCGGGAGCCGTACACGGGTGTCGTTCCTCTCGTCTCTGGCGAAATCGCGGAGGACCTCGCGCACTACCTCCGTGAGAGCGAGCAGAAGCCATCGGCGGTGGCACTCGGTGTGTACATCGACGCGTACGGGCAGGTTGAGGCTGCGGGCGGGTTTCTCGTCCAGGCGCTCCCGGGCTCGGACGACGAGACGCTCGCGCGCCTTGAGCGGGCCGTGCACTCGATCGGGCGTCCCTCGCAGCTCGTGCGCGCGGGCGTCCGGGCGGATGACCTCATCGATCGGCTCCTCCAAGGCGTGGGCGCAGGAGAGCGCCATCGCACGCAGCCCGCGTTCCTTTGCCGATGCGATCGCGATCGCGTGCGGCAGGCGGTGGTGCTGCTCGGGCGAGACGAGCTGCACGAGATCGCGCGAAGCGGCGAAGAGCTCGAGGTGCGCTGCGAGTTCTGTGCGAGCCGCTATCGAATCCCAGCCGATGAGGTGGGCGGGCTCGTTCCGGACGCGTAGCTCAAGCCACACAGGCTGCGTTGCGCGCCGAGCCGGTGGGCAGGCCGGGACCCCGGGCAGGGGCTTCCGCCCAAAGCGCGAGACGCGGCCCATGCCTACTCCTCGTGAAAGCCCCCACCGCGCCGCGTCTGTTTCTTACGCGATCTTCGCCGCTTGTCCGCGAGACGGGCTTCGGCGGCGCTGCGCGTGGGGCGCGTCGGCTTGCGTGGGCGCGGGGGTGTGGCGACCTCCGCCAGCATTCCCCGCAGTCGCTCGACGCAGTCCGCCACGTTGCGCCCGCGGTCGCGAAAGCGAGAGCTCGTGATGAGAATCTCCCCGTCCCCTGTGAGGCGATGAGCGAAGCGCTTGAGGAAGCGCTCGTGCACGTCGGCCGGGAGGCGCGTAGTCGCGCGAACTGGCCAACGCAGGGTCGCCTTGCTGCTCACCTTGTTCACATTCTGCCCGCCGGCCCCGCCGCTTCGCGCGTAGGAAAAGGAGAGTTCGCCGAGCGGCACCGCACACTCGCTCCGTTCCCTGGGCGGCTGCCTGTCCCCACCGCTCTTCACCTTGGCGCTGCAGCCCGGCGTGCGGCCTCGCGGACGCGGACCTCGCGCTCAAGGCGTGCGTTCGCCTCGCGCAGTGCCTGCTCGCAATCGAGTTCGAGCGATCGAGCCAACGCGACGCAGCTCTCGAGGAGATCGCCCAGCGCCTCACGCAACCTTGCCGCCGTGGCCATGTCCTTTCCCTCCCCCTCGACCGCAGCGGCCTCACGCTCAAGGCGCGCGAGCGCCTGCCGAGGCGGCGCGAGCTCGCCGCCGAGACCGGTCAGGGCCGCTCGGCGCTGGAGCTTGTACGCGCGCAGGAGCGCGGGGAGCGCGAGCGGCAGATCATCAAGCACGCCCGGCGCAACGCCGCGCTTCCCGGCACGCGCTGCGCGTTCGGCCGCCTTGTGCGCCTCCCACTCCAGTGTTTGCGCCTCGGCCGACTTGACCGTGGCTCCTCCGAACACATGAGGGTGTCGTCATACAAGCTTGTCGCACAGTTGGCGTGCCACGTCTTCGAACTGGAAGGCACCTTCTTCGCGGGCCATCTGCGCGTGGTAGACAACCTGGAAGAGCAGATCGCCGAGCTCCTCCCGCAGCGCCGCACGATCTCCCCGACGGATTGCGTCGTCCACTTCGTAGGCCTCTTCGAGCGTGTGGGGGGCGATCGTCGCAAACGTCTGCTCGCGGTCCCAGGGGCACCCGTGCTCTGGATCGCGCAGGCGGGCCATGATTTCGAGCAAGCGTTCTAGCGAGTCCATGCGGCGTGGCATCCTTCTAGCGAAGCCCGACGATCACACCGTCTTGGAGATCGATCCGCTCGGCGAGTGGACGGCGCGGGAGCCCTGGCATCCGCAGGATCTCGCCGGTCAGCACGACCAAGAAGCCTGCGCCTGCGTTGATCTGAATGCCGCGTACGATGACGTCGAAGTCGACGGGCCTTCCGCGCCGGTGGGGATCGTCGGAGAGCGAGTTTTGGGTCTTTGCGATACAGACCGGGAGCCGCCCGTAGCCGAGCCGCTCGATCTGCTCGAGATCACGCTGCGCGGAGGCGGTAAACGCGATGTCCCGCGCGCCGTACATGGTGCGCGCTACAGCGCGGATCTTGTCGGGCACTGGATCCGCCCAGCGGTAGAGCGGGCGGAAGGGGCGGCTCGGTCCGCCTGTGTGGGCCCTCACCGCCCGCGCGAGATCGAGGGCACCCTCCCCTCCCCGCGCGAAGTGGTCGGTCACTGCGAAGGGGACGCCCAGTTCGTGGCAGCGCGCCCGGACCCGCTCGATCTCGGGTTCTTGGTCCGCGGTGAAGCGGTTGAGGGCGACGACAGGCGACTCACCGAAGGTCCGGATGTTCTCGATGTGCTTTTCGAGGTTCGGCAGCCCGCGCGCGAGCGCCGTCTCGTTGGACCGGTCGAGTTCCTGGGGCAGAGCTCCCCCATGAAGCTTCAAGGCGCGGAGCGTGGCAACAAGAACCACCGCCGCCGCCTCGAGGCCTGCGCTCATGCACTTGATATCGAAGAACTTCTCTGCGCCGAGATCAAACCCGAAACCTGCTTCGGTCACCGTCCAGTCAGCGAGCCTTAGCGCGGCGCGGGTGGCAATCACGCTGCTGCATCCGTGCGCGATGTTGGCAAAGGGGCCGCCATGCACGAACGCCGGCGTGCCCTCGAGGGTACGCACGAGATTCGGCTGCAAGGCGTCGCGCAGGAGCGCCAGCATCGCTCCGGTCGCACCGAGGCGGTCGGCGGTGACCGGCTCACCGGGCGTCGTGAATGCGACCACGGTCCGTGCAAGCCGCATGCGGAGGTCCTCGGCATCTGCGGCGAGGCAGAGCATCGCCATCACCTCCGAGGCCGCTGTGATGTCGAATCCGCTCTCGCGAGGCACGCCGTCACTCGGTCCGCCAAGACCCACCACGATGTTGCGAAGTGCACGGTCGTTCTGGTCGAGGATGCGTCGCCACGAAACGCGACGTGGATCGAGGGAAAGCGGATTCCCGAAGTGAAGATGGTTGTCGATGAGCGCTGCGAGCAGGTTGTGGGCGGTCGTCACGGCGTGGAAGTCGCCGGTGAAGTGGAGGTTGATACGATCGGCGGGGATCAGCTGCGCCGCCCCGCCGCCGGTCCCTCCGCCCTTCATGCCGAAACACGGACCGAGCGAAGGCTCGCGAAGCGCAAGGCATGCGCATTCACCAAGACGTGTCAGGGCGTCGGCCAGACCGATGCTGGTCGTCGTCTTTCCCTCCCCCGCAGGCGTAGGCGTCATGGCAGAGACGAGCACGAGTCGCGAAGGTCCTTCGCGCGTGCGGGGCCGGGTGAGCACCACGCGCTCGAGCTTCGCGGCATCGGGCCCCCACGGCACGAGGTCCGCACCGGAGAGTCCGAGTCGAGCGGCGGCATCCAAAAGGGAGTGGCTCGGAGGCATGGGCGGGTGTTCCTCGGTCGGATCAAGCACCGAGGGGTTCCCCGTAGCGGTCGGCAAACGCGACCTCGGCGAGGGGCCGCCGTCGCAGGCGCAGGGGAAAGCCGCGTTCCGGTTTGCCGAGTGCGACCAGTGCCGCGGTGACGATTCCCTCCGGGATCGAAAGCAGCTCCCGTACACGTTCTTCCTCCGCGCACAGGAGCGTGGTGAGCGCTGTGCCGAGACCCTCCTCACGTGCCTTCAGCAGAAGGTTCTGCACCGCGGGATACACCGACGCTCCCCCGACAATCGAAAGTCTCCCGAGCCCACGATCCGTGGCGTAGAGGTCGGCAAGCACCGCGCAGACGACGATCAGCACAGGCACCTCCGCCAGGTGTTCCGCGAAGTGATCCGCATTGGCGACCAGCTTCGGCACGCTTCCCGCTGCCGGACCAGCGGCGCGCACATTCTTGAGATAGGCCTTCCACAGCGGGAGGTACCAGGCGGCAAGCTGGCGCCGCTTCTTTGGATCGCGCACGGCGATGAGCCGCACGGGATGGCGGTTTCCCCCCGACGGCGCGTAGCGCGCAGCATCGAGGACGCGCGCGAGCGTTGCTGTGGACACGTCCTCCCGCGCATAGAAGCGGCACGTTCCCGTCGACTCGAGAATCTCCTGAAGCTCCATCCCGGGGGTCCTCCGTTCGGCGAGAGTACCCGAGGTGCGTCTGATACTGTGGGCCCATGCGCATCCGCCAGGTGGCCATCGCTGCGCCGGCGCTTGAACCCGTGGTCGAGGACTTGCGCGCGGTTCTTGGCCTTGAAGTGTGCTTCCAAGATCCCGGGGTCGAGGTGTTCGGCTTGCGCAACGCCTTGCTCCCGGTGGGCGATGCCTTTCTCGAGGTCCTCGCCCCCATTCGGCCGCGCACCGCAGTCGGACGCTTTCTCGAACGCCGGTCCGGACCTGCGGTCTATATGGTGATCGTGCAGACCGACGACCTCGCCGCGGACCGCGAGCGGCTGGACAAGCTCGGCGTGCGGGTGGTGTGGGAGGCTGCCCTTCCAGACATCGCCACCATTCACCTCCACCCCCGCGACGTCGGCGCGGCCATCGTCTCCCTCGATGGGGCTCGTCCCGCCGACTCCTGGCGCTGGGCCGGCCCGCTATGGCGCGAGCACGTACGGACAGCCTGCGTGCAGGGAATCCTGGGTGTCGAGGTCGAAGCCGCCGAACCGGCCGCCCTGGCGGCGCGCTGGTCGCAGGTGCTCGGCCGGCCGATCCAGCGAAGTCGCGACGGGTCCCTCGCAATCCCGCTCGATGGGAGTGCGATTGGCTTCACCCTGGCTCCTCGGGGCCAAAGCGACGGCGTGAGCGCACTCGAGCTCGCGTCCCCAGAGCATGGGCGTGCCGCGACGCTCGCTTCGGCTCGGGCACGCGGCCTGGCAACCCGCGACGAAGAGCTTTTGCTTGGCGGAACCTGGCTGCGGCTGCGCTGAGTCCGGCAGCCCGTCCCGCGCTCTAGGCGTCCTTCGCCACGAGGGGCTCGAAGCGCTGCTTGTCCGTGGCCTTGAGATAGGCGTCCTGGGCGAGGATCCGCCCGTCCTTTGCGAGGGCGAAGAGCGCGTCGTCCATCGCCTGCATCCCCATCGCCTTTCCGGACTGAATGATCGAGAACAGCATCGGTGTGTTGCCTTCACGAATCACGTTGGGCAGGCCGGGCGTGCGGAGCAGAATTTCGTTCACCGCGATGCGGCCCTTTCCGTCAGCCGTCGGCAGCAGCAGCTGCGAAACCACCGCAGCCAGGGACTCGGAAAGTGAAAGCCGCACCTGATCCTGCTCTTTGGCCGGAAACGCGTCGATGATGCGATCGATCGACTTGGCGGCGTTGTTGGTGTGCAACGTGCCGAATACCAACAGGCCCATCTCAGCCGCGGTGATCGCGAGTGCGATCGTCTCCTGATCCCGCATTTCGCCCACCAGCACGACGTCGGCGTCCTGGCGGATCGCTGCGCGCAGAGCGGGCGAGAAACCCTCCGTGTGCTGGCCGACCTCACGGTGCGAGAACAGGCACCGCTTGCTCTCGTGCACGAACTCTACCGGGTCCTCGATGGTCACCACGTGCTTGGAATAAGAGCGGTTGATCTTGTCGATGATGGCCGCGAGCGTCGTCGACTTGCCCGAGCCGGTGGGTCCGGTCACAAGAACCAGCCCTTGCTCAAGGTGCGCCAGGCTTTCGATGGCCTTTGGAAGCGCGAGGTCTTCGAGCGGCACAATCTTTTCGGGGATCAAACGAAACACCGCCGCGGCGCCGTTCTCCTGCACGAAATAGTTGGCCCGGAACCGCGCGACTCCCTGGAGACCATACGCGAAGTCCGTGTCGCTCGTCTTTTCGAATTGCGACCAATGTCGTTCTTGGGCCAACTCACGCAGCAGCTCACGCACATCTCGATCGGTGAGCGTGGACCAGCCCGCGACAGGGCGCAGCTCGCCGTGCACGCGGATCCGAGGTTCGAGTCCGGCGGCGAGGTGGAGGTCCGAGCCACTCTCGGCCTTGAGAACTCGCAGAAGATCGTCGAGTCGTGCCATCCTCTCCCCTTAGGCGGCCAGCTTCTTCGCGTCTTCGCAGTGGCGCAGCGCTTCTTCTCGGGCGACGGTTCCTGCCTTGACGAGCTGGGCGATCGAATCGTCGAGCAAGCCCATGCCCTGCGCCGCCCCGGTCTGCAAGATCGAGCGGATCTGGAAGGTCTTGTTCTCCCGGATCAGGTTGCCGACGGCCTTATTCACCTTCAGCAACTCGTATGCCGGTACGCGCCGCGTGCCGTCAACTGTCGGCAAGAGTCGCTGTGAAATCACGGCGCGGAGCGACTCGGAGATCATGGTGCGGATCTGGCTTTGTTGGTCTGACGGGAAGGCGCCGACGAGTCGGTTGATGGTGCGGATCGTGTCGTTGGTATGGAGGGTGGCCAACACCAAGTGGCCGGTCTCCGCGGCTGTCATCGCAAGTGAAATGGTCTCGAGGTCACGGAGCTCGCCGATGACGATGACATCGGGATCCTCACGCAGCGCGGCGCGCAGAGCACGTGCAAAGGATTCGGTGTGCCGGCGTACACTGCGCTGATTCAGGAGGCAGCGTTTTGAGGGGTGCAGGTATTCGATCGGGTCCTCAATCGTGAGAATATGGTCGCGTCGCTCCTCATTGATCAGGTTCACAAGCGCCGCCATGGTCGACGATTTGCCACAGCCCGCGGGTCCGGTCACAAGGAGCATGCCTTGTGAATAGTTGGTGAGCTTCGCAAATGAGACCGGCAGGCCGAGCTGTTCGAGGGTCGGCGGCTCGGGCGGGATGACCCGGAAGACACCATCCCACCCACGTTGCTGGTGGTAGAGATTCGCCCGAAAGCGTGCAACACCCGAGAGTGTGTAACAAAGATCAAGCTCCCCGCGGTCGCGCAGCAACCCGCACTGTTCCTCGGACAGGATTGAGAAGATCATCCGCTCCGCGGTCACCGCATCGATCGGTTCTCCTTCGGGATCGAGCAGGCGACCGTGTGCGCGATGGCGCAGGGGGGCTCCGCTATGCACGTGGATGTCGCTTATGCCCGCGCCCGTGGCAGCCGCGAGAATGCAATCGAGCTCCACTTTCGGCTGTGACGGCACGCCTTGGACGCCCCTTCCGGAAGAAGCGGGAGCCTTGGCAGCGGGACAAGGGAGCGGCTTGGGCCGTTCTGCAGCCGAGGGCTCCGCGGTGGCCGGCGGCGCCGCAGGGCGACGTTCTGACGGGGCGCGCTGGGCCGGCGGCGCAAGACGGTCGGTGCCCTCCTGCGGGCCGGGAGCTCCCGCCCCCGGCGGAGCCTTCGCGGCGGTGCCCCCTGCTTGTTGTTTGGCCAGGACCTGAGCTTGGACCTTCAGGAGCTGGCTGAGCTGCATGGGACGGAGAAGACCTTTTTCCACAAGGAGATCGCCCAGCAGCTTGCCGCCGCCTTGCCGGCTCTGCTCGCGTGTCACCGCCGCAAGCTGGTCCATCGTGATCATCTTGTAATGAACGGCGAGACGCCCAATCAGCGACTGATCTTGCTTGCTCATGGTGAAGCTGCCTATCGGCGGACCGCTCTCGCGTGTTGAGCCGTGGGGTCCCCGGGCATCTTTAGTTCCAGCACGGGTCGGCCGATGGAAGGCAAGGATTCCCGGAGGAGGTGGCGACCATGCTCAGTATCGTTCGACGTTCTCTCACCGCGGTCGTGCTTGCGGCAGCGCTGCTCGCGCCGACCGCGCAGGCCGCATCGACGAAGTTCGTGGGCAGCGACGAGCACGCTGGCGACACCGCGAGCCCGATGACCGACTTGTTCCTGATGCGCCCGCTGGGTCTGATGGCGACCGTATTCGGTACGGCTCTCATGGCGCCTGCGGCCGTCTTCATGACGGTGTGCGGGAAGCCCCAGGAAATCGGCGTCCCGTTCGAGTATCTGATGATGGTCCCCGGACGCTTTACGTTCGTGGATCCGCTCGGGAGCCACTAATCGAGGTCGCGCGCGGTGGAGTGGCCTGCGGGCTGCCCCACCGCTCGCACCTTTCCGGTGCGTTGCCCTTGGACCCACCGGCGGCGCTCAGCCGCCGTAACACTCCTCGGCCAGATCGAGCTCGTGGCCGGCCTTCACCGCTTGGTAGTGGCGCCAGAACGCCTCGTCGATCTCGCGCAACGACCTGCGGGTCTTCTGCCGATAGCGTCGCAGATGGCCCGGCCCTCCGTTGTAGACCGCGTAGCTCGCACGAGCGAGATTGTCTTCGCGGCCGGTTTTTGTGTCCTCCCCTTGCTCGATGGCGTAGTCCGTGAGGTAGTGGAGCAGAATTTCTGAGCCGGCACGGCTGTTGTACGCGACATCACTTCGTAGACCTCGCAGGTCGTAGAAGCCGCGCCAGACGTGCTCATTCACCTGCATGATGCCCACCGCCCCGGCCGCGGAGCGGATCGGCTCGAGCTTGCCCCGGACGCGGACGAACTGTCGCCAGCACGACTCCGTCCACGCCGTCGCAAGCACCAGCCAGTGGAACAGCGCGTCGAAGCGCGGCGCGAGTTCGCCGCGAGCGAGCGTACGCTGCGCGGAGTCGCGCAAGAGGTCCCCCATCGCACGAAGATAGGTTTCCAGATCGTTTGGCTCCGGCACCCACCGGTTCAAGCGGGTCGCGAGCTCTGCCGCGTCCTTTGCTTCTGCGGACTCAACGAGACTCCAGGGGAGCGGAATCCGCCGCTCACTTTGATCCGGCGTCGCGGCGCCCGGCACGTTTTCCTTTGGCGGCTCGGTGGGCGCTTCACCCTTCGGAGCGAGTGGTGCGCTCTCGCCACCGTCTTCCACTGCAGGATTTGCTTGGGGCGGCTCGATCGGCGGCCCGAAACCAAAGATCCCACGCAGCTCTGTGTCGATCTGGGCGTCGGAGGCGAGGGGGTCCTCAGGCCTGCTTGGGGCAAGGACTCGCGCGAGGCGACGCAGGCCGTTCTGGGAGATCTCGAGCCCGACCTCGGGTCCGAGCCGGTCGAGCGCGGCGAGCGCGTCGCCGGACGCAAGAAAACCGAAATAGCGCAGAGCGATCTCTCCCGGGAGCTTCCCGGACTGCTTGCGCAGCACGGGGGCAAGGCGCGTCCAGGTCGATACAAAGAGTCGCCGCACAGGGTCCTCGCTGCGTGTCAGCGGAGCAGGGGAAGGAGTGGCTTCCGGCTGGGTGGCTTCGAGCTGTCCGATCAGTTCCTGACGCGCGTCGAGCAAGATGTCGAGGAGTTCCTGCCGGGCCTCCTTGGTCGCCGCATCGGAGCCCGCGGCCTTGATCACGTAGGTGAGGAAGGCATCCCAGCGCTCCAGTTCGGCGCGCAGCTGGACGCGCTCCGCTTCGGTAAGAGGCGCCTCCGTCGCTGGCTGCGGCGGCGCGGCCAGAGGAGGGACTTCGAAACGCAGCGTGGCAACGAGTTCCGTGTCGGTGACACGCACTGCCGCGAGCGCGACGGAGTCGAGGATGCGCTGCGTGCGCGATGCGTCGTCGCTCGGGAGCAAGAGGGGAAGAACGCCGCGCAGGTCCGAGACGGGCGCCTCGAGGTCAATGTGAAAGGTGGCGAGGCGGGGATGCACATATTCCTTGACCCAGTTCCACAGGATGCCTGTTGCACCGAGCTTACGGCCGGACGGTTCGAACACATTGGAGTCCACGACGCGGAATTGGACGATAGGCGATCCGGGTGTAAGCACGGGTTCAAGCCAAAGCTCAATCTGATTCTTCCGCTCGATCGAGAGGGTGCAGGCACCTGCAATCGGGGTTCCGAAGAGCGCGTCGCTGGCGGTCAGAATCCGCAGACGACCGTCCCGCCCATAGACCCGCGGCTCGGAAAGGATGAGATGGTTGCAGCCGATCTCGTCGCGCCACACCTCGGCTGTTTCGCCGGGCGAAGAGTAGACCTGTTGCACGAGCAGCTTGCGCAGGAAGGCGAAGTCGATCTCGAGGGGAAGGTCGAGCTGACTGGCGGAAGCGGAGATTGGGGCTCCGAGGAGCAGAGCCGCAAGGATGAGGCGGAGCGCGCTCACCAGCCGCGCAGATCGACCGGCCAGGTCTCGAGGACATCGTCCCCGCGGACGAGATGCATGCGCTCGTGATAGGCCACGGTCGGGTCCACGTGCGCGGGCACTACGCGGATCCGGTCGCCAGCTTGGACGGGCCGCTCCGGCTTGAACGTGATGTGTTCGTCGGAGCAAAACCACACCTGCGCTCCCTCGATCGAGGGATTGCCATGATCCATACCGAGGGCCTTGAGACCGCAGTCTGCCACGGCATAACCGGGTGAAACGGAAACGACCGTGGCCAGCACGAACAGAGCCTGTCGGAACGGGAGCCCAAGCTTTGCGTATGCGGTGTCCATCAGCACGTAGGAGCCGGCCTGAATCTCGGTCGCAAAGGTGTTGATGTTGTAGCTCCCGGTGCCCCCCGCGGAAATCACGGTGCCCCCCGTCCTCTCGTGCGCATCACGCAGCCTGCGCATGGACTCCTCGACAACCTGCATCCGCTTCTCACGGTCCGGCAACGCCATCGCATGGCCCTCATAGCCCATGACTCCCTTCACGCGCAGTCCGCGCGCTCGGGCGCGGTCCGCCAACCGGCCCGCGTCCTCGGGCGCACACCCGCAGCGCGGGAGGCCCACGTTGACGTCGATCAGCACCTCGCGTACGCCGGCACGCGCCGCTGCATCGATGGTGGTTTCAGAGTCGACAGCCAAGGTCACGCGCGCGCCTGCGGCAATGACAGGGGTGAGGCGCCGCGCATCCACCACTTCGTTGGCAAGCAGCAGGTCGGCGCCGAGGCCAGCGGCCGCCATCTGCTCGATCTCGCGCAGCGTCGCGCAGGTAAAACTCGTATGGCCCGCGCGAACCTGGAGCTTCGCGATGGCCGTACACTTGTGTGCTTTTACGTGAGGCCGCAGCTTTGGGCCCGGAAGCGCCGCAGCCATCACCGAGAGATTGTGCTCAAACGCTTCAGTGTCGACGAGGAGGGCGGGGGTTACGAGCTCGCTGACCCGCGCCGCATCCCGCGTCACTCGCGCGCGTCCATACAGGCACTGCACAGCACCAACCCGCTGACACCAGCCTGTGTGAGCCCAAGATAGGCGCGGTCGCCCCGGACCAGAAGCCGCCCGCAATCCGCACAGGATTGGGGTCGGTTGAGCACGAGCGGCTGCCAGCCAAGAACCTGGGAGAAGTCGGGGCGGTCCCCCGCCGCGGGCGCAGCGCCCGACGCAGTTGCCCGCTCCGCCGGCGTCTCGGCTTCCCCTGCCCCCGTTGGAGGTCCGCCCCGCGTGCGCGTCTCGGGGGATGCGGGAGGGGGCTCATCCCAGGTCTTCTCCCAGGCCGTTTCATCCCGCACGCCTGCGGGTGCCTCCTCGCCGTCGCGTTCACGTGCCCAGTGCCGGGCCCAGCGACGCTGTTGGTGACGGGGCGAGCCGCGAGCCTTTCCCACCTCGGTCGCGACGTCCTCGAGCCAGGTCCCGAGGTTGTCGGTCACCGACTCAACGACGCTGAAGGTCTCCTCCAGCACGTTGCGGACAAGATTCGAAACAGGGACGCGGAGATCTTCCGCGACGCGCCGGATGTCTTCGGCAAGCTGCTCGGAGATCCGGGTGTGCAATACGCGCTCCTTGCGACCACGTTCGCGAAATCCGCCCTCTTCCCTGCTCTCCCCTGTGCTGCCTCTGGACGGATCGGGTTCGTGAGGTTCGGTTCTTCTCGTATCCTCAGGATTTTCCATGCTGCACCATGTATCACATCGTGATACATCGGACAACGAAAATCTCCTTTGGGAGCGGGGTCGCCTCTAGGGACGGCCGACACCTACTTTGATCAGATCCTGCAGCCAGCGGGCCGCCTTGGCCGGATCGGGTGTGCGGTCAAGGTCTATGACGAACTCTTGGCCGCGTCCCACCGTGCGCAGAAGCCAGCCGCCATGAGCCCGCTTCCAACGCCCTTGGTCGGTGTGGTGGGTGAGAAGGGGGCCACGCCCCGGGGTGTGCATCCACTCCGGCAGCTTCCACAGGCCTCGTGGGACGGCTCCTGGGCGCGCAGTAAGGCACAGGCGCCGCTCGAAGCGGGGGAAGAGCCCGGCTCCCGGCAGGCGCCTCGCTCCCGGTAAGGCCCCGGCGTCCGCGAGGCGATCGGCGGCCAGGTAGAGCGTGTTGCCGGCGCCGCGCTCTCCCCAGAAGTGCGGATGGCCCCGTGCCCAGCGCAGATCTTTCGGCCCGAGCTCCGCCACCGGCACAACCTCACCGACTTCAAGCCAGCCGAAGAGGGCGTGGAGGTCCGGTGCGCGGCGCGCATAGCGGAGCCGCCCGTGCTCGCGCACGCAGCGGCGAAACCAGCCGAAGAAGAGAAATACGTCGCCGGGCCCGACGCCGTGGCGTGCAAGGTGACTTTGCGCGGCGCCGGTCTGTCCGAGGATCGGCCGCCAGCCCCGCGCTCGCCGCAGCGCATGAGGATCGAGGTCTGGGTCAAGGTGGGCGAAGGCGCGCGCCCTGACCCGACCCCGTGTCAACTCCTCGACGGTCCGCCCGAGGGAGTCCGAGCCGGCTCCCACGTCTGCGTATCGCAGCGGCGAGAGCGGGTCAGGGATCGGAAGAGAGCGGAGTGCGCCGTTCGGCAAGATCGGGCTTGCCGTGCCCCCGGCGCTTGCGTCGAATCCCTTGCGGCTCAGGATCAAGCGCACGCGTTCGAACTCTCCTGTCTAGCGTGCTTCCCCTTATCCTACCGTGGCACCCGAAGAAGCGGCCCGGCGCTCAAATTTGGGTGGGCGGAAGGGCCGTCGCCCGACCGACCTTACAACTCCTCGAACCTCGATGAGGCTCCCCATGAAGTTTGGACTGTACGGAATCAACGTCGGCGCGTGCGCGGATCCCACGACTGCGGCTGAGGTTGCGCGACTTGCGGAGCGCGTCGGCTTCGATTCGGTCTGGACTGGTGAGCACGTCGTCCTTCCCGACCCGCAGGCGCCACCCTCGCCGCTTCCGCCACGCACCCCGCTGCTCGACCCTGCGGTCGCCCTTGCGTTCGTTGCCGCCCATACACGAACGATCCGCCTTGCGACGGGCATTGTCATCCTCCCGCAACGAAATCCACTCGTATTGGCGAAGGAGCTCGCGAGTGTGGATGTCGTCTCCGGCGGCAGGCTCCTCTTTGGAATCGGGGCAGGCTATCTCGAGCCCGAGTTCGCAGCACTCGGCATCCCCTTCGCAGACCGGGGAAGACGCACCGACGAGTATCTCGACGCCATTCTTGCGCTGTGGGACGAACCTTCACCGCGCTTCAAAGGCAAGTTCGTCGCGTTCTCCGGGATCGACGCCAATCCGCGCCCCGTCCAGCGTCCGCACCCTCCGATCCACGTCGGAGGCCAGAGCCTCGGAGCGTACCGGCGGGCGCTCTGTCGCGGGAACGGCTGGTACGGCTTCGCTCTCGACGTCGAAAACGCGCGGCGATGCCTGGCCGATCTCTCCGCTGTCCGCGGACGCGTCGCGCGTCCGGCCGAGCTCGGTCCGCTCGAGATCACGATCACGCCTCCGCCGGGGCTGCGCCCGGAGGACGTGGCACGCTATGCCGATCTCGGCGTGCACCGCCTTGTCCTGCTGATCCTCGCGCGAACCGGTTCGGAGCTCCTCTCGCAGGTCGAAGGCGCGGCCGAGGCCTTCCTCGGGTGGAAATCGACTGGCACCTAGCGGCACGGCCGCGCTGGAAGAGAGGGGCGGAGAGACTCGCGAGAGTAGTCCGCCTCGGCCAGACACAAGATCACTGCCGCGATCCTTCGGCTGTTGCCGACGCTTCCGCCTGCTCGCCAAGCTTGCGCGCGATGAACCACGCAAGGCGCGGTGAAAGCCGCTTGATGAAGTACATGGCCCACGCTTCGGGCGAGATGGGAGCGACGGTGCGGTTGCGCTGGACGGCGCGCAGAATATTTTCCGCGACCCGCTCGGGCCCATAGTTTCTGCGTTCGTAGAGCTTGACGATTCGTTCGCGGGCTTCCGCCGTGGCCCCTTGTCCCCGGAGCACGCTCGAGCGTGTGATGGCGGTGTTGATGAGGCCGGGACATACCGCAGTGACACCGATGCCGTGAGGCGCGAGCTCTTCGCGCAGCGCCTCGGTCAGTCCGAGCACGCCGAACTTGGTCGTGCAATAGGCTGCGAGCTGGGGGCTCGCGAAGAAGCCAGCCGCCGAGGAGACGTTCACGACGTGGCCACCGGAGCCTTTTCTCACCATCGGTGGCAGGAAGAAGTGGCAGCCATGAACCACGCCCATGAGGTTGATTCCGACAATCCAGTCCCAGTCCTCGAGCGTGCTGTCGAGGAACATTGCACCAAGGCCCACGCCCGCGTTGTTCATGAGCAGATCGACGGCGTCGACCCAGCGGTGGACCGTCTCGGAGAAGGCGCGCATCTGCTCCCGCTTCGCGACGTCGACCCGTTGCGCGAGGACATCACAGCCGTGGGCGCGTGCCTTTGCCTCCGTCTCCGCGAGGCCCGATTCGTTCACATCACACAGCGCAAGCTTCGCGCCGCGGCGGGCAAGGGCGAGCGCCGTCGCCTGGCCGATGCCGCTGCCCGCGCCGGTCACCAGTGCCGTCTTGCCATGCAAGTTCGAAACATTCACGGGACTTCCTCCACCTTGTCTTCGTCCGAGCAGCGGCCCACAGGCACGTGTTCCCGTCGCCATTCGTCGTACAGCACCCGAAGCTTCTTCACCGGGTTCTCGTAGTCGCTGCCCCGTTCGGGCCAAAAAAGCTGGCGCAACAATGTGGGGATACCTCGTTCCGGCTCGAAGGGGGGAGTCACGACCAGTCGCAGGGAGGGCGCCCCGACCGGATCGTCGGGCCCCGCGACTTCGAGGAACGCCGAGAGCGCCCCGAGCGCGGGCTCGCAGCGGCGATCCCCTCCCGCCTTTGCTCCGGCCTCGAGCGCTTCGACCAAGCGGTCGTGGAGCATCGACCGACAATCGCCCTGCAACTGCTGAAAGCGCGCGAGCGCCGCTGCCACGACCTCAGGCCCAGCAAGCAGATTTCCTTGCACGGAGACCCCGGCCGCCTGCTCGGATCCTGCCCACGAGAGGGTACGCCGGCCGGTGTAGCTCGCCGCCGCAGATTCAAATCCGAGGGCAACGACGCCGTATTGCCGCACCTGTGCCCCCGAGGTGATGCTCCACCACGCACTCGGATCAAACGCATCACTCGTGATCTCCGCAACCACTTGCTGCGGGCTCTCTCCCGCCGCCAGGAGCTCTTCACCCCGCTGGCGTGCGACGGCGTTCGTGATCCCCTGAGCGGCGATGGCACCGTGGCCGGGCACGAGGCCCCCGATCACGTTCACGCCACCGATGCAGGAGGCCCCCGCGATCCCGACCTCTGACGTCTCCGGGTCGGTGGCCACGATAGACCAGGTGGCCCGGGCGAGCTGGACGTCGAGCAGAAACGCCGCGAGAGCTCCGCACACGAGCCGATGACGACGCAAAGAGCGTCGCGGCCGAATTTGCGAAATCGGAGGGCGCAGGGCGGACAAGCGCAGCGTCGGGGCTCGGGCAAGCGATAGTACTTTCCCCCGCCCTTCCCCCGGCAAACAACAGCCTGTCACACGGGTGTTCCTCGCAGCCCCTCGCCCGGTCCCAACGTTTCCGCCCGCGTAAGTTCGTTCCGAGAGCAAGAGCGTCCTTCGAATCCGTAGAAATCGGCATCTTTGTCTACCACGTCGACCGGCGAATCCGAACATGGCGCCAAAAGGCAGGTCGCGAAGTACGCGGCGAATGCGCTTGCCCTAACTCGCACCTGCGAGCGTCGTCTCCCCTCGCCCGATGCAGCATGGCACCCCCCGCCTCGGGCAGGCAACTTTGCTCCCGGGGGGTCGCAAGAGAGGCTGCGAGTGCCGCCGGCCCGGCAAAGGTGGGTCATGCCGCGCGACACACGCACGCGGCTTTCGCGCACCAAGGCGAGACAAGGTCGCGTCGGCGCCCTCGTCTCGCACGAGAGCCTCGCGTCCTTTTTTGGGCTGCCGCCCGTGCGCGGCGGCCGACACCGAGACCTCTTTGCCGCGAAGCGCGGCGGGGCGATTGGCTCCCACTCCGCAAGCGCCGCGTGATAGGATTGGCGCCGCCGTTGGAGCCGCGGGGCCCGCGGTAAGCTGCTCGCGGAGGCGTCGATGCGGAATCTGAAACTGCCCAAGCTTCCCCGCGAGTTTCTACTTCCCGACACCACCGATCCTGGGAAGGGCGCCAGCGCAGACAGCCCCCCGCCGGCGCTGCAAAATCCGGAGCGGAGCCTCACCGCCGCACTCCCCCTCCATCTCCTCCGCGCCGCACGCCTGACACGCCGTCAGTTTCTCTTCGCGTCGGGCGCAGTCGCGGCCCTCGCCTCGGCGACCCAGCCGCGTGTCGCCCGTGCCTTCTTCTTCTGGAAGCGGGAGCGCTTTTTCACAGACGCCGAGTTCGCAACGCTCGAGGCGCTTGTGGACCGGATCCTTCCGCCCGATCAGGACCCGGGCGCCAAGGATCTCGGCGTCGCGGTGTACATCGAAGAGCTACTCATCACGTTCGATCGCGGTGGAGCTGGCCTGTATCGACGCGGCCCCTACAGCGGGCGGACACCATATCCGAATTACCGGCTCGGAACGCCCTCATCCCGATTCCCCGAGAACGAATTCTTGCGCTCGATCCGGCCCTCACGCCTGCAGGAGCTGTACTGGCGCGCAGAGCTCTATGGATCCCAAGCCGCGGGGATCCCACCCGAGCTGGACGCGACCCAAGGGGGTCCGCTCATCGGACTGCGCGATCTCTACCCGCAGGGCCTCGCGAGCGTCGATGCCGTCGCCACCTCCACCGCAGGTCAGCCCTATGCGCAGCTGTCTGTCGCCGACCAAGACCGCGTGCTTGCGCAGCTAGACTCCCCCGGCGTTTTGCCGGTCGACCCACGCCGCGGCAAAACTTTCCTCGACCTCGTGATCCAGCACGTCCTCGAGGGCTCGTTCTCGGCGCCGGAATATGGCGGCAACCGGAGCACGCGGGGCTGGCAGATGCTCGGCGTGGAGGGCGACAATCAACCGCTCGGCTACTCGATCTTCTCGTTTGAGCTCGGGACCTATCGCGAGCGCCCCGACCACCCGATGTCGACGCCCAATCCCGACGAGATCGCGCCCGACGGCAGCCTCGCGCCGAAGCCACTGACCCCGGATGGAGCAGCGGTCCAGCAGTCGATCACACAGCTTAGTGGCTTCATTGGCCAGCTGCTTCCAGGAGCTTGCTTCTAGAGCATGATGGACACCTTCTTCAAGGATGACGATGTTCTCGGCAACCGCGCACTCACGCGGTTCGACGTATGTGTGATTGGCAGTGGCGCGGGCGGCGGCACGGCGGCCTATGCACTGTGCAAGGCCAGGAAGAACGTGCTCGTGCTCGAATGTGGCCACAATCCCTGGCCGGGCCTCGACGACGATGAACTCCCTCTCCCGCGCCACAACAACGACGAGCTGAAGTACGCCGTCCGCAACTGGATCGACCCGCTTTCGATGCTGGAGCCTCGAACCTTTCGCCGCGGGGCGAGCGCGCAGGCCACCATCAATCCGGACGTGAATCTATTGCCGCGCGCAGTAGGGGGCGCCTTCCAGCATGCGGATTGCAAGACACCGCGCTTCAATATTCTCGACTTCCAGCTGAAGAGCACGCTCGAGACACTGATCGGTCGTACGCCCGGGCTGGCGATCCCCGGCTTTGGAGCGGATTCAGCGAGTGCCAACTTCGCCGACTGGCCGTTTTCCTACGATGAGCTCGAACCCTACTACAGCGAGGCGGAAGCCCTTTACGGTGTGCAGGGCACGGACGACAATCCCTTCGCGTCACCGCGGAGCACACCCCGGCCGATGCCGCCTGGCGTGCCGATGTATCTTGGTCTCTTGCTCTCCGAGGGCGCCCGTCAGGTGTCGCTCCAAGGATCGCCCCTCTCGCCACACACCTATCCCGCTGCCATCAACTCCCGCTTCTACGACGGTCGTCCACCCTGTGTGGACTGCGGTTGGTGCAGCGGCTTTGGCTGCCCGAACAACGCGAAGGGCTCGCCCGCGGTTACCACGCTTCGCCGTGCCCTGCGCTCGGGCCGCTGCCAGCTCCGCTACAACGCAAAGGTCGTGCAGTTGTTGAACGACGGCGGACATGTCACCGCGGTGAACTACGTGGACGGGGAAGGCCGGCAAAAGACCGCTACCGCCGATGCCTTCGTTCTCGCAGCGAGCCCCATCGAATCGGCCCGTCTGTGCCTGCTTTCGCCGACACTTGCCGGGGGGGTGCTCGGCAACTCGAGCGGACAGGTAGGACGGAACCTGATGTTCCACCAGCAGTTGAACTTGAACGGTTTCATGCCGCAGCGCATCCACGGCCAGCGCGGCCGCGCTGTGACGCACGGCGTCTCGGATTTCCGCGGCGTTGAACCCGGGGGCGCAGCACCGCGCCTGTTCGATGCGAACGGCAGCAAGGCCGTCTACCTCGGCGGCATTACAGAGTTTGGCGGCTCCCAGGGTTTGCCTATCACCGACGATGGATTCGTGGTCGCGTTCCAGCTGCCGAACGGGTCGGGAGCACGCTTCGGCACGAAGCTCAAGAACGTGTTGCGCGATGGCGTTCTGAGCCAGCACCTGATCTCCCTGATCATGCAGGCCGAAGATGCACCCCAGCTCACAAATCAGATCGACCTGGATCCGACGGTGCGGGACGTCTTCGGTTTGCCGGTCTCACGCGTCACCTACGCGCCACACGCATACGAGCTTCAAGCCCGGGTTTTCTTTCTGCCCTACCTGACACAGATCCTCACAAATGCGGGAGCTCAGGGGGTGTTCACGGTGCCTTGCGATACCGTTCCGTTGCCACCGCCAAACACCAATGCACCCTCTTCGCGTCACGAGATGGGGACGCTTCGTATGGGTCCTGACCCTCAAACGTCCGTGACCGATCCGCGGGGCCGCTTCCACGACGTCGACAACCTGTACGCGTGCGACGGCAGCGTGTTCCCCACATCGTCGGGCTACAACCCGACTCTCACGATCATCGCCGTCGCGCTCAAGATCGCGCACGGAATCGCAGGGACCCAGCCCAGGCGCTGATGCGTCCCCGCAAAGCCGCGGTCTTGCTTTCCGAGGAGATTGCCGGCGACCGTAGAATCTGCCCAAGCCCGCGGCGCGCGAAGATCGATTGCTGCGGGAAGCGCCCAGATCTCAGACCTGCGGCCCCCGCCCCGTTCGTGCAGCCGCTGGGCTCTCCCCGGATTCTGCGTCCACAGCGCTGAACCCATCCTTCGAGAGCAGCACGCGTTCGGCACCGAGCAGGCGGCGCAGGACACCGATGGCATCCTCCGCGTAACCCGGCTCGGCCCAGCGTGAAAAGCCCATGGCACGCAAGCGGCCGAGCGCTGCCCGGCTGCGTCGGCCGCCAGCGCCGTCGCCACGGAAAAAGTCGTCGACCACGACGCGGTCAGCGACGGGATCGAGCAGTTCGGCGAGCCGAGCGGGGTCGCACGGCAAGAGCGGCGCCACGGCCGCCTGCGTCCGGATCCCAGCGGCGCGCAAGCGGCCGAGGGCTTCCAGCCTCTTCGTCGTTGCGGGAGCGTTCGGCTCAAGCGCGCGGCGAACGCTCTCGTTCTCCGTGCACACGGTCATGCTGGCCCACAGTCTCGGAATCCGTCCGAGAACGTCCGCATCGCGGGCCACGAGCGGGCTTCTCGTTTGGAGCAGCAGCGCCCGGGGAGGGTGCTCGGCCATCACCTCGAGACAACCTCGCGTGAGCCGGAGTTTTCGCTCCAGCGGCGTATAGGGGTCGGTGGCTGAGGAACAGAAAATCCGCGCCTTGGCCAAGCGACCCCGCTCGGCGTCGCGGCGCAGCAGGTCCGGCGCATTCATTTTGGGCGCGATCCACGACGACCACGAAAGCCCAAAGGGGTTCATGCGCTGTACGGCGAGCTCGCGCACATAGCAGTAGGCACAGGAAAACTCGCAACCCGCATAGGGCTGAAGCGAGTACGTGAAGCCCGCGAGGTAACCTCCGGTGCGCGTCAGGATGGAGCGCGCCTGCCGCGCGAATACTGAAGCGCTGGACATGGATACACTGTACGCTCGCGCCCCCATGATCGCCTTTGAGCTTGCCAGCGTGTCGAAGCTCTATGGCGGGCGTCGCGCCCTCGATCGGGTGAATCTCGCGGTACCGATTGGGACCGCGGTGGGCCTCCTGGGTCCGAACGGTGCAGGTAAAACGACGGCGCTGCGCCTGCTCCTCGGCTTTGTCCGGCCGAGTGCGGGAGGAGTGCGGGTGCGCGGCCTGCCCCCCTCGAACCCCCGCTCGCGCGAGGGCTTGGGCTATGTGCCTGAGCGCCCGGCGTTCGCCCCGCGCATGACGATTCGCGAGCTCCTGCGCCTTCACGGAGGGCTCATCGGCCTCGATGGCGATGCACTCGAACACGAGATGGACGTGCGCCTGGTCGAGACTGGCCTGCGGGAGCGCGCGCATGAGCGGGTGGGCGGCCTATCGAAAGGCCTCGTGCAACGGGTGGCATTCGCACAGGCTCTCCTCGGCGATCCCGAGCTGTTGCTGCTCGATGAGCCCACGTCGGGTCTCGATCCGCTCGGCGTACGCGACGCCCGCGACTGGATCCTCGCGGCGCGCCAGCGCGGTCGGACGCTGCTCGTGAGCTCACATGTCCTGACTGAGGTCGAGCGAACCTGCGACCATGTGGTGATCCTGCACGAGGGGCGCATCGCGGCGAGCGGACCGCTCGGCGAAGTTGTTCTCGCGGGCGAGAGCCTCGAGGACGCCTATGTGCGCATCGTTCGGGGCGGAATTGGTGCAAGCCCGCAAAGAACCGGGGTAGGCGCGGAAGAAGGCGTGGCGTGAGCGAGACTGCCCCGACGAAGCGTCTCGTCCGTCCGACCCGGGCCTTCCACTTGCTCGCGGCCGAGGCGTTCCAGGACGCGCTCCGCAGTCGCCTCGGCCTTGCGGTCGCGGGCTGCGCACTCTTGGCCCTCTTCTTCGTGGATCGCTGCACAAGTATTCAGGGCTCGCTCCTGCTGAATGGTGAAGCCGTCGATCCAAGAGCGCCTTTCCGGGCCCTCGGTCCGATCCTTTTCGGTTGCGTCTCGCTCTTTCTCGTAGCGGCATCCGGGCTCGTCGCGTCCGACGGACTTGCCCGTCCAGTCGCTGACGGATCGATCGCGCTTTGGCTCGCACGGCCCGTAAGCCGCACGGTCTACGCGCTCGCCCGCCTCTCGGGCACGCTTGCCCTCGCGATCGCCGCGGGTGGAGGCGCCCTTACCACTGCGGCGTTCCTCCTGCACGTGCGCCACGGATTCACGTTCGAGCCGGCATTGTTGGCTGGCCTCGTCTACGCTGCAAGCGCCGCCATCGTGTCCGCCCTGGCCATGGCGCTCTCACTCTACGTGCCGCGCGTGGTCACTCTCTTTGCGGTGATGTTGTGGATTCAACTGATCGTGGTCGCGAACGCCGCACACATGTTCGGTGCGTCCTTTGGCGGATGGTTCGCGGCGCTCGAGCGCTGGGGACCTCCTCTCGGGTCAGCCCTTATCTACGCCATGTCCGGCTGGATCTCGCTCCAAGCCGAAGCACAGGAGGTTTTCTCCATCATGCTGCGCCTCGTCGCCTGGGTCGGTCTTAGCACCGCACTCCTTGTGCTGAGCGTTCGGCGGCTCGAACTGCGCTAGTGGGTAGACGTCGAGGCAGCTTCGCCTAGCTACTTCTCGTCCCAAAACGCTCCATTTCTTCGGCGTTTCTCGCCGGATCGAGCGAGGCCCGGAAGCGCGGGTGGCTGATTTTGCGGCGCTGCGGGCGCGCAGGGGCCCGAACGGGATGCACAGCCTGCGGCGATC